>PBTV01000007.1 GCA_002729215.1 Rubrivirga sp.
TTGGTCAGACAAGGCCCACATCTCATTCCACGTCGTGGGAATGGCATAGCCCTTCTCCACAAAGATGCGTGGGGAGTACCACACGATCGACTTCATGGTGGATCCCACCGGCGCTGCATAGAAGGTGTCGTTGACAGTGCCGTAACTCTTCCAGACTGGGTTCCAGTACTCGGCCACCAAAGATTCTGTTGCGGCGGGGGCAGGTATCGGCTCACCAGAGGCGACAAGTCTCGCAAGTGCGGCTGGTCGAGAGAGCCATGCGATGTCCGGAGCGCCACCGCTTTGGATCTCTGCCTCTAATTCTNCTNCTCGTTGATCNCCNCCTTCGTANGCNATGTCGATACCTGTGCACTCCTCGAACTCCGCCCACGANTCTTCGAAGAGTTGCTGCTCNACAGGCNNGNTTGNCCCCACGATGGTGACAACGGTGCCGTCGTTACCCGNATANTCGGCGTACGNGTCACACAANCCNTNNNGTGTGCCNTCTCNCTCATCCGTGGGNNTCGGATCCGGAGCATCGGGGACATCTTCCGTNGGCGTCGCCGTGGCCTCTACCTCGTNGCTNTCGCTCCCGANGTTGTCACTTTGCCCACACGCAACAAGCAGTGCTCCGGCAGCAAGCACGCAGGCGAGATTTCGCGTCAGACGCTTCGTCTTCATCGCCGCCACGGATCTTCCTCTCCGCANAAAACGCTTGGCCGTCTGTGTGGCCTCACAGTACGCAAAATCAGGCCNCCTGCCGATGATTTCGGTNACGCGATCTCGCGCCACCCGGTCGATGCGCCTGTCTTACATCTGCAGCCACACCGTCGTATTCGGACCGATCTCCACACCCGCATCACCCGCGACCACAGGGCCCGACGCCACAAGGATGCTTCCGGCCACCGGAGACGGCAGCCACTGATCCGAGGTGTTCGCGACAACGACGACGTCGGCGCCTCGCCGAAAAACAACAAGCTCGTCGTCGTCGACAGACCAGAACTCAATTTCCTCGCTCGCCAAACTCGAATGAGACCTACGCAGAGCCAAACTCGAGCGATACAGATTCAGCATGCTGTCGGGGTCGTCCCCTTCGGCCTCCACCGTCCACGACTCCCAATGCTCGGGTTGGGGCAACCACAACGAAACATCCGCTCGGTCGGTGAAGCCGTAGGGCGGCTGCGATCCCGACCACGGCAGGGGAACCCGGCCGCCGTCACGCCCCTTCTCCCGCCCGGCAGACCGAAACCACACCGGGTCTTGTCGAGCGGAGTCAGGCACCTCCACATCACATAGCCCCAATTCTTCACCCTGATACACGTAGACCGACCCGGGTAGCGCATGAGCGATGAGCGCCAGAGCCCGCGCCCGCGCTAGTCCCTCCGGTCCGTCGCCCAGCCTGGTCACCACCCGCGGTGAGTCGTGGTTACTCAAGGCCCACGTTGGCGGCGCACCGACCGCGGATACCGCATCGATCCCATGTTGAATGGCGTCGCGGATCGATTTCGCATCCCACGCGACGACGAGAAAATCGAAGCCGAAGATCTGATGCAAAGTATCCGGGGCCACGTATCGCGAAGCACGCTCCGGAGCCACCCACGCCTCGACAACAGCCATCTTGTCGTTGCCGTAGGACTCCAGCAACGAGCGCCACTGGCGATAAATGTCGTGAATTTCGTCGCGATCGAAGATTGCCGAATTTGCTAAGGCGGCACGGCGCTCTACCGCCTCGGCTGAGCCGGGGTCGAGGTCGAAGCGAAGCGATTGGCTCATGCCGATCGGATCGATCAGGTCCGGATACGTCATGTCCTTGGCAAGCCCGAGCGCCACATCCACCCGAAAGCCATCGACACGGAGATCAAGCCAGAAGGCGAGCGTGTTCAAAGCATCGATCCGCACCTCATCGTTGACCCAATTCAGGTCCGGTTGGGTGTGGTCGAACAGGTGCAGGTACCACTGCCCCCACGATCCGTCGGGTTCCTTGACCCGAGTCCACGCCGGACCGCCGAAGATCGACTCCCAATTGTTGGGGGGCAGTTCTCCGGCCTCCCCCTTGCCGTCCACGAAATGGAAGCGGCGGCGGGCGGGCGACCCGGCAGGTGAACTCAATGCCTCGACGAACCACGAATGAGAAGCCGAGACGTGGTTGGGGACGATATCGACGATGACGCGTAAGCCGCGCTCGTGCGCCTGGTCCACAAGCCGGGCGAAGTCGTCCAGCGTTCCGAACATGGGATCCACCGCACGCGGATCGCTCACGTCGTAGCCCGAATCGTTCTGCGGGGAAGGGTAGAACGGAGACAGCCACACGGCATCGATGCTCAGTGATTCCAGGTGTCCGAGACCGTCGATTACCCCTTGCAGATCACCGAGACCATCGCCGTTTCCGTCGCGGAAAGATCGTGGGTAGACCTGATAGACCGCCGCTCGGCTCCACCACGAGTCGTCATGCGTTCCCACCCTCACCNCGCGTCCTTCGAGGGTGTCGAACGATGTCCGGCCACTGGGCCGGTGGAACCTCGCACCACAAGTTGCGTCGCCACCTGTGTCGACTCGGGTTGGGCTGCGCCCTCGCGCATCTGCGCGAGTAACGATTCGGCCGCGATACGACCCAACTCGACCACCGGCTGGACGACGGTTGTGAGCCCGAGGTATTCAGCCATGTCGTGCCCATCGACACCGACGACGGAGACGTCTTTCCCTGGTTGCAAGTCATGGGCGCGCAGGGCGCGCAGCGCTCCGAAGGCCATCTCATCGCTCAATGCGAAAACCGCGGTGGGCGGCTGCGCCTGGGTGAGCAGGGCGGTCATCGCCGCCTCGCCGCCTTNGATGCTGAAGTGCCCGTACGCCTCGAGCATGGGATCGACCTGGATGTTCGCCTCCGACATCGCCTGCGCGAAACCAGCTTCACGATCGAATTCAGCGGTGAAGGGGGTCTGTGATGGAGATCCGGAGATGGTTCCGATGCGCGTGTGCCCGAGGTTGATCAGGTGCTGGGTGGCCAATCGGGCGGCGGCAACATCGTCGATGGTCACACTGGGACCGCCCGCCGTGGTCAATCCGATCATCGACGTTGGCATGTCCAAGGCGATGAGGTCCTGTAACTGTGGGTCGGCCGGCGGCACCGCGATGATCAACATGCCATCGACTCGTCGTCTCAGACGTGGAGCGACGAGTGATCGTTGCGGGGAGTTGCTGTGGTCACCGATACAGGTCAACAGCAGGTCCATGTCTGCCGTGTGCAGAACACTTTCCACGCCAGAAAGGACCGTGGAGAAAAACCACCGAGCGATGTACGGAGTGACCACGGCGATGCTTCCTGTGCGGCCGGAAGCCAAGCGCGAGGCGCTCGGAGAGATGACGTAGTCCAGTTCTGCGGCGACGCGTTGAACGCGAGCACGCGTCCTTTTGTCTACGTTCGGCAAACCACGCAGGGCACGGGAGACCGTTGCCGTCGATACCCCCGACTCTTCGGCCACATCGCGGATCGTTATTCCCATGACGCACGCCCTGCCGTTGCGTGAACCGATTCCTCGGTGCCAGCAATCATCACGTCGCCCTTTCCAGCATGTGACGAAATGCTAGGCCCGCTGACGGGGCGAAACACAAGCGATTACATAGAAAACTTGTGAGAGATTTCACCATCATGGGGGGTTGATTTCTCCGCCAGACTGTAAACGATGCCATCGAGGATGTCGGTTTCGCTGGCGACGACGCAGGACACAGGCAGCCTGCTCAGGATCTGCCCCAAGACCAAGGCCCCGCCCCCGATGACGTCGACCCGTCCCGGATGCATCACGGGCAGAGCCGCCCGCTGGGTTCGGCTCATCCTCAACAGCGAATCCGTGACCTCCCCGACCTGGTCTCGGGTGGTCACCGAGCCGTGGATCTGCTGTGCGTCGTAGGACGTGAGGCCGTGCGCGATAGCGGCCACGGTCGTTACCGACCCCGCCAGACCGATGAAGCCCCGAATCGAATCCACCGAGACATCGTGGAAGGCTCGATCGAGTTCCGCATCGACAACCCCGATGGCGTCGCCGATCTCATCATCTGTCGGTGGATCGGAGCGCAGGCATCGTTCGGTCATCCGCACACATCCGATGTCGATACTGGTACACGACTCGATGAGATCGACTCTCGGGCCGCTGCCCCGAATGAATTCGGTCGAGCCACCCCCGATGTCCGCTACCAGAACGGGGAAATCACCCACGCCATCCGGGAGTCCGCGCACCGCGCCCGCGTACGAGAGTCGGGCTTCGGCGAGCCCATCGATGACCTCGGGCACTACCCCTAGCCGGCGCTGAAACCCGCCGATCATCTCGTCCGCGTTGCGAACGTCGCGCGACGCCGACGTCGCGACGACACGGATCGCCGACACGTCCAGGCCGTCGATCATCCGTACGTACTCATCCAGTGCAGCGAACGTCCGTTCGAGAGCGGCCGGTGTGAACTCCCCGGTCGCATCCACGCCTTCTCCCAGCCGAACCGTTCGCATTTCTCGGCTGATTTCCCACAACTCCCCGTCGACGACATCCGCCACCAGAAGACGAAGGGCGTTCGTGCCGCAGTCGATGGCGCCGTACCTACTCACCGGCTGGATCTTCCTCACCCGGCGGGTGGAGCTCGCCGCAGGTCACCGGTTCCCACCACGACCCAACGGCCTCGAGCGCCTCGTCCCCGAAGGGGTTCACCCCCGGGCCGTTTGCCAGCGCCTGGCCCACCAGAACGTGCAGGCATTTCNCCCGCCGCGGCATACCCCCGGCACTGATCCCGTCGATTTCCGGAACCTCTCCCAGCCGTCGGCGTTCGGCGAGATAGCGCTCGTGAGCATCGAGATATTGCCGGCGCAGGGCGTCATCCACCGCGAGTCGCTCTTCCATCTCGCGCATGCCTCCATCACCTTCGAGTGTCCCGATGGCGCTGGTTAAACGAGGGCACGTCACGTAGTAGGTGGTTGGGAACGGGGTTCCGTCGTCCAACCGGGGAGCAGTGGTGACCACCGCGGGCTCTCCGCAGGGGCATCGATACGAAACGTCGCGAACACCCCGAGGCGTGCGACCGATCTGACGTTCAACCGCTGAAAGGTCGCTGTCTTGCATGGCAGGACCCTACGCGCCGTCCTCCGGCTTCGGGGAAACAGCGGGAGGACCGTCGGCTCGCTGGACTGACTCCCACAAGACCGAGTGCCACCCCTGCGGAATCTGCGCGAGGTCGTCCGACAGTAGCGACTCCGCCGGCCGACCATCCCGGGAGATGGTGATGTAGCCGGTTTCCCCGGGAAGGAGGAAATGCAACCGTCTACGCGCCTCTGATGAGATGAACGCGGGATCAGACCATCGACCGAGCTCGCTGTTCAACAGTTCTATCTGCTCGGTCGATGACGCGATATCCGACCGCAAGGACGCGACCTCAGTACGCTGCGCCAGCCAATTCCTCACCGGTACGGACAGGGCCACCACCAGTAGNCCGAGGACCGTGAACAAGATCAGCGCGCGTCCAGTGAGCGATCCGCCCGGGGCGCTTCGAGCCACCGGTTGCCGACCAGAACCGACATCTTCGGAGGGGTTTTGGCCGCGGGAAGGNGACGACACTCCCTGATCGTGTCACGTAGACCCCGATTTTCCCGGTAACCCCACCGGTAACATCCGTATGCGCGGTTCGGCGGCGCGGCTGCGGCCGCTCAGCCAGCCCAGCGCGAGAAGGCCCGACGTCCCGCGTACCGACCAGCGTCGTCCAACTCTTCCTCGATGCGCAGGAGTTGGTTGTACTTCGCCACCCGCTCGGACCGAGCCGGCGCTCCAGTCTTGATCTGCCCGCAGTTCACCGCGACCGCGAGATCCGCGATCGTCGTGTCTTCTGTCTCACCCGAGCGATGGGACATCATCGAGGAGTAGCCGGCCGCCGTGGCCATCGCCACCGCATCCAAGGTCTCGGTCAGCGACCCGATTTGATTCACCTTCACCAGCAATGCGTTCGCCGCGCCGTCGGATATTCCGCGCGCCAACCGCTCCGGGTTGGTCACGAANAGATCATCGCCNACGAGTTGAACCCGATCTCCCACCGTGTCGGTGAGGTGAACCCACCCACTCCAATCATCTTCGGCCAANGGATCCTCGATGCTCACCAGCGGGAAATCAGCCAGGAGAGACTCGTAGTAGCCGGTCATCCACTCCATCGATCGATCGGCGCCCTCGAACGTGTACGAGCCGTCGGAGAAAAACTCCGTCGACGCAACGTCGAGAGCAAGCCCGATGTCGCTGCCCAGCGCCAGNCCGGTCGCCTCGACNGCTCGCCCGATCAGCTCCAACGCCGCGCGGTTGTTCGGCAGATCCGGTGCGAAACCGCCTTCGTCACCCAAACCAGTCGCCAAACCTTCCGACTTCAACACCGACTTCAGTGAGTGATACACCTCGGTTCCCTGGCGAAGAGCCTCCGAAAACGTCGCGGCACCGATCGGCGCGATCATGAACTCCTGAATGTCAACGCCGGTATCCGCGTGGGCACCCCCGTTGAGNATGTTCATCATGGGGACCGGCAGCAAGTGCGCGTTGGGCCCGCCGACATACCGGAAGAGCGGAAGATCGGCCGACAAGGCCGCGGCACGAGCCACTGCAAGGGAGACACCCAAAATGGCGTTCGCTCCCAACCGAGACTTGTTGGGCGTCGCGTCCAAGTCGAGCATCGCCGTATCCACGCCTCGCTGATCGGATGCTTCGAGCCCGAGTAGTTCCGGTGCGATTTCTTCTTCCACGGCACGTACGGCGTCCTGCACGCCCTTCCCGAGGTAGCGATCTCCACCGTCTCGCCTCTCCATCGCCTCAAAGGCCCCGGTAGACGCGCCCGAGGGCACCGCGGCACGCGCCACGGTGTCGTCATCGAGGAGCACTTCCACTTCGACCGTCGGATTTCCTCGAGAATCAAGAATTTCGCGAGCGATGAGTCCGTCTATTTCCGCCATAGACACCAGCCTATTGGCCCCTGCTTCCAATCCCCGGTCGCNATCGGTGGACACTAGTTGCATGAACGCCGCCACCGCGTCGTCGGTGTCCTCCGCACCCTCCCTCGAGACATGGCGCATCATCGCGGTCGNTGCGGTCATCGTCTCCGTTATCGCGTACGCAGTTCTCTCAGGAGTCTGGGTCAGCACCGAAGCCGCGTGGTATCAGTCGCTCACGAAACCCTCCTGGCAGCCACCACCGTGGGTCTTCGGTGTCATTTGGCCCTACAACTTCATCGTGCTCGCCNCCGTCGGCAGCCTCATCGCATGGAGAGCGCCACCGAGCGCGGTCGCTGTCGTGTTGTCGTTCTTGGTGGTGAGCATCGCCCTCGCCCTCACCTGGGCGTATCTGTTCTACGTTCCCCATGCACTAGGCGCGGCCGCCGTCGCTCTTACATCGGCTGCGGTGGCCACGATCCCGATCGTCATAGTCGCGTTCCAGCAATCGTGGGTGTGGGGAACCCTTCTGATGCCGTACCAGATCTGGGTCGCACTCGCGGCCTCTGTTTCGTGGGGCTACGTGTCGCAGGTGACCTGACTCAGGAACTCAGCGAGTCAAGGTACGCCGCCAATCGCGCCTCATCCCAGGACTCTTCGAGGTCCCGCGCAACCTCGGCCGCGACATCCGAGGGGCTTCCCTCGCGCGCCGTCCAATCGCTGCGCACCCATCCGGCGAGGTAGGCGTCGGCATCGACATCTCCCAGGCGCATGGCCGCCTCGTCGATCGCCTCCTGACAACGTTGATGCAGCGGGATCTTGACGATCTCATCGCCATCGCGGGACGCCACCATGGACGGGATGTCTCGCCAGGACGTCACCTGGAACTCGGTCACCGCCGAACTCCTTCNTTCGCTCGCTGGAGAGCATCTCGAACATCATCAATCACCATTTCCGGATGCTCTATCGCCAACGAGCCCAACCGATCTCGCATCACCGGAGTCCAGAAGGTTCGCAGATGGATCGCCATTCGCTCACGCACATCTTGATCGACCGGCATGTTCGCTGCAATCTGGTGAGCCATCGCGATCAAATGCTCGTCCTCGTACGTCAGCGCCGGCTCCGCTCCGCTCACGCTGGCACCCCAGACGAGGGGCGGACCTGGACCGCTGTCACCTTGTATTCCGGACAGTTCGTTGCCCAGTCAGAGCTATCCGTTGTGATGACGTTGGTACCGCTGACCGGATGATGGAACGTCGTATAGACGACACCGGCGGGAATATCGTCGGTGATTCGAGCGCGCAGCCGTGTCGAGCCGGCACGGCTGGACACCTCGACCCAGTCCCCATCCCTGACTCCGCGNGCCTCGGCGTCGGATTCGTGCANNTCCAANACGTCTTCGGTATGCCACACCACGTTGTTNGTGCGCCTGGTCTGGGCACCGACGTTGTACTGACTAAGAATTCGACCGGTGGTGAGCAACAGCGGAAACTTTCGAGTCGATCGCTCGTCCGTCGGAACATACGGTGTGGTCACGAATTGACCTTCACCTCGGACGAACCGATCCACGTGCATGATCGGCGTGCCCTGCGGTGCGTCATCGTTACAAGGCCACTGCACACTGCCGACGTCATCGAGCAGGCTGAAGGAAACGCCAGCAAAGGTAGGTGTGACGGCGGCGATCTCGTCCATAATCTGGCTCGCATCGTCGTAATGCATGTCGTAACCCAAGGCGGTCGCGAGGGCGCAGGTGACTTCCCATTCGGCCATTCCGGTTCGTGACGGCATGACCGGACGCACACGGTTGATTCGCCGTTCGGCATTGGTGAATGTCCCGTCCTTCTCCAAGAACGATGTGCCCGGAAGAAAGACGTGCGCGAATTTGGCCGTTTCGTTGATGAACAGGTCTTGAACGATGACGCAATCCATCGACATCAATGCGTCCGTAACATGCGCNGTATTCGGGTCCGACTGGGCGATGTCTTCTCCTTGGATGTACATGCCCTTGAACTCNCCGGCCGTGGCCGCATCAAGCATGTTGGGAATGCGCATNCCCGGATCACCGCGCAATTCGGTTCCCCACAGTTCCGCGAACTGTTGGCGAACGGTGTCGTCGGATACGTGCCGATACCCGCTGAACTCGTGGGGGAACGAGCCCATGTCGCAAGACCCCTGGACGTTGTTCTGTCCCCGCAGAGGATTGACGCCCACACCCGATCGTCCGATATTTCCCGTGGCCATCGCCAGGTTTGCCATCGCCATCACCATGGTCGAGCCCTGGGAATGCTCGGTGACCCCGAGGCCGTAGTAGATCGCCGCATTGGGTGCTCGCGCGTAGGCACGCGCCGCGGCACGCACCTGATCCGCCGGTACGCCCGTNGCGTGCTCGAGCGTTTCGGGGCTGTTCTCGGGCAACCGGATGAACGCTTTCCACGCCCGGAAGGACTCCCCGTTGCATCGCTCGTCGACGAACACCCGATCAACCAGACCTTCGCTCACGACAACATGACTGATCGCATTGACGATGGCCACATTGGTTCCGGGCAACAACTGCAGATGGTGGGCAGCTTCCACGTGAGCCGAGCGCACCAGCCCGATCGAGCGTGGATCCACGACGATCAGTTCCGCGCCCTGCCGCAGGCGTCTCTTCATTCTCGAGGCGAACACCGGGTGTGCGTCGGTTGGATTCGCTCCGATGACCACGATGACGTCCGCGTCGGCTACCGATGTGAAGTCCTGGGTTCCCGCACTGGTGCCGAAGGTTTGCTTGAGGCCGTACCCCGTGGGCGAGTGGCACACGCGCGCGCAGGTATCCACATTGTTGGTACCGAAGGCTGCGCGCACCATCTTCTGGACGACGTAGACCTCCTCGTTCGTGCAGCGTGAGGACGTGATTCCTCCGATCGCATCGGTTCCGTACTGCTGCTGGATCGTCGACAACCGCTCGGCCGTGAAGGCGATCGCCTCCTCCCAGGTCACCACTTTCCATTCGTCCTGAATGGAATCCCGAATCATCGGCTCGGTCACACGGTCCGTGTGACCGGCGTACCCCCAGGCGAACCGACCTTTGACGCAGGAGTGTCCTGCGTTCGCCCCTCCGGTCTTGTCCGGAACCATGCGTACGAGTTCGTCTCCGCGGAGTTCGGCGACGAAGGAGCACCCGACTCCGCAATAGGCGCAGGTGGTCTTGACCTTGCGGGTGGGAACGCCGAGATCGATCACCGTCTTCTCCTGGAGCGTCGCCGTCGGGCACGCCTGGACGCAGGCACCACACGACACGCACTCGCTCTCCAAGAACGGGACACCGTCACTGGCCGACACCTTCGACCCAAAGCCACGACCAGCGATGGTCAACGCGAACGTTCCCTGCACCTCCGAACAGGCACGAACACATCGACTACACGCGATGCATTTGCTCTCGTCGAAAGAGAAATACGGGTTGGATTCATCCTTGGGCGCGTCGAGGTGGTTCATCCCGTCCATGCCGTAACGGACATCACGCAACCCGACGATGCCCGCCATGTCTTGCAGTTCGCAGTCGCCATTCGCCGGGCACGTCAGACAGTCCAGCGGATGATCGGAGATATACAACTCCATGACGCCCTTGCGCAACTTGTCGAGCTTGGGGGTCTGCGTCTTCACCGACATGCCATCGATACAGGGCGTAGTGCACGACGCCGGGGTTCCGGGCTTACCGTCGATCTCAACCAGGCACAGCCGGCACGACCCGAACGCCTCGAGTGAATCCGTTGCGCACAACTTGGGTANGGATGTTCCGGATAAGGCAGCGGCGCGCATCACCGACGTTCCCGTAGGCACGTCGACGGGCACTCCATCAATGAGCACGGTGACCGTTGACTCGGAATCGACAGCGGGCGTACCAAGATCCCGCTGATCATCGACTCGATCGCCGAGCACGGTCATCTCACTCACCTCCCGCAGCGTGGCCGAAATCCTCGGGGAAATTATCAAGGGCGCTCAACACGGGCATCGGCGTCAGGCCCCCCATCGCACACAAAGATCCATCAGTCATCACTTCGCACAGATCCCTGAGAACGTCCTCATGGAATGCAGCATCCTCGCCACCACGGATTCGGTCAATCACTTCGACTCCCCGGACCGACCCGATTCGGCACGGCGTGCACTTGCCGCACGATTCCTCCGCGCAGAACTTCATGGCGAATCGAGCCTGGGCTGCCATATCGACNGTGTCGTCGAACACCACCAGTCCACCATGCCCGAGCATTCCTCCGGACTCGGCAAGCGTTTCGTACCCCATCGGAACATCGAGGCGATCAGACGGCAGGTAGGCACCGAGGGGGCCACCGACTTGAACGGCGCGGACACCTCTGCCGCTGAGCGTTCCACCGCCGAAGTCGTACACCAGCTCGTGCGCGCTGATGCCGAAGGCTGATTCCACGATTCCACCCCGGGCAACGTTGCCGGAGAGCTGGAACACCTGCGTTCCGTGCGATGCGTCAGTTCCCAACGCGGCATACGCGCTGCTACCGCGAGCCAGAATCGACGGGACACTCGCGATGGTCAAGACATTGTTGATCACTGTCGGAGTCCCGAACAGACCCTCGATCGCCGGAAGCGGGGGCTTGGTTCGCACCATGCCTCGGCGCCCTTCGATGCTTTCCAGCATGGCCGTCTCTTCCCCGCACACGTACGAGCCCGCGCCGACCCGGATCTCGACATCGAACGAGACAAGCGATCCCAGAATTCCCTCACCGAGCCACCCCTTGGCGCGGGCGATGTCGACCGCTTGTGTCATGACCGAGATGGCATCGGGGTACTCCGAGCGCACATACACGATTCCGCNGTCGGCGCCGACGGCGTGGGCGGCGATCGCCATTCCCTCCAACAGCAGGAAGGGATCCCCTTCCATCACCATTCGATCGGCGTACGTGCCGCTATCGCCCTCATCGGCGTTGACGCAGATGTACTTGTGCGCGGGTGCCGTCGCTGGTTCCCCGTGGTGTGGACTGGCCGGCGTTTCGGCCACTGTTCTCCATTTGATTCCAGCGGGAAATCCGGCACCTCCTCGGCCGCGAAGGCCGGATTCGACGACGCTGTCCACCACGTCCGACGCCGACATCTCGAGCGCGGCGCGCAAACCCACCATTCCCCCGTGGGCGAGGTAGTCCTCGGGGTCGACGGGGTCCGTGATGCCCATCCGCTCGAATATCCACCGGTCTTGACGCGCGAGGAAGTCGATGTCCTCGACCCGGCCGACGAAGTTCGATGAGACTCCCTCACTGGACACCGCATCGGGTGTGACGTTGCTCCACCCGATGCGGGCGCCGTCGTCATCGACCCGCTCGACAAGTGGTTCCAGCCACAACAGTCCGCGGCTACTGGTTCGCACGACGGTGTGACCGTGGTCGACAAAGGCGTCCGCCACCTCGTTGGCGCCCACGGAACGGGCCGCCGAGTCTCGCGAAACGAACCACACGGTCATCGTGACTCCTCAAGAGATCCGCGCACCATCGATTCCACTTTCTCCACGGTGGCNCGGCCGACAAGGGCTCCGCCGACCAAGGCTGCGGGCGCCAGGGCGCAGTTGCCGAGGCAAAAGACGGGCTCGTCTGCGCCGGTCGCCTCGGAAAGCTCGGCAGATTCGCCACACCGGCGTTCCCAATCGCGCTTGAGTTCTCGACCACCGACCGATTGACACGCCTCCGCTGCACACAACCGCACCGGCACGTCTGGCGCCGGACTGGTTCGAAGATCGGCGTAGAAGGTAAGCACGCCATGAACGTCCGCTCGCGAGACGTTGCACGCGTCGGCAATCAGGCTCACAGCCTCAGCGGGCACATAGCCGAAGCGATCCTGCACCGCTTGCAACGACACCAAGACCGGTCCGGGATCCGTGGACGTCTCGGCGAGAAGAGCAACTGCGGACTCCTGAGACCACTCGGCGAAACGACCTCGTGTGACGGTCATGAGTTCACCCAATGCCCGCCGGAATAGATGTTCATCCGGTCATCACGGGCGAAACCGACCAAGAGCAGATCGTGTCGTCGCGCCGTGTCGACAGCCAGCGTTGTCGGGCCGGATACAGCCACGATGGCTCCAACACAAGCGCTAATTGCCTTGGCGACAATCTCGTAGGAAACACGACCGCTGACAACCAGCACGTAATCGGTGAGAGGTACCAGGCCGTCCATAAACGCTCGGCCGATCACCTTGTCCACGGCATTGTGACGACCGACGTCTTCCCGGACATGCAGCACGTTCCCGTTGGGCTCGACGAGAGCAGCCGCGTGCAAGGACCCGGTCAGGTCGAACATCTTCTGTCGCGTCCGCATCTGCCGCGTGAGGTCGAGCGCCTGGGCAGCATGCACGCGCCAATCGGGCGTGTGCAGTGGGGCGTACGGATCCGAGACGGCATCCACAACATCGGCGCTACACACTCCGCAGGAACTCGAGGTGACGTAGGCACGCGGCCGCGGTGGCTCGATCCCAGGACTTAAGCGCACGTGCACGCTGTCAATGTCGGGCGAATCGTCCTCCCGTGCATTTTCGTCTTCCCGAAGCTCTTCGCGCATCCCGCGCGCGGCAGTGGCCGCTACCTTGATCTCGACGATGTCATCGACCTCTCGCAGACCTGCCTCGCTGACCAACCAGCCCGCAGTGAGCTCTGCGTCGTGACCGGGGGTGCGCATCGTCGTGGCGACCACCTCACCGCCGACGACAATCGTCAAGGGTGCTTCCACGACCACACGGTCGACCCGATCGACCCGATTCACCGCCGGAGCAGACGACGCTTCGTCGTGCTCGGGGAGTGCGATGTCGGTAAGCCGAATCGTCGGCCGCGGACTCGTCGTCTGGCTCACGGCTAGAACAACCCGACGACCTGGCCGTCGACCACGTCGATGCGCTCACTCGACGGCACACGCGGCAAGCCCGGCATCGTCATGATGTCCCCGCATACGACGACGACGAAGCCTGCTCCCGCTGAAAGACGGACCTCGCGAATGTTCATCGAATGCCCCGAGGGTGCGCCCAGCAGAGACGGGTCGGTGGAGAACGAATACTGGGTCTTGGCGATGCAAACCGGCAGGTGGCCGTACCCCTCGGTCGTCAACTCGCGGAGTCGGGTGCGAACTTTGCTGTCGGCGGTGACTTCCGATGCGCCATAGATCGTAGTGGCGACGGCTTCGATCTTTTCCCACGGGGAGGCGTCGTCGGNGTAAACAAAGGATTGGTGTCCAGCGTTAACCGCCCGCTCGTCGGCATCACAGATGTCCACAACAACGGAGGCGAGGTCAGCGGCCCCGACTCCACCATCGGCCCAGTGGCTTGAGAGAACAATCGGCACGTTCATCGATTCGACGTGCGTGCGAAGGAGATCGATTTCCGCATCGGTGTCAGTCAGAAATTNGTTGATGGACACCACAGCGGGTACGCCGTAGTGATCGCGCACGTTGCTGATGTGCCGCTCGAGATTGACCAGGCCCGCCTTCAGCGCGTCCAGGTTCTCCATGGTGAGGTCATCCCCCGAGGCGCCCCCGTGATGCTTGAGCGCCCGCACCGTCGCGACGATCACCGCCGCGGATGGACGCAGTCCCGCACTACGACAGGTGATGTCGATGAACTTCTCCGCGCCGAGATCGGCGCCGAATCCAGCTTCGGTGACGACATAGTCGGCGAGCCGGAGTGCGCCGACGGTCGCGATGACGCTGTTGCACCCGTGGGCGATGTTCGCGAACGGTCCGCCGTGCACGAAAGCCGGCGTTCCTTCCAAGGTCTGCACGAGGTTCGGCGCCAACGCGTCCTTTAGCAGGACGGTCATNGCGCCTTCGGCGTTCACATCACGCGCATATACGGGTTTCTTGTCGCGTGTGTAGCCGATCACGATGCGACCGAGACGTTCCTTCATGTCGTCGAGGTCGGTAGCGAGACAGAAAATCGCCATGATTTCCGACGCAACGACGATGTCGAAGCCGTCTTCACGGGGATACCCGTTTCCGGGGCCACCGAGCGCGACCGTGATGTCTCGAAGGGCTCGGTCGTTCATGTCGACCACACGCCGCCACGTCACCCGGCGCACGTCGATACCGAGCNCGTTGCCGTGGTGAATGTGGTTGTCGATCAGCGCAGCGAGCAGATTGTTAGCGAGACCGATCGCATTGAAATCCCCGGTGAAGTGGAGGTTGATGTCTTCCATCGGGACTACTTGGGCGTANCCCCCGCCGGCTGCGCCACCCTTCATGCCGAAGACCGGGCCCAGTGACGGCTCGCGCAAGCAGATCATCGCGTTCTTTCCAAGATGACGAAGACCGTCGCCGAGACCGACCGTGGTGGTGGTCTTCCCTTCCCCCTGCGGTGTTGGACTGATCGCGGTCACCAGGATCATGCGCGCCGACGGTCGTATCGTCTGCTGAGCGAGCCAGTCGAGGTGAACCTTCGCTTTGGTCTTGCCGTACGGCTCGAGGGCGGCCTCGGGCACGCCGACTACCGCGGCCACCTCAGCGATNGGGCGCAGGGACGCTGCCTGCGCAATCTCGATATCGGTGAGCATGATGTCGCCTTCGTTTTATGCGCCCTGAGCGGCGCGGGCCTTCTCGATGAGGACGGGTAGCAGGGTGTGAAGGTTGTCTACGACGGCATAGTCCGCGTGGGTCATGATCGGCGCCTGCCCATCGGTGTTTACCGCGATCAGGGTCTTCGCCGACTTGCATCCCGCGATGTGCTGCGTCGCGCCGCTGATTCCGAACGCGATATACAAATCGGGGGCGACCTTCGTTCCGGTCTGGCCTACCTGCTCGGCGTGCGGGCGCCAGCCAGCAGCCGTCACCACCCGAGAACAACCCACCGCACCACCGAGGATGTCCGCGAGTTCTTCCAGCATGCCGAACGCCTCGGGCCCGTCCATTCCCCGGCCGCCCGAGATCACCACCTTGGCCTCGGCCAGTCCGACACCGGTTTCCGCCGCCCCCGTTCGCTCGACGATCGACACTTCGAGATCGGCGTCGGCCACCGGGACGTCGAACGCCTCGACCTGTGCGTCGCCGGCATCCTCGGACACCGCGAATGCGTGCGCCTGAGCGGTTGCCAGCAGAACGTCGGCGCTGACCTCGCTTCGCTCTAGCAGATTGCCGCCCCAGCGAGCACGCGTCACCTCCGCGGTTCCCGAACCCGTCAGCGCAATCTCGCTGCATTCGGTCACGAGGGGAAGATCCTTGATCGATGCGACATGTGCCAGCACCTCGCTTCCGCGGGGTGTTCCCGCCGCCAGGACCGCTCGGGGTTCGAGGCGATCCATGACNGTGACCACCGCACTGGCGTTCGCCCGAGGGGTGTAGTCATCAATCGCCGCGTTGGTTCCATGATGAACTGTGAGGACCCCGGCGCTTGCCAGGTCGTCGATGCACTTCTCGGCGTTGGGACCGACGATGAGGGCGTGGACATCAGCGTCCAACCCGCGCGCGGCCGACACCACCTGCAATGCGAGCGGATCGAGTTCTCCGCGATCGTGATCGGCGTAGATGAGGATCATGACAAAACTCCGATCTGCTTCATCACGTCGACGAGAGCGTCGGCGGCTTCATCCCCCGCACCGAGAGCTTGGGCGCCTTTCGACTCCCGAATCGGTGCGGTGAGTCCCTTCAGCTGGATGCGGGCGGCGTCGAGGTCGGCGGCGACTTCGTCGATCGGCTTCTTGCGCGCCTTGATGCGTCCCGGGACCGACGGATAGCGAGGAATATTCAATCCATCCTTGACGGTGACGACCGCCGGGAGCCGAACGCGGTAGACCTCGCGCATCGNTCCCACCGCCCGCTCGCACGTCGCGACGCCGTCGGCGATGGTCATCCCCTTGATAGCCGTCGCCACCGGGCGCCCGAGCCGGTGCGCCAGGCGGACACCCGTTTGCGCATTCGCGTTGTCGGCNCTTTCTGATCCGAGAAGGATCAGGTCGAACGCTGTCTCGTCGGCCTCGATGGCGTCACCGATCGCCTTTACCGCAGCTTGCGGATCGATATCCGTGGAGTCGGAGCNGATCCAGATTGCTCGATCGGCGCCGATGGCGAATTGCTCACGAATCTGTTCCTCGACCCCCTCGGGCCCCATCGAGATCAACGTCACCGTCCCACCGTGCTCTTCCTTCAGTTGAACGGCTGCTTCCACCGCGCACTCCTCGTGCGGGCTCAATGTGAATCCGAGCTTGTCGGTGTCGATCGCCATGCCATCGTCGGTCAGCATGATGGCGCTACCGAGGGACGGGTATCGCTTAATGCATACGCAAATGTCCATCAGCTCAGAATCCGTTCGTTGGCGGGATCGAACAACGGGGTGGCACCGACTCGGTCGACCACCACCGGATAACGCTCCCCGAGGTACTCAACGAGGAGCTCAATTCCCTCCACCGCGTGCTCGGGAGGGAGATAAGCCATCAACAGGTGCTTGCCAAGCGACGGCGCCGAACCGGCGCTCGTCACAAAGGAGCGTCGTCCATGCTTGTCGGCGATGGGTGCGCCGTCGGTGGTCAAGATCGGCTCCATGCCGAGCATGTAGCGCTGCTCGCCGCTGGCACCGTGGTGATCTGTCACCGACAGGGTGCACATCAACGCCATCGGTTCCTCCTCACGCTGCTGCAAGAACGCTTCCTTGCCAACGAAATCAGCGTCCTTGACCTTCTTCAGCGCCATGCCCGCTTCGACGATGTTGTACTCGCCGTCCAATTCGGCGCCGTACGCGCGGTAACCCTTTTCGAGTCGGCCACTCGTGCCGTACACACCGGCACCGACGGGAATCAATCCGTGCAATTGACCCGCCTCGAAGACCATCTCCCACAACTTCGCTCCCTGCTCAATGGGCAGGTACAACTCCCAGCCGAGTTCTCCGACGTAGGAGATGCGCGACGCGAGAACGCGAAGCGATCCCATCTCGATCACGCGGCAGCTGCCGAACGGAAAGCCCTCGTGCAACATGTCTGCACTAGTGAGCGACTGCACGATTGCTCGGGCGTTCGGTCCCCACACTCCCAGCGTCGTCATCGAGGAGGTCAGATCCTGCAACTGCGCCGTCCCATCGGCGGGCAGGTGATCGGCGAACCACTTTCTGTCCGACATCCCGTGGGCACCACCGGTGACGACGCGGAAATGGTTCGCTCCCAGTCGCATGATCGTCAGGTCGGAGCGGAACCCGCCCCGCGGGGTCAGCACCGGGGTGTAGATCACCTTCCCGATCGCAACGTCCATCTGACGCACGGCGCAGGTCTGGACCACGCCCAAGGCGCCCGGACCGACGATGTCGAAGATCGCGAACGGCGTCAGATCGATCATTCCCGCGGTCTCGCGCATTTGCAGATGCTCTGCGTTGATGATGGGTGACCACCAGCGCGCATCCCACTCTGCCGTTCGCGGCATGACGGCGTCACCGAACTTCTCCACTAGGGGCGCATTCGACTCGTACCAGAAGGGGCGCTCCCAGCCGACGGCCTCGTAGAACACGCCACCGAGAGCCTTCTCCTGCTCGTAGTACGGAGACAGGCGAACATCACGATTACTCGTCCACTGCTCACCCGGGTGGATGATCCCGTAGGTCTTGATGAATCCCTCACCNGTGCGAGCGGTGATGTGCTGCCGCGTCTTGTGGTGCTCGTAGAACCGGGAGATGTCGGCGCCGTGCAGGTCGATCTCCGACTCTCCAAGAACCATCCACTCCGCAATTGATTTGCCTACTCCAGGACCTTCTTTNATCCACACAGCGGCGGCGGACCACAGTCCCTTCACCTCCGGGGTTTCACCGAGAATCGGCGCACCGTCCGGTGTCAGAGACAGCAAACCGTTACAGGCGTACTTCTCTCCGATTGTTTCGTCACCGACGATGTCCGGCATGAGTTCCATCGCGTGCTCGTCTTGCAAATCGAAGTCTTCCTGCGTGAACGGCATCTCCGTCGGCGACAAAGCGGCCTGCTCGTTGGAAGGAATCTCACCTGCCTCGTACAAGATCGCGCGGTGCGCGTACGAGCCGATCTCCAAACCGGTTCCGTGCTGCCGTTCGTACATGAAGGTGTCCATGTCGCGGATGATCGGCCACTCGATATCGCCCTTGGCGTCCGCGAAGAACGGGACCGGGCCGATGTCCTTCATCTGGTGCACCGCGGGTGTCAACGGAATCGCCGCGCCCGCCATCTCCGCGATTCGTGGGCTCCAGCAACCACAGGCGATCACGACGTACTCGGTATCGATAGTCCCGCGGTCGGTCACGACCGCGGACACGCGGCCGTCGGTCACCTCGATATCCATGACCTCGGTGTTTGGCAAACTCGTTAGGGCGTTCATCTCCTGCGCCTTCTCGCGCATGATCGTTCCCGCCCGCAGTGAGTCGACGACCCCGACCGATGGAGTCCAGAATCCTCCGAGAATCACCTCGTCATCGAGATAGGGAACTTTCTCTTTGCACTCGGAAGGGCTGAGCATCGCGGTTCCNTCGATGTCGAACGAGGTCGCTGACTGCANTCGACGGTGCAACTCCTGCATGCGCTCTTCGGTCCGCGCGACTTCGATNCCGCCGCACTCGGTGAACACACCCATCTCCTTGTACTGACGCATACTCTCCAGCGTCAACTGGGTGATTTCCTTGCTGTGGTCTGTCGGGAAGATGAAGTTCGAGGCGTGGCCGGTCGAACCTCCAGGGTTAGGTAGCGGGCCCTTGTCGACTTGAATGATGTCCGTCCAACCCAGTCGTGCCAGGTGCCACACGATGGAGTTTCCAACGATGCCGGCTCCGATCACGACGCACTTCGCCTCGCTCGGTGCCTGCAGTTCCTCAGCCATCTTCTTTCCCTTNCCCTTTTTCGTGTCGACTGCGCTCCACCACTACAGGGCGAGGCGCATCTCCGCTTCGAATCCCTCAATGTGCTTGCTCATCACGGTGGCCGCGCGCTCGGCATCGCCGTCTCTGATCGCCTCGAGGATCTCGCGATGCTCGAGTACTGCTTGGTGCAGATGGGTGACCTTCGTGAGACCGAGAAACCAAATGCGCAGCGCGTGCGTGTAGTAACTGTCGAGATCGTGCGCCAGATACGAGTTATGGCTGGCGCGGTAGACCACGTGGTGAATGCGCTCGTCGAGTTCCATCAACGCCGCACGATGCTCCTCCAGGCCGCCTGATTCGAATGCCGCCAGATTCCCCAGGAGGTCGTCGATTTCGGCAAGGTCATCCTCGTCGCGGCGAGTCGCCGCCAACCTCGCGGCGAACGGCTCGAGTTGTTCTCGTACCTCGCTGATGGACCGCAGATCCCGAGGATCCACCCCCGCGACGAACATGCCGCGCCGCGGATAGACGTCAATAAGGTGCTCGGCTGCCAACGCCCGCACCGCCTCGCGGACCGGCGTTCGCCCCACGCCCAGTTGCTCGCACAATTCGGCCTCGCTGATGACCGCCCCGGGCTCCAGTTCGGCGGTGCAGATCATCCGCCGAACCCGCCGATACGCCTGGTCGGCGAGAGACTCCGTGGCCGTGGTCACGANATAGATATATCAGTTATTACAACTCTTGTACACCAGTTTCGAAAAATCTATCTGAGGGCGGTGGTCTCCAGGATCTGACCGACGGCGGCCGCCAGTCGCTCCCGGCCGACCGGACGGATCTCCAGCGGCAAGCCCAGCGCCTGCGCGGCCTCGTGCGCGAGGGCAGTGAGCTCACCATCGTCCATCCGGGTCGCCAACCAGACGACTCGGCGATANTTCCCGAAGTAGTCGTCCCGAAGATCCGGGTGGCGGTCCAGGCCGAGTTCAACCATCACCGTCCGGTGGAAACCCCGCACGAGAAAGTCGGTCACCAGGTAGGTCCCGGGTTCGGCCTGCATGATCTGCTCGATCCCGTCCGAACCCGCATACACGTCGTAGCAATGGGCACCCGGCAGTCGCTGGACTCCCCGGCGCTCGCACACCTCGTCCAACGCACCATAAGTCCCACAATCGGAGTACGCGATCAACGTCGGCGGCTCGATCCGATCAAGCAACTCCTCGACCTGCCCAGCGATGCGCTCGGGGTGATTGTGTAGAAGTGGCGGCAGCGGATGGATGGACAATCCCCATCCACGCTCACGATCGAGTTCGATGAGGTCGCTAGCCAGCGCTCCACAGGCGATGACGTTAACCACGATGCCTGTGCCCGTTAGGCGCCGAACGCGAGTTCTTCAACGAACCGGTCGTTGAAGTCNTCGCGATCGGACAATTCCACGTAACTGATGGCGTTGACCAGTGTGTGCGCACCGTTGCGTTCCGAGCCAGACAACACCACCATCTTGGCGCCCTCGCCGGCGACGTTGCCGGCGCTCACCACTCGAGGCGGCGAGATGTCCGGGACGAGCCCGATCCGAATGGCATTTCGTGGAGACAGGTAACTACCGAAGGAGCCGGCGAGCAGCACCTGCTGAACATCCTTCTCCTCGATACCAAACTCCTCCAACAAAATGGCCCATCCGGTTGAAATGGCGGCCTTGGCGAATTGCAACTCCCGTACGTCGCGCTGGGACAAATAGACACCCGTGCTCGCGATCGGATCTCCGGTGAGCACGAAGATCCGCTCTTCACCGCGCATCACCAGCCGGTCGGCCACGTGCGGGGCCAATTCCACGGCGCGTTCATTCGATACGAAGCGACCCGACTCATCGATTAATCCCACGCGCACGAGTTCCGCGATGGCATCCACCAGCCCGGATCCGCAAATACCGGTCGCTTCCACGCCATCGATCACTTCCACCTGGACGCCCGAGTCGTCGATCCGAACGACTTCAATCGCTCCGCCAGCCGCACGCATGCCACAGGCAATGGACGCCGCTTCGAACGCCGGACCCGCCGGTGCTGCTGTCGCCAGCAGACGGTCTCCATTGCCGAGGATCATCTCGCAGTTGGTGCCGACGTCAATGAACAATCGAATGCGCTGATCACGATCCATACCGCACGCCAGTGCACCAGCGACGATGTCACCTCCTACGTAGGCTCCCAAGGCGGGGAACAAGCAGGCGCGTGCCCGGGCATTGACCTTGATGCCGAGTTCACTAGCCCTTACGTCCGGGTAATCCTCGGCCGCGAGAATGAACGGAGCGACACCGAGTGGTTCGGGATCGATGCCCAGGGCGACTTGAACCATCGTCGCATTTCCGGCCACCGCTACCTGGTACACCTCGTCTCGATGGACCCCACCTTCCGAACAGACCTCGTGCGTGAGTTCATCGAGGGTTTCGTGCGCTAGGGCCTGAAGGGATTCCAACGCAGTCGGGTCCAACATGGTGGCGCTGATCCTGCTGATCACATCGGCGCCGTACCGCTGCTGCTTGTTGAGCATCGACGAGACGGCCAACGGCATTCCGTTCGTCAAGTCCACCAGCGTTGCCACCACGCTGGTGGTGCCGAGGTCGTAAGCGATCGCGAAAATGCGGTCGCTGGTGTCTCCCGGTTCGACAGCGACGAGGACATCGTCGACGACGACCACAGTCACCGCGAAGTCGGATGATCGAAGAATTTTCGGCAGCCCCCGAAGCACCCACGGATCGGCATCAGATGCGATATCGGAGATGGCATCCATGACACGGCGAAGGTCCGGCCGCTGATCGGCGAGGGTTGGCTCAGGTAGTTCCAGGAATCGCTTCAACACCGTCGGCCGGTGGATGACCTGACGCCCGACACCCACGGTGGACGCCTTCGGGCGGGTGGTCAGAGCGGGTACGTGCACCCGAAGATCACTCCAGGCGGCGGCCTGACAGGCCAGTCGCCACCCCTGCTCCATCTCCTGCTCGGTGAAAGCCCGCGCGTCAACCCCGCCGGCGGGGACGTCACCTTCGAGAATCTGCACGCGACACTTCCGACACGTGCCATGTCCTCCGCACGTGGAGTCGACGGCGATCGCATTCCAACTCGCGACATCGAAAACGTTCACGCCCACCGGAGCCCGCACTTGCTTTCCGGCGGGTTCNAACACCACGGAAACCCGGGCGACNTCTTCGGCGCCGGGATCGGTCAATACGGGAACTTCCGGACCGGGGTCCTCGATCAGGCTGGTGGTGTCCAAGGACTGCTCGTCATCGGACGTGAATTCAGCTTGTTGCTCGACGCGCTGCTCGGTCATGTCCCCTGTGCCGCTTCACGTGCTCGGTGCGCGGATATCCATGCCATGCCCCACTCGTCGTTGCCGAGCATTAGGTCACCCGCCTTCACTGCCGTCACGATCGAAGGAGTGCGCGCATCCATGATGGCGCTGGTTAATCCTGCACCCATGGCCAAGGGAAGGAAGACCGAATTGAGGGTGTGTCGGTCGGGCATTCCGAAGGACACGTTCGAGGCACCCAGGGTCATATTGACGCCGATTCGGTCGGCGATCAGGTGAATCGTCTCCAGAGTTCGCACCACCATCTGCGAGTCCGCCCCGATGGGCATCGCGAGCGGGTCGATGACGATGTCCTCGATGGGTATTCCGTACGTGCCAGTGGCCTTGTCCACGACGTACTCGGTGAGCTCGAACCTTCGCTGCGGGTCCTCGGGGATCTCCTTGTCATCGTTCGGCAGAGCGATAACGGCTGCCCCATACTTCTTAACAAGCGGCAGGATCATCTCCATGCGCTCGTCTTCCGCCGTAACCGAGTTGACGAGGGCCTTGCCTTCGTAGGCCGCCAGACCCGCCTCGAGCGCCTCGACAATCGACGAGTCGATGCACAGGGGAACATCGGTCAAGCGTTGAATCAATCGAACAGAATCTGCCAACAACGCCGCCTCATCCACCAGCGGTGCCCCCATGTTCACGTCGAGCATCATCGCTCCGCCGGCGATCTGGTCTGCCACGTCCTTCTCGACGGCCGAGAGGTCGCCGACGCGAAGTTGCTCCTGGAACGCTTTACGGCCGGTGGGGTTGATGCGCTCGCCGATGATGCAGAACGGCTGATCCGAACCGATGGTCAAGGTCTTGTCGGCCGAACTCACGATGGTATGCATAGTCATCCAATCTGCGGTGGTGGGGAGTGCTACGCCGTCTGTGCGTGTGTCGTGGTGGCCCCTGTCGAGAACGCCGGACCGAGGCGGAGATCGTGCACAAGCCGGTGCACCGAGTCGTCATGGCGAAAATCCGTGATGTGAATGCCGGCAATGCCCGGGAGGGATAGCGCTTGGGCGGCTTGCTCGCGCGCGAGTTGGTACGACTCCTCGAGCGGATCCACAGCCGATGCNATGCGATCGATGACGTCGCCGGGCACATGGATTCCTGGCACCGAGGACTCCATGAAACGCAAGGCCCCTGCGGACTTCGTCAAGATCACCGTGGGGAGGACCGCTGCATCTCGACAGACGCCGTTGTCAACACAGCCCTGGACAAAGGCTTCCAACTTCTCGGGCTCGTACCNGATCTGCAGTTGCAGAAACCGCGCACCGCTGTCCACTTTCATCCGTGCCCGGCGAACGCGCACGTGCGCCGGTGGAGCGAACGGATTCTCGACGGCTCCGATGAGAAGTTCTCGGTGGTGCTTCAAGGATCGACCGGAGAGGTAGGTTCCGTCGGACAGCGTGCGCATGATGGACACGAGTTGGGGTCCGTCGATATCGAAGACGCGTCGGGCCTCCGGCTCATCACCGGCCGTGACATCGTCGCCGGTCAGCGCGCAGAAGCTCGTGACGCCGTGCATCTGAGCCCCGACCACGTCGGCCTGAATCGCGAGTCGATTCTTGTCACGACACACGACCTGCATGATCGGCTCGAGTCCGAGTTGCTTCACCGCGATGGCCATGGACACGTTGCTGGCGTGCGCGTGGGCGGCGGGGTTATCTGTGATGTTGACCGCGTCGACGTACGGCTGGAACCGATCGACGGCTTCGGCCACCGTGTCGAGATCACCACCGTCCATGGACGGAAACTCCGCGGTCACGATCGGTCGTTCGCGGGAGGCCACCAAATCGTTGAAGGCACTCACTACGCCGATCCCTTCCACCCCGTAGGCGTCTTGCGATCGGCTCCGCTCACCAGGTTCATCCACGACGAGTCACCAGCGAGGGAGTTGTTCACCGGAGCCCGCAGGTGCCCGATCTCATCGCGCCACGACTGCGGCAGCAGCGGCAGGTTCTCGGCTCGATGGTTCGCCTTCACCCACACGCACTGCATCTCCGGCTTGACCTCGCAGGCACCGTCGACACCGACCCCACCGCACGGGCCATTGCGCAGGGCCTTCGGACACGTCATCGGACAAGTCATTCCCGTTTCGTGCAGCACGCACTGACCGCACATTTGGCAGTCCCATACCGGGCCCTTGACCGCGTGCTCCACCATCGGAAGCAGCGAGCGCAGCACGATCAGGCGCCCGTTCGCACCGCGAGGAGTTCCTTCGCACGCCGAACAGCGGTCGCGGCATCGGCCGCGTAGCCATCCGCGCCGGAGACATCGGCGTATTCCTGCGTCACCGGAGCACCGCCGACCATGATGATGATGTCGTCACGCAACCCGGCTTTCTCGATGGCGTTGATGTTGACTTTGAACATGGGCATGGTGGTGGTGAGGAAGGCGGACATCCCCACGATGTCTGGCTTGTGTTCGTCGATCGCCTCGACGAACTTCTCCGGCGGCACCTGCACACCGATGTCGATCACATGGAAGCCGGCGCCCTCGAGCATGATGTTTACGAGGTTCTTCCCGATGTCGTGCACATCGCCCTTGACGGTTCCCATCAGGANGGTGCCCACGCTTTCGGCCCCCGTTTGAGCCAGCAGCGGGCGAAGCACTTCCAGTGCTCCGCTCATCGCCTTNCCGGAAATCAGCATCTCCGGCACGAAGAAGTCACCGCGCTCGAAGCGCGCTCCCACCTCTTCGAGTGCCGGGATCAGGGCGTCGAAGAGCAGAGAGCTAGGCGTCATACCGAGCTCGAGACCGGTGTTGGTGTGCTCGAGGACGGCCGGGGCATTCCCCACCATCGTTTCCTCGTACAAGGCTTTCAACACATCGTCCGGCGTCATGCGGCACCAACCCTTCTTTCGACAAAGTCTGGACCGGGCGTAAAGCCGATAGCGCTCGACGCACCCATCGCGGCAGCGACCAATTGATCCGCGAAGGCCTTAATGATTTCTCTGGTCATCCGCAGTGTCGGACCGGAAATCGACATGGCCGCGACCACACTTCCGTCGGCAGCGAAGATGGGCGCAGCTATCGCGACCAGCCCCGGTTCGAGTTCTGAGTCCGCAAAAGCCCACCCCCGCTGCCGGACCCGAACGAGGTCGTCCGCGAGATCCTGGCGAGAGGTGATCGTCCGAGAGCTGGCCTTCGATAAGCGACCCGGCGGCAATTCCGCACCGTGTGCAAGGAAGACCTTCCCCAACGCCGACGCGTGCAGCGGGATGCGTTGATCTCCCCAGTTGATTCCGCCGATGAGGTACGTGCACTCCATCTGACTGATCTGTTCGACCTCTTGACCGGCGAGTACTGCCAAGTTGATCTTCTCGCCGGTGGCATCGCTCAAGGTCACCATGAACGGGCGACATGCCTCGATCAAATCGTCCGTCGAGCGGCGTGAGTGCGCGAAACGGGTCAACGCACCGCCGGGTCGAAGAGCGCCGTTCTCGTCCTTGGCTACGAGCTCGTGCCGCTCCAGGCTGGACAGCAAACGCGACAGAGTGCTCTTGGCCAATTCACTCGATTCCTGCAGTTGACCGAACGTCAGCGGGTGTTCGGCCTCCATCACCGCCAACAGGAGTCCAGCCGCACGATCGACGGCTTGGGTTCCCGACACCGAAGACACAACGCTCCCGATTCCGGAAAGCCACTCGGGGCGAGGGCCTTCCCNTTCTGCCCATATTATGGAACCCTTGTTCCACACTACGAGTGTAGAAAGCACCCGCACCTCCGTCAAGGGTGTGCGGATCGACGAGTGNGATCGACGAGGAGACTCATGTTCCACAACTCCATGCCCCGCTACGAAATCTTGTCGTCCGACGCGCTGGCAACGCTCGACAGCGGCTGGCGCAAGATCGTGACGGAGATCGGAGTCCAGTTCGCCAAGCCCGAAGCAGTCGAGCTCTTCGCAGCCAACGGCCAGAGAGTCGAAGGCGAGACGGTCTTCCTCGATCCGGAGTTTGTACTGGAGCAGGTAGCCAAAGCACCCAGCGAGTTCGACATACAGGCCAGGAACCACGATCACGACGTGCACATCGGCGGCGACTCGATGGTCTTCTCCAGCGTGTACGGCCCACCCTTCTTCCGGCATGGCACCGAACGGCGTGATGGTTCTCTCGCGGACTTCGAGAACTTCGCGAAACTGNCACAAACGTTCGAGGTTCTCGACAGCGTCGGCGGCGTCGTCGTCGAGCCCAACGACGCCCCATTGGACTCCCGGCACCTCGACATGGTCTATCGGGCGCTGACGATGACCGACAAGATCATCATGGGCAACGTCGTCACCGGAACGAACGCCGAGGACACCGTTGCCATGGGTGAGATGGTGTTCGGTGGNCGCGAAGCGATCGAGGAAACGCCTTTCTGCATCTCTTTGATCAACTGCAATTCCCCGTTGCGCTGGGACGATCGCATGCTCGACTCGCTGTTTGTCTACACGCAAGCCCGGCAACCGTGCATCGTCACTCCCTTTCTCTTGATGGGCGCGATGGCACCCGTCACCATTCCCGCCGCGTTGGCCCAACAGATCGCCGAGGCGCTATCCGGCGTTGCGCTCACCCAGCTGATCAATCCCGGCGCACCGGTGGTCTTCGGATCGTTCCTGTCCAACATCGACATGCAGTCTGGGTCACCACAGTTCGGCACNCCCGAGTCGGGCATCGGCCTTCTCGCGACCGGACAGATCGCACGGCACTTCGGATTGCCGTTCCGCGGCGGTGGCGGACTCAACTCCTCCCAGGTGCCCGATGCGCAAGCCGGCTACGAAGCGATGATGACGCTGATGCCGGCCTTCCTTTCCGGAACGAATTTCATCATGCACTCCGCCGGATGGCTCGAGGGAGGCCTCGTCTCCAGCATGGAGAAGTTCGTGATCGATGTTCAGTTGCTCGAGATGCTGCAACACGAATTCACGCCACTGGAAATCGACGAGGCATCGATGGCCTTCGACGCTCACAGTGAAGTCGGTCACGGCGGTCACTTCCTCGGTGCGATGCACACCATGGAGCGCTTCCGTGAGTGCTTCTACCGGCCGTTCTTGTCGAGTTCGGACAATTTCGAGCGCTGGACTCGNAATGGNTCGAAAGACACTGCGACTCGAGCCGCCGAGATCGCCGAAGCNAANCTCGCCGAGTACGAANAGCCGGAGATGGACGAGGGACTCAAGGAGCAATTGCAGGNGTTCGTGTCTCGACGACGGGCGGAACTNGGCGACTAACTCGCGTGCTGTTCATCGTCTCGCCTTCTCACCACCTCGCCTTTTTGCCGAAAGCCGCCCCATGGCCTCGCCGGTCTTGCCAGACTCCCGGTAGAAATTCGAGGGGAGAAACATGACCATCCACCACAGCCCGCTGCCCGAGGTCGTGATTCCCGATGTGCCNATCACGGCGCACGTGCTCCGCGAGGCGGCCAGGGTCCCCGATCGCGCGGCCATCATCGATGGCCCAACCGGCCGCTCCTACACCTACGCACAGTTCGCCGGGGCCGTGGCGGCCTTCGCCGGAGGCTTGATGGCGCGCGGCATGGGGCCGGGAGACACGATCGCGCTGATGTCTCCGAACATCCCCGAGTTCGCCATCGTCTTTCACGGTGCGGCGACAGCCGGCGTGGCCGTCAGCACCATCAATCCGACGTACACGGCCGAGGAAGTCGCCTTTCAAATCCGCGACTCACGATCCAGCATGCTGGTCACGATCGGTATGTTCGCCGAAACAGCCACCGCGGTGGCGCAGGAAGCCGNCGTCTCGGAGATATTCATCATCGGTGACGCTCCCGAGGGCATGCAGCCCTTTACCGCCCTGATGGGTGAGCCCGCCGGTCAGGTGGATGTCGACCTCGACGAGCAGATCGTGGTTTTGCCGTACTCGTCGGGAACGACCGGATTCCCCAAGGGCGTCATGCTGTCTCACCAGAACCTGGTAGCGAACCTCGTCCAATGCGAGGATGCCCTGAATGTCCAGGACGGTGAGGTCGTCCTCGCAGTGTTGCCGTTCTTCCACATCTACGGCATGCAGGTGCTGATGAACTTCTTCCTGAGCAAGGGAGCGACGATCGTGACGGTCCCGCGCTTTGATCTCGAGCAAAGTCTCGGCTTGATTCAANAGCACAAGATCACCCGACTATTCGCCGTCCCTCCGATCGTGCTGGCTCTCGCGAAGCACCCCGTGGTCGACACTTTCGATCTCTCCAGCCTCACGCAGGTCTTCTCCGGAGCCGCACCGCTCGGCGCAGAACTCGCCCAAGAGGCCTCCGACCGGATCAACTGCGAGGTGGTGCAGGGCTACGGAATGACTGAGTTGAGCCCGGTATCCCACGTCACCCGGATGGGCGGGTTCAAGCCCGGCACCTGCGGCGTCACCGTCGCGAACACCGAGTGTCGGATCGTGGACGTGGAAAACGGCGATGACCAGGACGTGGGTGGTGTCGGCGAGATGTGGGTGCGCGGACCGCAGGTGATGAAGGGGTACTTGAACAACCCGGAGGTGACCGCCCTCACGATCGACGACGACGGCTGGTTGCATACCGGCGACGTTGGCTTCATCGACGAGGACGGCCACCTGACCATCGTCGATCGGGTGAAGGAGTTGATCAAGTTCAAGGGCTTCCAGGTCGCGCCGGCCGAACTCGAGGCGCTGCTGCTGACCCATCCGGCGATTGCCGATGCGGCCGTCATCGGCGTTCCCGATGANGAAGCCGGGGAACGACCACGCGCCTTCATCGTCCTCAAGCCAGGACAAGACGCCAGTGCCGACGAGATCACCGCGTTCACCGCCGAACACGTGGCGACCTACAAGGTGGTGCACGACATCGTGTTCACTAAGGAGATCCCGAAGTCCGCGTCCGGCAAGATTCTGCGTCGCATGCTGCGCGACCAGTAGTCGTCTCGACCTCGGCGCGCTCCGAGACGTCCTCAAGCACGAGTCATGCGTGACCATGANACACACGAGGTAGCATNTCTAGTTGAATGTTGTATTATTTCAGGATTCCCGTTGCCGAGCAAAGGTGCGTGACTGCATGACCGACCCGGTGATCATCGTCGGTGCTGGCCTCGGCGGGCTCCGTGCGGCCGAGTCGCTGCGCGCCGCCGGATATCGGGACGGCATCGTCGTCGTCGGGGATGAGCCGCACCTTCCCTATAATCGCCCTCCCCTCTCCAAGGAAGCACTCGCGGGCGGTGTCCGGGTTGAGGACCTGCACTTTCGCCGCCGGGACGCCATCGACGATGTCAAGTGGCGCCTGGGTGTCCCCGTGGTCGCCAGCGACCTCACCGAGCGCACGGTGACACTGTCCGATGGAGAAACGTTGTCCTTCCGAGGTCTTGTCGTCGCGTCGGGAATCCGCCCGCGCCAACTGCCTATCCCTGGCCCTGAAGCAGGACGCGTCCTGTTGCGAAACGCCGACGACGCCGCACACCTGCGCGACCGACTCGTCTCCGGTGAACGCCTGGCGATCCTGGGCGCCGGCTTCATCGGATGCGAGGTAGCCGCGACCGCTCGCGGACTCGGAGTGGACGTCGACGTCATCGCCCTGGACGACGAGCCGATGATCCGGCCCCTGGGATCAGACCTCGGCGCGGCCATGAAGCGTCATCACGAAGAGCACGGAGTTCGGTTCCATCTCGGACGCACCATCACCGGATTCCTCGGCGACGACGAGATCACCGGCATGCGTCTCGACNACGGCACCGACGTGCCCGCGACGGTGGTTCTCGAAGCGGTCGGCTCGGTGCCGAATACCGAATGGCTCGAGGGCAACGACCTCGACCTCTCGGACGGGGTACTCGTGGACGAATCACTACGGGTCGTCGACAGCCCGGCACCCGCAGTCGCCGTCGGCGACGTCGCTCGACACCCGAATGCACTGTTTCCGTTCGGACCGTCTCGCATCGAGCACTGGAACATGCCGACCGAGTTGGGCAAGTACGCCGGCGCCACACTCGCGAAGGCGCTCGATGATCCGAGCACGATGACCACTCCCGAACCGTTCTCGGCCCTGCCATCGTTCTGGAGCGACCAGTACGACGTCTCCTTGCAGTCCTTCGGGATGCCCGGTCTGGGCACGCCAACCGTCGTCGAAGGAGATCTTGACGGCGCGTGCATCGTGGAATATCACCGCGGCGACGAGCTCGTAGGTGTGGTCGGCGTCAACCGCAGCAAGGATCTGATGCCCTACCGCAAGCAGATGTTGGCCCGTCAACCTTGACCAAACCGTGACGAAACAGGGAACCGTTCTCACCGTTCGTTGCGTCTAAACGGCGTGAAGAGGTCACTGGTCTCACTCGCCACAGCAGGCGTAGTAACTGCGATGGGCATTNGCCTCCTGTCGGGCTGCGGCAGCAACGGGGCGACGCCGGCCTTCGAGGACGCGCCGTACAGCGACGAGGTAGCCGCTGAAACGCCGGAGCTCGCGAGCGAGATGAGCATGGATGCCGCTGGCGTGGACGGTGGCGCAGACTCTCGCACCGACTCCCAGACAGACCAGCAGATCATCCGCACCGCTTACGTGTCTGTCGATGTCGACGATGTCGCCACCGGAGTCTCCGCGATCGCTGACCTGNCAGNNGNTCTCGAGGGCCAANTGCAGAGCCAGAGCGTCCANGGAANNGGNGAAGANTCCAGCGCCAACATGACCGTCCGGGTGCCGGCGTCGAATCTCGACACGCTTCTGGCCTCGATCGACACCCTCGGTGAGGTCACGAGCAGCAGCGTGGACGCGCAGGACGTCACTGTCGAGGTCATCGATCTCGAAGCGCGGATCACGACCCTCGAAGAGTCCATCGACAGACTCCGCGACCTGCAAAGCCAAGCAGCATCGGTGGCAGATCTGGTCGCGGTCGAATCCGAGCTTTCCGCACGCCAAGCCGAACTCGAATCCCTGACTGCTCGCCGCGACTACCTGACGCGGCAGGTGGACATGTCCACGGCCTATATCTCTTTGACCAGTACAACGACCGGCCCGGGCGTCACCCCCGACTTTCTTGGTGGCCTGGAGCGCGGCTGGAACTCCCTCATCTCCCTGGCCGCGGGTGTGATCACTCTCGGGGGCTTCCTCACGCCGTATCTCCTCATTGCCGGAGCGATCACGGCTATCGTGCTCGTCATCGTCGCCCTCTCGCGTCGCAATCGAAAGGAAAAATCATGAAGCTCACGGCCCCCCGCGTGACGGCACTGGCTGCCAGTGCGTTCATCGGCTGCGCCCTCCTGACCGGGTGCTCGTCCTCCGACGACGATGCCTCCGCCGACTGTTCGATTGTGGAGGAAGGCTTGGACCCGGACATCACCCAAGAGCAGATTGACTTCGCCTGCGACCTCACCGCTGACCCACTTCCGCAAGACGAGGCCACCGCGATGATTGAGGACGCCGGATACGACTGGCGTATCGGTGTCATCGATGGGGAGCCTCAAGCAGTCACCATGGACTACCGAATCGATCGACTGACGCTGACCGTCGACGACGGGCTGGTGACCGACGGCATGTGGGGCTAGCTCCCGCTTTGTCTCAAAGCCGGCTAGTCCCGAGGCCGGCCACCAAACGGGCCACCACGAGGTCGCTCATCGGTCTGCGATGTCTGCGGTCCATCGGCCGGGGCCGGCGCACTTGCCCGGCCGATACCGATGCCGACGAGCACCCCGAGCAACACCAGAAGTACACCGATCAAGATCGATGTGGACCTGGCGCGCGTCTTCTTTCCCCGCTTGGCAAGGAGCGATGCCAGATCGTCGCTCGGTTGCGCGGCATTCTCTGCCGAGACGTCGTCACTCATGTCGCAATGCCTCGATGGGGCGTAGGGATGCCGCTCGCTTGGCTGGGTAACTGCCAAAGAACAAGCCGATCGCCACGCTGATCACGTACGCCCCGACGACAGATACCGGGACCACGGAGGGGGAAATACCGGCGATCTCAATCTGGGCAACCAGGAGGGCCAGGCCCAAGCCAGCCGTGGCGCCGAAGAGTGAGAGCACCGTCGCTTCCAGCAAAAACTGCAGGAGGATGAAGCGCCGTGAGGCCCCGATTGCTTTGCGAATGCCGATCTCGCGCGTTCTCTCGGTAACGGAGACGAGCATGATGTTCGTGATACCGATGCCACCGACCAGCAAACTGATGGCGCCGACCGCCCCGAGAAGCGCCGTGAAGATTCCCAACGCCGTGTTGGCGGTGTCCAACAGGCTCGCCTGATTGAAGACCTCGAAGTCTCGCGTGCCTTCGGTGGTTCCGTGCCGTTCATCGAGAATCGCGATTGCTTGCTCTTCGGCATCGTCTGTCGTCTCCGACGACGAAGCCTGGACAGAGATAGCCGACACTTCCCCGTACCCGGTGATCGAGTTCTCCACCGCCGACAAGGGAGCGATCACGACATCGTCCGGGTTGGCGAACGCCCCTCCCTTTTCCGCCTGAACGCCGACGACGGTGAAGGGGACACCATTGCAGGCGATCTGGCGTCCGAGCGGATCGGATTCAGGGAACAGGCTTTCGGCGACCGTTGATCCGATGACGGTGATTCTGCGGGCAGACAGTTCGTCGGCGTTACTGAAATATGCACCGGCCGACACGGGTGAGTTGTTGATGGAGAAGAAGGAAGGCCAAGTCCCCACTATTTGCGTCGAGTGACTGCGGTCCTCGCTGGTGCACGTGACCGCCGTGCGTCTCTCAGGCGCGGCACCGGCGATATCAGGAGCCCGCACCGGATCGTTCAAGGCGATCGCATCGTCCACCGTCAACTCCTGGACGGATGGGTTGACGATCTCACCATCCCGATTGGGGTTCTCCGGCGTCACATACAGCAGGTTGCTACCCAAGGACTGGATGCTGGAGGTCACCGAGTTGGAGGCTCCCTGCCCGAAGGCGACGAGAATGATCACCGCGGCGACACCGATCATGATGCCGAGCGTGGTCAGGATCGAGCGGAGCCGGTTGGCGAGGATGGCTTGCCAGCCACTGCGCAGCGCCTCAATGAAGATCATCGGGCAGCCGCCAACACATCGGATTCGACCTTGCCATCTCGCAGCGTGACCACCCGACCCGCGCGTTCGGCGACGTCGTCCTCGTGAGTGATGATCACGATCGTCTTTCCTTCGGAGTGAATTTCGTCGAGAAGGTCCAGGACGTCTGCTGTCGATCGAGAGTCGAGGTTGCCGGTCGGCTCGTCGGCCAGCATGAGCGAGGGGTCCATTGCCAGGGCCCGAGCGACCGCGACACGTTGCTGCTGCCCACCAGAGAGCTCGTTGGGTTGATGATGCGAGCGATCAGCAAGGCCCACCTTCGCCAGAGCGTCCAGCGCTCGTCGACGCCGCTCGGAGCGACGCACCCCCCGATACATCAGCGGCAATTCCACGTTCGATGCCGCACTCATCCGCGGTATCAGGTTGAACGCCTGGAAGATGAACCCGATTCGTCGGTTGCGCACCAGGGAGAGAGCGTCGTCATCAAGGTCCCCGATATCCACGCCGTCGATTTTGTAGGTTCCCGACGTCGCCACGTCGAGAGCTCCGATGATGTTCATCACCGTCGATTTCCCGGATCCCGATGCGCCCATGATCGCGACGTACTCCCCGGGCTCCACGGTGAGAGAGATTCCATCGACGGCGCGCACCTCGGCCTCACCTTGGCCGTAGACCTTGGTGATGTCGTGCATCTCGACGACTGCCGTCACGATTCGTCACCACCGCCGAAGGGACCGTCGTCGGGTTCGGGTCCAGGAACCCCTCCCTCGGGGAAGGAGACGTCGTCGGCCGACGGAATGACCAGGACGTCTCCTTCTTCGACGCCGGTAGTGATTTCCACTCCCGCGTCCCCTTGCAAACCGAGAACGACCTGCACCTTGTCGGTCGATGTCTCCGCTCCCTCAGTTCGCTGCATGAGGACGGCAGCACGATCGTCGGTTCCCGTAACAGCGCTTTGCGGAACCACCAGCACGTCGATCGCCTCATCGACCAGGACCGAGACCGACGCTGTCATGCCTTCGCGCACCGTCGTCGGGGCGTCGATGACCTGCACTCGGACTCCGTAGGTGATCAAGCCGGAGTTGCTCGTGGTTCCCACTGGGTCAATCGACACGACGGTTCCCTCCGCACGCTCGCCTGCCAACGCGTCGAAGGTGATCGTGGCTGGCGAGCCCACAACGATCTTGGCTGCGTCGGACTCGGCGAAGTTCGCGACCACTTCGATCGGGCCGTCGGGTAACACGGTGATCCCGCCTTGCGCGCCCGATGCGGTAGCAACCTCGCCAACGACATACGGCACGGAACCGATAACCCCATCGACCGGTGCGACGATCCGCGTGTTATCCACGGCTTGTTGCGCAACCTCGACCGCCACTTCGGCTGATTCGATAGCCGCGTCTGAGGCCGTCAGTTCCTCACCTCCGGACACCTGCACCGTTTCCTGCGAGGCCAGAGCCGACGTCAACGACGCGCGGGCGGCTGAGACGGACTGCTCGCCAGCAACCTTGCCCTGCCGGTAGACACGCTCTGCGGTCTCGAGTGCCTGACGGGAGTTACGGACAGCGTCGTCTCCGGCCTTCCGCAATTCCGTCTGGGTTTGCTGCAGGGCGACGTTCGCACTCGCCAAGCTCAAAGACGCTGTTTGTTGGGCCTGCTGGTCCACGAGGAGCCCGGTCGTTCGGGCCCGCACGGCGGAGTCGTAGGCCTGCCGTGCCGCAAGCGTGGCGGTCTGGGCGCTGGTGCAGGCGGCCGTCTCCGAGCCGGTACCTTCGCAGGCGCTGTTCTCCTGGTTCTGGCGTTGGGTCAGAGATTCCCCCGCCTGATTGACGGCCACGTCATAGCCGATCGCGTTATTGGCTGCGTTCTCCACCGACGAGTCGAAGGCCCGCTGCGCGGAGTCAACGCTTGCCTGGGTGCTTCGAAACTGTGCCTGCGCCGACGGGTTAGGGCACAGCGCGCTCGTCGGATCCAGACAGGATTCGTCCCACAGGTCCTTGGCAACGGCCAACGACTCCTGCGCCTGGTCCACGGCCAACGTGTTCCGCTTGTTCGTCTGCTTAGCGACTCGCGACGCATCCGACAGGGCAGCACTCGCGGAGGCAGCCGAGGCGTTACTCGACGCAGATGTCTGCACGGCCTGCGCCAATGTCGACTCGGCGGCCGCCAACTGCTGGCGGGCCGCCGTATCGTCCACGGTGGCGAGGATCGTTCCTGCGGAGACGTCATCGCCAGCTTCCACGTTGACCGACGCCACGGTTCCGGGCGTCGCGAAAGTGAGGTCGACAACACCGGACCGCTCAACCGTGCCGCTCGCGGTGACAGTTGCGGTCACGTCTGCCCGGGCGACGGTGACGGTTCGCTGCTCGGGGGCCTGCGAAGACGGTCGCAGGGACACCACGATCAGCCCAAGAACGGCAGCGATGGCAACTCCGATACCCACGTTCACCCACAGGGTGCGTCGTCTCATGGCTCGAGCCTGCCGGAAACCTGTTGTCGCGTCACATCGAGGCTGTTCGAGTCTTGTAAATTCCGCAGGTCACGCATAGCCGTGTCACATACCGATAAGGGTGCGCAGGTGTCGCGGCGCCGGGGATCCATGGCTGAGCATCAGGTCGTGAACCTGACGGTCAGACCAGTCCGGGTGCACGACTCGAAGATCGTTTGCGATACTCCGGACCGCTTGGTAGCCCACGAAATAGGTCGGCAGTTGTCCCGCGGTCAGCAGGGCCCGGCGCCACTTACCGATCGCTTCCCCTTCTTCCTGAAAGCCACGGAACGTCATCAGCTGGAGTGCCTCGTCTTCGCTCATCTCCATGGAGTGGACGCGGATGTCTAGGATCGTGTTGATGGCCATTCGGGCTTGCATCTTCAACTGCTGGAGTCGGATCGCTAGTGCGGACTGCGCTGAATCTTCGGGGTCGTACCCGTTGTCGAGGAGGAGCTCCTCTGCGTACACCGCCCAGCCTTCGACAAAAACGCCGCTGAATCCGAAACGTCGGACGCGGGTGGGCGTTTGGGCTTGGGCTGCGTGAGCCAATTGAAGAACATGACCGGGCATGGCTTCGTGGATCGTGAGGTCGTGCAGCAACGTCGCGTTGTACTCGCGGTAGAACGACGCGACCTGCTCCTGATCCCACGACGCCGGTGTCGGCGAGACGGCGACGTACGTGGGCACCGACGCTTCTTCCAGGGGTCCTGGCGCATCGCAGTAGGCCACCGCCACTCCCCGATGTATCTCCGGCATTTCGATGACCTCGGTGTCTTGCTGAGGAATCGACACCAGCTCTCGATCGCGAACGAAGGCACTGGCGTGCTCCAGGGCATCACGGACTAGCGGCAACACGGTCTCGTTGGTCACGACCGCCTCGGCGGCAACGCGCTCTAAGGCGCGTCGCACCACGCGCTCGGCGTGCACGGATTCGTCCAGATACTCGGCGGCCACCTCGCGCATACGACCGGTGACCTCATCAAGGTGCGCTTCCGCATCGCGGAGCAGGTGATTGGCGCTGGTGGCGTCATCGAGCGAGTGCCACAGCACGCCGGCGTAGATCCGCTGGTTCAGTCGCGGACTCCGGGTGCTGACGGGTAGTTGTTCGTTCAGCCACGCGATGTGTTCATCGATGGCTGCGACGGCAGCATCGACTCCCGCAGGAAGGTCTGTCTCGTTCACCGCACACTGCTCGGCGATAGCATCGGTGACCACGGCACGTGTTCCCGTCAGTTGCCCCACGGCCGTTTCCACGTGGATGTGCGGCATGGAATCGAGCGACCGACGAGCGGTGTCCAGAAACTCGGGGATGGCAGACAGGCGCGATTGGATGCTCGCTAAACGTTCCGGCCACGGAGCGAAGTCACGCGAGAGCAGCAAGTGCAACGCCGTTCCCGGGTTCCACTCCATCGGGTTCCACTCCGCACTCGTGAGCTCGTCGATCTCGAAAGCCTCGCGCTGAAGTCGCGACCGCAAAATCTCGAGATCGACCAGGTCGACGACATCGAGTTCGACATCATCGATCGCATCGATGGCGGTCAATTGATCGTCGATCTGTCGCGACCGAGACGCCCGGGCTTCGATTGAGTAGTCGGGCAGTCGGTCATCGAATCGATGATCGCCGAGCCAGGTCGCGCCTACAGGATCGGCTTCGAGCGCAGCGTCGATCGACTCTTCCGCAAGCCGGCGAAACTGTGCTGTTGCGTCGTTCACTGACTCTCTGCCTCTCGTATCGAGATGATTCGGCGTCGGACCGATTGCCGCAACGCCGCCTCCGCATCCCAGCCTCGATCCCGAGCAAGAGAGGCGACCGCGAGTAGAAACTCACCGAGGTCTTCCTCACCGTCGACGGAATCGAGTAAGCGGACAGCCGCGTCGAGTGATTCCAGATCCGGAACCGCGTCACCGAGCAATGTGCTGCGCGAGTGCACCTTCGATGCTCGAAGCAGCGCCGGCAGATGTTCTGGAATGCCGTCCGCCACCGACGCGCGCCCCTTTTCTTCGGCCTTGAGCGCATGCCAGTTGGCTTCCACTTGCTCGGCGGTGTCCGCATCGGCGTCAGCGAAGACGTGCGGGTGGCGCCGGATCAACTTCTCGACGATGCCACGAGCGACATCGTCTACGTCCCAGCCCTTATCCCCTCGCTCCTGGGCGATGCGGGCATGGAAGACAACTTGCAGTAACAGGTCCCCGAGTTCCTCGCGCAAGCCGGAGTCATCGCCGCCCTCGATCGCTTCGACGGTCTCGTAGGCCTCCTCGACGAGGTACTCGACGAGACTCTGGTGCGTTTGGCGTGCATCCCACGGGCAGCCACCGGGTGATCGAAGCCGATCCATCACCTCGATCAGGTCGAGGACGCTCTCCCCGCGCTTCGCCATCTGTCCGCTTTCTGCGTGCGCGTCCGGTCAGGAAATCTGAATCGGGACGGACAAATCGTTCGGGGGTGGGCCCACCAGCAAACCGGCCGGGTCCCACTGTCCGTAGCGTGGGCTCACCGTCGTGCCGACTTCCTCGCTGTAGGCGGTAACGGCCGCGAAGATCGCGCTCGATTGAGACTCCGGGGTTCCGCTCGGATCGAATAGCACACCCATTTTCTGTGCCAGAAGGTTCACGCGAAACAACTCATCGATGTCGTCGGGTGCGAGATCCTGGGCCAGCAGCGTGTTCTGGAATGCTTCTCGCCCTCCGGAGGCTTCGACGTAGTTCGCGATGGTCGCGTCCAATTCCCCCTGCGTGACGACAACCTCGTTCTCGGCCGCCAGCTGTTCGACGAGTTGAGTCGTGATCATCCGATCGAGGGTAGTCACCACCAGGGCTTCAGAGGTCGAGTCGACCGGTCGTCCCTGCGCGCGCAGCACCTGCTCCACCTGCTCGGTCAGGTCGCGTTCGGAGATTCGCTCGTTCCCCACCACCGCGGCTGCTCCCGGGGTGGCGGACGCGCAACCACTCAACACGAGGACGCTTGCGGCGACCGCTGCAACCACGCCTGCTCTCCGGCTATTCACCCTCGACCGCTCCGTCCTTTGTCTTCTGCTGCGCCGGGGAACCTCGAACTACTCCCACAAGTTCGTCGGCCCACGCCAGCAAGTCTTGGTCCTTCAACGCGGCCGCTCCGATTGCGGAACTCGCGGTCGGGCGCGGCACGATGATCGTACGGACGGTCGGCTTGATGGTCGTGCGCGGGTATAGACGGCTGATGCGCATTTGGGCTGACTCGGGTAGTTCCACGGGGTGCAGTCGTACGCCGCTGCCTTGGGCGATGACCTCGCGAAGACCCGCCGTGTGGCAGTGCACGCGAAAGCGCGCGACGCTCACCAGGGTTTCGGCTTCCGGTGGGAGCGGTCCATACCTATCGACGAGTTCGGCAGCGACATCGTCCACCTGCTTGTCGCTGCGGGCATCTGCCAGTCGCTTGTAAGCCTCGAGGCGAAGCCGTTCCGCCGGCACGTATTGCTCAGGCAGATGCGCGCTTATCGGCAGTTCGACCTTGACCTCGGGTGTTTCGTCATCTCCCGCGCCCGCGCCGGCTTTGTGCTCCGCGAGAGCCTCACCGACGAGACGGACGTACAAGTCGAAGCCGACGTCGGCGATGTGGCCGCTTTGCTCACCCCCCAGCAAGTTGCCCGCACCCCGGATCTCCAGATCCTTCAGGGCAATCTGCATGCCTGATCCCAGATCCGTTCGTTGCGCGATCGTCGCCAGACGTTCGTGCGCTGTTTCGGTGAGTGGCTTGTTGGGGTCGAATAGCAGATACGCGTACGCCCTCTCGCGACTGCGCCCCACGCGACCACGAAGTTGGTGCAGTTGAGATAGGCCGAAGGTGTCTGCCCGGTCGACGATCAACGTGTTGGCATTCGCGATGTCGATCCCCGACTCGACGATCGTCGTGCACACCAGAACGTCGATATTCTTGTCCCAGAAATCGACGATGACCTGCTCGAGTCGCCCCTCGGCCATCTGACCGTGCGCGATGGCGACACGGGCTTCTGGCACGAGATCCTCGACCCGTCGCGCCGCTCGCTCGATGGACTCGACCCGATTGTGAACGAAGAAGACCTGACCATCGCGCAGCAACTCCCGACGGATCGCCGCTGCGATCTGCTTGTCGTCGTACGGGCCCACGTACGTCAGAACCGGATGCCGCTCTTCCGGCGGTGTTTGAATCACGGACATTTCTCGAATACCGGTGACCGCCATCTCGAGCGTTCGCGGAATCGGCGTCGCCGACATGGACAGCACATCGACGTTCGCGCGCAGAGCCTTGAGGTGCTCTTTGTGCTCGACTCCGAATCTCTGTTCCTCATCGACGATGACTAGCCCCAGATCCTTGAAGCGAACCTGCGGAGTCAGCAGTCGATGCGTCCCGATAACGATGTCGATCGATCCGTCGGAGATGCCCGACAGCACCGCGCTCCGTTCCTTGTCCGCTGTGAAGCGAGATAGCGCCGCGATCCGCACCGGGAAACTGGCGTATCTCTCGCTGAACGTCGCGAGGTGCTGTTGGACCAGGAGAGTCGTCGGCACGAGGATCGCGACCTGCTTGCCGTCTTGGACGGCCTTGAACGCGGCGCGTACCGCGATTTCCGTCTTTCCATACCCGACATCACCACAGATGAGTCGATCCATCGGCGTTACTCGTTGCATATCGACTTTCACTTCATCGATACAGGCCAACTGATCAGGCGTCTCCACGTAAACGAACGCGTCTTCGAGCTCCCGCTGCCAGGGAGTGTCCGGTGCGAAGGCGTGGCCGGTGCTCGCCTGTCGGGCCGCATACAAGCGCACCAGTTCGCCGGCGATCTCCCTGACCGCCTTGCGTGCTCTGCCCTTCGTCTTCGCCCAATCGCTCCCCCCAAGACGATGCACGCTGGGCGATTCGCCCCCCACGTACCGGGTGATCATGTCGAGTTGGTCCATCGGAAGGAACAGTCGATCCGCCGGTTGACCGCGCTTACTGGGCGCGTACTCGATGATCAGGTATTCACGTTCGGCTCCCTGCACCGTGCGGCGTACCATTTCGATGTATCGACCGACACCGTGATGTTCGTGCACGACGAAGTCCCCGGTTGCCAAGGTCAACGGGTCGATGGTCTTGCGACGACGACTCGGGAGTCGCTGCCCATCGGTGGCGCTCGTGCGTTGCCCGAGCAGATCACCCTCGGTGATCAGCGCGACTGTGGGCAGGATGAAACCCTGGCGACAGTGGCTGCGGACCAAGTGCACGACCCCGTCCGGCGCACTCGTCACCTCCTCTTCAATTCTGGACGGGATGTCGCTGTGGGCCATCTCCTCACCGAGCCGCTCGAGGGGGCCTTTCCCTCCAGTCGTCACGATGACGTTGCGTCCTTCCCCGAGCCACCCGCGGATGTCGGTGAACGCTTGTTGCGAATCGCCCCGATACTCCCGGGGAGCGCGGGCGCCGAGGTCGACATCGGGGTCTATCGAGGGCAGGGGGTTGAGAGTCCACCATCGACCTCCACGTGCTCGAGCGTTGTCGTGCACCTCGTCCAGGGTCCGGTAGGCGGCGGGGTCGATATCGATCGGTACATCCGCGCCGACGGCTGCGCTGTGCCATCCCGCTTCGAGGAACTCCTGCGCGGTCCTCATCACGTCCGACGCCCGGGCCGCGACGCGCTCCGGTTCGCTGACGACGATCTGAGTTCCACGGGGAAGAAGATCGACGAGGGTCACCATGGACGTATCCAGAAGTGCCGTCAGGGACTCCATGCCTTCGACCGGGATTCCTGCGGCGATCTTCTGACACATCTCCGCTATCCCAGGAGCACCGATCGCCAATTCGCTGGCCTTCATCCTCACGCCATCGGTGAGCAGCAGTTCTCGCACCGCAGGAGCCAACAGTCCGTGCTCGAGTAGACCGAGGGATCGTTGATCGGTGACCGAGAAGTGCCGGATTTCCTCGACGTCGTCCCCCCAAAACTCGATGCGGACGGCGTGCTCCTCACTCGGCGGGAAGACGTCCACGATGCCTCCGCGCACCGCGACCTGTCCACGTCGCTCGACGAGATCGACGCGCTCATACCCGAGTCCGACGAGGCGTTCGACGCACGCGGTCAGATCGACGCGGTCACCGGCTCGCACGCGAACAGGATCTGCCTCGATCACCGATAACGAGATCGGTTGAACGACGGCCCGAACGGACGCCACAACGACGTCGACGGGCGGCAACAGCGGATCCTGCGGATCCGCGTGGGCGATGCGGCGCAGCACGTGGGTTCGTCGCCCGACCGTGTCCAAGGACGGGGACAGTCGTTCGTGCGGGAGGGTCTCCCACGATGGGAATGTCGCGACGCTTACGTCGGGCGCGAAGTCCTCGATGGCCGCGGCCATGTCGTCTGCACCCGAGCCGGTGGCGGTGAGCACCAGGATCGGGTTGGTCGTCGATCGCTTGATGCGGCTGGCGGTGATGGCGTGCATGCCGAGGTCGGCGTGCACCTCGACGTCCTGGGCCGTCGCGTCGGATGCGAGTTCATCGACCCGCACGAACGGTGGATGTCGATCGAGATCGCTTACCAGTCCGCGGAGGCTCAACGTTCGGCGGTCTCGGCCAGGGCGCGCATCACGTGCGGGTAGAGGACTGGGTGCGCAACGACAAGGTTGTTCACGTACGGCGGCATGTGGTTAAAGGTGATCGGCTGGCCCGTGGTGTTCGAGCAGCGCAGGCCGTAGTGCGCCGCGACGCCGTACGGTGCGGCAACGTCCCACTCGTAGAACCCGGTGTCGTGGAGGTAGACGTCCGCGCGCTGACTCAGGATCTCGTTGACTTTGGCACCGACCGACCCGACGTCGACGACCTCCACGCCGCGGTCGGTGATGTCGGCGTCCGAAAGAAGACGTCCGAGCGCATCGCAGGTGGCCTGGAGGGTGGCCGGTGGCCTGCTCCGCGACGCCACCATCCGTATCGGGCGGGTCGGATCAACCGACGTCTTGACGGTGTTATCGAGCACACTGCGCGTGATGCCTTGGGCCGGGAGGTCGACGGTGCACGCGTGCAATTCTCCTGCCGCCCACAACGCCACGTGGACGGCGAAATCCGCGCGATCTTGACCGTACTCCCAGGTGCCATCGAGGGGGTCGACAATCCACACCCGCTCGGCGTCCAGGCGGGATGGATCGTCCTTGGCTTCTTCGCTCAGTACCGCGTCTTGCGGTCGAGCCGAAGAAAGGAAGTCCAGGATCAGGTCGTTCGACGCCGCGTCTGCTCGATCGCGCAGCATGTTCGCCGTTTCCTTTTCTCCGATGGGACCGTGTTCGGCGATGAAGTCCTGTCGTATCCGCAGTAGGAGTTGACCGGCAACCCGGGCGACGTCGCGAGAGATGGCGGCGTCAGAACGTGGATCGTTCATGCATTTCCTCCGGTACTCACATCGCCACCGCTGGACGACCGTTCGTTGTACACATTCTGGGCCACGTCGAGGCCTTGTCGGATCAAGGTCTCGACGGCCTCGGCGCAGCGGGACAGGAAGGCGGGAAGGTCCGCGCGTTGCGCACTCGAAAACGCCTGCAGGACATAGTCCGCGGGCGCTTGTCGACCAACGGGGCGTCCGATGCCGAGTCGGATCCGGAAATAATCGCCGGTTCCGATCGCAGAGCGGATGCTCTTCAAGCCGTTGTGCCCACCGTCACCTCCACCCTTCTTGATGCGAAGGGTGGAGAAGTCGATGTCGAGTTCGTCGTGCACGACGAGGAGTCGCTCGGGTGGGATCCGGTAGAAATTCATAGCAGCCTTGACAGGCCCGCCGCTTTCGTTCATGTAGGACAGTGGAGCGCAGGCGATGACTGACATGCGATCGCCAGGGAATCCGAGATGGGTTTCAGCGATGCGGGCGTGCACCTTCTTGTGTCGTGACAGCGTCGCGCTCGTGCCGCCGGCGATGACGTCGACCGCCATCGCTCCGATGTTGTGCCGGGTCGCCGCGTACTCAGGTCCGGGATTTCCCAAACCCACGATCAGCCAAGGATCGGACATCAGCGTGGCTGCCCGCAGGGTGTCGAGTGCGTACGGGGCAAACGCACTATTCCGCGGACGCCTCGTCGCTGCCCGGAGCAGGCGCGTCCTCGCCCGCATCGCCGTCTGCAACCCCCGCGGCCACGGCCGCTTCGCGTGCCGCTTCGCGCGCGGCCTCGGCCGCGGCCATCTCTGCGGCCTTGGCCTTGACGTCGGCGACCGCGTGGTCGACGGCTTCCAACGGATCCTCGCCCCGAGCCACGGCTTCCTCGAGCGCCATGATCACGGATGCGGCGTCGTAACCGGCTTCCGCGGCGGCAATTTCCGCCTTCGCGACGGCATCGGCATACGAGCTTCGAATCGCGGCCTCTTGCTTGGTGATGATGACGAGGTCCACGTGCTCGAGGTGCTGCTTGACCGGATCACGCTGGATGTCGCGAGGCTTCGTGAGGTAGGTGCTTCCGTCGTAGGAGATGTTCAAGACCACCCGCGGCTTGCGCAACGCCAGGTTGATCTCATGCTCGTCGAGTGCCACGTGGGTGAGTTCGATTCCCGTGCCGTAGATGACGGCCGGCACGCTTCCCGAGCGACGTAGTCGCCGGGCCGCCCCTTTTCCGAAGTCGCTCCGGGGCTCGGCGGTGATCTCGACGTTGGACACGTGTTCTCCTCGGCGTTTCGTCATGCGGTTGCACGACTATGCGGCATGCCTCGCGGGGGTGCGGACAGACGTCAGGTGGCACCACCCGCGTCGATCACGGCGACCGGTCCGGTAGGACGGCCTCCCTCGCCGAGGACGTCAAAAGTCTAGGGGGATGCCGTCGAACCGGTGGACACCGGGCCTAGTGCGAGGAGGCTTCGTCCGCCGTGGCGGCTTCAAACATCGAGGTCACCGATCCGTCGGTGAACACCTCGTTGATGGCCGTGCCCAGAAGCGGCGCGATCGACAACACTGTCAATTTGTCGAACTGTCGCTCCTGGGGGATCGGCAGCGTGTCGGTGACCACAACCTCGGAGATCTGCGACTGCTGGAGACGATCGCAAGCCGGATCGCTCAAGATACCGTGCGTTGCCGCGACGATGACGTCTTTGGCACCATTCTCGAACAGCGTCTCCGCTGCTTTCACGATCGTGCCGCCGGTGTCGATCATGTCGTCGACAACCACGCAGACTCGATCCTTCACATCGCCGACGACCTCGAAGACGCGAACCTGGTTCGGTACATCGGGGTCACGGCGTTTGTGGATGATCGCGAGGGGGGCGCCGAGGACGTCGGTCCATCGTTCGGCAACGCGCACCCGGCCCGCGTCCGGCGACACCACAGTGATCTGGTCGGTGGACACTCGAGACGCCACGTGGTCAGCGAGGAGGGGTAGCGCGAACAGGTGATCCACCGGGCCGTCGAAGAAGCCCTGGATCTGGGAGGTATGAAGGTCGACCGTCATCAATCGGTCGGCGCCGGCCGCCTTGAACAGATCGGCCATCAACCGCGCCGAGATCGGCTCGCGGCCCCGGTGCTTCTTGTCCTGGCGGGCGTATCCGTAGAAGGGGACGATCACGGTGATGCGTTTGGCAGATGCGCGCTTGAGCGCATCGATCATGATCAGTTGCTCCATGATCCACGTGTTGATCGGCGTGGTGTGGCTCTGCAGGACGAAGGCGTCCGTCCCACGAACGGACTCCCGGAAACGAATGAAGATCTCACCGTTGGCGAAGTCGTAGGCCAGCGTCGGAGACAAAGCGATGCCGAGTTCGTCAGCGACGGACTCGGCGAGTTCGGGGTGCGATCGGCCGCTGAGAAGCACGAGACGCTTTTGCGTGGGTACGGACTTTTCGGCCACTCATTCCTCCCGGGCGGAATCCTCTGACCGAACCTTGTCAGACACATCGTCACCGTCATTCGCCGCCCTGGCAGACCGCGCCGATGCCGAGTCCGCTCGACGCCTCTCGACCCACCCCTCGATGTTCCGCTGGCGGGCTCGCCCAACCGCCATCGCTCCCGGGGGAACGTCATCGGTGATCACCGAGCCCGCTGCGGTGTAGGCGCCGTCGCCGATCTCGACTGGGGCTACCAGCATGGAATCACTTCCGATGCGCACATCCCGGCCGACCACAGTGCGGTGCTTGTCTTGACCGTCGTAATTGACGAACACGGTGGCCGCACCGATGTTGCTGTCCTCGCCGATGTCCGCATCACCGACGTAGGACAGGTGCGGAACCTTGGCTCCGTCGCCGACTGAAGAGTTCTTAATCTCCACGTACGCCCCAGCCTTGGCGCCTGCTCCTAGGTTGGCCCCCGGTCGCAGGTAGGTGAACGGTCCGACGCGGGCGTTATCGCCGATCACCGCGAGTTCGGCCCAGGTGTGGATCACTTCGCTGTCCGCCCCCACCTCACAGGACACCAGCGTTGTTCCCGGGCCGACGCGGGCTCCCGCGGCGACGGCGGTCGGGCCCCGCAGGATGGTCTGTGGCAACAGCTGCGCGTCCGGTTCGATTTCCACGTCCACATCTATCCAGGTGCTCGCGGGATCGGCGATGCTCACGCCGGCGCGCATCCAGCGCTCGTTGATTCGATCGCGCATGATCGCTGCCGCCTGGGCTAGTTGCACCCGGTCGTTTACGCCGCGGATGTCATCGGCGTCAGGGGAGACGCGAGCGTTCACCACCAGTCCGTCTGCGTTAATCATGCTCACGAGGTCGGTGAGGTACTCCTCGTTCTGGGCGTTGTCGGTGTCGAGGCGCGCGATGCGCTCAACGAGGGTTGATGCTTCGAAGACGTACATACCCGCGTTGATCTCGTTGATCAGCCGTTGTTCGTCGGTCGCGTCACGCTCTTCGACGATCGCCGCGACTGCGTTCCCATTTCGCACGATTCGGCCGTACCCGACAGGGGACGCGACGGTGGCCGTCAGCACGGTGCACGCACCACTGTGGGCCGACATCAACCCATCCAGGGTTTCGCCGTTGACGAGCGGTGTATCTCCGGTGAGCACCACGATCGGTCCGTCGGTAGACACGCCCCGGGACGCAAGATCGTCCAGTGCGATTCGCACCGCGTGCCCGGTGCCGCGCTGCTCGTCTTGCACGACGGGCACGACCCACGGCGCGATCTCCGCCAGATGCTCGATCACGAGTTCCCGACCGTGGCCGACGACGACCACCACGTGCTCGGGTTCAAGGTGAGCCGCGGCTTCGATGACGTGTCCGACAAGGGACCGTCCGGCGATCGGATGGAGGACTTTCGGCACGGCGGACTTCATCCGCGTGCCCTCACCGGCGGCCAGGATGATGACGACCCCGGGGCGAGTGCTCATGAGCCCAGTTTGGTGCATCCGTGGATCAGCCCACCCCCCGGTTCGCTCCTGTGTCCCATCGGTGTTCTGCCCCGCGCCACGACTCCAGGAAGCGCAGCCGGCGAACTCCGAGCCCGTCCCAGGTACGCACCGCGACTGTGCTTGCATGCTGCCTGTGGCCGATCGCAACGCGTACATGCTCACCGGGCCCCTGGCAACGCGCGGTTACGACTGGTGGTGGCATTCGCTCACCGGATTCGACGCGGTGACCAACGAGCCGCGGAGCTTCTTCATCGAATACTTCTCGATCAACCCCGGCCTGGGCGGCTCGACCCCGATTCTGGGGCAGTTGCCATTGAATCGTGAGGCCGGGATCCGTCCGTCATACGGGATGCTCAACGCCGGCTGCTGGGGCCCTGAGCCCACGCAGTTGCACAACTACGTCGCTTCCGACGACTGCTCTTTCGATACGCACCACCTGGACGTGCGGATCGGTGACGCCACTGTGACGGAGTCACATCTGGCGGGCTCTGTCTCAGTATCTGCTGACCAGGCAGCGTCGCATCCGGAGTGGATGTCCGACAACGGCTCCATGTCCTGGGATCTCACGGCCAAAAAGCAACTGTCCTACTCCGTCGGATACGGCGCCGACGCACTCTTTCGGACAACCAGGGCTTTCCAGATGTTCTGGCACGTCGCCGGAATCAAAACCGAATACTCGGGCGAGATCGATTTCAACGGTCGACGCTTCATCGTGGAGCCCGAGACCAGCAGCGGGTACCAGGACAAGAACTGGGGTCAGGACTACACCAACCCGTGGGTGTGGTTGAACTGCGCACAATTCGTGGACGCCACCTCGGGTGAGGCCCTGCCTTTGACCTGTCTGGACGTCGGCGGCGGCACTCCGGTTCTGTTCGGACGACGCCTGTCCAGCAAGTTGCTGATCGCCTTCTTCTTGCGCGGTGAGCTTGTGGAATTCAACTTCTCCAAGTTCTGGACCGGGTCGCGACAATCCTTCGAGTGCACCGTCGAGTCGGGCAAGGTTCGGTGGCGCATCTCGGCGAAGACCTTCACCCACCGCATCGACATCGACTTCTGGTGCCCCACGGAGGAAATGTTGTTGATGAACTACGAGAACCCCGACGGAGTGAAGAACCATCACTCTCTCTGGAACGGCGGTACGGCTCGGGGAACTGTTCGACTATTCGAGCGGGATCGTCTGGTCGGTGAATTTCTCGGATCGCGCGGGGGCGGCGAGTACGGCGCCTACTGATGGATGGACTCGGGCTCCCCGGGGAGGATTCGAACCTCCGTTGACGGATTCAAAGTCCGCTGTCCTGCCACTAGACGACCGGGGATCAGGGAGATGACCTGGTGCGGGCCCAACCCTAAGACCCGCCGACGGGGGGCCTCGGGTGGCCAGATTCCTTGGGTTACGGTACCGTAAGTTACGCAACCGTAGGTTGGATTACGCAGCTTCGCGTAATCCGGCTTCCACCACAGACGAAAGGCTTTCCATGGCGCTTGTCCAGGATTTCGAGAAGGTCGACGACGGCGACGCGATCTTCCTCAGCACCCCCATGAAGATCACCATTGGGATCTTCGTTGTCGGGCCGACGCTCGCCCTGCTCGGCGTCATTCCGATGATCTACTGGGGACTGGTCTCCTGGGTCGACATCGGCTTACTTCTCGGCTTCTGGGCGATCACCGGTCTGGGGATCACTGTCGGATACCACCGCTTTTTCACCCACGGCTCCTTCAAGGCACCCCGCCCAGTCAAAATCGCCCTCGCGCTCATGGGCTCATACGCGCTCCAAGGGTCGATCAACCAGTGGGTGGCCGACCACCGCAAGCACCACAAATTCTCCGACGAGATTGGCGACCCGCACTCACCCTGGCGTTTCGGTACCTCCCGCAAAGCCATCGGTAAGGGATTGGTGTTTGCGCACATGGGATGGCTGTTCTCCGAAGAGCAAGCCACCGTGGATCAGTACGCCCCGGACATCCGCGACGACAAGGACCTTCAGCGCATCAATAACGCCTTCCCCATCATCGTTGTCATGACGTTTCTGCTGCCCGGCATCATCGGCGGCCTGATCACCTGGTCCTGGCTCGGATTCCTTACGGGCATATTTTGGGGTGGCGTCGTTCGCGTCGCGTTCGTGCACCACGTGACCTGGTCGATCAACTCCATCTGCCATGTGTTCGGCAAGCGTCCTTTCAAGAGCCGCGACCTGGCCAGCAACGTGAATTGGCTGGCGATTCCCTCCTTCGGTGAGTCCTGGCACAACCTGCACCACGTAGACCCGACGTGCGCTCGCCACGGAGTGCTCAAGGGCCAGATCGACCCCAGTGCTGGTCTTATTCGCATGCTCGAGCGCGTGAATCTCGCGCATGACGTGCGCTGGCCCAAGCCCGAGCGTCTCGCCAAGAAGCTCATCGATCCGTCAATGGCGCCCCGCATCCGCGGCTACCAGCCGCCGGCAACAGCAGATGTGGCGAGCGCGTCCAGCACCAACGCGTGACACCGCAGCCGGCCGATTCGCCCGAGGGCGTCGCCGACGGCGGCTCCCCAGACAGCATCGTCGTCGAACTGAGTTCGGCGTCAGGGCGAACGGCCATTCGACAGCCGAGGCCAACACGAGCGCAAATTCGCAACCGCGCCACCTCGAGCAAAGGCTCCAAGGTGCGCATGACCGGCCACGAGCGGCGCGAGCAACTGCTCGATGTCGGACGGACCCTGTTCGCGGACAAGGGTTTCCAGGTGGTCAGCGTCGAGGAGATCGCGGCGAAAGCGGGTGTGTCCAAGCCCGTCGTCTACGAGCACTTCGGTGGCAAGGAGGGGTTGTACGCGGTTGTCGTCGACCGCGAGATGAACGATCTCCTGGCGTCCATCTCCGATGCCCTCACCGCGGGCACCGCCCGCGCCCTCCTGGAACAGGCAGGCATGGCGCTGTTCGATTACATCGACGACAACCCTGAGGGCTTCCGGATCCTGGTCCGGGACTCGCCGGTCTCGCAGCCCAGCGGTTCCTTCGCCAGTTTGATCCTCGACATCGCCGCGCAGGTCGAACACCTCTTGGCGCGTGAATTCGATAGCCACGACATCAGCACCAAGTACGCGGCTGTGTACTCCCAGGCACTCGTGGGCATGGTGGCGCTCACCGGGCAGTGGTGGCTCGATGTTCGCAAGCCCGGGAAGGACGACGTTGTTGCCCATTTGGTCAACCTCGCGTGGAACGGCCTCGAGCACTTGGAGCCCAAGCCGACGCTGCATACCGTTGAGAAAGGCCGCAAGCGGAAAAAGAAGTAGACCATCAAGAATCTCGACATCAAGAGTCTTGATCTAGCATGGTGCCATGGATGACGTCGACGGCATCGTCGAAGCGTGGAATCGCGAACGTCCCGATTTGGACGTCCGCCCGTTAAGCGTCTTGTCCCGCGTCACTCGACTGGCCCGACATCTCGACCAGGCTCGGACATCGGCCTTCGCCCAACACGACCTCGAGGGGTGGGAATTCGACGTGCTCGCCGCGCTACGGCGCTCGGGCACTCCCTACGCCCTATCCCCGGGGCAATTGGCGACCCAAACCATGGTTACCAGCGGAACCATGACCAATCGCATCGACCGACTCGAGGCACGCACCTTCGTTCAGCGTCAACCCGACCCAACCGACCGACGCGGAGTTCGCGTGGAACTCACCGACGCTGGTCGCCTCGCCGTCGATGGAGCCTTCACCGATCTGCTGTCCCACGAGCAACTCTTGCTGGAGTCGTTGAGCGACGCTGAGCGAGTAGAACTCGCAGACTTGCTCCGGGATCTGATGCAGCAATTCACCCCGTCGGGGTAACCACCCGCGCACCCGGCGCCGGCCCGGTTGCGCGCTTCACCGTTCGGCACATGCCCGTCGCCGTCATGGCAACGGCCACGTCGATCGAGTGCGCGCTGTCGCGGCACAAGAATGCACACGTAGGTCCGCTGCCGGAGACGACTCCGGCCAGCGCCCCGTATTCGACACCGGCTTCAAGCAGACTGCGCAGCGAGGGGCGAAGGGATATCGCGGCCGGTTGAAGGTCGTTGTGAAGTGCAGCGGCGAGAGCCTTCGCATCTCCCTGGCGAAGAGCATGCAGCAGCGCATCGAACACCTCGGGTGGCCGAATCTGCTCCCCCGCGCGCAACAAGTCGCACTGTCGGTAGACCGCCGGCGTTGACAAGCCTTCGTCCGCCAGGGCGAACACCCAGTGGAACTGTCCCCGGCCCAAGACCGGCATGATCTGCTCGCCACGGCCTCGACCAATAGCGTTCGCGCCGAACAGCGCGAACGGCACATCCGATCCGAGACGGGCGCCGATGTCGGCGAGCTCCTCCCGAGACAACCCGGTCCCCCACAATGCGGCGCAGGCAACGAGTGTTCCCGCCGCATCGGCGCTTCCTCCCGCCATTCCCCCGGCAAGGGGAATGGACTTATCTACGTGGATGCTCACGTGCGGATCGATCTGCGCGTGTTGCGCGAGCGCGTGAACCGCTTGCACGACCAGGTTGCTGTCATCGGTGGCCAGCGACTCAGATCCCTCACCGCTCATGGAGACCTGGACGCCCTCGCCCCGCTGGGCAGTAATGACGTCGACCAATGAGACAGCGTGGAAGACCGAGACGAGTTCATGGTAGCGGTCGTCGCGAAGCGGACCAACGCTCAACTGCAGGTTGATCTTCGCGGGTGCGCGAACGACGACGGACACAGCGCCAGGTTACGGCTTACCCGGCGCTCGTCGCAGCGCGCGTGATCGCACAAAAATCCTCGAGGCTCAATTCCTCGCCCCGCGCTCGCGGGTCCACACCCGCCGCATCGAGAACTTCCTGCACAGAACCGTGGCCGGGGAGCCAACCAGAAAGAGCGGACTTCAATTGCTTGCGTCTCTGCGCGAATGCGGCATCAATGAGGGAGAAGATCTCGTCTCGCGTCACCCCGGCGGGTGGGGCCGTTCGCGTCAAGGACACCAGGCCGGAGTCGACATTGGGGACGGGCCAGAACACCGTCCGAGACACGTCGCCAGCGTAAGAAACGTCACCGAACCACCGCGCCTTGACGCTGGGCACCCCGTAGGTGCGGGAACCGGGCTCGGCACACAGTCGATCAGCCACCTCACGCTGCACCATCACCAGGACTCGGTGAATGCTGTCGAACTCTGCGAGCAGGTGTAGGACCACCGGAACCGAAACGTTATAAGGGAGATTCGCCACCAGCATCGTCGGCGGGGTCGGCAACTGATGCACCTGCAGGGCATCAGCATGGACAACAGCGAGTCGATCGATGGCCGCCGGGTCGAATTCGCTGGTCGTTCGGGGCAACCGGTCGGCCAGCCGTGCATCGATCTCGACCGCGACCACCTGCGCACCCGGCCGCAGAAGGGCCAACGTCAGGCTGCCTAAGCCCGGGCCCACTTCCACGACGACGTCGCCTCGCGACACATTCGCCACCCGCACGATCCGCTCGACGGTATTCGGGTCGATGACGAAGTTCTGACCCCACTTCTTGGTGGGGCGAATATCGAGCTCGGTAGCGATGCGGCGAACATCGGCGGCTCCCAGCAGTCGGCTCACTGTTCGTTACTCACTGCTCACCACTCACCATTCGGGCTTCACGCTTCACCATTCGCAGCTCACCAATGACCGAACGCGCGATGGGTGTTCGCGACGATGTCATCGCACAGTTTCTCGACGTCGACACCTCGCTCCTCGGCCATACGTCGCACCGTCCACGGCATGAGGTACGTCGCGTTGACCCGTCCTCGGTTTGGTTTCGGCGTGAGGTACGGCGCATCGGTTTCCACCAGGAGCAGATCGTCCGGCACCGTCCGCAACGCTTCGCGTAACCCCTCCGCGCTGGCGAAGGTGATGACTCCGGCGAAGGACATGAACCATCCATGCTCGGCGCACACGCGCGCCATGTCCGCATCACCGGAGAAGCAATGGAAGACGACTCGCTTCGGCGCACCCTGATCGAGGAGTACCGAGATGACGTCGTCGTGGGAATCGCGGTCGTGGATCACCAGGGTCTTGTCGAGTTCCGTCGCGAGGTCGATGTGCCAGCGGAAGGACTCGTGCTGGATAGCCTGGCCCCGGCTCTCGGGGGTTCGGAAGTAGTCCAGACCGGTTTCACCGACCGCGCGCACCACAGGGTCCCGCGCCAACTCGTCGATACGTGCCCAGGCTGCCTCCAGGGCGTCTCTCCCCTGACGGACGCCAATGCGAGCGGCGTCGTTGGGATGAAGGGCGACCCCAACCGCCACATTCGGGTGATCGCGCGCGAACGGAACCGACCATTCGGCTGATTCGACATCGCAACCGATCTGTACGACCTTCGGCACGCCGACCTGATCCGCCCACGCCAGTAACGCGTCTGCGTCCGGGTCTTGATCGCCGTGCAGCGAACGGTCGTGAACGTCGAGGTGGGTGTGCGAATCGATCACCGGTCGCGGGAGAGCATCCGGAGCATCCGGCCAGCCGAGCTCGCGAGCCATGCCTAGGCCTCCGTCGGCTCGTCCAGCAGTCGCGGAAAGAGAGCATCACCCTTGGTGATGTTCGACCCGGGAGGAAGTTGACCCCAGCGACCAGCATCGGCTATCCGTTGAACAGCCAGGGCACCGAGAGCCTCACCGGCTCCCAACTGCGACCACAAACTCGCCATCGCCTTCGGCATCACGGCGTTGTAGAGAACGGCGACGGCGCGCAGCGCTTCACACATCGTGTAGAGGACCGTGTCCAAACGCTCGGCGTTGGCGTCGTCTTTGGCAAGCACCCACGGTTCCACCTCGGTGACGTACTGGTTGACCAACTCGACCACACTGCGGATTTCTCCGATGGCGGTGGAGAAGTCGAGTTCGTCCATGGCCGCGTCGGCGTTAGTTGTGGCCGACGCGAGTCGATCGACGACGGCGTCCTCGGCAGTGGTCAGCGGGCCGGGCTCGGGAAGTGCGCCGTCGCGGTACTTGCCCACCATCGCCGTCGATCGCGATGCCAAGTTGCCCAGGCCGTTCGCCAACTCCGAGGTGTATCGAGCGGACATGTCCTCCCAGGAAAAGGACCCGTCCTGGCCGAAATTGATGGCGCGCATGAAGTAGTACCGGAAAGCGTCTGAGCCGAAGTGGTCGATGATGTTCTCGGGTGCGATGCCCGTGAGTTTGGACTTGCTCATCTTCTCGCCCCCGACCAGCAGCCAGCCATGTGCGAAAACCTGCGACGGCAATGGCTCACCGGCCGCCAGAAGCATCGCCGGCCAGTACACCGCGTGGAAGCGCAAGATGTCTTTGCCGACCAGATGGACGTTCGCCGGCCACGTGGTGGCGAAGGTGGCGGCGTCATCGGTTCCGGCTTCGGAGCCGTACCCGGTGGCGGTGGCGTAGTTCAACAAAGCGTCGAACCAGACGTACACCACCTGGGTGTCGTCCCAGGGAAGAGGGATTCCCCAATCCACGCTCGACCGAGACATCGAGATGTCCACCAGGCCGTGCTTAAGGAAAGCCATCACCTCGTTGTAAGCGCTTTGCGGGCGGACCGCTTCCGGGTGGGCTTCGTAGTGCTCGATGAGGCGGTCTGCGAAGGCCGACAATTGGAAGAACCAGTTGTCCTCGCGGAGTTGCTCCACCGGGCGGGAGTGCACCGGGCACACCTGCTGCCCTTCGTACTCACCGGTCCCGTCGACGAGATCCCCGGGGAGTTTGAACTCTTCGCATCCGACGCAGTAGGGGCCCTCGTAGGGGGCGGAATACACGAAACCGTTGTCGCGAACCTTCTCCCAGAATTTCTGTACCCGGGCCACGTGTCGGTCGTCGGTCGTTCGGATGAAGTCGTCGTTGACGGCATCGACGGTCTCGAGTACCGGCAGCCAGGACTCCTCGACCAGCCGGTCGACCCATGCTTGCGGGGTGACACCCCCCGCCTCGGCGGCCCGCTGCACCTTGGTTCCATGCTCATCGACGCCAGTGAGATACCAGACCTTCTCGCCGCGCTGCCGGTGCCAACGGGTCAGAACGTCACCGGCCGTAGTCGTGTACGCGTGGCCGATATGTGGGGCGTCGTTGACGTAATAGATGGGCGTCGTGACGTAGTACGCCTTCTCACCCAACAACGACTCATTCTCACTCGCGGACATGATCCGATCCTAGGTGTCGTCCACTGTGCGCAAGGAGACGTCATACACGTACCTCTTGGACAGTCCCGCGCGATCAGCAACCTCGGCGGTGGCCTCCTTGCGCGACAGTCCCGATTCCATTCGCTTACGCACCGCCGCAGCTATCGCTTCGTCATCTCCCAAACCCGATGCGTCGCGACGCTCGTCATCCGAGGCGCCAGCGACCACGATTGTTATCTCCCCACGGACCTCACCCTCGGCCCACCGAGCAAGCTCCCCGAGGCTGTCCCGCTTGACCTCCTCGTACGTCTTGGTCAGTTCCCGGCATACGGCGGCCCGGCGATCCATCCCGAAAGCGTCGGCCATATCTCGCACGCTCGCGTCGAGGCGATGCGGCGCTTCGAAGAAGACCATCGTGCGATCTTCGGTAGCCAGCGACGCGAGGCGACGGCGACGATCACCGTCCTTTCGTGGAAGAAACCCTTCGAAAGCAAATCGTGCAACCGGCAGCCCGGACAGGACCAGCGCCGCCAGCGCCGCGGACGGGCCAGGCAGGCACGTGATGTCGACATCGGACTCGTGGGCTTCGCGCACCAAACGAAACCCGGGATCACTGATCGAAGGCATCCCGGCGTCGGTCACCACGAGCACCCGGGCACCCGCGGCGGCCCGCGCGATCAACTCCGGCACACGCGCGGACTCGTTTCCCTCGTAGAAGGACACGATCTGACCCCGCGGCTCGACGTCAAGCCGCGAAAGCAACGCACGCAGGCGCCTCGTGTCCTCCGCTGCGATCACATCGCTCGTCGCCAAGGCATCCACGAGTCGGGCCGACGCATCGCCGGCGTTACCGACAGGTGTTGCCGCGAGCATGATCAAACCGCGAGGCGAGTGATCGGTCACCGCCCCATCCTGTCGCACCTACGATGTGAGGGTGTCGACCGTGACCGCTGCTCCGGATCGCAGTTCGGCAACGCTCCCCGATCGCCTGGCCCCGGCTCTCCCTTCGCACGGCTTGCGGGGCTGGCTAGGGCCACTCTCCGTTGGCGCCGTCGCCGCCGTGACTCGATTGCCGCGGCTGGGTCAACCCAACGCAGTTGTCTTCGACGAGACGTATTACGCCAAAGACGCCTGGTCCTACCTGCGCTTCGGCGTAGAGATCGACGAGGTCGATGATCACAAAGACTTGATGATGCAGGCCGGCGATAACTGGCGCGTCGTCGAAGCGTTCAGCACAGAGCCCGGTTTCGTCGTCCACCCACCGGTAGGCAAGTGGGTGATCGCCGCCGGCGAGTACCTCTTCGGGGTCGACCCTTTCGGCTGGCGCATCGCCATCGCGATCCTGGGGATAGCCGCCGTGGTGATGACGGCACGGATCGTGCGGCGGCTTACTCGTTCGGACGCCCTCGGCACCATCGCCGGTCTTCTGCTTGCTTTGGATGGCATCCATATCGTCCTGAGTCGCACGGCGCTGCTGGATCTTGTTCTTGGATTCTGGATTCTCGCCGGATTCGGCTTGCTTCTCGTGGACCGAGACCGAACGCGACAACGCCTAGCCGACGATGTTCGCCGACACGGCGCGGATCGGGTGGCCGCCGGTCTCGGTCCGTTTCTCGGCTGGCGGCCGTGGCGCATCGCCGCGATCGTCATGTTCGGACTGGCCTGCGGCACCAAGTGGTCCGGGATCTGGTTTCTCGCGGCGTTCATGGCGATGTCGCTGGTCTGGGATGCGCTGGCGCGACGGGCGATCGGGGTGGACCACCCGTGGTCCGCGGCCTTCGCACGTGATCTTCCCCTCGCAGCCGCCTCGACTCTGGTCATCGGCATCGGGGTCTACCTGCTCACCTGGACGGGCTGGTTCGCAACCGGCACCGGGTGGAGCCGGACATGGGCAGCCGGTCAAGGGGCCTCTGTCGTACCCGATCCCCTTCGATCCTTATGGCACTACCACTCGGAGATGTGGAATTTCCACACCAACCTCGACGCCGAACACAACTACGCCAGCAGTCCGCTGTCGTGGCCGTTCATGACCCGACCGACCTCGTTCTACTACGAATCACCGGACGGGTGCGGCGCCGACAGTTGCTCGTCCACCGTGCTCGCCGTCGGAAATCCGATCATTTGGTGGGCTGCCGTACTGGCTGTTCCGTATCAACTGTGGCGGTGGATAGCCGCGAAGGACTGGCACTCCAGCGCCATCATCGTCGGCATTGCTGCCGGCTGGTTGCCGTGGATGCTCTACCTCGACCGCACGATCTTCACTTTCTACACGGTCGTGTACGTGCCTTTCGTGGTGATGGCAGTGACACTCACCCTCGGAGCCATCGCGCGCGGGCTGCGGCACCGACCGCGCTGGGTGCCAGCGTTGCTGATCGGCGGTTACGTCCTCGCGGTGGTTTTGGCCGCGTGGTGGTTCTATCCGATCTGGTCGGCAGAAGTGATCACCTACGACGCCTGGCGAGCGCGCATGTGGCTGCCCACCTGGATCTAGCGCACATCGGCTCGGTAGATCTACGAGGGCACGGGCCGCTCACTCTCGACGTCAGTCTCAGCCCGCGGACCACGAATCAGGGCGGCGGTCAGCGGTACGGCGATTGCCGCGATGATTCCCAGGACGAGTGCTGGTGACGGCGCTACCACCGACTGCCCGGCCAGCGCCTGCGCGGTGAGCAGTCCGACTACGAGCAGGTATCCAACGCCGATGAAGTTCACTCGAGTGACGGAAATCTTCGTCCGAAGGAAGAAGACCGCGAGCGGGATCAGTTGCAGGGCATGAAGCCCGACGAAGTGCGGGACACGAAGATCTCCCGCGACAGTCGACCAGCCGAACAGAGGGATACCGGGACCGCCATCCTCTGATCCGACGGTGTGTGCTCCAGCCACTCCTTGGAAATCACCAAGTTGTTCCGCCGTGGGACTCGTCATTAAGAAGGCAACACCCATGCCGACGATGGATACGACGAGGCCCCAGGTGAATGCGCGCTTCATGACCTGATCGACACCTGGACTGCGGAGGAACATCACGGTGAGCACCATGGTCGCGAGCCACAAAACGGTGATGAACCACGCCATCGCACTCCACACCGCCGTCGCCGCCGGTGAACTGACGTTGAAGTGACTCGTCGCTTCGGCAGCCGCGGCCGAGGTGATCAAGACAAGTTCGACGATGAGGCACCCGACGATGGTGATACTGGCGATTCGCGTGGTCCGAGGAGCTTTGCTGATGCGCGGCACGAGGTACGAAAGGCTCAGCGACAACAACGCGGCGGAGATGAAGAACTTGAAGGGCTTCATCCACAGCGGTTCACCGAGGATCGTTCGATCATCGATAACGATCAGAAAAGCGGTCCCAAGGGCCGCGATGGCGTTGACGATCGCGAAGACGAATTGGACCCAATCCAGGCCGAAGCGCGTCACGCGACAAGACTAAAGAAAGGAAACAATGGTGGAGCTGAGGGGATTCGAACCCCTGACCTTCTCATTGCGAACGAGACGCGCTACCAACTGCGCCACAGCCCCGGAAAGCACGTAAGGCTAGCAGTTGGGTTACTCGCCGGCTGCCCGTCGGGTTTCTTCGTACCCCAGGGATGGCAGCTCCGCAGTGTCCTCGCTCGAGGCCATCTCGTTCGGGCTCGGTCGCAACTCGTATCGGTCATCCTCGAGGTCGTCCACAGTGATGCGCGGACGGCGCATCGTGCGGGCGGCTTCGACCATTGCCTCACCGGACCAGTCGCGGTCTCGCTCGATGGGTCGACGCACGCGGGTGGCTCGGGGAGCGTTGACGTACGTGGGAAGCGTGGTGGGAACCGCGGACCACTCTTCCTCTTTTTGCTCTCCCTCCCAGGGATCCCAGGACAGATAATCGTCCATCGCCGCGGCCATCTGGGCGTCTCGGGCGCGCTTGCTCGTCGGACGTACCCCTCGAGAGCGAGGATAAGCGACGTCTGCAACTCGGTCTGCGTACACGATTGTCCGGTAGTCCTCGTCGAGTGCGTGATCGTATTCGTCAACGCGGTACTCGACTGAGTCATCCGCAGTGGCCGAGCGTCGGGAGGAGGTTCGGGCAGCAAACACCACATAGGCCAGGACTAGGAATGCAAGGATGATCGGGGCCCAACGCGGAACTGGGCCCAGAATGGCTAGCCCGAGAACCGCAGCGAGGGCGATACTGAGGGCGCCGGTGACGACAACCCGTCGTTTCGATCGCTTCTCCTCGGCCAGTGAGGAATGTCGGGTACGAGACGGTGTTCGTCCCGAACGTCCCTCGCGGGTCGCCTGCTCGCCAAGCGAATGCATTGCAGACGAGAAACGGGCGCTTGATCTCACTTCACTTATGTGATCATGTCGCTTGAGCCAAATAGGGATCAAGACAGCAGCCCACAGGGCCACGATTACTGCGTAGATGAACCCCGTCACAGTCGGAAAGACTAGGCGCTTTCGCCCGATTCCTTACGGAAATATGACCTGTGGGCGTTGACGTGTCGCACACCCACTCTCGAGTCGTGGCCTACGAAACACTTGTCTTCCATCAATGACGAGTCGCCGCGCGGAGGCTATTTACTACCCCTCCGGGAACATCGCCCGCGAACAGGACGTAGGTCACGTGATCACGCCAGTCTCCGTTGATGTGCAGATACTTCTCGCGGAAGCCTTCCTCGCGGTAACCCACCTTCTCGGCAACCGCACGCGAGGAGGTGTTTTCTGGGCGAATGTTCAACTCCATCCGGTGCAGGCGGAGCACGTCGAAGGCGTAATCGGTCGCCATCGCCACGCCCATCGAGGTAACGCCCCTGCCAGCGAACTCCTGATCGATCCAATAACCGATGTAGGCGCTGCGCAGCGAGCCGTACGCGATTCCGCCCATCGTTATCTGCCCCACCAATCGGCCGCGAAACTCAGTTGCCCACGGCAACACTCGACCTTCGCGCGCTTCGGCTCGAAGCCGCCGGGTCATCGCATGGAAGCTCGGTGGGACCTCTCCGGCGCGAACTCCTTCGTCGGGAACCGTTGCGTCCCAGGGGCCGAGCCAGGCCTGATTGCATCGTCGAACTTCTTGCCAGGCCTTGGCGTCACTGGCCTTCAGAGGGCGCAACCGAACGTCGCCCTCATTCAAGGTCGGCGTCACGTCCGACCGCCACGACATAGCTAGAACTCCCGTTCGGAGATCCACTCGCGTAGGTCGTCTCCGATGTCGTCTCGCTCCGTTGCGAGCTGAATGACCGCCTTCAGGTAACTGAGTTTGTCTCCGGTGTCGTATCGACGACCATCGAAGACGACTCCGTGCACGCCCCCGCCCTCGCTTGCGGGGCGACCGGCCAACTCCACGAGTGCATCGGTGAGTTGGATTTCACCGCCGCGCCCCGGTGAGGTGTTGTGGAGAATCTCGAACACCGCCGGGTCGAGGATGTAGCGGCCGATGATCGCGTAGTCGCTCGGCGCCTCGTCGATGGACGGCTTCTCGACGAGATCGGTCACCTCGACGACGTCATCGTTGTCGGTGTGCGACACCGCGACGCATCCGTAGAGCGAGATGTCTTCGTGCGGGACACGCATCAGGCACAGCACCGAGCCGCCGAACCTTTCGCGCACCTCGATCATGCGCGGCACGATCGGATCGCGCTCGTCGATCAAGTCGTCACCCAGCAAGACGGCAAATGGTTGATCACCGACGTGCTGCTCCGCCATCAGGACGGCATGCCCAAGGCCGAGCGCTTGTCCCTGCCGCACGTAGTGGATGTGGGCGAGATCGTTGGACTCCTGCGCAAGCGCGAGTCGCTCGTTGTCGTTCTTCGCCGTAAGCGCGGCCTCCAACTCGATGTTCTTATCGAAGTGGTCTTCCAAGGCACGCTTGCCACGGCTGGTGATGAACAGCAGGTCATCGAGCCCAGCGGCAACGGCCTCTTCGACGACAAACTGGATAGCCGGCTTGTCGACGATGGGCAGCATTTCCTTCGGCATCGCTTTCGTTACGGGCAGGAACCGGGTTCCCAGCCCCGCCGCGGGGATGACCGCAGCTGTGACGCCTGTCATGGGGCCTGACACTACGCGGTCTACCCCCTGCCCGACGAACCTTTCCGGTGTCCCGGTGGCGTGCAATCACCCCCGATGGCCGCCGGGTGCGGCACAGTGAGGCTATGGACGCGGTGTCGAGCAAGGCCAACCTTCGACGGCAGGTGCGCCAGCAGCGGCAGAAGCGGAACGCTGGTACTGATGAATCGACGCGCATCAGCCAACACATCATGGATCTGGAAGACGTGCGATCGGCGTGCGATCGCGGTGAAGTGGTCGCGTGCTATCTCGCGCGAGACGACGAGCCGCCGACGTGGGACGTAATCGATGACGTGCGTCGCGCTGGAGGCAGGGTTGTGTTGCCGCGGATCAGTGACGACGACCTCGTCTGGGTCGAGATGACCGAAAACACGGGCATGGTCACCAACACGTGGGGCATCGATGAGCCGGAAGGCCTCCCGACGTCCACACAGCCGACCGTGTGGATCATTCCATCTTTGGCGGTCGATGCCGACGGCTATCGACTCGGTCAAGGTGGTGGGTTTTACGACCGAGCTCTTGCTCAACGTGCGTCCAAAGACAACTCCCTCGTGATCGCTGTGAACTTCGAGGACGAGTCGGTTATGCACGTCCCGCACGAAGCCCACGATCAACGAGTAGACGTCCTCGTGACGCCGGAGCGTGTGCGCTTGATGTCGATGCCGGACTAATTCGCCTGGGGCATCAAAGCGACGACCCCGAGGACGCGGCCCCATCGACGCACCTCTCGCACCGCGCCTCGTTAGGCCCCGGTCACGGCGCGGGTGACCGCCACCGCGACGCCACACGCTCCGATGCAGGCGATCGGCATGACGATGATGGCCGCCCAGGCGCTCGATCGCTTCTCACTCCACACGCGATTGACGAACAAGGCGTAGCTCGAATACGTGGTGAGGGCGCCGCATGCCCCCGTTGCCAGCAGCGAACGCATTGGGCCTTCGAGGCTGACGTAGGCGATGCCGATAAGGAGCGAGCCCATCACGTTGACGACGAGCAAGCCCCACGGGAGGAACCCGGACCCGCGCCGCTGGGCTGTGCGGGAGATCCGACTATCGATCAGGTAACGCATCGGTGCACCGATCGCTCCACCGAGAGCCACGGCGAGCGCGAGAGACCACGTCATGCCGCTTCTCCTGTCGAGCGCACACGCGCAAGCCGACCGCCGAGGGCGACCGCGATCGCTGTCGCCGCAATAGTCACCAGGACGTAGATCCCGGCGAGGCCGACGCCCACGGCGTTACCGCGGTCCACCAGAACGAACACTTCCTCCGCAAAGGCCGAGTAGGTCGTAAAGCCGCCGAGGAGTCCGGTGACGACCAGGCCGCTCACCCAGGCGGCATGCCGAACAACGATGGGGGCGAGAACACCGATCGCGAAGCACCCGACCACGTTGGCGATGAGTGTTCCCCACGGAAACGTCGGGGAGTCCGCAACGGCGAGAACCAGTTCACCGATGGACCAGCGAGCGAGAGCTCCCAGGGCACCACCGACCCCGATCGCCAGCCACAGCAGCACCCTCCGAGGGTAGCGATCCGCTCGCGCGAGTTAGCACTCGTTGCCATCGAGTGCTAATCTCAATGAGATAAGGAGGTTCGGTGCCCACTTACGAATACGCGTGCTCATCGTGCGACACCACGCACGACATCGTGCAGCCGATGACCGATTCCACTCTCACAGAGTGCCCAGCGTGCGGCGAGCCGACGCTTCGCAAGCTGTTCAACGGGGTTGGTGTCGTCTTTAAGGGCTCGGGCTTCTACCGAAACGACTCTCGCTCCTCCGGCTCGAGCCAAGATTCACCCGGCAAGGATTCCGCGGCCACCAGTGACAAGAAGTCCTCCTCGGACTCCGGCGATTCCTCCGGATCGTCCGGATCTGGCTCGTCTAGTTCTGGCTCATCCGACTCCGGGTCGACGTCGTCCACATCGTCAAAGGACTCCGGATCTGGTTCGACATCCACCTCGACCTCCTCTGCCTCGAAGAGCTCCGCGTCCACGACATAGTCCGCGCTTGTGGACAGTGATTCGACGCGTCCACCAGTCGGTGCCTAACGTCGATACATGACGGCCTTCGTCGACTTCCTGCGACGCTTCGTCGACATTTCGCGCTTTCGACATCACCTCAACCGACGCCGCCGCCTCGTGGCTGCACTCCTCGCCGGCGCCGGTGCGTTCCTGCTGATCACTGCTCTGCGCTCCCCCGCCCCCGTGCTCGACGGCGGTCTGAGTCCGCGGCTCGATATCGCGCCCGGTGAGGTGGCGGTGCCGGTTGTCATCAGCCCCTCTGGCGCGTTGTCGACCTTGGCGCGTGGGACGCGGGTCACTCTGGTGGGTCAGGACTCCTCACGCATCGATTCCGTCCGGGTCGTCGACATACCGACGTCAGGGTTCGGTGCTTCACCGGAGTCCATCGCGGTCGTGGCCCTCTCTGAGCAGGACGCGTTGGTCCTCGCTTCCCGCCCATCGCAGCCGATGGGTGTCATGATCCATTCACACGACGACCGGAGTGTGGATCATGATCAAGGAATTCAAGACATTCATCGATGAAGGCGACGTTGTCGACCTATCAATCGGCGTTGTCGCCGGCGTTGCTTTCGTGACGCTGGCCGAAGCCTTCACCGTGGGTCTCGTCGCACCGTTCGTGCGCATCATTTTGGGCACCGACGGCTCGGCAGAGGACTTCGTCGTTGCCGGGCAAGTTTTCGACATCTCCCTGGTTGTCGCAGCCATCATCACCTTCGCCATCGAACTCTTGGTGATCTATTTCGTCTTTGTCGTGCCCATCAATCGTTTTCGGGCGCGGCGCGCGTTCGACACAGGCTCGGACGAGCACGTTGAGTTACTGCGAGAAATCCGCGACTCGATCAAGGAGCCGCGTCCCTAGTCACCGTGATGCGGCGGCACCTGCTCCCGCAGCCATGAGTCGCGGTCCGCACCGTCATGGTCATCGGCTGTGTCAATGTCGTCGCTCGTTTGATCTGGCAGGAGGTCATCGGGGTCCACACCTGCAGAGTAGTTGCGGGGCGGGATCTATGGATCTGTAACGTCCTCATGTGATCGTGTCCGAGGTCGACTGGCGAGCACTCGCTGCAGACCACGCCCGCCGCACCGATCAGTGGATTCAGCCGCACCTAAATCGACGGCGACACGGGCACACACACCCGGTGATGGATTTCCTGTTCGACTACTACCCCTATTCCCCGGGGCGACTTGGCACCTGGCACCCCGGTCTCGGGTTGCGCCTCGAGGGCGACTGGGAGCCGTTATCGAAAGCTGACGCCTACACCCACGACGGAGCGACGTGGGGAGTCGATCCCCTCACCATCGATCGTGCGCGGCTCGCGCTAGCCCTGGGCGTCCTGAAAGGAACGCAACGTCGCGCCGCACAGCATTCATGTTTCGGTATGCACGAATGGGCGATGGTGTATCGCACGAGCCCATCGGACGTGCGACACGAGAGCGAGTCACTTCGCCTCAGCCCGACCGAGATCGCCGGAGTTGTCGACAACGTCGGCCTGCGCTGCACGCACATCGATGCTTTCCGCTTCTTCACCGCCGAGGCGGAACCGCTGAACGAGCACACACCTACGCGAGCGCGTCAGGCCAACGACGAACAGCCGGGGTGCATCCACGCCAACATGGATCTCTACAAGTACGCCATGTGGTTCCAGCCGTACATTCCCGGGAACCTCGTCGTGGATTGCTTCGAGCTCTCGGTGTACGCGCGGGAGATCGATATGCGGGCGTCCCCGTACGACCTCAAGCACCTTGGGTACTCGCCGATCGCGGTGGAAACCATCGATGGTCGACGCGAATACGCGTCGGCTCAGCGAGACATCGCAGCTAAGGCCGATTCGTTGAGGCAAAGCCTGATCACGGGACTCACCGCCGTGGACACAGCAGCATCTGCATCGACGCGTCACCCCATGACAAACCGCGACGCGACACCGATCGCGGCAACGAGTGCGGGCTAGGTAACCATGACGATCATCATCGCCGCACTTGCCCTTGTCGTAGGACTCGCCCTTGGGCTTCTTGGTGGTGGAGGGTCCATTCTCACGACACCTCTTCTGGTGTATGTCGCGGGATTCGACCCAAAGCAGGCGATCACCGCGAGCTTGTTCGTCGTGGCGGTGACATCGCTGTTCGGCCTGATCGCGCACGCCCGCGCGGGGAGGGTGCGATGGAGGACCGGCGTCATCTTCGGCGCCGCAGGCATGGCGGGGGCCTTTGTCGGAGGTCAGATCGGCGCACTNCTCCCGGGCGCAGTCCTCCTTGCTGCCTTCGGAGTCGTGATGGCTGTCACCGCGGTCGCGATGATTCGTGGACGNAAACAGTCGACAACACGGCAGTCACACGCAGGACTTCCGTTGTTCCGCATCGTCCTCGACGGCTTGATCGTCGGNTTGNTGACCGGCCTGGTGGGGGCTGGCGGAGGTTTTCTCGTNGTTCCGGCGCTCGCGTTGCTCGGTGGACTGTCNATGCCGAACGCGGTCGCNACAAGNCTCCTCGTNATTGCCATGAAATCGTTCGCCGGTTTCTTCGGCTACGCANTCANNTTCGGAGGCGACTCCATCGTTTCAGTCAACAGCGAAACGACAACACTCTCGGATGGGTCCAGCATGTGGCCTATAACTCTGACGGTGACCGCCGTGGCCGTCATCGGAGCTCTCATCGGCAGTCGCTTGGTCAGGAAGATTCCGCCCGAGAAACTACGCAAAGCTTTCGGCTGGTTCGTCTTAGTGATGGCCGTTCTCATCCTCGGTCAGCAGATCGCGCAGGCACTCGTCAATTAGATCACTCACCGACACCCGAAGCCCCATGATGGTGTGGGGGTCGGGTAGAGCCGGCGTTACCAGCGGGCGAGGGCTTTGCCGGGGTTGAGGATGTTTCGCGGATCGAGCGCTTCCTTGATGCGCGAGTGCAGGTCCATCTGAATCTCATCTATTTCTTTCGCCAATGCTTCTCGCTTGAGCGAGCCGATGCCGTGCTCGCCGGTCACGGTCCCTCCGTTTGCAAGGGCAACGTCGAGGATCTCGTCGAAGGCGGTCAGGGCCCGCGCGGCTGCCTCGTCATCTCCGCGCGGAGTCACGATCGTCGGGTGCAGGTTCCCATCACCGGCGTGTCCGAATGTTGCGATCTGAACGTCGTGGCGCTCGGCCACTTCCTGGATCTGCACCATCGTCCGCGCNAGTTGCGTCCGCGGCACCGCCACGTCGTCGAGCAGCCAATCTCCCGCGGATTCGAGCGCGGGGATCACCATTCTTCTGGCACCCACGAGCATCTCAGCTTCTTGGGGATCCTCCGACACGTACGTTTCTTGAGCGCCGGACTGCTCACAGATTTCACTGAGCACCTTCGCGTCTGACGCCGAACCCGGTGAATCAAACTGTCCGATCAATAGCGCACCAGCCGATGTGTCCAAGCCCATCGGCTGCCATGCCTCGACCGCACTGATGGACGCGTTGTCCATCAACTCCAGCATGCTGGGGCGAAGTCGGTTCATGATGGTGCTCACCGCTCGGCCGGCCTCGGCGACNTCGGAGAAGACACCAACAACCGTGGTCGGCGGCGCAGGAATCGGCCCTAGTCGAAGCCGCGCCATNGTGACGATTCCGAGCGTTCCCTCACTACCCACNATGAGACCGGTCAGGTCATACCCGGCGACTCCCTTGATGGTCTTTCTACCTAAGCGAGTGATGCGACCGTCAGCGAGGACCACTTCGAGACCGAGCACGGCATCGCGGGTGACTCCGTACTTGACGCAACACAGACCCCCGGCGTTCGTGTTGACGTTGCCACCGATGGAACAGAAATCNTTCGATGCAGGGTCTGGTGCGTACCACAGTCCACTCTGCGCAACGTACTCTCGAAGCTCGGTGTTGTAGATCCCGGGTTGGGTTTCGACAAAGCCATTGCCGTCATCTACCAGCAGGACGTCTCGCATCTTCTCGACGCAAACAATTAGAGAACCGTCGATTGCGTTCGACCCTCCCGATAGCCCCGAGCCCGCTCCTCGGGGAACGACCGGGACGCGGTGCTCGTGCGCCGCTGAGAGCACAGCGGACACCTGCTCGGTCGACCGAGGAAAGACGACCGCAAATGGTTCTCCAGCGGGGGAACCCGTCGAGCGGTCACGTTGGTACGTGGGGAGACGGTCGGGATCTGTGACGACGTCACGGTCCGATAGCGCCGCCNCACACGCAGCGAGTACCGCATCTTCCGGGGTCACGATCCGACNTTACCGTTCCCGGCGGCCGACCACCTGTGCAAGCATCCTCACGTGATTCCTTATCGCCCCGACCCGGTCCCCATGGACGTCGGTCTCAAGCGGGGGCGGCANCTGTTCTCGTCCTTAAATCAGCGGCGAAGCGTTCGAATGTTCAGCTCTCGCGCAGTCCCCGCAGAAGCGATTGAGAGTGCCGTAGCNACGGCCAACACTGCACCGTCTGGGGCTCACCAGCAGCCGTGGACCTTCGTCGCCACGAGCGACCCGGACACCAAGCATCGGATTCGCGTTGCCGCCGAGGCGGAGGAGCNAGAGAACTACGAGGGAGGTCGACTGCCCGATGCCTGGCGTGACGCCATCGCGCCCTTGGGCACTACCTCAGACAAGTCCTATCTGGACGTCGTGCCGTGGATAGTGGTGGTGTTCGCCCAGAAGTCGACACCCATGCCCGACGGCACGTTGCGCAAGAACTACTACGTCAACGAGTCGGTCGGCATCGCGTGTGGATTGTTCATTACCTCTCTGCACGCAATGGGCCTCGCNACACTCACACACACACCCAACCCGATGGGATTCCTCACCGNGATATTCCAACGCCCTCCCACAGAGCGTCCCTACATTCTCTTTCCCGTGGGGCACCCNTCAGATGNCTGNGANGTNCCNGACCTGCAGCGNAAGCCNCTCGACGNGTCNCTNATCTTCTTTCCCTCTCGATAACACNAACGTCAGCGCACGATAGGTTCCTGTTTTCGCGGCCCCGTAGCTCAGGGGATAGAGCGTCGGTTTCCTAAACCGTGCGTCGCAGGTTCGAATCCTGCCGGGGCCACATAGAAAAAATTGCGTGATTGATAGGGACGTCAGCTGGGAAAGTTGTCTCCTGGGTCAGCTTCCTGATCTTCGGGAGGGGGGCCGGGATCCTGTGGTTCCTCTGGGATGTCATCCGGCGACGGCAACTCAGGTACTTCATCCCCTACNAATGGAGCCCCCTCATCGGATGTCGACTCAGGTGCCGGCTTCGCGCTCGGCTTCGGTTCTCTTTGCGGCGCAATCGAGTCTTGCGGATCCTTACTATTCGGTGTCGGGCGATCAACGGGCAACTCCTCGTCGATAGACTCCTCTTCTAGTCCAGAACGGCTGAGGAAATCTTTCAGGGCTGCTGAATTGGTTCCCGAATCCACCGTGGTGGCTGAGATCCCTACTTGAAGGTTGGAGGCATCAACGACAAACTCCCCCACCTTCTCCTCGGATAACGAGCCCGGCAACACGAATTCCGTCGTTTGACCACCTGCATCTAGTTGTTCCAGAACAACGGCAACATCACCATTTGCGTCCATGCCTGCAAGGGATACTTGCACACNGTCTTGCACTATTAATGCGATGGACACCTGATTATTGATTATCACGAGTTGGTCGACAGCCGTGGGCTCACTTGTCACCGTCAGCAGGCCGTCTTGGGCGGCTTTTACGTTGACGTTGACGGAGCTGTTGGGATTAATCTGAGTGGCGACCCGCGGGTAGCCCGGGACATCCCAGGACATGCTCCGCATCTGGGCCTGGCCTGCTTGTGGGGAATTAAAAGACATTCGTAGGTCAACATCGCCCAGGGTTGTGGAATCCCATTGGGCGGAGAACCCTGCCCCTCCGCGGCCATCCGTGCGAAGCGGTGTGTAGGCAATCGGCGCACTCGGATCGAACATCAGCTCTTGAGACTTCCAGATTTCCCCGCCGACTATTGCGGTGAAGACAGTTGATTCCTGATCACCTGGAGAAGTGAAAAGGACATTGGCTGGGCGCGCCGGATCGGCAGTAGCAGAGGAGGAGACTACCGGCGCAAATGGTGGAGTTTGCGGGAATATTCTTGCGCTGATAGCAGCAAGATCCATTGACCCCAAACCGCCAAACAAACGCTCTCCGAGCCGTATGCCACTGCTGTCCCGGGGCCGATACTCCCACGTCGCGCCGTCGGCTGAAATTTCCAGCACTTGTTGAACCCCCGGGACATCATTGTCATATAGCGAGACCTCCCACCCATCCTCGCCCTGACGAATAGCAGTGGGGGTTACGGTGTGGCCAACCCCTGCACTGGCGTATAGCCCCATTGAGTACGAAGTTCCAGAGCGCAGAGACGTCTCTAACCATTCAGCGATCTGTCCAGGGGACATTTGGCGAAACTTCAAAGCCTCGCTCTGCAGACTTGGCAACAACTGGCTCGCCCACAGCTTCTCGATCGAGTTGTCAACGCTTCTGGATCGACCCAGCGCGAACGTGAAAGGAGCGTTCTCATCGAAGCGGGTGAGTGGTGTGGCGTCTTGAAAGATTTTCTGTGCCAACACCGCCATGCCTTCACAGTGACCAGCCACCATTGCCGAGTTCACTTGCTGCAGCCATTGCGCTGCCGCGGGCGAGAGATCGCACTCACTGACGGCATCGCCTACACAGACTGCTGCCTCTCCGAACATGTCGATGACGCTGGCCGAGTCAAGGGAGCCGGGCTCTTTCCAGTTCGCAAAACTGAACCCGTCCGGATCACTAATGAAGCCGGAGTCAACGCATATAGATGATCCACAGAATGTCGATTCAAAGGTCGGTTCTGCGTTTCCGGCTCCCGTCGTTTCGTCTCCCAGGCGTGATGACTCGTCGGCTGCCGAGCAGGCACTCAGGGAAAGGCCAACAACGCATACGCCAACGAGCCAGGCGTGGGCCACCCCGTGGAGGGACAGCTTCATGAGACTTCACCTAGTGATGTCACGACTCGAAGACCTTTGACTTCGGACGGAACACCGGCCACCGGTTGCCCGGATTCGTCTACTGCCCAGATACTGAAAGCCAACTCCTGCTGACCCAGAATTTCTGGTATTTCCTCGAGCAAGACCTGCGCGTTAGAGGATCCCGCGTCGCTTAGGCCACCTCCTGAAAAAGCTCCCTCTGGCAGCGTCGCCACAATGCATTTAGTGACCGACGAGCAGAACTCTCTGGCTGCCGACTCAGCCACACCTTGAGACGTTTCCGGGACGAGCACAACAGCACCAAAATCCGCATTGCGGTCATCGCCAGGAAGCCACACCCGACTCACTAATGCCTGCGAGCCAGATTCAGACAGATCCACAGTTACCAGAAAATCAGCAATTCCTTGATCACCATTGACGCCCGACTCCAGGGATCCACCGCGGATAGCTTCCCCATTCTCATCCCCGATACCAGCCAGTCTGTCTCCGTCCTGGGAATCACTCGACAGCCCGACGCCCACCAGAACCGCACCTCCCACCGCCGACACCAGAACGACAGAAGCTGCCAGAGCAAACATTCTTGACACACGGGAGTGACCCATCCGCGACGGAGTACCAGCGATCGCGGGTGCTGCATCAATCGGAGGGTGNACAGCTTCCTCCGCTAGGGCCTGGAGAAGTTTCGCGTGAACATCATCTGGCGGTGGGCGAGGCGCATCAGTTTTCGCCCGGAGCTCGTCACCGTATTTCTTCAACATCAGTCTCGTGAAGAGCGCGTCACCAGTAGGAACCTGTCCGTGGGTCCCGTTCTCATCGTCCGGAGATTGACTACTCACGGCTCCCACTCTCTCTTAATTCAAGGCGAATTAACGGTTTTAGGTGAGCGAGATCTAGGGCCAACGCTTTTCGAGCCCTGAATAGCCGAGACTTAATGGTGCCTTCTGGCACTTCCAACGCAACTGCTGCGTCCACCTGGGAGTACCCGAACATGTCCACGAGCACCACAGCTCGCTGTTGATCCTTCGGAAGTCGCGATAGCGCCTGGGATACGTCGATTGAAACTTCCACGTTGTCAGGATGCAACTTCNGGGATGGGTCAGAGATCCGGGTCGAGACTTCCCATTCCACTTGTTGGGTCTTGCCCAGCGATGTCGATTTCCGCATCTGTGCGAGGGCGGCATTGACCGTGATTCGGTAGAGCCATGTCGATACTGCCGCGTCACCCCTGAATTTTGCTGCGGAACGGTGCGCGGACAGGAACGCGTCCTGGTACGCATCGGAAGCATCAGTCGGATTACCCGTAACTTTGAGTGCCACCGACCACACAAGGGGGGCGTTTCGTTCAACAATAATCGAGAACGCCTCGCCATCACCGGCCAGGTGATCAACCAAGAGTTGCTCATCGCTCTTCGACTCACGTGCGACCACTGAATTAGCGTAACCAGGTGCCTTTGACAACGCGCATCGCAAACGCAGTGCAACCTCCACCGAGTGGAGCTGTCCGACGGCCCATTGATAGTGGTGTTGCCGGATTNCTCGTCTCGCNGACATAGATGCAATCAGCGTCGGCTTCCTCGCTTCAGTACATCGGGGACAAGGAGACTTTGCACACCTCNGTCCTCGCGTTCTCTTGACTAATGCATCAANTGGAGGGGCAGTAGCGCTTGAAGTCACATCAATCCCANGCGGAATTGACGCAAANTCTTCATCCGTTGCTTTTCACTGACTTTGGCCAACCTCAAGAGACTTTTTGCATCGGTGGAAGTCATACCTGGGTCGTAAATTGCAACTCGATTGATGCTTGCTTTGGTTGGTGCTCTTCCAATCTGGATCTGCACCGGTCTACGGTTGCCCAGTTTGTTTAGTGCAACCTTGATGCTTTCTACTCGCCGCTCAATTCGCATTTGCGATTTCTTGCTTTTTCTTGCGTTGGTGAATAGAACTACGACGAGTTTCTCTGATTGTGACTTGCCCACTGTCAATGCTTTTTGTAGTTGCTGGCGACCCGCTTTGCTTACTTTGCTGGAATTCTTTTTGAACACAATCCAGTGTTCTGTCCCAGCACTGTTGGAAACTTCGCCGGCGACCTCTACTCCAACTGCGATGCTGACTGCAACACCGCTCCCGAGGGTCGTATTTAACTGCACCGTGTGCTTCCCATCTGGGAGGGACGGCACCGCAAAATTCACATTCAGTCCGCCGTCCGCTCCCACAGCAACCTGACCCACCAGTCGGGGTGTGGACAGCAAATAGATAGAAGCAAGAGAACCTGGCTGGAGTCCCTCTCCACGGAGGACGACCGGATCTCCTCTTCTGGCTGGAGCGCGTGACCCGCCGATCCCGGTGCTCGCCACCGACCAAGATTCGCCTCCCAAACGGAAGCCGTTCGCAATGATTTGCTTCTTTAAGATCGGAACGACGTTACCGGACTGATCCAGTATCTGGGCTTGACCGGGAGTTGCAATCTGGTTTTCGATTCGCGGTGCGGGAGACTGCGAAACTGGTTGCCGCGTTTCAGAAGGAACTCCGTCTGCTCCTTCACCTAAGTCAGGGGCTGTCTCATCTGGGATCTCACTTCCACCGCCGCCACCGCCACCGCCGCCACCGCCACCGCCGCCACCGCCGCCGCCGCCGCCGCCGCCGCCGCCGCCGCCGCCGCCGCC
>PBTV01000051.1 GCA_002729215.1 Rubrivirga sp.
GATGAGGGCGAGCGCACTGTTGTGGGTGATCACAACCTGTTGATGGCGTATTGCCATCTGGGTCACAACTGTGAACTCGGTAATCGAATCGTGATGTCGAACGCCATTCAGGTGGCCGGCCACGTGATCATCGAAGACAGGGCCGTGATTGGAGGCTGCCTCGGCATTCACCAGTTCGTGCAGATCGGCACCATGGCAATGGTGGGTGGGATGACCCGTGTTGAGCGGGATGTTCCGCCCTACTGCCTGGTGGAAGGTCATCCCGGCCGGGTGCGGGGGTTGAATCGGGTCGGTCTGCGGCGCAGTGGCCTTGGAGATCGCGATGGAGGCAGGGAGTTCAAGCAGCTGCAGGAGATCTGGAACCTGGTGTATCGCTCTGATCTGGTGATCGCAGAAGCTCTTGAGCAGGTCAAGGACCAGGCGCTGTTGCCGGCGGCATCCCATTTCTGCCGTTTCCTGGAGGCCTCCATTGCCCAGGGGCGACGTGGTCCGATGCCAGCCGTGAGCAAGCGCTGATGGTGCGGTTGCTGATCAGCACTGGGGAGGTGTCCGGTGATCTGCAGGGCAGCTTGTTGATTCAGGCGTTGAAGCGGGAGGCTGACCGCCGTGGCCTGGACCTGGAGCTGCTGGCTCTTGGGGGGGCGCGGATGGAAGCAGCCGGCGCTGAACTGCTTGCGGATACGGCTCCGATGGGAGCGATCGGTTTGTGGGAGGCACTCCCTCTGATCCTTCCGACTCTGCGATTGCAGGCCCGGGTGGACCGTCTGTTGAGGCGGAAGGCTCTGGATGGCCTGGTGCTGATTGATTACGTCGGTGCCAACGTCAGGCTCGGTCGCAAACTGCGGAGTCAGTACCCCAAGCTGCCGATCACTTATTACATCGCTCCCCAGGAGTGGGCCTGGCGTTTTGGTGATGGCAGCACCACGGAGCTGCTGGGCTTCACCGATCGAATCCTGGCTATTTTTCCTGCGGAAGCCGCGTTCTATTCCGGACGCGGTGCCGAAGTGACCTGGGTGGGTCACCCTCTGCTCGACAACTACCGGGAGCTACCCGATCGTCTCGACTCCAGGCGGATCCTGGGGCTTGATCCGGAGGCGCCGGTGCTGCTGCTGCTGCCGGCCTCCCGACCGCAGGAACTCACTTATCTGATGCCAACCCTGGCTCAGGCTGCAGCCCTGATCCAGCAACGGCATCCCACCCTGCAGGTGCTGGTGCCTGCAGGGTTATCTCATTTTGAGCAGCCTTTGCGGAAGGCTCTCGATGCTGCTGGGGTGCGATCAGCTCGGGTGATCCCAGCCGATCAGGCCGATGGTCTGAAGAAGACCATGGGGGCTGCTGCCGATCTGGCCCTGGCCAAGTCGGGAACGGTGAATTTGGAACTTGCTCTTCAGGGGGTGCCCCAGGTGGTTGGCTACCGGGTGAGCCGGTTCACGGCGGCCATCGCCAAGTATCTGCTCGGATTCAATGTGGAGCACATCTCTCCTGTGAATCTGCTGCTCAATCAACGGCTCGTGCCGGAGCTGTTGCAGGACGAGCTCACAGCTGAAATGCTCGTGGAGCAGGCCCTTCCTCTGCTGGAGAATGGCCCTCAACGGCAGCGGATGCTGGAAGGTTACGGTCGTCTACGCGACACCCTGGGGGCGCCGGGCGTGACCGAACGAGCCGCCCAGGCCATTTTCGATCAGGTGAGCCCATGCAGCGATTGATTGCCGTTCTGTTGATCGCTCTGCTGGCGTTCCCCAATTCAGCTTGGGGCGCTCAGGCCACAGCGGTGTTCGCGGGGGGATGCTTTTGGTGCCTTGAACATGATCTTGAGCATCTGCCGGGGGTGATTGAAGCCACCAGTGGTTACAGCGGAGGCCAGCTGGAACGCCCCACCTATCGCCAGGTGAGCAGCGAAACCACTGGGCACCAGGAGGCGGTGCAAGTCCGTTTCGACCCCGATCAGATCAGTTACGCCGAACTGCTCCGCAGTTACTGGCGCAATGTGGATCCCCTCGATGGTGGAGGGCAGTTCTGTGATCGCGGTGATTCCTATCGCCCGGTGATTTTCACCGCGGATGATGCCCAGTCCCTTGAAGCAAACGGCAGTGCCGAAATGGCCGCCCGGGAGTTGGGTGAGCCTGTTTCAGCGCTGAAGGTGGAGATCCGGGCCGCGCCTCGTTTCTGGCCGGCTGAGGGCTACCACCAGAACTACGCCGAGCTGAATTCACTCAAGTACAACTTTTACCGCTTCAGTTGTGGTCGTGATCGCCGACTGGATGATGTGTGGGGAGACAAGGCCCGCAGCGATCGTCCCTGGAGCGACTGATGAGCCTGCAGCTTCTGAGTGCCCTGGTCGTCCCTGCGCTGCTTCTGGTTGGACTGACGTATCTGGTGTCGACGGGGCGGCTGAGCTTCTCTGCAGGGGCTCTGTCTCTGCTGGCGCAACGGCGTGAGATCTGGATGGTGGGAATCATTGCTCTCGTTACAGCCGGCGCCATCAAGGCATTGTTTGGCTGATCACTCCGGTGGCTGTTGATGCTTTTTCAGGCGTGAACCGAGAATCGCTGAAAACGAAAAAAGCCTTAAGAACCATGCATAAAACCTATGGAAAAGATTAAGCGAACGATGTGGCTTAATTCATTAAGTTCCCAGTGAGCAGACGGGTTTCCGTCCATCGACGACCATGAACGCTATGCCTAAGATTCAAAAAAGAACGGAGGAAATGTATGTATCTGCTGACCATTAAGGATGGTCTCGGAACCCGCCACATCGGTCCATATCCATCACCGAAGCATGCGTCGGATGATTTGGACAGGGTTCTGGAATCGTGCTCTGAAAGAGCGCGCTGGCAGATTCATGCACTCGAAACACCTGACCGCAGCAGTGGTGTGACCCATTTGCCAACTGCGGTTGCGTCCTGAAATCAAGCCCAAGGTTCAGGGGATATTGATCTAGTTGTCTGGAGTGGTTCTGCGACCAGGAAAGCCTTTGGTCAGTCCGCTTTCAATCATCAGACCGATCCCTGCATTGATGCAGATCANGCTCAGAGTTCCGGTCCAAAACCATTCTCCNGCCTCNCCCCNAGTCATCTGAATCATTTTCCGGCTGACNGCCTCGCCGAAGAGGCAAAGACCCGNCGGCAGCAGNAGNACTCCGGTTTGNGCNTTCAGGAACCAACGCAGGCGAGNANTTCTCATNCAGGGTTGCAGACCCAGTTCACCAGGGTGCGCACGCCATAGCCNGTCGCGCCAGCGGGGTTGATCCCCTGGCCTTTGTCACTCCAGACCGTGCCGGCGATGTCCACATGAGCCCATGCGGTTCCCTGACTCACGAAGTGCTCCAGGAACAGGGCCGCTGTGATCGACCCTCCCGGCCTGGGGCCGGTGTTCTTGAAATCGGCGAGCTTGGATTTGAGCCCGTCCTTGTAGGAGCGCCGCAGGGGCATCCGCCACAATCCCTCCCCACCAGCCTCAGCCGCCCGGTCGAGTGATTCGGCAAGGGCATCGTCGTTGCTCCAGAGACCGGCCATCTCGCTCCCCAGAGCAACGACAATGGCACCGGTCAGGGTGGCGACATCAACCACCGCATCGGGTTTCTGCTCACAGGCATAGAGCAGAGCATCGGCGAGGGTGAGCCGGCCCTCGGCGTCGGTGTTGTTGATCTCGATCGTGGTGCCATCGGCGGCGCTGACGATGTCACCGGGGTGCACGGCGGAGCCGTTGATCATGTTTTCGCATGAGGCCACGATCATGTGCACCTCAACGCCGGCAGGTTTCCGTTCGGCAATGGCTCGCATCGCGCCGAACACCGATGCACTGCCGCCCATGTCGAACTTCATCATGTCGATCTGAGCCCCTCCAACCTTGAGGTTGTAACCGCCGGAATCGAAGGTGAGTCCTTTGCCAACCAGTGCCAGTCGGCGCTTCACCTCGCCCTCCGCTCGGTACACAAGGTGAATCAACTTCGGATCGAGATCCGACCCCTGGCTCACCGCCAGGAAGGCACCCATGCCGCGTGCTTCGCAGTCGGCGCGTTCGAGAACCGTCAGTTCCAGTCCATAGCTCTCCGCTATTTCAGCGGCGGTCTGGGCCAGGGCCGCAGGGGTGACCACGTTCGGTGGAGCAGCGACCAGCTGGCGGGCTAGTTCCACACCGGCGCAGTCGGCGTTCACTCGGTCGAAGCCTGATGCGGCCTGGGGGGGCAGGCCGATCAACTCCAGCCCCGCAGGATGCTGTGTCGGTTCGGGAGACTTGCGGAAGCGTTGGTCGGTGTAAAGGGAAAGGCGCACCGCTTCCGCCGCTGCAGCTGCAGCCGCCGTTGGTTCGAGGCCCTCCCAATTCAGTTGCAGGCCCAGCAGACCATTGCAGACGCCTGCTGCCTTGGCTGCAGCAGCGGCTGCTCGTCGCACCCCATCGAGGTTGAAGGCAGCCGCATCTCCCAGCCCCAGCACCACCAGCCTTTGGGGGCCGGAGCCCTCCAGCAGGTTGACCACCAGCTGCTGCCCGGGCTTGCCGCTGAATTGTTCACGGTTCAGCGTGTTGCTCAGGCCTGGCCAGCGGCCTTCCAGTTCCGTTGCGGGCTGATCTTTAAACAGCCCCACCGCCAGTACCTCACCACTCCAGGTCGGCAGTCCGTCGTTGGCGAGGGAGAGGCGCATGGCCGACGCAGGTCAAAAGGCGAGCGTAGCCATCTCCATCGACCACATTCATCGAGCCGGGCATCGCCGTTTGAGCGCCGCGATGATCAGTGCCTCCGCATCCGGCTGGCTCTGCAGGCGAAAGGCCTCCTGCTCCAAGGCCTGGTGCTCCTGGCTGTAGTGGTTGGTCAGCAGGTAGCGAATCCGGCTTTCCACCACGGGGCTGCTGCGGCGTTTCAGGTTCAGCAATGTGAGCTGACCATCGGGGCAGCTTTGTGCTGCATGAACCGCCTCATGCAGCAGAACCGGGCGCGTAATTCCGAGATCTCCCACNAGTGGTGAGATCTCCAGCAATCTCTGGCCAGGGATGAAGCGGCCATAGGCCCCCCCTGGGGGTTGGCGGGCNTCGATCTGGAACCCGTAGCGAAACAGGGTCTGCTGCAGGGCGGTGAGGTCTGCGGCGATCGCCCGTGCAGGAAGCAGAACCATCATCAGGAGCAGCAGTCGGTTCATCGTTCTGCGGTGAACGGTGTTGCCCAGCGTTGACGCGTTTCCTTGTTGAACGGCGGCAGCCAACGCTGGATCAGGGCCTGCTCAAGGGCGCGCCGCGGTCGTGTTGCTGTAGGCACATCGGTGCAAAAGCGGATGCTCAATTGATGGGGTAGAGCACAGCGCTGCAGTGCTTCGCCATAGGCCGCCAGGTAGGCCTTGCAGTCGTGCTCCCCCTTCCAGCGCTTGTCCGCTGAAACGGTTTCACCCACGTAAAGCAACAGTGGCTGTTCCAGCTCCGGTGGCCGGTCCAGCACGAAGTAGATGGCGGCGCCGCGGTGGGGACTCTCGGGCCAGCGCCAGAAGTTCAGGGGGAGTGGCGTGAGGGAGCTGGGTTGGATGGTTGCCGCAGAGTCTTTGGAATCGGCTGCGAACAGATCAGCCTGGTGGCTCCCCGGCTGTTCGCCTCGGAACAGCGGTGCCTGGTGTTGATGCAGCCGGAATTGCCAACAGCACAGCTGCTCGGCGTCGAGGGGGAGGCCTGGCGCTGGTGATGTTGCAGGGGCTGCGCCTGAAAACAGATCCCCCTGCATCAGTTCAGCGGCAGGGATGGGCCGGCCCTGCGGCTGCCGAAGTTCACCCTGCCGATCAGAGATTCCACCGTGCTCGCTGGCAGGCAGAGGCGCTCCTGCAGATCGGCCAGGTCGCAGAACCCGGCCCGACGGCGCTCCTGCAGCAACCGTTGCAGGCGATTTTCAGGCCAGTTGAGCTGCTGCAGTGCTTCGGGAGTGGCGTTGTTCAGATCAAGCGCTGCAACCGCTGGTTGCGGCGGTGCATCCCCATACCAATGGAACAGCAGATGGGGATCCCAGAGGTTCTGCAGATCAACGGGCAGCTCCAGCAGGCGAAACAGATCCCCGGCGCTGCTGAACTGCACACCGCCCTGTTGCAGCCGCACCAACAAGTCGGCGGTGTCTTGGCTGCAGCCGGGCAATTGCAGCCATTGATCTCTGTTGGCCCGGTTCACATCCAGGAACCAGCTGGATTCGGGCGGAATTGGAGCTGTTGCTGGTGTTGCAGCCTGGGGTCGGGCTGACGGCGGCAATTGGCCGGTGGCCTGCAGCACCCGCCGAGCCAAGGGATCCAACCAGTGGCTGCGGCCCATTCCTGCAGTTAATGATTCGCAGACCTTAACGAGAGTGGGTCGTCTGAGCTCAGCCTTTTCGCGACAGGAGTTCAGGTCGTCCAGCTCTGGATTGGCTGAGGTGGATCCATCAGTCCGCGTTGGAAGGCGAGCAGCACCAGTTGCGTGCGGTCGTTTGCGTCGAATTTGCGCAGCAGTCCGGTGATGCCGTGTTTCACCGTGTTGATCGACAGGTGCAGTTCAGCGGCGATGGCCTGATTGTTGAGGCCGTTGCACAGGCCGCGCAGCAGGTCTTCCTCCCGCAGGCTGAGAGATGGCTGTTGAGGGGTAGCCAAACGACCGCAGTTGTCAGCAGATCCGCCGTTTTGACTGCGTTGCAGCACGCCGCTGATCAGCGGATCGAGGTGAATTCCGCCGCTTTCCATGGCCTGCAGCACCTCCAGCAGGCCCCCACGGCCAAGCCGTTCACCGCTGCAAAGCCCTTCGCAGCCGGCCGCCAGGGCCGCGAGGATCGTGCTGAGCAAAGGCCTTTGAATCAGCATCAGGCAACGCAGTCGGGGATGGCGTTGCTTGGCGGTGGCCACCAGGGCCGGTCCATCGCCGCTGTCGAGCTGGTCGGTGCAGATCAGCAGGTCCACGCCACCGATCCGGAGACACTCCAGGGCGTCGATCTGGCTGGTGGCTGCACCCACCAGTGGCCCGATGCCATCAAACAGCTGGGTGAGGCTGCTGATCAGCAGCCGGTTGCTGCTGGCCACCACGGTGCGGCGCTGGTGAAGCAGCGGTTGGCTGCGTCTCGGAAGCGCCCGCATCAGAGGCAGTTGGCTGGTGAGGTTCACGCCGGCTCAAGCGGGCTACTGGTTGAACCATGCGCATGGCGTGAATCCGCACTGCCACGAACGACATAAATTCTGCAGAATTTGCGTTAGGGAAACGAAATCCAAGCCATGGCCTTCTTCGATTCCGACATCGTTCAGGACGAAGCCAAGCGCCTGTTCGGCGACTACCAGCAGCTGATGCAGCTGGGGAGCGACTACGGCAAGTTCGACCGCGAGGGCAAGAAGAAGTTCATCGAGACGATGGAGGAGCTGATGGGCCGCTACCGCGTGTTCATGAAGCGCTTCGAACTCTCGGAAGACTTCCAGGCCAAGCTCACCGTTGAACAACTGCGCACTCAGCTGGGGCAGTTCGGCATTACCCCGGAACAGATGTTCGAGCAGATGAACAGCACCCTTGAGCGGATGAAGGCTCAGATCGAACCAACCTCTTCCAGCTGAGCCGAGTGCATCGCCAGGCACTCGTACGATCTCCAGCGCCCGCTAACAGCGCCCCCATGCCGGAGTCAACCCCGTCCCTGCCGAGCTGGCTGGCGCGTGGCATGGCCGACTTGTTCCCGGCAGGGGACCCAGCCGATGCCGATCAGGCACTGGTGGCGCGGCTTGCTCAGGCTGAACGGGAGCAGCGTCCGCTGCGGGTGAAGCTGGGCATCGACCCCACCGGCAGCAACATTCACCTGGGGCACAGCATTCTGTTCCGCAAACTGCGGGCCTTTCAGGATGCGGGCCATACGGCGGTGCTGATCATTGGCGATTTCACCGCCCGCATCGGCGACCCCACCGGAAAGAGCGCCACCCGGGTGCAGCTGACCAAAGAACAGGTGGCCGCCAACGCCTCCACCTATCTGCGTCAGCTGGGGCAGGACCAGCCAAAGGACACGGCGCTGCTGGATTTCGAGACCCCTGGTCGGCTGGAGGTTCGCTACAACTCCGAGTGGCTGGAGGGCATGGACCTGCCAGCGGTGATCGGCTTGCTCGGCACCGGCACCGTGGGCCAGATGCTGGCCAAGGACGACTTCTCCAAGCGCTACGGCAGCGGGACCCCGATTGCTCTGCATGAATTCCTCTATCCCCTGTTGCAGGGATACGACTCGGTGGCTGTGAATGCCGATGTGGAGCTGGGGGGAACCGATCAGAAGTTCAATGTG
>PBTV01000037.1 GCA_002729215.1 Rubrivirga sp.
GGACGCATGCCCCCGTTGCAGGTGAGCCGCACCATCAGGGAGCGGCGCCCAGGCAGCAGCACGCTGCGGGGTGCGAAAACCTCTTCCGCTTCAGCCATAACTCCTCCTTGGTTCACCATCACCCTAAGCCAGATCCGTGTCTCGTGAGCGTCCTGGAACGACCTCGGCCTACTACCGTGCGTGCGTGCGGTATCTAGCGATCGACATCGGTGGAAGCAAGACCGCAGTGGCCGTGGTGTCTGAGGGTGCAATCACGGGCTACACGACCTGGCCGAGCGCCTCTCACGCGAGCGAGTCCCTTGACCGCATCATCTCCACGTGCTTATCCATGATCGACGACATCTCGGCGTGTGGTGTCGCCTTCGGAGGAGTCTTCGACTTCCCACAGCAGAAGTGCGTGCGCTCAATGCACGTGTCGGGTTGGGAGGGAACCGATATTTCGAGCGTTTTGCAACACGCCCTGGGTATTCCCGTCGTGACAGACAACGACGCGAACGTCGCTGCCCTAGGTGAGTACTCGCTGCTCGATCAACATGAAGACCCGCTGCTGTATGTGACGATTTCCACGGGTGTGGGAGCTGCCATCGTGGCAAACCATCAACTCATTCGCGGTGCTCACAGCATGTTTGGAGAACTCGGGCACCTTCCCCTCGGTCACGATAAGCCGTGCAACTGCGGCCAGATCGGCTGCTTCGAACGAGCGGTGAGCGGCTACTGGCTGGAGACCGACCATGGTCGGCCAGCCGCCGACGTACTCGCCGACCCTGAGATCCACCGGCAGTGGGTAGCCGACATTGCTACCGGGCTGTGGTGTGCGAGCGTTGTTCTAGATCCTGCCGTGATCGTTATCGGCGGTGGGATGAGTGCTCAAGGTGGGCGATTACTCAACCCTCTGACGCAGGCCCTCGCGCAGAAGGCGAGCAAATCTAAGCGCCCGCCGCCCGCCGTGCGGTTGGGGGACCCCACGGGTCGTACTGTTCTGGTGGGTGCGGCGGTAATGGCTAGGGAGGCTGAGCGTGGGTCACGTTGAGAACTATCGGGCGCAGTTAAGTGATGCGATTAATGCCGTGAACGAGGACGCCATCAACGGGTGGATTGAACGGTTGGCTCGTGCTCGTAGTGAGCAGGCGACGATTTTCGTGGCCGGCAACGGTGGCAGCGCAGCAACGGCATCTCATTTCGCCACTGACCTGGGGAAGGGCGCCAGTTACGGCAAAGACGAGCGCTTCCGGGTAGTGGCCTTGACCGATTCCATACCTACGATCACTGCGTACGCCAACGACGTTTCCTACGATGTCGTCTTCGCTGAGCAGCTTCGCAACCTCGGCAAACCCGGGGATGTGTTGGTGACCATCAGCGGTTCTGGTTCTTCACCGAACATCATTAACGTGATTGAGGCGGCGAAGGAACTGCAGATGGATGTGGTGGCGTTGACCGGTTTCCAGGGCGGCAAGTCAGGTCCGATGGCCGATATCCACATCCATGTGCCATCGGATCACATGGGGCGAATAGAAGACGTGCACATGGCGCTGTGTCACATGACTGCGTTCTACTTCATGGAAAGTGACGACCACACCGCGCACTGATATCGACTCCGGCTGCCGTTGCAAGAATCACGCGGCTTCGTAGTTCTCGACATACCAGTCGTAGGTGGAAGCAACACCGTCCCGGAGCCTGATCGTGGGATGCCATCCGAGCGCGTTAATCCGCGAAGTGTCGAGCAACTTGCGCGGCATTCCGTCGGGCTTGGAGGTGTCCCACTCGATTTCGCCGTCGAAGCCAACGACGGACGCAACGGTTTGAGCAAGCTCCTTGATGGGGAGGTCGTCGCCCCAACCCACGTTGATGGTCTCGGGAGAGTCGTACATGTCGATGAGCATGAGGCATGCGTCGGCGAGATCGTCGACGTGCAGGAACTCGCGCCGCGGTGCACCTGTGCCCCAGACCGTTACCTTGTCCCGTCCGTCCCGCTTCGCTTCATGAAAGCGGCGAATGAACGCGGGAAGAACGTGCGAGGACTCGAGGTCAAAGTTGTCATTCGGGCCGTAGAGATTCGTCGGCATTGCGGAGATCCAGCGCTTGCCGTACTGCGTGCGAAAAGCCTCGATGTAGTAGATGCCTGAGATCTTCGCCATGGCGTACGCCTGATTCGTCGGCTCGAGTGGCCCGGTCATCAATGAGGACTCCCTAATTGGCTGGGTCGCGTGCCGTGGGTAAATGCACGAGGAGCCGAGAAAAAGAAAACGATCGACCTCCGCTTGATGCGCCGCATCCATCACATTCGTCTGGATCAGCATGTTGTCTTGCAAGAAGTCCACCGGGTAGGTGGAGTTCGCCATAATTCCGCCCACGCGCGCGGCGGCGTCGATTACCACATCTGGCTTGGCCTCGTTGATGGCGTCAAAGGTGGCGGCTCGGTCACGAAGATCGAGTTCAGAGGAACGCCACCCGAGGATCCTGCCCACACCGGCCGTTTCGAGTGCTCGCACGAGCGCCGAGCCGACAAGCCCGTGATGGCCAGCGACGTAAACCGCCTTGTTGGACCAGTCGATGGGCACGTTCGCATCCTGCCACAAAACGTTGCGACTGCCGTTGGCTGTGGCAGGGATCCACGTCCGTGAGAGTGAGGCAATGGTCTTAGGAGGTCGTGGTGTTGTGACCGGGCGAATACTGCAGCAACTCGTCTCATCTAGGGTTCTCTTGTGACACTTCTTCGCAAGAAGACACCGTTGCCGCCAGGCAAGTACCGCATGGGCGGCAAGCATTTCAAGAACGACGATGCCTTCATCCGTACGGCCGTACGAGATGTGAAACGCCTCGAGCGTCTTGCTGGTTTAACGACAGACTCTCGATTGCTCGACTGGGGCTGCGGTGCTGGTCGCCTCGCGGTGGGCGTGCGCGAACACTTTTCCGAAAGGCGAATCGCGGACTATCACGGCGTTGACGTCCAACCAGACTTGATCAGTTGGGCGCGGGAGAACCTCACGGCTCCGGGCTTTCGTTTCACGTGCGTCGACGTTGCCAATGAGCGCTACAACCCCGCCGGGCTACCCGAGCGAACAATTGCGGCAGACCCTGGTTCTGTGGATGTCTTCTACGCCTATTCGGTCTTTTCCCACATGAGTGACGACGACACAGCCGCCTACTTGCACTTGATCGCTGAGGCTCTCAGTCCGGCTGGGAAAGCCTTCGTTACTTGTTTCGTGGAGGAGGGTGTGCCGGACTGGGAGGAGAATCCGGAGGACTACGGGCCACTTGCGTGGAAGGGGCGTCTGCATTGCACCCGCTTTGCCCGGAGCCACTTCGAGAGCCTGGCCGCGGAAGCAGGGATGGCTGTTGATCGCTTTGTGTACGGCAGGGAAACCGACGGTCAAAGCCTGTACGTCCTGCGTACGGCTGACTGACTCCATCAGGGTGGACGGCAGGCTAATTTCTGGGGTGCTGGCTCCTTAAACCAGCCTCAGATCGATGTCGCTCGGCGTTGCGAACCCGATCCTGGGTTAGCCTGCTCAGACGCCCACCAGGGCTGGTTTTCCTGCCCGTGAAGAAAGGCCTTTTCTTATGCGACGAGCGCTCATCGCGGTAACCGCTTCCGCTGCCCTACTCGGTTCAACGGTGGCGGTGGCACCCATGACTGTCGCTGCCAACCCAGTACCGGACGTCGCATTTGGGATGCACGTGCCACAAATCGCCAACGGTGAAAAGCCGAACGCGACTATCGGAAGCATTCGTCTTTGGGATGCGGGGGTCGCGTGGGGCCAGGTGCAGCAGAAAAAGAAAAAGTTCTGGTGGAACGGGATGGACGCGGCGATTGCCAGCGCCAATGCGCAGGGCATGTCGATCACCTACGTTCTCGGCTCCACACCGAAGTGGGCCCAAAAGAAGGCGCCGAAGGGCAACTACCCCTACGGGGGCACCGGGTCGGCAAACCCGACGATGGACGTGTGGAAGAAGTGGGTGAAGACGGTCGTGCAGCGCTATGGGGCGAGCATTGATGCGTATCAGATTTGGAACGAGGCGAATCTCTCCGACTTCTACGACGGTTCTCCCAAGCAGATGGCGAAACTGACCAAAGAGGCATACAAGATCATCCGCAAGTACGACCCGAGCGCCAAGGTGGTGGCGGCGAGTAGCACGGTTCGCCTGACCAAGTCCTACAACCGCTTCTTCCCGGAGTACCTCAAGCAACTCAAGAAGCAGAAGTGGCCGGTCGATGCGATTGCCGTTCACACCTACCCGCCGGGTAAGGACACCCCGGGCGACAGACTGAAACTTCTCGACAAGGTCGTCAAAGACATGAAGAAGGGGAAGGTTCCGTCGCGTATCGAACTTTGGGATACCGAGGTCAATTACGGAATCAAGGGCCCCGGTAAGACCAAGGGTCAAAAGATCACTGGCCAACAAGCGGCCGATTGGACGTCCAGCACGTTCCTGGACTCGATCCTCATGGGGGTGGACCGGACCTACTGGTACTACTGGTACCGCCCGGATGGCCGCCTGGGGATCATCCTTGATAACGCTGCCGATGGAGACTTTGGACGCCTTGGTTATCAAACAGCGTATGACTGGATGACAGGCTCGTTCTATTCGTGCACCCGGGGCAGCAAGAAGCAACCCAATGTGTGTCAACTAGGTGATGCGATCAATCCTGAGGTTGTTGTGTGGAGCAACGAGGGGGTAGGTACTTACACTGTTCCTCAGGGAGCAACGTGGCAGTGCAACTCACTGAACCAGTGCTCCCCGACTGCGGCAGGAACACAACTCGCGATTGGTGGTAGCCCTCTATGGTTCGGAAGCCAAGCCAACTACGACAAATTGTTGGCGAAGCAGCAGGCAAGCGCGGCGGCTCGCGCCGCCGTGCAAGCGCAGCCGTAGCGTCTTTCGGGGCAGCGGTATTACTCCTTGCGGGTTGCGGTGGGAGTGAGCAAGACAGCAACGACGCTGGCGATACCCCTGCTCCGGAAAGCCCGACGTCCGAGGAAGTGATCGAGGACCCCAACGCCATTCAGCGCTCCCTCGTGGGGTTGCACATCGAGGGGGCCGAGGGAGGAGCCTGGGCCTCCGCGCCCTTCGGCGCGCTGCGCCTGTGGGACAACGGCACTGGCTGGTCTCAGATCGAGCTGGAGAAAGGCGAGTTTAAGTGGGACAACCTCGAGGGTGTGCTCGAGAACGCCGCGAGCAAGGGCATGGAAGACATCCTTTATGTTTTGGGTACCACGCCCGAGTGGGCGGCTCAAGAAGTAAACGATGTGGATTATCCCCAGCCGGGCGCCGCGAGCGCTCCCGCAGATCTGGATGATTGGGACGATTGGGTAACCGAGGTCGTCACGCGCTTCGGTGATCGCATCGACAACTACCAGATCTGGAACGAAGCGAATCTCGTTAACTTCTACCGCGGGACTCCAGTTGAAATGGCGGAGATGACCAAGAGGGCATACGACATCATCAAGGCCAACGACCCAGACGCGCGGGTTGTCGCCCCCTCACCATCCACCCGATTGACGGCTTCCTTTGATCGTTTCTTCCCCGAATACCTCACCGAACTGGAGAAACTGGGCTGGCCTGTGGATGTGTGGGCCGTTCATACCTACCCGGATGGCCAAGGCACACCGAGTGACCGCGCACTGCTGATCGAGAAGTTCACCGACACCTTGGCGGCTGCAGGTGCTCCGGAGCTTCCCATCTGGGACACGGAAGTGAACTATGGAATCGCGGGCCCGGGTGATATCGAAGGTCGTGAGATCACGGGAAGCGACGCCGCTGGAGATGTCGTTCGAACGTACGTTGATGACCTGCGTTTAGGCGTGGAGCGTTCGTATTGGTACATCTGGTCGCTGGCCCCACTGGAGTTTCTGGGCATTCAAGCCTTCGCCGGCTCAGATGCGGAGCAAGGTTTCTTCGCCCTGGACAACTGGGTGATCGGCGCGAGTTTCGACGGGTGCAGCGAGAACGCCGGGGCAGTTGCCTGCGACTTCAGTCGGGACGGCACCCAGTGGGTGGTTGCGTGGGCCAGTGACGGTGAGGCGACCTACACCACTCCAGAGAACTCCCAGCTCATCTGTGACCCGCTTGCGAACTGCGAGGAAGCTGGGCCGAGCACGGACATCACGCTCACCCAGACCCCCATCCGCGTCTATCTGCAGTAGGGCGAAATAGGGGCAGTGGTACCCCGAAAGAGCCCGACACCAGAGGGTTTGGCGACGCCGCTGGTACCTTCGTGGAGGCATGCTGGCGAAGTGAGACGCGTTCTGGAGGTGACCAATGGCGTTGAGTGACGACCTTGGCTCACCGAAGGCGGAAGAAGGGGAAGAGGCNGACCAACACCCCTCGACGTCGTCAGCAGGCTCTGTGAGTTCTTCCGCGAGCGCCACCTGGTCGAGTACCTCGCACCGAGACAAGCCTCAATTGAGGCGTGATCCGTTGCGGGTATACGCGACCCGAGCGGTTGTCTGGGATCTCCTCGCCGTCACAGCGGCCTCGGCGATCGGCTTTATCCTCCGCTGGACTGTTCCTTACAACCTCAATATCTCGGACAGCACCTACGTTTTCTTCGCTCTCGTTGTTGTCGTGAGCTGGTTTGTGGTTTTGGTTCTTCGCGGCGCGTACGACACCCGGATTCTGGGTGTGGGGTCGGAAGAGTTCAAACGAATAGTCGGGGCTTCCGCGATGGTTTTTGGTGCGATCGCAATTGTGTCGTTTGCCTTCAAGTTGGATCNATCTCGCGGTTTCGTCCTCATCACTTTTACCGTCGGCATGCTCNTGCTACTCATCGTGCGGTGGATCTTGCGCGCGTGGTTGCGCCATGAGCGCNTGTATGGGCACTTCTTGCACCGCACCATCGTTGTCGGCTCGGGCAGCGCTCAGGCCGAGATCGTGGACATGCTCGACCGTGATCCGGTTGCTGGATTCACCGTCGTGGACGTGATCGATGAACCACCGACGGATGTCACGGATCAGGTTCTCGATCGCTGGCTGGACGAAGTGATGACGCGCATTAACTTGGAGGACGCGGACACCGTGGCGGTAGCTGGTTCGCGCGCGCTGGAGCAGACAGTCATCCAACGTCTGGCATGGCGCCTTGAAGGACCGCGCGTCGATCTGCTGGTCGCACCGAATATNGGCGATGTGGCAGGCCCCCGCGTCACGATGCGCATGGCAGCCGACCTGCCACTGCTGCATTTGGATGAGCCCCACCTGACTGGTCCGAAACGCGCGATCAAACGAACCTCGGACGTGATCTTCGGGACTCTGTTGCTTCTTCNTTTTTCGCCTTTCATGATCGTGGCTGCCGTCGGCACCTTCGCCAGTAGTCGCGGACCGGTGCTTTACCGACAACAGCGGGTCGGTCGTGGCGGCGACATGATCACNGTCACCAAGTTCCGCACGATGTATGTCGGTGCGGATCAGCAGCGGGGCGATGTCATCGGCACCCCGGACCCGGAGATGTTAGGCCGCTACAAGTCCGATCCCCGGATCACACCCTTCGGTCGGATCTTGCGTCGATGGAGTATCGATGAGATGCCTCAGGTGGTGAATGTGATTGCCGGCAATATGTCTCTGGTGGGACCGCGACCGGTGTTGACTGAAGAACTCGGCCTATTCGACGACGCCGACCACCGTCGACACCTCACCAAACCCGGCCTCACCGGCCTGTGGCAGGTATCTGGCCGTAAGGAAGTCGATTGGGACGAACGCATGCGAATGGACCTCGATTACGTCGAAAACTGGTCTCCTGCGCTCGACCTCGTGATCGTGGCGAAGACCGCAAAAGTTGTCTTGAGTGGAAAAGGCGCGTACTAGCCGCTGTTGCCGGCCATAGGCCAGTCAGTTCGTAGACTGTTTGGGTGTCACATTCCGCCCCCGATGGGCAATCTCAGGGTGACGAGGGTCGTCCAGACACCACTCGTCGATCGACGGGGACCGTATTCGCGGTCCTGGGAGTCCTGGTAGCCGTCGTTGTCGGGGGTCTTGTCGTGTGGTTGCAGGTAGGGCTTGCCTACTCCTTGGCCCTGCTCGGGTCTGGAGGTCTCGGGCTGCAAGATCACTTGAGTCGAGCGGCCACGAGCCTCACAGCCGGGGACTATCGCGCGGGTGAAGTCGAGTATGAGCGCGCGGTCGAGTCAACGCTGGTCCTCGAACAAAGCGTGGGGCGTCCGCAGGTTCGATTCCTCGAACAGTTTCAGGGGTTTGCGACGGCAGTGGAGAATTGGGAGCACGTCGTGGCGGCCGCTGGACACATNACGTCTGCCACGGGTGAACTGATGAGACTGTATGGAGACTTAGCTGGGCAAAAGGACTCGGAAAAGATTTTCAGTGACGGTGCTATCGACATCGAGCGACTTGAGTCGGTGGCACCCCGGGTGGACTTCGTCTTGGATGATCTCGCCCAAGCGGAAGCAAACCTCGTNGCCATTGAGGCGAATGGGGTGTGGACTGAACAACTAGACGACATTCGCAATAGGGCTCTCGAAGAGATGAGACCTGTGGCGACGGCCGTCGAGGTGCTGGTGGACATCTCTCCACTCCTGCCAAGCGCCCTCGGTGCGGATGGTCCTCGGCGTTACTTGATTGCGATTGGTAACCANGCAGAGATGCGAGCGAGCTTTGGGGCGCCATTGACGCTGGTGATGGTGGAGTTTGATGACGGTCGAATCTCCATTCCCATCAAGGGTCAGACATCAACGGAACTTTTCCCACCGCTCAATGCCCGCGTGCAGTGGTTTGGCCCCGCGTACAACCCCTTCTTCAAAGGCAATCANCGAAACCGCCCCTTCGTTGTTTCCAATACGCACCCCAACCTGCTCTTCAGTGCTCAAGAAATGGCCGGGTCGTGGGCCGGTGGCAACTACCCCGAGGTTGACGGCGTGGTCGCGCTCGACCTCACCGCCATCGCGGCGGTCCTCGACGCCACCGGCCCGATCGAGTCACCTGTCTATGGAACTGTCACCGGTGATCAGATCGGTCAGATACTCCTCATCGATGCCTACGCNGAGTTCGGTCAGGACGATGCGGTTGCTCGCCAACAAGCTAATCAGCNACTTCTCGATGAATTGCTCGGGAGAATCCTGTCCGGGGACGACCTCGTCAATACGGTTCAAGCAATTGCGTCAACAGCGCCGGGTCGACATTTTCAGGTATGGATGAAGGACAGCGCCTTGGAGCAACTAGCGCTGGATGCGGGTGCGGCCGGCGTGGTGGAGGCACCGGAGTCGGGTGACTGGTCTGCGATGTATACGCAGAACGGAAATCAGTCCAAGGTCGACGTCTTCCAACAGCGCAACCAACTCGTCGTTGTGAGTCTTTCNGACGATGGCAGTGCCCGAGTCCGTCANCAACTGACGTTGACCAATGCAACTCCGGCGGACAGGCCGGAGGGTCCGGCAGACCGGGTGGGCTATGAAACGAGTTGGCTCAAGAACGCATACATCCTGTATGTCCCTCGAGCGGCGCAGAATTACCGCGTCGATTACCCNCAGGATTTCAACGTACGGCCTTTCTCCGGGCATGGACGCCGACAGCTCGGTGGAGGGTGGATCGATGACGGTTTTGGCAACACGATGATCCGGATTGTGGGGTGGACGGCGCCCGGTGCGCAGACTGCGGTGACGGTCTCGTACGACCTCCCCGCCGGAACCTTCAGCACCGACCAGGTCGCAGGTCAGGAGCAGTCGGAGGAGCCAACACGCCTGGAGTATCGACTGAATGCTTTGCCGCAAGCACTCTTCACCGATCCCACATTGACGGTGCAGGTCACACCGCCTGCGGGGTGGAGCCCGGTGGCGGTGCCTGGCATGAAGGTGTCGGAAGGAACGGCCACTGTCAGCGCTGTCCTGGACGGACCCTTGGACATTGGCATCAGATTTGAGAAGCGACCGTGACCCGGCTCGCCTGGTGCGGTGCTGTGGCGGTTCTCGCTATCACCATGCTGTGGGTCGCCCCCTTTGTGGGCGCAGTGCTCTTCGCGGTCGCTGTCGCGACGGTACCTCCGTGGGGACGAACCCTTGCGGAAAGAGCCATCGTTTCGACGATTGTTGTCGTGGGTGCGACGGCTCTGCTGTTCCCGAGGGCCGGATCAACACCGGTCAATGACATATCTGTTCGCGTGTTTTTGACGATCGTCATGGTTGTCCTCGTCGCGATGAATCTATTGCCAACAGCGCGACGAGTGCCTTTTCCTCGACCTCGTCTTGTCGATGGNNTGCTGTTCGTATTTGTGGTGACGCTGTGGCTGTTGCTNGTCACCCCGTTNATCGGTGGNACCNATGCTGACGTGATCTCGGGTTTGTATTTTGCTGGATGGGATAACCACGGTCATTACACAACGTTCGCGAACACTTACATGAGTGAGTCAACCACGTGGCCCACTACTGATGGATCAGTCGCGTGGAACCAGTGGTANCCGTCATTACATTCGACCCTGTGGGCGTTGGGAACCTTCTTGTTCAGTGGCGNGGGATTGGATCGCGTTGGACTCTTGACCCCATACGTGCAATGGAGTGCCGTCACCTTCGTGATGTCGATCGGTGCGCTCGCGTGGGTCGCAACAGACATCGCCGAGCGTTGGGTGAGAAGGGTTGCGCGACGACGAGCGATGTGGGCAAGTGTTGTCGCGTTTGGCGTTTTTGCCGCGTGGGTGTTCCTGGGCAGTCCGCAATTCCTCTTCAATGCCGGGTTCACGAACTTTGTCATGGGTGTCGCATTGATGGGGACGGCAAGTTACCTGGCGGTTCGTTCACCGAAAGGCGCCCGGACCCTCGGATGGTTCATCGTTCCNCTTGCGGCCGTCGCAACGATTGGATTGTGGACGCCCCTTGTTCTGGGCTTGGTGCCCGCGGGTGTGATCGTTGCGGTCGCCATGATCCGCCACCGAGTGGCGCTAGGTNTTATCTGGCTTGTTGCGACGGTCGGGATCGTCCTTTTCATTTCTATCGGGCAATTAGGCGATGTGCTGAGCGCTGGCGGACAGGAGGATGCAGCGGNTTTCGCACGGGATATCGGAGAGGTCGCCGTGGGAATGGCGCCTTTCAACGTGACGGCTGCCATCGTCGCACCGATCGTCGCCGTGGCTGTCGCCGTTCTTGTTTCTGTGCCGTGGACTGCTCGATGGGGTCTGGCCGGGCCGTCGGTGGCGACGGCGACCGTTGCCCTGGTGTTCGTCCCAGGTGCCGTGGCCGCGGGTGTGTGGTGGCTTGACTCCTACTACGTGCAGAAGGCCTTGAACGCTTCTTTGCTGGTGACCGCGCCGATCATTGCAGCAGCAGTGGGAGTCGGCCTCATCCTTGCCCTGCGGTGGATGAGNTCGCGTCAAGCAGTGGCCGTGACCATCGTTGTCGGACTGGTCGGACTTTCCACGCTTGGCCTGGCCGGTACCCGGCAGGAGGAGCCGTTACGGGGACTACCGCAATTCCCTGGATTCGAAGCCATCGNCCAGCGGTATGAAGGAAGGCAGGCNGAGTGGCTCGGAGAGCTGANTGTAGCNGGGGTCGATGCAACCGAGGGTCTACCTGAGTTCGCTCCCGTCCTNTGGGAGGGGCCGGGAACTCTGTCNAACCTGTGGACGGGGAGCATCCACGGGACCTTGTCCAGCACCCAACAAGTCTTCTATCTCAGTCTCCCGCAACCACCAGAGGGTGAAGACGCTGCTGCATGGGCCAAGGAGGCCTTATCGGCCTTCCCACGCCTACGGATTGCCTTTGTGCCGCCGACGGAAGAGTCGGCGGAGTTCTTGCGCTTGCGTTTCGGCTCTGCGGATCCGCGTCGCGTTGTCGTCGTAACCGATTGACGTCAGTGGAGCTGCTGACTCACTTCCCACTCCTGGCAACGCTCCATGGTCGGAAGCATGCCCATATCTGCCGCATCAGCGAGAAGTGGAGCGGCCTTGTCCTTGTCGGATAGCACGATCTCGGACATGTCCNGCCAGGGGAGATCCAAGGCGGGATCGAGTGGGTGGACACCATGCTCTCTGGTGGGTGAGTAGGGAGTCGAACATAGGTAGCCGACAGTCACCGACTCCGTCAGTGCACAAAAGGCGTGCCCGAGCCCTTCGGTGATGAACANTCCGGTGCGTGACTCGGCATCGAGTTCCGCGGCGTCCCACTGCCCGAATGTGGGAGACCCAACGCGGATGTCCACCACGATGTCAAGGATCTTTCCCTCGAAACACTGAACGTACTTCGCTTGACCAGGTGGAACGTCCGCGTAGTGGATGCCCCGCACGGTTCCTCGGCGGGAGACGGAGATGTTCATTTGACGCAGATCGAAGGGTCGACCCACCGCGCTCTCGAAAATATCGGCTTTGAAGGATTCGAGGAAGACGCCTCGTTCATCGGGCCGCAAGACCGGGTGAAATTCCCACGCTCCCTTGATCGACAGAGCCCGGGTTTCCACGCGGGCAGGCTAGCAGCGAATGTGTGGGGGGCGGCCATGATGGAGGAGTATCGAAAATGCGAATGTGAGACTCTTGGTCNTGTGAAGGTGTCGATTCTGGGGACGCGTGGTGTGCCGGCTCAGTACGGAGGTTTCGAGACGGCCGTCGAGGAGATTGGCAGCCGGCTGGCCACCCGCGGCTATGACGTTACGGTCTATTGCCGCAACCCCGGGCAAACATTGACTTCGTACGCCGGAATGACTCTGGTGAATCTNCCGGCGATCCGTCATCGCGTCGCTGAGACCTTGAGTCACACGTCGTTAAGTGCCGCGCACGCTGCCATCAAGGATCGACCTGACGTCGCCCTGGTGATGAATGCTGGCAATGCGCCATTGTTGCGCCCTCTGCGTGCCGCTGNCATCCCGGTTGCTGTTCATCTCGACGGCCTTGAATCGAAGCGCGAAAAGTGGCGTGGCGCGGGAGCCACGTACTACCGATGGGCCGAGCGCGCCAGTGTGCGATCAGGCACGGAAGTTGTGTCCGATTGCAATGCCATCTCCAACTATGTTCTGCGCACGTACGGACGCAAGAGTTGGGTGATCCCGTATGGCGCAGAGGTGATCGAGCCGGGAAGTGGGCGTCTGGACGANTTGAACCTGGTGCGGCGTGATTTTCATCTGCTGATCGCTCGCATGGAGCCAGAAAATCACGTACTCGAAGCCGTGCACGGGTATCGACTGAGCGAGGAAACACGACCTTTGATTGTTGTCGGTAGCGCCCCCTATTCACAGTGGTACNTCGACCAAGTGACGCGGGCGGCCGATGATGATCCACGGATTCGCTTCCTGGGTGGTGTGTACGACCAGGATCTTCTCAACCAGTTGTACGCCAACGCGAGAACTTACATTCATGGTCATTCCGTGGGTGGAACAAATCCAAGCTTGCTCCGGGCGATGGGTGCTGGCGCACCGGTATTGGCGTTTGACTGTGAGTTCAACCGAGAAGTAACCGCCGACCGCGCCCTCCTGTGGTCGTCAGCAGANGACATGACCAGGCTNATGGANGACCTTGCCGATGGCGAATTGGAGCCNGTGCTGCGCGAANTGTCNGACGNNGGNAAGCGTCGAATNGAAGAGCACTATCAATGGGACTCGGTAACCGATGAGTATGAGAAGTTGCTGCAGCATCTGCAACGTGCCGACCGAGGACCCGATCGAAGGATCGAGGCAGCACGCCCGTGACGAATGTCGCGGTCGTCCTGGTGACCTGCAACAGCATGCCTGGACTCACGGAGACTCTTCAGAGTGTCTTGGGTCAGACGCAGGAACCAACAGCACTGATTGCCATTGATGACTATTCGACCGACCAAACTGCGCAGGCTCTGCGTGCAGCGGGATTCACGGTGCGGACGTCAACATCGATGAGTTCCGATCCGTTCACGAGAATCGCCCAAAACTTTGTGAACGGTGTCCGACTCGCGCAACAACGCGGCGCAGACATCGTGGTGTTAGGTGATCATGACGATATTTGGCATCGCGATCGCGTGCAGCGACAGACCGACATTTTGGAGNGCCACCCGCAGGTAGCGATGGTTGCCAGTGATGGCTTTCTTGTCGACGAACACGGTGTAGCGCTGCCCGGCTCCATTCGTGGATCGTTTCCCGTGCCCGACGACTTCCACGAATGGACGGTGCGCCATCAGATGCGTTTCGCGTTGCGTCACTCCATCGCCACGGGCGGAGCGAGCGCAATCCGGCTGTCAGGGCTTTCCGATTGGTCGGTCCCTTCGGGGTGGTTGCACGATCGGTGGTGGAGTCTCGTNGCTCTTCGACAGCAGGCCCTTCTCATTGATGACACGAAGGTGATCGACTACCGCGTTGGTCCAGACCAGCAAGTGGGGCTGGCAACCTCGGGGCAAGATCACCCGGTTGCCTGGTGGTCCGCACGTGCCCGCCACGTGGGACGCACTGCAGGACGAGNGCGTGATGTAGCGGTGCTTCTTCGCCCTTAACCCACCCAGGTGAGTCGCGTCAGGCATGCGACCACTTCNCCGGTGCCNACACCAAGATACGGCTGTTCGGTGCACTCCAACTCTGACGGGAGCGCCCAGGGAGGCAGCGTCTCGTACAGAGTGTCAATGTGTGTCTTG
>PBTV01000038.1 GCA_002729215.1 Rubrivirga sp.
CTGTGACCAGGCTCACTCATCGTCGCCGGAGGCTCGGGCTGATTCATCGTCGCCGGAGGCTCGGGCTGATTCATCGTCGCCGGAGGCTCGGGCTGATCCCCGTGCTCCACGTCGGCAGCCTAGGCGGCACAATCCGTCGGTGCCTTCGAACTCTGCGACGGGTGCCTTCCCCGCCACCCGCTCCACCGCGGCGATCCTCGCCGTGGTGGTCCTCGTCGCCGTCAACCTTCGACTCGCCCTCTCGAGTCTTCCGGCGGTCGCGACGTTGATTCAGGACGAGACGGGCTGGAATGACGCCTTCATCGGCGCACTGACGACCGTTCCCGTCTTGGGTATGGGTGTCTTCGCGCTCGGTGTGCCCCGGCTAGCGGGTCGGATCGGCAGGAGAAGCGCGGTGAGCCTGGCCCTGGTTGCGATGGCCGCCGGCTTGACACTTCGGTTGGCCGGAGCGGTTGCCGTCACGTTGCTGCTCTCAGCCATGCTCGCGGGCCTGTCCATCGCGATTCTTGGTGGCTTGGTTCCCGGGATCGTGCGCGAGCGGCTGTCGCATTCGATGGGATTGGCCACCTCCCTGTGGACCGCAGCCATGATGGGTGGAGCTGCTCTCGGCGCAGCCTTGACCTTGCCGTTGTCGGATCTGACCGGTGGATGGAATCGAGCGCTGGCGTTCTGGGCGCTGCCGGCCGTCGCCGCGCTCGCGGCCTGGCTGTGGTTGGAGCGCGAAGAACCAGCGCAGGTGGCGACCGTCACCATCGTCCGGTTGCGGGATCTGCCGTGGCGAGAATCGACCGCGTGGGCATTGACCGCGTTCATGAGCGTGAACTCGGTCGTCTTCTACAGCATGTTGGCCTGGACGGCCCCGTCTTACGCCGAGCGCGGCTATACGCCGGAAACCGCCGGGCTGTTCTTCGGCATTTTCACGGGCTCGGGAATCATCGCCGCGCTCACCTTGCCGGCATGGTCCCATCGAACCCAGCGGCGTCGCACTCTATTTGCCACCACGGTTGTCGGCTGCTCGGCGAGTTTGGTCGCCATTGCCCTGGTCCCGACATTCGCTCCCCTCTTGATTCTGGTGGCCTTGTCTTTCACGCTCAGTGGTGGCTTCGCCATGTCGCTCGGCCTGCTCAGCGAGTACGCGGCGGATGCGGCGGGCTCCGCCCGACTCACCGCGATGGCGTTCACGATCACATACACGTCAGCGGCCTTTAGTCCCTTCGTGATCGGAGCCATCATGGACGCCGTGGACTCGTGGACCCTGGTGTTCTCACTCCTCGCGGGCGTTACATTGCTGCAACTGCCGGCGGTGTTCTTCCTTCATCGGGGTCGCGTCGTGCACTAGCTCGTGCAATACAGGGTGCGATAACTGGTTCGCCACCTCGACCGGTCGCTGCACCGACACCTGGTTCTGTACGCGCGTGGCCGTGTTGATCGCCGCTAGAGGCGGCACGCGTGGATGTCGGTCACCAGAATGCCCCGGGCGCCCAACTCGTACAGCTCGTCCATGACTGTGTGTGCGTCGACCGACGGGACCATCGCCCGAACAGCCGACCATGATTGGTCGTGCAGCGGGGACACCGTCGGTGACTCGATTCCCGGTGTCACCACACATGCCTGGTCCAAACGATCATTGGGGATGTCGTAATCCACCAGGACGTAGGAACGCGCGACCATGACTCCGTGCAAGCGCCGAAGAAAGGTCTGCACGCTCGGAGCGTCGTTGGTCTGATCTGCGTTGCGGGACACCACGATCGCCTCAGATTGGATGAGCGGTTCCCCGATGATCTCCAGTCCGGCACGTCGAAGGGTCGTTCCCGTGGCGACGACATCCGCGACGGCATCCGCAACACCCAGGGCGACTGCATTCTCCACCGCTCCGTCGAGACGAACAACGGTCGCGTCGATCGCCTTGTCTGCAAGCCACGTCGTCAGTAGTCCGGCATACGAGGTGGCGATGCGCTTGCCCTGGAGATCATCGACAGTTGTGGCGGTTTCCCGAGGGGCTGCCAACCGGAAAGCCGACGGAGCGAATCCCAGGGCGACGCGCTCCACAGCCTCGGCGGCGGAGTCCAGCAGCATGTCTCGCCCGGTGATGCCGAGGTCGAGCGTGCCCTCCCCGACGTAGATCGCCACGTCCTTGGGGCGCAGGAAGAAGAACTCGACGTCGTTTTGCGGATCGTGCACGACCAGGTCGTGCAAACCAGCGTTGTGCAGGTAGCCCGCTTCGATCAGCATGGCGCGGGCAGGCCCGGCCAATTGCCCTTTGTTCGGCACTGCTACTCGCAGGCTTCCCATCACAACCTCCGGTAGATGTCGTCGAGGCTCACGTCGGCGGCCAACATCATCACCTGTAGGTGGTAGACCAATTGCGCAATTTCCTCGGCCGTTCGCTCCGAGCCCTCGTGCTCGGCCGCCATCCACACCTCGGCGGCCTCCTCGACGATCTTCTTGCCGACAGCATGGACTCCACCTGATAGAAGGCGCACGGTTCCGGACTCAGGGTCCGACGTTGCTGACTTGGTGAGCAACTCGGCGTACAACTCGTCGAAAGTCTTCACAAAGGCAAGCCTAGGCGTTGCATTCGTTTCCGTTATCCGTGCACCGTGAAACCAGCGTTGATGACCGGCGTCCGCGCCGTCATCCCGCCTGGATGTCGCGGATCGTGCGGGCGGCTCGTAGCGCACTGACCATGGCTTCGGCTCCCTTGTCCTCGCGGGACGCCTCGAGGCCGGCACGGTCGCGTGCTTGCTCCTCGGTATCGCACGTCAGCAGTCCGAAGCCGACGGCGATGCCGTGATCAAGGGCCACCCGGGTGAGCCCGTCGGTGGCTGCTGAGCACACGTAGTCGAAGTGCGGCGTGCCGCCACGAATCACAACTCCCAACGCCACTATGGCGTCGAAGCGACCGCTGGCCGCAGCGTGGTGGGCGAGGACGGGAAGTTCGAAAGAACCCGGGGCAACAAACTCGGTGCAGACCACTCCCGCACGGTCGGCGACTCTGGTGGCTCCTGCCCGCAAACCATCGACCACCTGGGTGTGCCAGGACGCGGACACCACCGCCACGCGCATCCCCGACCAGGCGGAGTCCACCTCCCCCAGATCGAGCGATCCCTGTCCGCTCATGTTGTGCTTGAGGTGTCGTCGCCGCGTTGCGCGTTGCTGTCCGTGGCATCGGGCGAGTACTCGTGACCCATGCGGGTGGCCTTCGTTCCCAGGTAGTCAACGTTGTACTCGTTGGCGTCGATCACGAGCGGAACTCGCTCGACGACGGAGAGCCCATACCCCTCGAGACCTGCACGCTTCGCCGGATTGTTCGTCAACAGCCGCATCGAGCGGATCCCAAGATCGACGAGAATCTGCGCCCCGGTTCCGTAGTCGCGCGCGTCCACGGGAAGCCCCAATTCGATATTGGCATCAACGGTGTCTCGTCCCGCATCCTGAAGTGCGTATGCCCGCAACTTGTCGAGCAGGCCGATGCCGCGCCCTTCGTGACCGCGCACGTACAGCACTACACCTCGACCCTCGGCGCCCACCCGTAGCAGGGCGGCGTGCAACTGTGGTCCGCAGTCACATCTCCGCGACCCGAAAACGTCTCCGGTCAGACACTCGGAATGGACTCGGGTAAGGACATCGGCTCCATCCCCGATGTCCCCAGTGACCAGCGCGACGTGTTCACTGCCGTCGATATCGCTGCGGTAGGCCGCCGCGCGGAAGTCTCCGTACTCGGTCGGAAGTGGGATTTCCACGACCCGGACGACGTGAGACTCGCTGCGGCGCCGGAAGCGGATAATGTCCGTGATCGACACCAGGGCTAGCTGATGTTCGTCGCAAAAGTCGCGACACTGCGCGGCGTTCATCATCGTGCCGTCGTCGTTAACCATTTCGCACAAAGCGCCCGCAGGGTGCAGTCCGGCCATGCGGGTGAGGTCCACCACGGCCTCCGTGTGACCTGCACGTCGGAGTACTCCCCCTTCGACAGCCCGCAGGGGAACGACGTGGCCGGGCCGTGAGAGTTCCCAAGCTTCGGTCGCAGAATCCGCCAGGACCTTGATCGTTCGGGCCCTGTCCTTCGCCGAGATGCCGGTCGACTCGATGTCCTTCGCGTCCACGGTGACGGCGTAGGCGGTTCCCCGTCGGTCTTCATTGACCCGAGCCATGGGCGGTAGGTCGAGTCGATCCAAATCGTGTGCGGTCATTCCTACACAGATATATCCCGACGTGTACCGAATCATGAACGCCGTGAGTTCCGCGGTGGCCAGACCCGCCGCGAAGATCATGTCCCCCTCGTTTTCGCGATTCTCGTCGTCGATCACCACGATCGGCCGTCCTGCGCGTAGTTGCTCGAGCGCTTGCTCGACGGAATTGAGGGCAACACCGCTCGGTTCACTCGGCTGGGAGGCCGCGAGCCCCGGGACGGGGTCAGGGGCAAGATTCCCTGCCTCTTCCTCTACTCCGAATAGTTCATCGGCGGGAATCACGACTTCACCAACTTCTCGACGTACTTCGCGATGACGTCCACCTCGATATTCACGTCATCGCTCACGTTCCGGTCCCCCAGGGTGGTCTCCGAGAGCGTCGTCGGGATGAGGGATACCGAGAACTCGCCCTCATAAACGCTCGCAACCGTCAAGGATACGCCGTCCACGGCAACCGAGCCCTTCTCCACCAGATACCTCTCCACGTCCGTCGGCGTCGCGAAGGTCATCACGATCCAATCGTCGGAGACATTGATGGAGGACACCCGCGCCGTGCCGTCGATGTGCCCCTGGACGATGTGCCCACCGAGTCGACCGTCGACACGCGCCGCACGTTCGAGGTTGACACGACTACCCGGCGTCAAGCCTCGAAGCGACGTCCGGTTCAGCGTTTCCAGCATGACGTCCGCCACAAACCCGGCATCGTCGTGGCCTGCAACGGTGAGGCAGACCCCGTTGACGCTCACCGAGTCGCCGTGATCGGCTCCGTCAATGATCGGCGAGTCAATGCGAAGCCGCATCGATTCTCCGCGGTCGTCGATATCCCGCACGGTTCCGACGTCCTCGATGATTCCGGTAAACATCAGGCAGCCTTTCGGGGAAGGGTCGCGCGCACAAGCACATCCTCTCCTAGAGCCCGGGTCTCCATGATCTCGACCTTGGCATCTAGTCGATCGACGCCGGGCAGCGCTCGCGGTCCACTTCCCAGCCACGTACCGGCAACGAGCCATACGAGTTCGTCCACCAGGCCCTCCCGCAGGAAAGCCGCGAGCACCGTCGGGCCCGATTCAAGGAGCACATCGCGCACACCGTCATCGAAGAGCCTGTCCAAGGTGCCTTGTGGCTCGTGCCCGCGCATGATCTGTGTGGGGGCGGTGGCGTCGAGAATCTTTCGGTCGGCAGGGATCTCACGGTTGCCCACCACTACCCGGACCGGGGCACCGGCGGGAAGCAACGGGACGTGACGGACGGTCAACTGCGGATCGTCGGCCAGAACGGTTCCCGAACCCACGACGATCGCGCTCACCCGCGCCCGCAGGGCATGGGCGTACACGTTCGCATCCGAGCCGGTCAACTGCACCCGACGCCCTTCGGCGCCGGCGACCCGTCCATCCAGGCTCACGGCACATTTCGCGGTGACGTAGGGATAGCCGCGCTGGACCGCGACGGTCCATTCCCGATTGACCTCTCGCGCCTGTAGTTCGAGGACTCCGGAGACAACATCCACTCCTGCCTCCCGCAGGACATCGGCACCGCCTCCGGCAGTCGATGTCGGATCGCTTTGCGCGAAGACAACACGAACTACCCCCGCGTCGATCAACGCTCCGGTGCACGGGGGTGTGCGGCCTGTGTGGCGACATGGTTCGAGGGAGACAACCGCGGTACCTCCGCGGGCTCGGGTTCCAGCGTCACCGAGCGCCACGACTTCAGCGTGGTCGGTTCCCGCGCCGCCGTGCCATCCACGACCCACGACGTCACCGCCGGAGTTCACGATGACGCATCCCACGCGCGGGTTCTCTCCCCGCGGCGCACCAGGGTGCTGAGCCAATTCGATGGCCTCGGCCATGACTGCCTTCCAGCTGCTCACGCTTGACGTCGCTCCGCTACCGCGCGGAGCTTCTCGATAGTCGCGCGGGGGTCATCCGAACGGAAGACCGCCGAGCCGGCGACGAAAACATTCGCCCCAGCCTCGGCGCACCGCTCGATGGTCTCCGCGCCGATCCCTCCGTCTACCTGTACCCACACATCTCCGTCACTTCTGGATGCAAGCTCACGGGCCCGACGGATCTTGGGGAGCATGTCATCGAGGAAGGCTTGACCGCCGAATCCTGGTTCGACGGTCATCACCAAGATCATGTCGACGCTGTCGCCGAGCGCAGCTATCTCATCGAGGTTGCTTCCCGGCTTGACCGCAACCCCGGCCCTCGCTCCATGGGACCGTAGATCCGAGCACAGTTTCGCGCCATCGCGGGCCGCCTCGATGTGAAACGTCACGCTGTAGGCGCCGGCGCGCGCGTACTCGGGGGCCCACCGATCCGGATCGTCGATCATCAGGTGACAGTCGGAGCGAAAACGCTCGTCACGAAGTAAGGGCTCGATGACGGTGAGTCCGAATGTCAGGTTTGGAACGAAGTGGCCATCCATAACATCCAGATGGATCAGATCCGATACTGCCGCGATGCGCTCCACCTCCTCGCGCAGGCGCGAGAGATCGGCGTTCAACACGCTCGGTGTCATGAGCACCGGTGAACTCATCTCCCCAGGCTAGCCGCCAAGGGGCCAGACGCTCGTCCGTAGGCTTCGTCTATGACCAACCAGCGCGGGCAGGCACCAGGTGACGACCGGTTCGACGCCGCACAGGCGGTAGCCCGCTCCGCCGGGGCCCTGGCTCTCGACTACTTCCGACGGGCCGAGACTTTGGTGGTCGAGCACAAGGGAAGTCAGGATCTGGTCAGCGAGGCGGACCGCGAGACGGAATGCCACATTCGCCAGGAATTGCAGTCGGCGTTCCCCGTTGATGCGTTCATGGGTGAAGAACACGGATACACCGAGGGGTCGCCAGGAGACGGGACGTGGGTCGTCGATCCCATCGACGGCACCCAACCGTTTCTGTTGGGCCTACCTACCTGGTGCATCTCCATCGCGTACGTGGCCGACGATCGCGCGCAGATCGGCGTGATCTATAACCCGGCGACCGACGAGCTCTATTGCGCTCAGGCAGGGGCGGGGGCGTTCGTCAATGGTGTACCAATTCGCGTTCGACAAGCCGATTCGCTCGCAGACGGCTTGACGGGCGTCGGCTGCTCACCGCGAACCACTCCAGAACACCTCGCAGACATCATGCGCAACCTTCTGCAGCGAGGCGGGATGTACCAGCGCACCGGATCGGGCGCCCTCAACCTCGTCTACGTCGCCGCCGGTAAGCACATTGGGTACGTAGAAACCCACATCCACGCATGGGATTGCCTCGCTGCAGTGTGCTTGATCGAGGAAGCCGGGGGGCGGGTGTCGGATTTTGTCACCGAATTCGGTGTGCAGGGAGCCGGGCCGCTCGTCGCCGGCTCACCGGGAGTCTTTGACCAATTGATCCAGTTGATGCCCGTCCCGGTGCGCTATTCGTGACCGGTCCGGACGCTTGCTCGTCACCGAATCGATCGGTCAGTTGCGGCGCATCAAGGTGAGGTGCATGGCGTCGGTGCCGTGCAGGTGAGGCCACAATTGCACGTGCGGCCCGGGACCCAGGTCGGGCACGTTCGGCAGAAACTCTCGGGCGTCGAGAATCTGGACATCGTCGATGTGAAGCAGCACCTCCTCCACAACATCGATGGTCTCGGCAATATGGGGAGAGCAGGTGACGTACGCCAGGACGCCTCCGCTTCTCACCGATGACAGTCCGGTCGCCAGAAGCCGTCGCTGCAGGGCTGCCAACTCGATCACGTTGTCGCGGTTCCTTCGCCACCGAGACTCGGGTCGACGACGCAGCGCCCCCAACCCCGTGCAGGGAGCGTCCAACAGGATTCGATCGAAGAACTGACTTCCCCAGGGTCGATCGCAGGCATCCGCCGTGAGGATGTGGGGAGCCACGTCACTGTCTTCCGGGACACCCGCCGCCAGCAGTGACTCGACCAGAGCAGCGCGGTGCGCATGCAACTCCACGGCGACGAAGTCGACGCTCTGGGTCCTGGCATGAGAGGCCAGAACAGCCGCCTTGCCACCAGGGCCGGCACACATATCCAGCCACGCCGACTCCGGTGGTGAGACGGGTACCGCCAACAGCGCTTCGACAACAAGTTGGCTTCCCTCGTCCTGGACAATCGCCCGGCCCTCCCGTACGGCTTCTACCTTGGCCGGCAACCCCGCATCCACGGTGGCGGCGCGGCGAGACCACCGCCCCGGTGTCAGGCCGGCGTCGAGGACCGGCGGTTCATCAAGGAAGGCCACCGTGGGGCGGGATGGCTCGTTGTTCGCCAGGAGCGCTGCGCACAGTGCCTCATCGGAGATCTCCCCTTGCGTGTGGAGCGCGAGCGCCTGGTGCAGGGCTTCGGTCACCCATCGGGGGTGGGAGGTAACGGCAGCGGCGAGCTCGTCTGCCTGCTTTCCTCTCCCGACGACCTCTTCCCAATGCGAACGATCGCGTCGCGCCACCGCTCGCAAGAGTCCGTTGATGAATCCGACTCGACCCTCATCGGTGATGCCGACCGCGCGGGCGAGCTGGCACGAAGAGTCGACGGCCGCGTGGTCGGGGACCCGCATCGAGAGCAGTTGATGCACTCCGAGCCGCACGATGTCCACGATGTCTGGGTCGACATCGGTCCAGGGGCGGGACGAAACCTCAGCGGCGACGAGGTCGTAGAAGCCCGACCACCGCAAGGTGCCGTACGCGAGGTCCGTGGCGAAGGCGGCGTCGCGGCCGGTCAACCCGTAACGCTCGAGCACGGCCGGCCATTGCAGATTGGCGTAGACGTCGTCCCGGCGAACGGCCGCCAGCAATCCGAGCGCGGCGCGGCGCGCATCGTCGATCACGACCTCGCCGTTACGTTGCACGTGTCAAATCACCTCGATAGCCACGAGCCCAATCAGTGGCGGCCAGAGTCTTCTTCCCTGTTGCCTGCACTTCGCCGAGGACGATGAATCCTCCCTGGGCGCCGATCGTCACCTCCGATTTTCCGACGTGGATGAGTCCCGGTGATGCACTTTCGTCCACGACGACCGCCTGCGGGGTTCCGATGTTGACCCGATGGCCGTCGATGGTGGTCCACGCTCCCGGGTCGGGTGTGCAGGAACGAATCCAGCGATCGACCTCGAAGACATCGCCGGACCAATTGACCCTGGCGTCATCACTGGAGATGCGGGGGGCGAGCGATAACCCGCCGGAATCTTGCGCAGCGGGCTGCAGGTCGCCACCTTCCATCGCATCGATGGTGGACACCAACAGGTTGGCGCCGACAATCGCGAGGCGAGCAAGAAGCACACCCGCATCTTCACGGTCCCCGATCGACACCGGGTCCGAGCGCATCAGGATCGGACCGGTGTCCAGGCCCTCGTCGATCGAGAAGGTCGTCACACCGGTGTGCGTCTGGCCTGCTCCGATTGCGTGCTGCACCGGAGCGGCTCCGCGCCAGGCGGGAAGAAGGGAGAAGTGGGCGTTCACCCATCCGAATCGTGGGACGGTCAGCAACGGTGCAGGAATCAGTAGGCCGTAGGCGACAACCGCGACCACATCAGGTGCCCAATCACCGAGCACATCCGCCTCGCGGTGCAGGTTGGAGGGAGTGCGCACCTCGATGCCGGCTTCTTCTGCATGCATCTTCACCGGGCTCGCCCGCAAACGCCGTCCCCGACCAGCCGGTGCATCCGGTCGGGTCAGAACACCCACCACCTCATGGCTGGATTCCTCCAATGCCACAAGGGACGCGACAGCTACGTCGGGAGTGCCGGCGAAAACGACGCGCACGGTGTCACAGCCATCGGGAGGGCTGCTGATGGGGGCTGATCTTGATCTGCAGGGGATCCGCACCGAACCAATCCGACTCTCGAATGGCCTTCATCGCTTCCTTACGCGTTTGGGCGTCGAGTCGATCGATGAACACGATCCCGTCGAGGTGATCGGTTTCATGTTGCACGCACCGCGCGAGCAGGTCGCTTCCCTCGAGCGTTGTCGGTTCGCCGTGCATGTTCATGCCCTTGGCGACCACGCTGCGTGCGCGCTTGCATTCGAACGTCAGATCCGGAACCGACAAGCAGCCCTCTTCACCGTCTTGTTGTTCGTCGGACAGATCCAGAACAGGATTGACGAGATGCCCAAGTTCTTCATCTACCCAGTAGGTGAAGACCCGAAGGGAGACCCCCAACTGTGGCGCCGCCAGCCCCACCCCGGGGGCATCGCGCATCGTGTCGGTGAGGTCCTTGACGAGGCCGCGAAGTTCCTTGTCGAAGGTGACAACTTCGGCTGCTGGCGTGCGGAGAACGGGGTCACCGAACAGGCGAACAGGAACGACGCTCACCATCCGCAGTCTAGGTGCGCGGCCATCGGACTACATATCCCGTGGGTCCATTCGCACGCGAATATCGCGCGTCGTCGAATCCTTTGTCGACTCTGTTCGCATCAGGGATCCCAGTTCGCGTGTGAAGGCCGCCGCCTGCGTGCGGGGAACAACCAGGTAGCTACGGACATGGTGCGAGTCCGGAACCGGCACCGGTCCGAGAATCCGATGATCGCTGCGGATCCGATCACCAATTGCCTGCACGGCCGCTTTTGGACCGGTCACTTCGGCTACCCGCGTCACCGGTGGCAACTCAGCCGACGCTCGCTGGTCTAACTGTCGCTCCGCGAACCAACGGGAGTCCCATCGGATAAGGGCCTGCGCTTCCAGACTGCTCGCGCTGGCCACCAGGCACACCTCTCCCCCTTCGGCTACTAAACGGGTCGCCTCGAACCAGCGTCGGACCTGCTGCTCGGCTCCAGCCAACGACGGATACACACTCCGTGCATCCAGAATGATCACGGCGCGATACCCCTTCTCGGCAATCGGTTCGGCACCCGGAGTGGCCACGATCAGACTCGGCGTATCCGGCACGCTTCGAACGATCCGGTCGGCTTCGGACCACACGATCTGCATACCAGGAAAAGCCCGGCCCAATTCATCCGCTGTTCGACCCGCACCCACGTGGACGGCTCGTAGTCGCGATCCTCCGCATTCCTTGCAGGTCCATGCCCCGTTCAATGCCCCGCATCTCCCGCAACGCGCGGTCGTGTGCCCGGAGGACATTTCCAATGCTCCCTGACATGAGTCATCGTGACAACGGGCTGGGGCTCGGCAGTCTTGGCACGCGAGGGTGGGGACATATCCTCGCCGCGCGACGAGGAACAGGACCGGGCCATGACGCAGACCGTTGCGCGCCGTCGTCCATGCAGCACTCGGAATCCGAGCTGACTCGGCCGCAGGATCGCGCGCCCGTTCGTGCTCATCGATACATCGCACGTTCCACCAACTCGGGCGCTTGGGATCAACCGACGTCGCCCAGCCGGAACGACACCACCATTGGGTGGCGACGCTCCGCGCTGGAGCCCCAACGAATACGTCACACGATGTTTGATGAGATCTCATCGCGGCTACTTCGCGCGCATCCCAGTAGGGCGCGTGCAACTCTCGATATACATCGTTGCCGTCGTCCCACATGATGATGGCACCCAAATCTTCAACCGGCGCGAAGACCGCGGTTCGCGTGCCGATCACCACCGTCGCTTGCCCGGTCCTCACCCGCAGGAACTCTCGATAGCGACGCTCCGGTCCAATATCTGCGCTCAACTCTGCGATATTCGATTCCGGTATGACCCTGGTCAATTCCGATCGCGCGCGAGCGACGTCAGCCGCATCCGGCACAACGACGATGACCCCGCGCCCTTCGGATCGCTTCCACCGTGCCAGGCAGCCGATTTCCGCAACCACGTCGCTTGCCGGGGCAGAACTCCACACCACTCGTGCCGGCGATGCTGTCTCGGGCCATCGGTAGTGGCGCCAGGTGGGGTCCGCCGCCGGGCCTGCCGTCGGGTGGTGCGCTGGTGACGGCGCGGGTGCCGCGGCTGAATCGGCGACCTTTCGCAGCACCGAGGATTCTGCTCGCGCATGTCGGGTCGGGACCGCCGCGCGGGCCACGTCCCAAAAAGTCCCGACATACCTGTCGGCCACGTCCTGGATCAAGGCGAGACTTTCTGGCGACAACGGCGGTACCTGGTCGATCACGCGCTCTATTGGCTTTGGCGAGTCGACATCTGCCTCATGAAGGCGGTCGATGACATACGCGTCGCGCAGCCGCCCAGAGAAACGAACGCGGACTCGAGCGCCGGGAACTGCTGTCTCGAGCCATTCGTCGGGAACGAGGTAGTCGAAATCTCGATCGAGATGCATGACGCCCAGGTCGACGCGCAGGCGGGCGATCGGACCTAGCGACCCTTCGACGGGTCTATCCGGATGATCCTCGCTAGACACCCGCTGCTGTGCGGAGATCCGCCGCCCGATCGGTGCTCTCCCACGTGAACGTTGGCCCGACCTCGGTCCGACGGGATGGCTCATCTGCGTCAAGTAGCTGGTTTACGCCTTGAGGGCGCCCGAAGTGACCGTAGGCGCTGGTGGTGCGGTAGATCGGGCGCAGGAGATCGAGGTCGCGGATGATCGCCGCGGGGCGCAGGTCGAAGACCGCCAACACTGCTTCTTGGATCTGCTCGTCGCTCATAACTCCAGTGCCGAAGGTTTGCACGAACACGCCGACAGGATGCGAGACGCCGATGGCGTAGGCAACCTGAACCTCGCACCGAGAGGCGAGACCCGCGGCCACCACGTTCTTGGCTACCCATCGCATGGCGTACGTGGCCGACCGGTCCACCTTCGACGGGTCCTTTCCGGAGAAGGCCCCGCCACCGTGACGCGCCATGCCGCCGTAGGTGTCGACGATGATCTTTCGTCCGGTGAGGCCGGCGTCGCCCATTGGACCGCCGACTTCGAATCGTCCGGTCGGGTTGACGAGCAAGCGGTAGTCACGGCTATCGATGTCGAACGTTTCCAGAATCGGATCCACTACATGCCGCCGGACATCCGGAGTCAGCGTTGCATCGAGATCCACATCAGCGGCGTGCTGACTGCTGACGACGATCGTGTCGATGCCTGTCGGACGGTCGTTCTCGTCGTAGCTGATCGTCACCTGTGTCTTGCCGTCCGGGCGGAGGTAGTGGAGGGTTCCGTCCTTGCGCTTGGCCGTCAACTGCTCGCTCAAACGGTGCGCCATCGAGATCGGCAACGGCATGAGTTCCTCGGTGTCGGTGCACGCGTATCCGAACATCAGTCCTTGGTCACCGGCCCCTTGGCGATCCAGGGGATCCTCGCTGCCGTCGGCTCGCTCTTCGAATGCGTCGTCGACTCCTTGAGCGATGTCGGCGGACTGCTTGCCGATGGACACGCTGATTCCGCATGACTCGCCGTCGAAGCCCTTGACGGAGGAGTCGTAGCCGATGTCGAGCACGGCTTGGCGTACCAGGTTCATCACGTCGGCGAAACCTTCGGTGGTCACCTCACCCGATACGTGCACCTGACCCGTCGTCAGCATTGTCTCGACGGCGACGCGGCTGCGGGAATCTTGCCGCAACAGATCGTCGAGGATGGCATCGCTGATTTGGTCGGCCATCTTGTCCGGATGACCTTCGGTAACCGATTCCGACGTGAATAAGCGTTGCGACATGAGGCTCCTTCACAGCTGCGGATTGCCGAGGATTATCCTCAACGGCCTCAGCAGTCTAGCGATCGAAACGCACTGCGTCCCAGATGACATGCGCGGCGATTTCCTTGCTGACCGACTCACGGAGGTGGCATTCGCCATTGGCGCCGACGATGGCGACAGTCGTCTCCTCATCGCCGAAAACCGCCCCATCGGAGACGTCGTTCGCGACGAGATAGTCACATCCCTTGCGTGCCAGTTTGGCCAGAGCTCGGGTGGTGAGCGATTCACCCTCGGCGGGTGTCTCTGCGGCGAACCCAACGACGATGGGTGTCGGGCTCGATCCGCGCTTGGCCGCCAATTCGGCCAATACGTCTGTCGTACGCTCCAAAATCAGCTCCGGCGCCGCCCCTTCGGCCAACGATTCCTTGGTGATCTTGCCCGGATGCGAGGTGACCGGACGGAAGTCAGCGACGGCGGCGGCCATCACCACGACGTCGGGGTTCTCCCGGGCAACGAGGTCGTGCATGACCGACCGGAGTTCCTCTGCCGTGCCGACCCGGCGTACGGCGCACCCGGCCGGTACGCCTGAGCGCAGATCACCATCGACGTGCCCGACGACGGCGGTCACGGTGGCTCCCCGAGCGATCGCAGTACGAGCCAAGGCAAACCCTTGGCGACCGCTACTCTTATTTCCGAGGAACCGTACGTCGTCCCAGGGCTCTTGCGTTCCGCCGATGCTGATGACCACGTGCCGGCCGTGCAGGTCCGAGCGTGTAACCCGACCACTGTTGGCCATGGCGAGTGTGGTTCGCGCCGCTTCGGCAATCGCCCGAGGCTCGGGAAGTCGCCCCGCTCCGGAGTCCGAACCCGTTAGCCGCCCGTCAGCCGGGTCGAGGACGACCGCACCGCGCTCTCGGAGCAAACGGACGTTCGCCTGTGTGGCCGGGTGCAACCACATCTCGGTATGCATTGCCGGCGCAATCACCACACGACCACGAGTGGTTAATAAGACGTTGGTGAGCAAATCGCTCGCGATCCCATGCGACGCGCGGGCCAGAAAATCTGCCGTGGCCGGCGCGACGATCACTAAATCGGCCCGCTGACCGAGTTCGACGTGGGGGACCTCGTGCGGGGACTCCCACAACTCACGAGCGACCGGCTTGCCGGACAGCGCAGCCCATGTCGGTTCGCCCACGAATCTAAGCGCGGACGCCGTGGGCACGACAGTGACGTCGTGACCGGACTCGGTCAGTTCGCGAAGAAGGGAGACGGCCTTATACGCGGCGATTCCGCCGGTGACTCCGAGCACGATGTCGGCCATAACGACCGCCGGGCCTTCCCTACTCGGTTTCCTCGCCCGCAGCGAAGGGATCGACAGACGCGGCTGCGCTAGTGGCGGCTGTGTCCTCGGCTGCTTCAGCGGCGGCTTGGGCGGGATCAAATGGTTCAGATGTGAGTAACCCTGCGTCGATCTCACGCATGGCGATAGACAGCGGCTTTTCCTGGACGTAGGTCTCGACCAGGGGGCCGACGTATTCCAGGAGCCCCTCGCCGAGCTGGGAGTAATACGCGTTGATCTGGCGAGCACGCTTTGCTGCGTAGCTGACCAATGAATACTTCGAGTCGGTCTTTTCCAGCAGATCGTCGATCGAGGGGTAGGTGATGCCCTCTGGCTGTGACGTCACAGGTGGTTCCTCATTTGCCGTGGGGGGATCTCTCGGCGTATCCCGAGAGGCCAGCAGAGTCTATCAAGGCCTCCGCACACTGCTCGACGTCGGCGTTGACGAGCACATGGTCGAACTCCGACGCTGCCGCCAGCTCGGCTTCGGCGGCGGCGAATCGCGCCGCTCGAGCTTCCTGATCTTCGGTTCCGCGGCCGGCGAGCCTGTCGTGCAGGACGTCGATACTTGGCGGAGCCAGAAAAATCAGGGTCGCGTCGGGCTCGGCTTCGCGCACCTGACGGGCCCCTTGCACCTCGATTTCCAACAGCACCGGCGTTCCACTCATCCGGTGAGCGAGGACCTGCGCGCGAGGCGTGCCGTATCGGTTACCCGCGAACTCCGCCCACTCGAGCAGGCCGCCCTCGGCGGCCAGTTGATCGAAAGACTCCCGGGTGTGAAAGGTGTACTCGACTCCGTCGGTTTCTCCCGGGCGCGGTTGTCGGGTTGTCGCCGACACCGACAGCCACACGGATGGACAGCGACGAAGCACCTCGGCAACCACCGTGCTCTTACCGACGCCGGATGGACCGCTGACCACGACGAGTGGTGCGGGGCTTTCGCCGACGGATTCGCTCATCAGGTTCTGCATTCTTCTGCGATGGCGATTGCCGCTTCTCTTGGGTCTGGCTCTCCGGTGATGGGGCGTCCGATGACCAAGAGATCCGATCCGTCGGCGAGCGCTTGTGCCGGTGTCGATGCGCGGCGCTGATCGTGCGCGCGAGCCCCCGCCGGCCGGATTCCCGGGGTGATGAGGTGGACCTCCGACGCCACGATTGATCGCAGCCGGGCCACCTCATGGGGCGAGCACACCAGCGCGCGGGCACCAGCGTCGACCGCAGTGGCTGCCCATCGGGCGACGATATCCGAAGGAGAACCGGAGATTCCCAACTCCTGAGCAGATGCATAATCCAAACTCGTCAAGAGGGTCACCGCCGTCACCCGGGTCTCCGGTAACGCCGCGACGGCCGCGCGCACCATCTGCGGACCTCCCGAAGCATGCACGCTCAGATACGTCAGTGCGAGCGGCGCGACGGCCTGGGCGGCCCCGGCAACGGTTGCGGGAATGTCGTGCAGCTTCAGATCCAGGAAGATCGAGATGTCCGGGTGATCGGCGTCCCGCGCAGCATCTCGGGCGGCGAGAACACTGCGATGACCATCACGACAGAACGCTTCCAATCCGACCTTGAGGCATCGAACATGCGGCGCGACGCTGGCGGCCCAGGAGGTCAACGTCGAAATATCGGGCGCATCGAGGGCGACCGCGATAGGCGCGCGAGACTGAGCCGATTGTTCGGTGCTCTGGCTCGGATTACTCGGTGATGAAATCCCAGTCCTCCAGTGAGCTCGATTCCTGATGTGCCGTCGTGGCGTGCTGCGCGCTCGTAGGCGAGGGGACGTCGCTGTCATTGGCGCGATGCGCGAATCCAATCACGTCCTGCACGTGATCGAATCCTCGCGCCCGCACCTCTCCGGCGAGCTCTGCATGGATACGACTCGGCGCGCTCGGATCGTGAAAGATGGCCGTGCCCACCGACACCGCGGTGGCTCCGGCGAGGAGGAATTCCAGGGCGTCTCGACCGGATCGGATGCCTCCCATCCCGATGATGGGGATTGCGGGAAACGCTTGATGCACCTGCCAGACGCAGCGCAGAGCCACCGGTCGGATAGCCGGCCCGGAGAGCCCGCCGGTAGTTCCCGCCAGCGTCGGGCGCATGGTCGTCGTGTCGATCACGAGGCCGAGCAACGTATTGATCAACGACAAGCCCGTCGCGCCGGCGCGAATGACAGCGTCGGCGATTTCGACGATGTCCGTCACGTCCGGAGACAGCTTCGCAAAAATCGGGATCCGCGAATCGGAGCTCCGACGAACCGTCTGCACTACCTGAGCAGCAGACTCCGCTCGACACGCGAAGACCTGGCCGCGATCGGCAACATTGGGGCAGGAGATATTCACTTCGATGGCATCGAACCCACCGGAACTGCGTAACTTGGCGGCCAAACGCCCGTACTCCTCCACCGTCTCCCCCGCGATGGACACGATCGTGCGTGCTCCACGCTCGTTGAGCCAGGCGAGATCGTTCTCGATAAAGGCATTGATCCCGGGGCCTTGCAGCCCGATCGAATTGAGCATGCCGCTCGGAGTCTCGGACATGCGCGGCGTTGCTCGTCCGGCCTGCGGTTTCAGCATGATGCTCTTGGTGACGATCGCGCCAAGTTCGGTAATATCGAAGAACTCATCCAACTCTCGACCCGCCGCCGCACATCCGCTCGCGGTCAAGACGGGGCTTGGCAAGCCAATCCCGGCAAGTTCGACAGCCGTGTCGGCGTGCTCGATCGGTTGACGGCGGTCTGGGTCACCGCCGGTGACGACAGCTGCGCTCACGATTCACCCCCGCTATCCGGGGCCCCGATGGCGTCCGCCGGAATGGTGTTGATGTCTCGCCAGCGCACTCGGTCACCACGAAAAACCGGACCCTCGACGCAGGAACGAACCATGCGGGTCGCGCCGTTTGTGCCGATGACCGGGAGAACACACGTCATACATACACCGATGCCGCACGCCATCGCCTCTTCCACTGCGCACTCGCTATACACGCGCTGCTTCGTCGAGATGCGGGCAACTTCGGACAACATGGGCATCGGCCCGCACGCGTACACCACATCGGCACCTGCCCGTTGCAAGACGTTGTCGAGAACGTCGGTGACAGTGCCGCGAACACCGCTGCTTCCGTCATCGGTGGTGATCGTCAGCGCAGACGCCAACCGCTTCAACTCCAGCACACCGAACAACCTGTCTTCGGTGGAGGCGCCGATGACCATGTCAATGCGGCAGCCGCGCTCGCGTAGAGCTTGAGCCAACATGAACATCGGTGCGCTGCCGTAGCCGCCACCGACCAGAACACAGGAGACCCCCTGCTTGGGAAGGGAGAAGGGTTGTCCGAGTGGACCCACCACGTTGAGAACATCGTGGCGCCGCCTGTGGGCGAGCCACTCGGTTCCTGTGCCGGCGACGGAGATCGCAATGTCCAGGGTCCCTCCGAAGACGCCCCGCGAGGCCACCTGGTGAATGGCGAATGCCCGTCGCAGCACCATGCTCGACTCTTCGCCACCCATGGCGATGGTGACGAAGTGACCCGGTTGAGCGCTCTCAGCTATCCCCGGGGCAGTGAGGGAAAGAACGTGATAGCCCCCAACTCGGCGATTGTCCAAAACTTCGGATTTGATCTGCTGCACCATCAGATCTCTCCTTGTTGCTGCGATGGCGCGCGTGACTGCTCGCGCAAGTGAGCCAAATGTGCCCCGTGCTCTTGCAAGGATCGGACATTCGGCTCACCGGAGACAAGTGCATCGATACCTTGAACCGCCGCGCTCAGGCCCTGCACGGTGGTCACGCAGGGAATTCCTTTGGTCACAGCAGCCGTCCGAATCTCATAGCCGTCAACGCGGGGTCCGACTCCGTAGGGAGTGTTCACGATCAGGTCGATATCTCCGGCTATGATCGCATCAACGGCGGTGGGAGTGCCATCCTTTCCACGACCTTCGTGTTGTTTGCGGAGAACGTCGACGGGCACACCGTTGCGCCGCAGTATCTCCGCCGTGCCTTGAGTGGCGAAGATCGCGAACCCCAGGCCGGCAAGGCGCTTGATGGGAAACACCGACGCCCGCTTGTCGCGATTAGCCAGCGAGACGAAAGCGCTGCCACGCGTGGGGAGGCCACCGGCGTAAGCCGCCTGCTGCGACTTCGCGAACGCGACCCCGAAGGAATCGTCGATGCCCATGACCTCTCCCGTCGAGCGCATCTCGGGTCCGAGAATCACATCGACTCCGTGGAATCGTCCGAACGGTAAGACTGCTTCCTTGACAGAAATGGCGCTGCCCGGAGGCAGGGCACCTCCATCACCTTCACCGGGAAGAAGGCCCTCTTCTCGAAGTTCCTTGATGGACGAACCCGCCATGATTCGCGCCGCCGCCTTCGCTACGGGGACCCCGGTGGCTTTGGAGACGAACGGCACCGTCCGAGAAGCCCGGGGGTTGGCTTCCAGGACATAGAGCGTGTCCTGGGCGAGAGCGAACTGCACGTTCAACAGGCCCCGCACCCCCACGCCTTCTGCGATGGCACGTGTCGACGTCCGGATTCGATCGATGTCCGATTCCCCCAAGGTCATTGGCGGCAGAGCACACGCAGAGTCACCCGAGTGGATGCCCGCCTCTTCGATGTGCTCCATGACGCCCGCGAGATACATGTCGTGGCCATCGAAGAGCGCATCCACATCGATTTCTATCGCGTCATCNAGNAAGCGGTCCACCAGCACNGGATGTTCACGGGTNACCTCNGTGGACCGCTGCAGGTAACTCTCGAGCATCGCATCGTCGTACACAATCTCCATCCCTCGCCCGCCGAGCACATAACTCGGGCGAACAAGCACGGGATAACCGACGCGAGCTGCGATGGCCGCTGCCTCGTCGAACGACCGCGCCGTTCCGTGGTCTGGAGCCGGCAATCCAGCATCCGCCAGCACGCGGCCGAAGGCTCCTCGTTCTTCGGCGAGATGGATGGCGGCCGGCGAGGTGCCCACAATCGGGACGCCGGCATCTTCAAGGCGTTGGGCGAGTCCGAGTGGTGTTTGGCCACCGAGTTGCACGATGACGCCCACGACGGCTCCTTGTCGCTGCTCGGCATTGACAACTTCCAAGACGTCTTCGCACGTCAAGGGTTCGAAATAGAGACGATCGGAGGTGTCGTAGTCCGTGGAGACGGTTTCCGGGTTGCAATTGATCATGATCGTTTCGAAACCGGCGTCGGAGAGAGCCAATGCGGCATGGACGCACGAGTAGTCNAACTCGATGCCTTGACCGATGCGATTGGGGCCGGACCCGAGGATGATCACCTTCTCGCGGTCTGATGGCTGCATCTCATCTTCCTCGTCGTAGGACGAGTAGTGATAGGGAGTCATCGCTTCGAACTCCGCCGCGCACGTGTCGACAGTCTTGAAAACGGGACGGATCCCCCAGGCATGCCTGATCTCACGGATCTCTTCTTCACTCAAGCNCCGCAATTGCGCGACTTGCGCGTCGGAGAACCCCTCCCGCTTAGCCATGACCAGGAGTTCACGATCGAGGGATTCAGCGGATGACAGCGCATCCGCGATCTCGTTGATCTGACATATGTGGTCGAGGAACCACGGATCGATGCCGGTTGCCTCATACACCGCGTCGATACTCGCCCCGGCCCAGAGCCCCTGCTGCACCAGCGCCAAACGTCCATCGTGGGGTCGCTTCGCTTGTTCCAGGACGTCGGCCACATCGATTGCGTCGCGCGAGGTTTCCCAGGAGAAGACAGCCGACGGCCGCTCCATCGATCGCAGGGCCTTGTTCAATGCCTCCCCAAAATTACGACCGATGGCCATCGCCTCGCCAACACTCTTCATCGTGGTGGTCAAGGTGGTGTCCGCTCCGGGGAACTTCTCGAAGGCGAAGCGCGGGACCTTCACGACGACGTAGTCGAGCGTCGGCTCGAACGATGCCGGNGTCTGCTGCGTGATGTCGTTGGGGATCTCGTCGAGTATGTAACCGATCGCGAGACGTGCCGCGATCTTGGCAATAGGAAATCCTGTCGCCTTCGATGCCAGGGCTGACGAGCGCGACACACGGGGGTTCATCTCGATGACGATCATCCGTCCATCGGATGGGTTGATGGCGAATTGAATGTTGCATCCGCCGGTGTCCACGCCGACTGCGCGGATGATCTTGATGCCCACGTCTCGCATGTGCTGGTACTCACGATCAGTGAGGGTCAAACACGGCGCGACCGTTATCGAGTCCCCGGTGTGCACTCCCATGGGATCGACGTTCTCGATAGAACAGACCACCACCACGTTGTCGTTTCTGTCGCGCATCAACTCGAGTTCGAATTCCTTCCAGCCGATGATGGACTCCTCGAGCAACACCTCAGTTGTTGGGCTGGCCTGCAAGCCGGCGCCGGCAATTCGTTCCAGATCAGCCTCGTCGTACGCGATACCCGATCCGGCACCACCCATCGTGAACGACGGGCGAACGACGACGGGGTAACCCAGATCGCTCGTTGCCTCGACGCACTGCTCCATCGTGTGGCAGATGATGGAGCGGGCGCTCGATCCACCGATGGACTCCACGATCGATCGGAACTTCTCACGGTTCTCGCCGCGCTCGATGGCATCGACGTCCGCACCGATCAGTTCCACCCCATACCGTTCGAGAACACCGGACGCGTGCAGGGCGATGGCGGTATTCAATGCGGTCTGACCACCGAGGGTTGCCAGCAAGGCATCGGGCCGTTCTTTCGCAATGATGCGCTCCACGTATTCGGGCGTGATGGGCTCGACGTAGGTGGCGTCGGCGAACTCAGGGTCCGTCATGATCGTCGCGGGGTTGGAGTTGACCAGGATCACGCGCAGCCCCTCGTCCCGAAGCACTCTGCAGGCCTGCGTGCCCGAGTAATCGAATTCGCACGCCTGCCCGATGACGATCGGACCGGAACCGATAACCATCACTGACTCGATGTCGGATCTACGTGGCATCAGCCGCCACCATCCCGTCGTCGCGCGATGGCTTCCGCGAAGCGATCGAAGAGATACGCGGCATCGTGAGGACCAGCTGCCGCCTCTGGGTGGTACTGCACACTGAAGGCAGATCCGTCCACGAGCTCGAGTCCCTCGACGACGTCGTCGTTCAAGCACACGTGGGAGACCCGCGCAGGTCCGTAGGGGCTGTCGAATTCCTCCCCCAGCGGCGCTTGCACAGCGAACCCGTGGTTGTGAGCGGTGATCTCCACCTTGCCAGTGGTCAGATCCTTCACCGGTTGGTTGATGCCGCGATGNCCGAAGCGCAACTTGTAGGTGCTCAGGCCCAAGGCACGTCCGAAGATCTGATTTCCGAAACAGATCCCGAAAACCGGACGACCGGCTTCGAGAGCCTTCGACATCAACCCGACAGCGTGGTCGGCGGTCGCGGGATCCCCCGGGCCATTGGAGAAGAAGATCCCATCGGGTGTCCGCGCCACGATGTCCTCCCAGGANGAGGTCGAGGGGACGACGTCGACTTTCAGGCCGCGTTCGGACAGGCGACGCGGAGTCATCGATTTGATGCCCAAGTCCACCGCGACGACCGTCGCCCATGCATCACCGATGGCCGCCACCGAGTACGCCTGAGCAGTGGTGACGTCGGATGTCAGATCCGCACCGACCATCGACGGGCTCGATCGCACCTCAGACAACAGTTCGTCCACGGGACGGCTTGCCGCGGGCCCGCTGAAGATGCCCACGCGCATCGCTCCGGCGTCACGCAGATGCCGCGTCAACGCCCGAGTATCGATTCCGGCAATTCCCACGACCCGATACGTCCGCAGGTCCTCGTCCAAGGTCCGCTGCGCCCGCCAATTCGACACGATCCGCGACGGATCCCGCACGACGTATCCGGACACCCAGATGCGTCCCGATTCCGGATCTTCATCATTCATGCCGGTGTTGCCCACGTGTGGAGCGGTCATCACGACCACCTGACCGTGGTAACTCGGATCCGTCAGCGTTTCCTGATAACCGGTCATGCCGGTGGAGAACACCGCCTCCCCGAAGGTCGTCCCGACGGCTCCGAACGACCGACCGTGCATGGCACGGCCATCTTCCAAGACGAGAATGGCGGGCTCCGTCGCGAGATTTCCGGCGTTACTCACGGCCACCTCCAGGGCCGTCTAACGGGGCATCTCCCTGCATACCGTCGAACACTTCGCGCGCACCGGAATCATGAACACCCTCCGAGTTCGGATTCTCAGAACTTTCTACCTGCTCCGAGTTATCCGCGTACTCCGCCATAAGCCCATCCAACAACGCGGCGTGATTGGCGCCGTCATCTGCCCGGATCCCGGTATCCAAAACGTCGTCGCCCAGCATCCACGTCACCACGATGACGCTGTCCTTCCCGCGAACCGTTCCGGCGACACCACGATCGGTTCGCACGCCACTCACTGCCGAAGCGGGAATCAGGAAGGATCGTGCACCGTCACGCCGGATGCCTACACCACCGTCGACGAGGTGGAACGAGGCTCGACTCCTGACCCCCAATTCGTGCACGGCAACGCGATCAAGCCAATCGCCGGAGATCGACGTTCCCAGATACAGGCCGGGAACACCGGACGACCCGGAGGCATCGAAGGCCGACGGTTCGGCCATGGAGGCATGTCGTGCCACCCTGCCCTGCCAGCCCCGTCGCATTCCCCACAAGGCGAGCGCAATCAGACCGGCCACCAGGGCAACTAACGCCAGTCGCGCGGGCCAATCAGACACGGTCGCCTGCTCGGTGAACTCCTCGCCCACCACGACGACGGGTTCGAGCATCGGCATCACAGTTCCCAGATTCATGCCAGCGCTCCATCAACGACCGTCGGACGTCCACGGAAAAGCACATGCCGAACGGCTCCCGGCATCCGCCGGCCCAGGTAGGGGCTGTTGCCGCTTTTGCCCGCCAGCGAGTCGATCTCGAGCGTGCCCTGCGCCGACGGATCCCAGACGGTGATGTTTGCCGCGGATCCTGGTGCAATCGGCATTCCTTGATCCNGCACCTGTCCGATACGCGCTGGGATAGTCGACATGCGGTCTGCAAGGTCCCGCCAACTCAACAGACCGGACTCGATGAACACCTCGACGGCAACCCCGAGGGCCGTCTCCAGCCCCACCATGCCCATCGCCGCCGCCGCCCACTCGCAGTCCTTATCTTCACGAGGATGCGGCGCGTGATCTGTGGCGATGATGTCGATCGTGCCCTCGACGACGGCTTCGCGTAACGCGTAGACGTCCTCAGCCCGCCGGAGTGGAGGGTTGACCTTGTAGATCGGGTCGAAGCTCTCAACGAGCTCCTCGGTCAAGAGGAGATGGTGGGGGGTGACCTCCGCCGTCACTGGAATGCCGCGGGCCTTCGCCCATCGGATGACCTCAACCGAACCGGCTGTCGATACGTGGCAGACGTGCAGTCGTGATCCCACGTGCTCGGCCAGCAGGACGTCACGAGCGATGATCGCTTCCTCCGCGACAGCTGGCCACCCTGCGAGACCAAGGCGAGCTGACAGCGCACCCTCGTTCATTTGCGCCCCCTCGGTGAGCCGCGGGTCTTGCGCGTGTTGAGCGACCACGCCATCAAACGTCTTCACGTATTCCAATGCCCGACGCATCAGGAGCGGGTCGTCAACACACAAGCCGTCATCGCTAAACACCCGAACAGAGGCTGCGCTCGACGCCATAGCGCCGAGTTCGGCCAACTGCTCACCCTTCAACCCGACGGTGACAGCACCCACCGGGCGAACATCCACGATGCCGGCTTCCACGCCCCGACGCCATATCTGCTCGACGACACCGGCGGTATCGGCAACCGGCGAGGTGTTCGCCATCGCGTGCACACAGGTGAAGCCGCCCATCGCTGCCGCCTGAGACCCCGTCGCGATCGTTTCTGCGTCCTCGCGCCCCGGCTCTCGAAGGTGCGTGTGCAGATCCACGAGGCCGGGGATGACCGTGCAGCCGGACGCATCCAGTTCGACCTCGACGCCCTCACCATCGGGAACATTTCCGCTCGCCTGATTCGACGGCGTCATCGCCGTAATGACACCGTCATCGATGACGATGTTGTTCGGATCGAGACCGTAGGGAGCCCCGCCGCGAAGGACGATCGCACCCATCAGTCCCCACCTGCTTCTGAGCTGGCGCCCCCGAGAAGCAGATACAGGCACGCCATGCGGACGTTGACGCCGTTGGCCACCTGCTCCACGATGACGGCTCGAGAGGAATCGGCGACATCCGCGGAGATTTCCAACCCACGGTTCATCGGGCCGGGGNGCATGACGATCGCTCTGTCTTTCAACAACTCGAGCCGCGGAGCATCAAGGCCGTACAGCCTCGAATACTCCAGGGTGGAGGGGAAATAGGACCCCTCCATCCGCTCTGCTTGCACCCGGAGCATCATCACCGCATCTGCTTGCATCAGTGCGTCGTCGAGGTGGTAGCTCACCGAGCAGGGCCACGATTCCACGCCTACCGGGATCAACGTCGGGGGCGCCACCAAGGTCACCTCGGCGCCAAGAGTGTGCAGGAGCAACACGTTCGAACGGGCCACCCGACTGTGCAGAACATCGCCCACGATGACCACGTGGACTCCCTGCAGATCCCCCTGTCCCCCACAGATGTGGGAGCGCAACGTGTAGGCGTCTAGGAGAGCTTGAGTGGGATGTTCGTGGGTGCCGTCGCCTGCATTGATGACCGAACCGTCGATCCACCCTGCGGTGGCCAGACGATAGGGCGCTCCCGAGGCGCCGTGCCTGACGATGACCGCATCGGCGCCCATGGCCTCGAGGGTTAACGCCGTGTCCTTGAGCGACTCTCCTTTGGAAACAGACGAACCCTTGGCCGAGAAGGTGATCACATCGGCAGACAAACGCTTGGCCGCCAATTCGAAGGACAGTCGAGTGCGCGTCGAATCCTCGAAGAAGAGGTTCACGACCGTACGACCCCGAAGGGTTGGCAACTTCTTCACCGAACGCTCCGTCACGGATGCGAGTTCGGCTGTCGTGTCCAAAATCATTAGCGCCTGGGCTCTATCGAGGTCTCCGGCGGAGAGCAGGTGCTTACCCAGCATCTNCATCACCGACCGACTCACTATCGATCATCACGTCGTCNACCCCGTCGATCTCGACNAAACGCACGCGCACCGTCTCGTCCTTGGCTGTGGGCAGATTCTTTCCGATGAAGTCCGGTCGGATCGGCAGTTCGCGATGGCCCCGATCGATCATCACCGCCAGTCGCACGATGGCTGGTCGGCCTAAATCATGGACGGCGTCGAGGGCAGCGCGAANAGTTCGCCCCGAATACAAGACATCATCGACGAGGACCACGGTGCACCCATCGATTCCCTGAGCCGGGATATCGGTCGGCTCGAGCGCTCGAACTTCCCGTAGTCGCAGGTCGTCGCGATACAACGTGACGTCGATTGAACCGCAGGGAACCGGGTGACCCTCGATCTGTGCCACGGTCTCAGCAATGCGACGCGCGAGAGGTACGCCTCGGGTAGGGATTCCAAGAATGATGAGCTCGTCGCTCCCCCGAGAGTTTTCGACGATTTCATGAGCTAGGCGTCGAACCGCACGACTGATATCGGCCTGGTCGAGGACCACGCGTACAGACGACAAGAAAACCACCTTCCCCGCCTCACGGGACGGGCTTAAAGGAACAANGCAAACCTATCTCAGAACGTTGGCAGCGCGCGCTATACCCCTCCGCCCGGGCCGGCACTTCCGATCTTGTGAACCCGCATACCGTTCGTGGTCCCGGGGACACCCGGCGGCACGCCCGCCACGATCACCACTCGCTCGCCGTCACTGGCACGGCCGATATCCAGCAGCGCCTTGTCGACCTGTACAACCATGTCGTCGGTGTGCCGCACCTGGGGAACGAGGAAGGTCTCCACTCCCCACACCAGAGCGAGTTGACTTCGCACCCGCGGATTGGGCGTGAACGCCAGCAGGCGAATGCCGCAGCGCCAACGGGCGATCAGGCGGGCCGACCGTCCCGTCTCGGTGAATGCGATGAGGTGGGTCGCCTGAACGAACAGGGCTGCGGACACGGCTGCATGGGTGAGCGCCCGGGCCGTGGATCCGGTGCGACTTTCCTCCAGGGGGGGAAGACGATCCAGGGCCTCGCCTTCGATGTGCTCGATGATGCGCGACATGGTTTCCACGACCAGCGGTGGGTTGTGCCCCACACTCGTTTCTCCCGACAGCATCAAGGCATCGGTGCCATCGAGTACCGCGTTGGCGACGTCGCTCGCCTCGGCGCGCGTGGGACGGCTAGCGGTGATCATCGAGTCCAACATCTGCGTCGCGACGATCACCGGCTTTCCCGCCTGCCGGCACAGTTGGATCGCCCGCTTCTGAACGAGCGGCACCTGCTCTATCGGGAGTTCGACGCCGAGGTCTCCCCGAGCGACCATGATTCCGTCGAACGCCTCGACAATCTCTTCGAGATTCTCCACCGCTTGGGGCTTTTCGATCTTCGCGAGTACCGGCACCCGAATGCCTTCNTTGTCCATGATGTCGTGAAGGGCGTTGACATCGTCAGCGCTGCGGACAAAGGACAGGGCGACGAGATCCGCTCCCGTGCGAAGCCCCCAGCGAAGATCCTCCACGTCCTTGTCCGACATAGCCGGCACGCTCACGGGAACTCCCGGGAGGTTGAAGCCCTTGTGATCGGACACCAGACCACCCTCGACGACCGTGGTGTGGACACGTGGCCCCTCGACCTTGGTCACCCGCAGTTCGATGCGACCATCATCGACAAGAACGAGATCTCCCGGATTGACATCGTCCGGTAAACCAACATGCGTGGTCGACACGATGGTGGCGTCGCCGGCCACATCCTCGGTGGTCACGATGAAGTCCGCGCCTGGCTCCAGGTGCACAGGCCCCGCGGTGAAAGATCCGAGCCGAATCTTCGGCCCTTGCAAGTCGATCAGAATCCCGACGCCCCTCCCGCTGGAATCGGAGGCTTCGCGAACAGCGAGGTAGGCCTTTCGGTGGTCCTCGTGATTTCCGTGCGAGAGGTTCAAACGGGCCACATCCATGCCAGCATCCACCAGTGTCCGAATCTGATCGGACGAGGAGGTCGCAGGGCCCAGCGTGACCACGATTTTGGCTCTGCGCATGGGGCAAAGCCTAGCCGTAACCGGTTACACGGTGAGGGGCCGCGCCGATGCTCGAATGGGAGACGGAAGGTTCGTGTCACCCGTCAAGTACCGATCGACGCTCGCAGCGGCCGCGCGACCTTCCGCGATAGCCCACACGATCAAGGATTGGCCCCGGCCCGCATCCCCCGCGACGAAGACTCCATCAATTGAAGTTGCGTACTCATCCGTCCGCTTGATGGAGCCGCGCTCGCTGACCGGGAAGCCAAACTGCTCGAGCAACGGACCTTGCTCTGGCCCCGTGAATCCCATCGCCAAGAAGACCGCGTCTGCGGGTATGGACCGCTCGGAGTCAGGCACCGGCTGGAAACGACCGTCGACGAACTCCACCTCGGACAATTCCAAGCTGCGAACGTGACCGTCGTCGTCCCCCACGAAGCGCTGCGTCGATACAGCGAACATGCGCTCACCGCCCTCTTCGTGCGCGCTGCTGACCCGATACGTCATGGGATAGGTCGGCCAGGGCTGCGCCTGCGGTCGCTCCTCGGGTGGACGGGGCATGATCTCCAACTGCGTCACGCTTGCTGCCCCCTGGCGATGCGCCGTACCTAGACAGTCGGCCCCGGTATCGCCTCCCCCGATGATCACCACGTGCTGACCTTCGACGTCGATGGGTGACTCCTCGAGATCACCTTCTTGCACTCGGTTTGACGGTGGCAGGTACTCCATGGCTTGGTAGATCCCCGTCAACTCCCGACCTTCGATGGGTAGGTCGCGCCACGCTGTCGCGCCGGTCGCAATGACGATTGCGTCATAGCGTCGCCGCAGGTCGGCGACCGTGATGTCGACTCCCACCTCCACGTTCGGCCGAAACTTGACTCCCTCGGCTTCCATCTGCGCGAGTCGTTGGTCCACGTGGTGCTTTTCCATTTTGAACTCGGGGATTCCGTAACGGAGCAGACCCCCGATCCTGTCCGAGCGCTCGTACACCGCGACCGTGTGGCCCGCACGCGCCAACTGCTGCGCAGCCGCGAGGCCGGCGGGTCCGGACCCGATCACCGCAACCGTGTGGCCGGTCAGCGACTCCGGCGGCTGCGGTGTGATCCACCCGGCCTCCCAGGCTCGGTCGACAATGGCCACTTCGACCTGCTTGATGGTGACGGGATCGGCGTTGATGCCCAGTACGCAGGCCGCCTCGCACGGCGCCGGACACAGTCGCCCGGTGAATTCCGGGAAGTTGTTGGTGGCGTGCAGCCTTTCGATGGCTTGGCCCCAGTCGCGGTCGTAGATGAGGTCGTTCCATTCCGGAATCAGGTTGCCCAGCGGACATGCCTGGTGGCAGAAGGGAATACCGCAATCCATGCAGCGCCCCGCCTGCTTTTCCAGACTCCGGGCATCGAAGTCTTGGTAGACCTCCTGCCAATCTTGAATGCGAACCTCGACCGGGCGCCGTTCGGGAAGCTGGCGGTCGGTGGTCAGGAAACCTCGTGGGTCAGCCATTGCCGCCTCCCATCACTGCCAGCACAGGGTCTTCTCCCCTGGCTATCGCCTCCTCGCGCAAACGCAACACCCGTTTGAAGTCTTGCGGCATGACCTTGGTGAACCGTTGACGGCTATGGGCCCAGTCCTCGAGCANTCGCGCACCCACNGCCGACCCCGTCTCCTCGACGTGCCGCTGGATCAACGAGCGCAGCTCGTCTTCGTCCTGGGCGCTCAGCGGATCGANATCCACCATTTCCGGATTTACCCGGCTCACGTTCAAGTCGAGTACGTAGCCGATACCGCCGGACATCCCGGCCCCGACGTTGCGGCCCACCGGGCCGAGGATGACCGCGATACCGCCGGTCATGTACTCCAGAGCGTGATCACCGACCCCCTCGACGACAGCGTNAGCGCCCGAGTTCCGCACACAGAACCGTTCGCCCACCTGTCCGCGGATGAAGATCTCACCACTNGTCGCTCCATATGCGATCACGTTGCCAGCGATGATGTTGTCCTCGGCGACGAANGGGGCGCCCCTGTCGGGCCGAATGATGAGTCGGCCTCCCGAAAGCCCCTTACCGAGATAGTCGTTCGCGTCTCCCTCGAGCCGAAGGGTCACGCCCGNGGGAACGAAGGCGCCGAACGATTGACCGGCAGATCCCTGGAAGGTGATGTCGATCGTTCCCTCCGGCAGGCCATCGCCACCCTGCAGCCGCGTCACTTCCGAACCGAGCATGGTTCCCACCGTTCGGTTCACGTTTCGAATGGCGACGTTGGCCCGGACAGGTTCACGCGAGTCGAGAGCCGGGCGGCAGATCTCGATCAGTTCTTGATCCAGGGCCTTGTCCAGGCCGTGGTCCTGCTCGACGATCTGCCGACGCGCCTGACTATCCGGCACATCGGGCACGTGGAGGATCGGAGCAAGGTCGAGCCCATCCGCCTTCCAGTGATCGATAGCCCGCCGCATGTCGAGAACTTCTGCGTGTCCGATCGCTTCATCAAGGCTTCGAAAACCGAGTTCCGCGAGGTACTCACGTACTTCCTGGGCTATGAATTCGAAGAAGTTGACGACGAATTCCGGTGATCCCTGGAACCTCTCCCGCAAGACGGGGTTCTGCGTTGCGATGCCAACCGGGCAGGTGTCCAGGTGACACACGCGCATCATCACGCACCCCATGACCACCAACGGAGCCGTCGCGAACCCGTACTCCTCGGCGCCGAGAAGCGCAGCGATCACGACATCGCGTCCGGTCTTGAGCTGTCCGTCGGCCTGGACGACAACACGATCGCGAAGGCCGTTGAGCAGCAGGGTCTGCTGTGTTTCCGCCAAGCCCAACTCCCAGGGAGCGCCCGCGTGCTTGAGCGATGTCAGCGGTGATGCACCCGTTCCTCCGTCATGGCCGGAAATGAGAACAACGTCGGCATGGGCTTTCGAGACACCTGCGGCAATGGTTCCGACACCGACCTCCGCCACTAACTTCACGTGCACGCGGGCCCGAGGGTTCGCGTTCTTCAGATCGTGAATCAGCTGCGCGAGGTCTTCGATGGAATAGATGTCATGGTGCGGTGGCGGAGAGATCAGCCCGACGCCGGGAGTGGAGTGTCGGGTCTTGGCTATCCACGGGTAGACTTTGTAACCGGGNAGCTGTCCGCCTTCACCCGGCTTTGCTCCTTGCGCCATCTTGATCTGGATGTCGTCGCTGTTGACGAGGTACTCACTGGTAACACCGAAACGCCCCGACGCGACCTGCTTGATCGCTGAACGCTTCGAGTCGCCGTTGTCCATCGGCACGAAACGCTCGGGGTCTTCTCCACCTTCCCCCGTGTTCGACTTCCCACCGAGGCGGTTCATTGCAATCGCCAGCGTCTCGTGCGCCTCTGCGGAGATGGACCCATAGGACATGGCTCCAGTGCTGAATCGCGACACGATCGATTCGACCGATTCGACTTCCTCGACGGGAACCGATTCCCGGGCACCGTCGCGGAAAGCGAACAATCCACGCAGCGTCATCAAGCGTTCGGCTTGTTCGTTGACGCCCTGGGTGTATTCCCGGAATATGTCGAAACGCTTCGCCTGCGTGGCATGCTGGAGGCGGAAGACGGTTTCCGGATCGAACAGGTGTGGTTCCCCATCACGCCGCCACTGGTACTCCCCACCGTCGGTCAGGACCCGATGAGCAGGAGAAATTCCCGACGGCGGATACGCCGTCGCGTGCCGGCGCGCGACCTCCTCCGCGATGACGTCGAGACCGACCCCACCGAGCTTGGTCACCGTTCCGGTGAAGTAGTCGTCGACGAGTTCTTGAGAAAGGCCGATGGCTTCAAAGATCTGCGCTCCGCGGTAGGACGCGACCGTGGAGACGCCCATCTTGGACATGACCTTCAGCAGTCCCTTGCCCATGGCCTTGATGTAGTTGCGCACCGCCTTCCCTACGCCGATGCCGTCGATCACGTGCCGGTGGACCAGGTCTTCGACGGTTTCTAAAGCCAGGTAGGGGTTGATCGCGGCCGCGCCGTAACCCACGAGAAGTGCCACATGGTGAACTTCCCGCACGTCACCCGCCTCGACCAGCAGGCTGATCTGGCTGCGCGTCTTGGTTCGCACCAGGTGATGGTGGACTGCGGCGCACAGCAACAGCGAAGGAATCGGTGCCTGCTGGGCGTTGCTTTCCCGGTCGGACAGGACGATNAAGCGCTTGCCCTGGCGGATCAGTGCATCAACCTCGTTGAAGATCTCCGCGAGTCGCTTCTCGAGTGCGACTCCCCCACCGGCCACCGGATACAGCCCCGTCACGCGCGCCGCAGCGAACTCCGAAAGTGTGCCGTCCGCATTGATGTGCAGAATCTTCGCGAGTTCGTCGTTGTCGATAACCGGGAACGGCAGGAGCACCTGGCGGCAATGGCCGGGTTGAGATTCCAGCAGGTTGCCTTCGGGCCCGATGAGGCTCGCCAGACTGGTGACGATTTCTTCACGAATGGCGTCCAACGGGGGGTTGGTCACCTGCGCGAAGAGTTGGCTGAAGTAGTCGAACAACAGGCGCGGCCGATTCGACAGCGCCGCGATCGGTGTATCGGTACCCATCGAGCCGATCGGTTCCGCGCCGGCGCGCGCCATCGGCTCCATGATCACNCGGAGTTCTTCCTGGCTNTACCCGAAAGTTTGCTGTCGACGCGCCACAGATTCGTGAGTGTGCACGATGTGCTCGCGTTCGGGCAGTTCCTCCAAATAGATGATGCCGGTTTCCAACCACTCCTCGTACGGCAATTCGGCCGCGAGTTCGTCCTTGATCTCGTCGTCTTCGATGATGCGTCCCGCGGCGGTGTCAACGAGGAACATTCGTCCTGGTTGCAGTCGTCCCTTGCGCACCACTGTTTGAGGGTCGATGTCCAGCACGCCAGCTTCGGACGCCAAAACAACCAGGCCCTCATCGGTGACCCAGAACCGACCCGGTCGAAGGCCNTTNCGGTCAAGGACAGCACCGATCTGGGTCCCGTCGGTNAAGCAGACGTTGGCCGGGCCATCCCACGGCTCCATGAGCGTCGCNTAAAACTCGTAGAACGCGCGTCGACGTGGNTCCATGTCGGGGTTGTTCTCCCAGGCTTCGGGAATCATCATCAATACGGCCTGTGGGAGCGAGCGGCCACCGAGGTGGAGCAGTTCAAGGACCTCGTCGAAGCTGGCTGAGTCGCTGGCGCCCGGGGTGCAGATCGGCGACAGGCGAGTTACGTCGCCGGAGAGAACATCGCTGGTGAGCATGGCTTCGCGGGTGGTCATCCAGTTCCGATTTCCGGCCACGGTGTTGATCTCGCCGTTGTGAGCGATCAACCGGTACGGGTGCGCGAGCGGCCACGACGGGAAAGTGTTCGTGGAGAAACGTGAGTGGACGAGGGCCAAGGTCGACGCGATGTCGACTTCGCTCAAGTCAGGGTAGAAGGGTGTGAGTTGGTCCGTGGTCAACATGCCCTTATAGACCATGGTGCGAGAGGACAGCGACGCGAAGTAGACGCCCAGCTCGTTCTCGACCCGCTTGCGCAACGTGTACACGCGCCGGTCGAGGTCCAGTCCCGAGGTCGCGTTGCGGGCGTCCACAGCGAAGACCTGCCAGAAGTCCGGCATGCACTCTCGTGCCGTCACTCCGACCAAGGATGGATCTGTGGGCACCTGGCGCCAACCGAGGATCTCGATCTCTTCGTCGCGGGCGATCTCGTCGATCTGCGCCACGAGCAAGTCGCGTGTGGGACCGTCCGTGGGCAGGAACCCGATACCCGTGGCGTAGGCGCCCGACTCGGGGAGTTCGATTCCGCTCACCCGGCGCAACAGGGCATCGGGCACCTGGATCAGGATTCCCGCTCCGTCGCCGCTGTCGGGCTCGCTTCCCGACGCTCCCCGGTGTTCCAGATTCTCCAGTGCCGTCAGTGCCTGCTTGACGACGTCGTTAGAAGGGACACCGCTCAAGGTCGCCACGAGTGCGACACCGCAGGCATCGCGCTCGAATTGCGGGTCATACAGGCCTTGCCGGGCCGGAGTGGTGGCGTATCCGTCGAGGAGAGACACGGGCATTCCTTTGTCGTCGGTGGATGAGACCACCTTCATCGAAGCAAGTAATGCCAGATGCGGAGGTGGTGGTGTGGTGGTTCGGGACGACGTTGGCCCGGGCTACGAAGTTTACGGGGTTGACGGCGCGGTGTCGTCCGGACCGGGCCCAGCAGACTCCGACTTTTCCGAATTTCCCGGCTTTTGTGACATATCACTCGTATCTGCCGCATCGTCAGAGGATTCGGAGTCGCGTGTCTCACCGTCGTTCGCGTCGTTCTGGTCATCCGAGTCGGTCGCATCGGTCGCTGCCCCGACGAGGTCCTCTCGCCCCGGCCGGGCTCTCTCGGACCACACCAAGTACACCGCAGCACCGATCCCCACGATGACCGACGTCCACACGTTCAACCGAAGCCCGGCCACGGTGTTGACCGGGTCGATTCTCAAGGTTTCAATCCAGGCCCGACCGACTGTGTAGAGCAGCACGTACAGGGCGAAGACGCGCCCGTGGCCCATCGTGAACCGGCGATCCGCCCAGATGACAACCGCGGCCACGCCAACCAGCCACAGCGACTCATACAAGAACGTGGGGTGGAAAGTCTCGAAGGCCTCGTACCCCACCGGCCGGTTTCCCGGCGCGATCTCCAGCCCCCAGGGCAACGTCGTGGGTTGCCCGAACAGTTCCTGGTTGAACCAGTTGCCCCACCGACCGATTGCCTGGGCCAGGGCGATACCGGGAGCGATCGCGTCTGCGACCGGCGGCAGAGCGACGTGTCGCCGTCGGGCACCGATCCACGCACCTAACGCACCGAGAGCAACAGCTCCCCAGATTCCCAAACCGCCGTCCCAGATGCGAAAAGCGGCGGCCACTCCCCGCCCGTCGGTGCCGAAGTAGATCTGCCAGTCACTGGCGACGTGATAAAGGCGGCCACCGATGATGCCAAATGGCACCGCCCACAGCGCGATGTCGGTGATCATGCCTGGCTCTCCGCCGCGAGCGACGTAGCGGCGATTGCCGAGCCAGATGGCAACGACGATGCCGGCGATGATCGCCAGCGCATAGGCGCGTAGGGGTATCGGGCCGAGGTACCACGTCGCCTGGTCAGGACTGGGAATCGACGCCACGACCTGCGTGGTGATCNTCGTTATCGCACTCCCGCTCATCGTCCCGTCACCGGCGCTAGTTGCCGGTGGCCTCGGTCAGTGCGGCGAGTAGAGACGGTTGATCCGCCAACGACTGTGTCGGGATTTCCACTCCGTCGATTTTCCCAAAGGGGGTTCCCGCTACTCCCTGGTCGTAGAACTCCTGCGTGGAGTTCGCGGCCCACACCCGGTAAGTCTCGTCGTCGACACATGCAGAGAAACTGTCGAGGGTGGCTCCGCTCATGCCAACGTCTTCGGCTATCGAGACGAGTTCGGCGTTCGACCAACCGTCTCCCTCTTCCTCGGGTTGATTGGCGTAGACGGCGTCGTGGTATTCCCGCGTGAACCCCTCGTCGATCGCACAACCCCAGGCGCCGATCGCACGGTTGGACGCGTCGTTCCCGAGGTTGCGGTCCAGGAACGCGGTAGGACGCCAAATGACCCGCGCGATGCCGGTCTCGGCTACTTCGGCGATGCCCTCGCCGTTCGCTTCTTCTAAGGAGCCGCAGGCGGGGCATTGGAAGTCTTCCCACAGTTCGAGAACGGGGGCGTCGTCCCCGGCGGTTCCATAGGCAACCCCGTACGCCCACTGACTATCGGCTCCGAGAACACCGTCGGGAACCGGAGCGCTCGGGTCCGCCTCGATCACGTCGATGGCGTTCGAGTTCTCGCCCGAACTGCGCGCGATGACGGCGACTCCGATGATTCCCGCAACGACGGCGAGGACGGCAACGGCCCCGATGATGCGCACGGTCCGCTCCCGGCGTTTCTCTCCCGCCTGGGCCTCCGCCCGAGCGGCAGCCGCCCGATCACGCCGTTCTCTACTTCCCGCTGCCATTACATCTCCGTTCTTGACCACATGGCGCCTCGTCAGGCGCCGATATCCAGAATAGTTTGCCTCTGCGACGCGCTCATCCGTCGGGCTCGGGCGGGTGGGCTGATCGCCCAACCCCCTGACGAAGCTCCGCAGCGAATCGGCCCACCTCGGCCGTGGCCTCGGCGCTTGATTCGGCATCGAGGACTCGCCGGATGAATGCCGAACCCACGATCACTCCATCCGCGTAGCCGGCGATGGATGCTGCCTGTTCGGCCGTCGAGACACCCAAGCCAACGCCGATCGGCTGGCGTGTGNGCTCGCGAACCCGACCCACGAGTTGCGGGGCTGCGTCACTGACCGTGTCGCGAGTCCCGGTTACTCCCATCGTGGATGCCGCGTAGACGAAACCGGTCGTCGCGCCAGAGACGATGTCGATTCGCGCGTCGGAGGATGACGGCGCCACGAGAAAGGTGCGGTCGATTCCCACGGCATCGGTCACCTCGATCCAGGCGTCGGCTTCTTCGGGTGTCAGGTCCGGCGTGATGACGCCGCTGCCGCCCGCCGCGGCAAGTTCGTCGGCGAATCTCTGTACCCCGAATCGCTCGATGGGATTCCAGTAGCTCATGACATACACCGCTTGACCCTCCGCCAGCGTCAGGCGGTCCACCACGCTCAGGACGTCAGCGGTCCTCACCCCACGTTCGAGTGCGACTTCCACGGATTCCTGGATCGCGGGGCCGTCCATGAGTGGGTCGGAGTACGGGAGACCGACCTCGAGCAGGTCAACCCCGGAGTCGAGCATGGTTTGGCAGATCTCGACGCTGTCGTCGACCGTGGGAAACCCCGCCGGGAGGTAACCGATGAGTGCTGATCGTTGTTGTGCCCGGGCGGCTTCGAATACGGCCGCGGTCCGCGGATTCACGTCGTGTCGATTCCAAACCAGCGAGCCGCAGTTTCCACGTCCTTGTCCCCTCGCCCGGACAGATTGATCACAATCACCGCATCCGGACCGAGCTCTCGACCCAGGCGCATAGCCCCAGCCAGAGCATGCGCCGTTTCGATTGCCGGCAATATCCCCTCGGTGCGACTCACGATCGAGAACGCTTCCATCGCTTCCGCGTCCGTCACCGGCTCGTAGATGGCACGACCAGAGTCGTGCAACCACGCGTGCTCGGGACCCACACCGGGGTAGTCCAGTCCGGCACTGATCGAATGCGACGGGATGGTTTGCCCCCACTCGTCCTGCATGACGTACGTTCGCGCACCGTGCAGAACGCCCGGCGCACCCATGGCGAATCGCGCCGCGTGACGACCGGATTCAACCCCTTCTCCGCCAGCTTCGTAGCCGACCAAGCGAACCTCGGGATCATCGAGAAACGCCGAGAACAAGCCCATCGCATTGGACCCACCGCCTACACACGCCACCGCTGCATCCGGCAATCGACCCTCGATCTCGAGAATCTGCTCCCGCGTTTCGCGTCCGATGACGCTGTGGAAGTGCCGCACGATGCGCGGAAACGGTGATGGTCCCGTCACTGTGCCCAGCAGATAGTGAGTTTTCTCAACGTTGGTGACCCAGTCACGCATTGCCTCATTGATGGCGTCTTTGAGGGTCTGACTTCCGGTTTCAACGGGAACGACGGTGGCGCCGAGCAATTGCATGCGCGCGACGTTCAGCGCCTGCCGCTGGGTGTCTTCCTTGCCCATATAGACGACACATTCCAACCCCATGAGCGCGGCAGCGGTGGCCGAGGCGACACCATGCTGCCCGGCACCAGTCTCGGCAATGATCCGCGTCTTGCCCATGCGGGCAGCCAACAACGCCTGTCCGAGAACGTTGTTGATCTTGTGGGATCCAGTGTGGTTGAGGTCTTCTCTCTTGAAGTAGATGCGGGCCCCTCCGCACTCTTGTTCAAAGCGCGCCGCTCGAGTTAACGGAGAGGGTCGTCCTGTGTAGTCCTTCTCCAGACCCGCAAGTTCCCGGGCGAATTCCGGATGGATGCACGCGGCGTCGAAGGCTTCCTCCAGTTGATCGAGGGCAGCCATCAACGCTTCGGGAACGAAGCGACCCCCGTAGGGGCCGAAATGACCGGGTGCTGATGAGCGAGCATCAACGGTGTCTGCGGGTGCACTCACGATGTCATTCTCCTGTCTTGACGCAGGGCAGGGTGCGCTCCGGCGGTGACGAGATCGTGCACCGCGAGACGCGGATCTTTACCGGTGACCAGGCTTTCGCCAACGAGGACGCCGTCGGCTCCCGCCTCGGCGTATGCGATCAAGTCATGGGGCTCCCGGACACCCGATTCCGCGATCTTGATGCAGGAATCCGGGATCAGATGCGCCACGCGTGCGAAGACACCTCTGTCAACTTCTAGCGTGGTCAGGTCTCGGGCATTCACACCGATGATGTCTGCCCCGGCGTCCAGAGCTTGGGCAACCTCATTCTCATCGTGCACCTCGACCAGTGGTGTCAACCCCAAGGTTCGAGAGCGCTCCACAAGTGAGACCAGGGCGTCTTGTCCGAGCGCAGCCACGATCAGCAGGACGAGGTCCGCGCCGTAGGCCCGTGCTTCCCAGAGTTGATAGCTCCCGATGATGAAGTCTTTGCGCAACACCGGCACGTCGACGGCGGCGCGCACCGATGCGAGGTCGTCCAGACTCCCCCCGAAGCGACGTTCCTCAGTCAGAACACTGATGCAGTGCGCTCCACCGGCTTCGTAGTCGCGAGCAAGAGCGGCCGGATCAGCGATCTCCGCCAGCGGTCCTCGACTCGGGCTCTCTCGCTTAACCTCTGCGATGACGCACACGTCCTCATCAGTGAACGTCGGGCGAGGATCTCGCGGTGCACTGGTCATGCTCGCGCGTTCTTTAACTTGCTCGAGGGGAACACGTTGCATGCGCTGCGCTACGTCTTCGCGGACTCCATCCAGGATGTCGTTGAGAACGTTCATGGCCCCACAGTACGCCCGGCGCCCGCGTCGGCAATCGGGGCTCTAACCCACTCCAGATCCCAGGTAAGGAACAAAGTTGCGAACCACACCGAAGATCAACACGCCGATCAGCAGCCAGACCATGAGTCGAGATCGCCGCGCTTGCGTTGCAATGTCGATGACCGGGCGCCGACCGGTCCAGGATCGGTAGGCCCAGACGGCGAACGCGACGATCACGACCGGCCAGAAGGCAATCAGCAGAACGTTGTGATCAGCCATTCCCGAGAGGTCGCCGTACAGCAGGTCGTAGGTGCCACGCATACCCCCGCACCCCGGACAGTCCAAACCCAAGAAGATTTGGCTCGGGCATCCGGGGTAGTGACCGGGAACGTTCGGGTCCACAGCGCGCAGGTAGAGGCCTGCCGCAAGGGCGGCAATTCCGGTGATGAGTACCGGCAGCATCCGACGGCGTCGCGGCCGCTCGTCGACCGCACCACGCGTCTGGTCATCGAGCGTCTCCATTCGTGGATCGTACGCCGTCGTCGGATTCGATAGGGGCCGTCGAGCCCTATGCCAGGGGGATTCTGATCCAGAAGGAAGAACCCACCCCTGGACTGCTGGTGACCGCAGCGGCGCCTCCCATACGTGAGGCGAGTCGATCGACAAGCGCGAGACCGAGTCCGGTGCCGACGGGCCGCACACCGCGATACCGCTCGTGCAGCGCACCCGGCTCGAAGGCGACAGCAAGGTCGTCCTCGCTCAAACCGGGGCCGCTGTCTCGAACCTCGATGACGGCGTACGAGCCATCGGCTATCGCAGAGTCCGTGTGGATCGCGAGATGAATCTGCGACCCCTGGGGAGAAACCCGCAGGGCGTTCTCCATCAGGTTGTCGATGATCTGCCGCAGGCGCATCGCATCAACGTGCACGTGGACGGGCCGCGCTGCTTCCGCAAGCGTCAAGGTGACGCCATCGCGATCGCATCGAGTTCGCCACACCTCTGCCGCCTCGGTGAGGATCTCCCGCACATCAACGTCGGCGGCGTTGACGTGAAAGTCTGCGGCACCCAATCGGGCGAGGTCGAGAAGGTCGTGGACGAGTCGGTCCAAACGACTCGCCTCGTGACCGATGGTCGCACCAACGCTCGTCAGTTCTTCGGGGTCGAGGATGTCGTCGTTAAGGGCTTCCGCGTAACCCCTGATCGCCGTGAGTGGCGTTCGCAATTCGTGAGAGACCGACAGCAGGAACTCCCGTTGGCGACCTTCGGACGTCGCGAGGGCGGCATTCAGCGCGTTCAGTGCCTCGGCGATATCCGCGACCTCCGCCGGCCCCCGCGGGGTGAGGCGCTCATCCCTCTCTCCGCCCGCCATGCGATGGGCGACGCCTTGGGCGTCGCGCAAAGGACGGGATAGCCGTCGCGCGACAACGTAGGCAATGCCAACGGAGATCACCAAGCCAAGTGCCAGAGCCGCTGCGATTCTTGCCAGGAATTTCGTGCCGAGCTCTCCGGCGACATCAACCGACTGCGTCAGGATCACTGCACCGCCGGTGACCGGACGACCCTCGATCAATATGCGACCTCCAAGGCCATCTCGACCGGGAGACGAGATCGGCTCACCGGCGAGGAGGGCGTTGAATTGATCATCGCTGATCCCCGATCCCTGCAACGCCGGCGGAAGACCGCCCTCGCGAGAGACCAGGTATCCGGTAACGCCCTCCCGACGCAAGATCCGCTCCAGCGGTCGTGCGATGAGTCGATCCGGTGGCCTGCGGCCATCGGATCGCTCCACGTACGCGGCGGTCAGATCCGCTAGTCGCTCGAGTGCTCCGGAGGCTTCCGCAACGGCCGCGCTGCGAACGAACGGCGCCACCGCGATACCGGCGACGACAACGGCAACGGTCGCGATCGACGTGATCAACAGGACAGTTCGCGTGACGATCCCCCACCGCTTTCGGGGCTGCGTAGTCGGGGGGGGAGACGTCTTAGCCGACTCCTCACTCATCGCCGGACACTTCCGCGGAGTAGCCCACTCCGCGCACTGTTCGGATCGGACTGTCATCACCAAGTTTGGCCCGCAGTTGGGCCACGTGTACGTCGACGGTGCGGCTGCCCACCACGGACGCGTACCCCCACACTTCCGCGAGCAGTTGATCCCGACTGAACACCCGACCGGGCTCGGAAACCAGATGTGCGAGCAGATCGAATTCCGTCGCGGTCAAGTCGACGGGCTCGTCACCGACCCACACCCGACGACGTGCCGTGTCCATAGATACGGCTCCGACCGATACGGGTTCACTCGAACTCCGGCTCACCCGCGAACGCCGAACGACGGACTTGACGCGCGCAACCATCTCCCGGGGACTGAATGGCTTGGTCACGTAGTCGTCCGCCCCCAGTTCCAAACCAAGCACGCGGTCGACTTCATCGTCTCGTGCGGTGCAGAAGATGACCGGCACCCAGTTGTCTTCGGCGCGCAACTGTCCACAGACCTCGGTTCCGTCCATGCCGGGCAGGCCCACGTCGAGCACGATCGCGACCGGATGCCGCGTGCGAGCGGCCGTCAATCCGCCGACCCCGTCGAATTCGGCGTGCACTCCGAACCCCTCACGGGTCAGGTAGAGGCGAAGGAGGTCCGATATCGGTTTCTCATCTTCGACGACAAGAACCAGGCCACGGTCGGTCATGTCCTAAGAGTGTCAGACGGACACGCTATTTCGCGGTGTCAGCGGTTACGAAAAGGTACCCAGAACGTTCGAGAACAGTGAAGACGCGCAGACAGCAGCAGGTGGGCTACTGATTCGCGGGTTTGGCAGTCTTGCCGTGCTTCCCGAGACCAATGGACTGCATGACCTTTCCGACGATCGCGCCCAAGACAACCAGGCCGACGCTGACCCAGAACAAGAGCCAGTTACCAAGAATAATCGCGAGGGTGCCGAGGGTGAAGGCGACCGTGACGATGACGACGGCCGTCCACGCGGCCGGCGTCGAACCGTGCGAGTCATGGTCGGGCGCGATGTCTTCCCCCGATCCGCGGGACGACGGACCAGGACTCATCGATGCGGAGGAACTCATGTCGGTATCCAATCACTCGTACTCATCGCTCGGGTTCAGGCTCCGGCCGTTTCGCGGTGCTGGTGTCGGTGTTGCTCCCCAGGCCACTCTCTTCGTCCACCGTCGGATCCAGTCCGGCATCGAGTGCATCCCACGCATCGCGTGGTTGGGCACTCTTTCGCTCATAGCCCGCACCGAGGGTTGGCCATCGGTGACCGACGGCGGTGGTGAGAAGTCCGCCGGCCAGCAACAGCAGACCCGCGACGATGGCAACTACCGGCCACACCGTCGAAACGCTCACCACGTTCTGATCGCCACTTCCACCGACTCCCCCGGGGATCGGCGAGCCGACCGCGATCGTTGACAGGAATCGCACGGCTGATGCGCACAACACGATCCCCGTAATCGTGACAACAGCGCCAACGCTGCGTCGCAGCCACCCACGCGATCCGATGACACCCGCCAAGCCGGCGAAACCGATGATTGGCGCGGCGGCCGCGATCGATACGACACTGCCACCCGACACAGCAAGGAGACCCACAGCTTGGATATTCGTCATCTCTGAAACTGTGGAATCTCCCAACAGAGACCGCTCCACGAGAACCCACGTCGCAGAGGCCGCCCACCATGCCAGAGCGGACCCCACCAGCATCGAACCCAATCCCGCGATGTAGCCGCGTCTACCGTCAAGAAAGGGGCGAACCGTCGAGGCCACCTAGTCCCCTGCACTTTCGCCTGGTGAGTCAACCGGTGCCAACGATTGCGCGACGTCCAGCGCCGCGAGCACCGCACCCGCCTTGTTCACGCATTCCTGAGCTTCGGCTTCGGGATCTGAATCAGCAACGATCCCGGCGCCCGCCTGAACGTGCGCCACTCCGTCTTGAATTACAGCCGTCCGAATCGCGATTGCCATATCCAGGTTCCCGCGAAAATCCACATAGCCGACCACGCCGCCGTACAGACCACGCCGATCCGGCTCTAGTTCATCGATGATCTCCATCGCCCTGACTTTGGGCGCACCACTGAGCGTGCCGGCAGGAAACGTTGCTCGCAGAGCGTCAAGAGCAGACGAATCTTCGTTCAATCGACCAACGACGGACGAAACGATGTGCATGACATGCGAATAGCGCTCGATCTCCATGAATTCCGTCACGTCCACTGACCCCGGTTCACAGACACGACCCAGATCGTTTCGCGCGAGATCAACAAGCATGACGTGCTCCGCGCGTTCTTTGTGATCCGCTAGAAGATCGAGCGCCAATTCACGATCTTCCTGCGCGTCTCGCCCACGTTGCCGGGTACCGGCTATCGGATGCACGGTGCACTGGCGATCCTCCACCGTGACGAGCGCCTCGGGAGACGACCCGACCACATCAAAGGCACTGATGTCGCTCATGTGCCCGTCACCATCATCGGTCAACTCCCTGGGCATCCGAATGAGATACATGTAAGGGCTCGGATTCGAGGAGCGAAGAACTCGGTAGACGTCGAGGGGGCGTGCAGTTATCGGAGTTGAGTAGCGCTGAGAAAGGACGATCTGAAAAGCATCCCCCTCGCGAATGTATTTCTGCGCCCTATCGACGGCCTCCCGATACTCCTCGTTCGTGGTGTGAGATCGAATACTTTCCGTGCCTGCTGTTGTCACCGATGTCGCGCGGGAGACATTCACTCCGACGGGATTGGCCAGGGCGGTTTGCATCGCACCAAGCCGAGACATCGCGTCGTACCAGGCCTCGTCGACTCGTTCGTCAGTTGCATCGAAGTTGATTGCCGCCGCAATGAGGGTCACCGTGCCTCGGAAGTGATCGAGGATCGCCAGATCGGTGGCCAGCAGAAACGCTAGATCGGGAATATCTACCGCAGACGGGTTGTCGTCGGGCAACTTCTCGAACAAGCGCACCGCGTCGTAGGCGAGGCAGCCGACAAAACCGGACGTGAATCGAGGCCCACTCTCGTCGTGCTGCCCATGGGACACCGGGCAATCCGTGCTGTTCAGGATCGTCACGGAGTCACGAAGAACCGACCATGCGTCACCGGTGGTGGGCAGACCCACCGGCACCATTCCCAACCAATGCGCTTGTCCGTCCCGCTCCGTCAACATCGCAGCCGCACGAACTCCGACGAATGAATAACGAGACCACGAACGACCCGCCTCGGCTGATTCAAGCAGGAACGTGCCAGCGCGGTCTGTACACAGGGTTTCGAAGAGTCCAATGGCCGTCAATCCATCGGCAAGGAGCGTTCGTGACACCGGGATAACCCGATGAGATGTCGCGCGCTCCCGAAAATCCTCGAGGCCTGGCTCGCTCTCACCGAACATCGACACCGCCGACATCGAAACAACTCTCCACGCCCGTGTGGCACGCCGGCCCCTGCTGGTCGACCAGCAAAAGAACCGCATCGCCGTCGCAATCCACGCGCAACTGCGCGACCTGCTGCGAGTTTCCCGACGTCTCGCCTTTCACCCACAGGCTCTGTCGACTTCGAGAGAAGTAAGTGGCTCGTCGCGTCGTTACTGTTGCGCGCAGGGCTTCTTCGTTCATCCACGCGAGCATCAGGACCTGCCGCGAGGTGGAGTCTTGAGCAACGGCGGGGACCAGACCCGCTGCATCGAATCGCACACGGGCGACAACGTCGTTGGGAGACAAGGCCAGGAGGTCTCCTGCTTCGTCACCCATAGCGGACATTGTGCCGACGGACCGGCAGCCCTGCGCTATCGAGTGCCGATTTCACGTCGGGGATCGTGAGATGGCCGAAATGAAAAACGCTTGCCGCCAGCACAGCATCGGCTCCCGCTTCAACCGCGCGAGGGAAATCGTCGACGACTCCCGCCCCACCGCTCGCAATTAGGGGCACGTCGACATGGCGTCTGACGAGCTCGATGAGTTCGGTGTCGAATCCCTGGGTCGTCCCGTCCGCGTCCATCGAATTCAGCAAGATCTCACCCGCACCGCGCTGCGCCGCCTCGTCGGCCCATGCGATCGCGTCCACTCCTGTGCCACGCCGACCGCCGTGGGTGGTCAGCTCGAACCCGCTCGGGGTCGTGACGTCGCCGGCGCATCGCCGCGCGTCAACGCTGAGAACAACGCACTGCGAACCGAAGCGCTCACTTGCCTTGGTGATCAAGGACGGATCGGCGATCGCGGCCGTATTGACACCGACCTTGTCCGCCCCCGCCCGCAGGAGACGATCGAAGTCCTCGACCGTTCGGACACCGCCACCGACGGTGAGCGGAATGAAGACGCTCTCCGCGGTGCGCTGAACAACGTCATACGTCGTTTCTCTGCTCGCCGATGACGCCGTGATGTCCAAGAAGACGAGCTCGTCGGCGCCCTGGGCTCCGTAGGCAGCGGCAAGCTCGACCGGATCCCCTGCATCGCGCAGGTCAACAAAGTTGACTCCCTTCACGACCCGACCGGCATCGACGTCGAGGCAAGGAACCACCCGAACGGCCAGACTCATGGTCGGGGCGGCCCCCACTCGTACGGGTCGTAACGCGCTTCAACCGCGGCGATGGCTTCCGCCAGCGTGAAGGCTCCCTCGTACAGCGCGCGCCCAATGATTGCGCCCTCGATACCCTGCCCGGTCATATCCGCCAGCGTGTGGAGGTCTTCGAGGCGACTGATCCCCCCGGATGCCACGATCGCAGCGTCGGTGGCCGAGCACACGTCGCGCAGGAGGTGGATATTGGGACCTTTCATGGTTCCGTCCTTATGGACATCGGTGACGACGTATCGGGAGCACCCTGCTGCATCAAGACGACCCAACGTCTCCCACAGATTGCCGCCTTCGGTCGTCCATCCTCGAGCGGCCAACGTGTGTCCGCGAACATCGAGTCCGACGGCTATCCGATCACCGTGATCGGCGATCACCTGCTCCGTCCAGTCAGGACTCTCGAGCGCGGCGGTTCCAAGATTGACCCTGGTGCATCCCGTTGCCAGCGCCGCCGCGAGCGACTCATCGTCGCGGATTCCCCCGGACAGCTCTATCCGTACCTGGCCTTTGAGTTCATTGACCACTTCACCGATGGTGGCGGCGTTGGATCCGCGCGAGAAAGCAGCGTCCAAATCGACCAGGTGGATCCACTCGGCTCCCTGTTCGACCCACGACCGAGCCGCGTCGATCGGCCGCCCGTAGACAGTTTCCGATCCGGCCTTTCCTTGAACCAGGCGGACGGCTTGACCATCGGCTACGTCAACGGCCGGGAGGAGTTGGAGGGCGGGTCCGACTTCTCCAGTGTGTTTCATGCCACAAGCCTAGGTCATCCACGCAACCATGGATCGCATGCTTTCGTCTCTTGTCACCTTCGGCGATCAACGAAGAGTGGCGAGCCAATTCCCGAGAATGTAGGCACCAGTGTCCCCGGACTTCTCCGGGTGGAATTGCGTCGCAACAAGCGGGCCGTTTTCCACTGCTGCGACGAAGCGATCGGTGTACGTGCACCAGGAAGCCACCGGTGGCTTCATCACCGGCTGAGCATCCTCACGAAAGTCCCATGACACAACCCCATATGAATGAACGAAATAGAAGCGCTCTGACTCCACGCCGGCGAAGAGAGTGGACCCCTCGCCGACATCAACGGTGTTCCAGCCCATATGCGGGAGTACCGGTGCCGATAGGCGCTCCACCGTCCCGGGCCATTGTCCGAGACCGGCGGTGCGCGTGCCGTGTTCGACTCCCGAGGAGAACAGGATTTGCAGACCCACGCAGATTCCGAGGACCGGTCGCCCTCCAGCGAGTCGGGCGTCGATGATGGACTCTCCGCGGACAGCAGTGAGCCCCGCCATGCAGGACGCGTACGCACCGACTCCTGGAACAACGAGCCCGTCGCAGGACGCAGCCGAGGTGGCGTCGCTGGTTATCTCGACGTTCGCGCCGACCCGCTCTAGGGCGCGTTGAACCGAGCGTAGATTTCCACTGCCGTAGTCCAGTACCACGACGGACGGCCTCAACGATGTGCTCATCAACGAGGTGCGTTCATCGAAAGAAGAAGTGTCCGGGTGTCGATCAGGACGCCGTGAGCGTGCCCTTGGTCGAGGGGACACCCACAACCCGTGAGTCGATCGCCACTGCATCGCGCAGGGAACGAGCAACCGATTTGAATTGCGCTTCCACGACGTGGTGAGCATTGCGCCCGCTGAGGACCTTGACGTGCAGCGTTACCTGGCTGGTCGCCACGATCGATTCCCAAATGTGACGGGTCAGGGTGGTGTCGTAGGACCCGATCAGTTCGACCAGATCGGGTTCCTCGTGCACCAGGTAGGGGCGCCCTGACAAATCGATAGCAGACTGCACGAGGCATTCGTCCAAGGGCACCAGCGCATCTCCGTACCGGCGCAGACCTGCACGGTCACCAAGAGCTTCGTTGAGTGCTTGGCCGAGGGCTAGAGACGTGTCCTCGACGGTGTGGTGCGTATCCACCTCGAGGTCACCCTTGGTCCGCACCGTGAGATCGAGGCCACCGTGTTTGGCGAGCTGCGCGATCATATGGTCGAAGAAGGGAACGCCTGTCTCGATGGAACTTACCCCGGTTCCGTCGAGTTCTACCTCAACGAGGACCTCACTCTCCTTCGTCGATCTCTCGACGCGGGCCTGCCTACTCATGTCGATCCACCATCTCCGTCAGACATCAGGTCACTATCCACCACAACCTCATCCAAGACCTCGATAAATCTAGCGTTCTCCTGGGGTGTTCCCACGGAGACCCGCAACCACTGGTCGGGGCCGGTTTCTCGGATCAGGACTCCGCGATCCATGAGTCCCTCCCACACCCGTCGTCGATCGCGGAAGCGACCGAAGAAGCAGAAGTTAGCGTCACTGTCGGTGACCACGAACCCTCGAGACTCCAGGTCGCGGCGCATTCGATCCCGTTCGTCACGTAGGAGTTGCAGGTTCGACTGCAATTCCTCGACGAAGGCCAACGCAGTACACGCGACGGACTGGGTGACGGCCGACAGGTGGTACGGGAGTCGCACGACGCGCAAGGCGTTGATAACACTCGGTTCGGCTGCGGCGTATCCCACGCGGGCACCTGCCATCGCGAACGCCTTGCTCATCGTCCTGGTCACGATCGTGTTGGGATGATCGGCAAGGCCGGCCACGGAGCTCGACTGACCCGGTCGGCGGAACTCCGCGTAGGCCTCATCAACGACGAGCATCCCCCCCACGCCTGCCGTGGCCTGCGCGAGGGCAGCAATGTCGTCCGCGCTCACGGCGGTTCCGGTGGGGTTGTTGGGCGAGGCGAGAAGCACGACCGAGGGGCGCTGGTCCTCGATAGCAGCGGTGCTGGCTGCCATGTCGATCTGAAAATCAGTCGTCCGCGGGACGGACACCAAGGTGGTGAAGGACTCTCGTGCGTATTCCGGATACATGGAGTACGTAGGGGGAAAGGTGAGCGCCACCCGCCCAGGTCCACCGAAAGCGGCCATGATGTGGGACATCACTTCGTTTGATCCGTTGGCCACCCAGATGGAGTCGACGGCACACTCCGCGCTCGACTCCTGGGACAGATAGTCGGCGAGGGCTTGCCGCAACTCCACGCATTCTCGGTCGGGGTACCGGTTCAACGTCTGTGCAGCTTCGGTGACGGACGCGCCCAACGCACGGGCCAACTCCGGCGAGGGTGCGAAGGGGTTCTCGTTGACGTTGAGGCGAATATCGACATCGAGTTGTGGCGCTCCATAGGGCACCAGGCCCCGCAAATCCTCCCGAACCGGCGGCTGAAACTCAGTCATCGTCGGCGTCGTGGAAACGTATGGTCACGGCGTCTCCGTGACCTGGCAGATCTTCGGCCTGCGCCAGGGCAACGACATCTTCGGCAACGTCGGCCAGCGAAGAGCGGTCGTACTCGATGACGTGTATGCCGCGCAGGAATGTTTGCACGGATAGACCAGAGGAGTAGCGCGCAGCACCCATGGTCGGAAGCACGTGGTTGGAACCCGCGCAGTAGTCACCGAGGGACACGGGCGCCCACGGTCCAACAAATATGGCGCCGGCGTTGCGTACCTGCAGGGCGACTTTGCGAGGTTCTTCGGTGTGGATTTCCAAATGCTCAGCGGCGTAAGCGTCGACGACGGCCAAACCCTGGTCGACATCTCGAACCAGAATGATCGCGCTCTGCACCCCGGTCAAGGCTTCGGTGATGCGCTCCACATGCTTGGTGTTGGCAACCTGGGCCGCCACTTCCCCTTCGACCTCGTTGGCCAGACGCTCGCTTGAGGTGACAAGGACGGCCGCGGCGATCACGTCGTGCTCGGCCTGACTGATGAGGTCTGCCGCCACGTACCGGGCGTCGGCTGAGTCATCGGCCAGGATCGCCACCTCGGTTGGGCCAGCCTCGGAGTCGATCCCGATGATTCCCTGCAGTGCTCGCTTAGCTGCCGTGACGTAAATGTTCCCGGGTCCGGTAACCAGATCCACCGGCTCGCATGCGCCACCGTCGGGAAGGTCAATGCCGTAGGCCAACATCGCGACCGCCTGGGCGCCTCCCACCGCATAGATCTCCTCGACTCCCAGCAGCGAGCACGCGGCCAGGACCGTGGGGTGGGGCCACCCGTCGCAGTCCTTTTGAGGAGGACTAACGACAGCGAGCGAGGGAACTCCCGCCTCCTGGGCAGGGATCACATTCATCACCACGCTGCTGGGATAGACGGCCCGCCCACCCGGGACGTACAAGCCCACGCGAGCTACCGGAAGCCAGCGCTCGGTCACCGTGCCCCCGGGAACCACCTCGGTTTCCACGTCCACGCGACGTTGGTCTTGGTGGACCCTCCGAGCGCGCTCGATGGACACTTCCAAGGCCCGCTGCACCGACGGCTCTAGACCGGCCAGTGCATCAGCGATCACCGAGGCGGGCACGCGCAGCTGGGTGGGGCGGATCGAGTCGAAACGTTCGCACGCATCGAGAACCGCGTCGGCACCTCTGACCCGGACGTCCTCGAGCACCGGTCGGATCGCATCGCCTGCATCCGTCAGATCCATGGCGGCGCGCGGGACAACCGACCGAGGGTCGGCAGACGATGCACGCAAGTCGATGAGACGCAACACCCCACAGAGTCTACGCTCGATGGATGGATCAGTCCCTGCCGCTCTTTCCGCTCACAACAGCGCTCGTGCCCGGCTTGGTCCTCCCTCTTCACATTTTTGAGCCTCGGTATCGGATGATGGTGGAGGAACTGCTCGGCAAGCCCGAGGACGAACGGGAGTTCGGCATCGTCGCCTTTCGGGAATCGCACACATTGACGCCGAAGCAGTCCTCCCCTGGTGATGTGCCGGACGACGACGCATCGCCGATCGACCCTTCGGCAGAAGACACTGAGCTTTACCCGGTGGGCGTGAGCGCGGTGATCCGCCAGGCAGAACGCCGCGACGACGGCCGCTACGACATTGTCACGATCGGATCCCGGCGCTTTCGGCTCGAGCACATTGATCGTACGGCTCCCCTCTTGCGCGCCTCAGTTACCTTTCTTCCCGAGCCAGAGGTCGATTCCGATGATCCGCGGGTGGCGTCTGCGGTCCAGTCGGCGATGCAGGCCTTCGACACCTACCGCTCCATTTTGGGCGGTCGGTTGAACGAGGCCAACGACGATAACGATGCCGACGACGATCAGGTGCCGGCCGATCCTGCTGTCCTCAGTTACCTGATAACCGCCGCCCTGGTTGTTGATGGGTCCACGCGACAAGAGTTGCTTGCGGCTCCCGACGCCCTCTCCCGGCTCCGACTCGGCACCCGGGTTCTTTCTTCGGAATCGACCTTGATCTCCACATTCGGCGCGATACCGGCGCTCGACTTACTCAACACAACTCCATCGGAGAACTAAGTGGCGAACAAACCCAGCCACTCGGCATCAGCAACACCGGCGTTGGGACTGTTGACCGAGCGGGGCATTCCCCACGGCGTTCACACCTTTGATCACGAGAGTTCGTCTCGTCTCGATCATCCGGACTATGCGATGGAGGCAGCCCGACTTCTCGGCGTTCCAGCCGAGGCCGTCTTCAAATCCCTCGTGTGGTCGGTGGATGCACGTGCGGTGCTGGCTCTGGTCGCGGCGACGACAACGGTGTCGGCCAAACGTCTCGCGCGCGCTATCGGCGGCAAGAAAGCCCACCTCATGGACGTTACGTCGGCCGAACGCGTCAGCGGATCTGTCACAGGAGCGATCAGTCCTCTAGGGCTACGGCAGGAATTGCCGGTCGTCATCGACGAGGAGGTCCTGCTGCACTCTCTGGTCTATGTCAGCGCGGGACGGCGGGGCCTCGAGATCTCCCTGGACCCCCAGGACCTCATCACAGCCACGGGTGCGCGGGTAGCCACGCTCGGGACACCGGCTCGCAACTAATCCGCGTGACGTGACCGTCGAGCCACCAGCCAGTCGGAGATAGCGAGCACCAACACCACCGTGGCCGCGCTGATTGACCACACTAGGTAGACGCCGGGCATCGTCACCTCGAGCGGGGCATCGGTGACGAATTCCTCACTGGTCGTCGCGATGAGACCTTCGATATCGACAGAGCCCAGCCGCGTTCCGACTTGCCACATGGCAAGCGTGCCGACCGCGCTGGCCAGGAGTCCGGCCACCAAGACTCCAAGTAGGTGACCACGGCGCATGACCGCGAGGGCGACGGTAAGGACGAGCCCGGCCACCAGAGCCAAGGCCACGAAGGAGACGTCTGCGGCGAGGTACTCCTCTGGCTGATACCCCTGGGGTCTGGCACCGTCCGGGCGTACCGCCACCGTCGCCCGCGGCGCCAACCGCCACCAGAGCACGCCGAGGGCAGCACCGCTTAACAGACCGGACATAACTCCCGAGAGGACCAGCGACCATTCCGACCACTCGGGGCGCCGTGACCGGACGATCGGTGTGTCCGGGGCGCTATCCGGTGGCGCTCCATGGGAGGTCATCGTGAAACCGTACGGCACGTCACGACAAGCAGTTCGCTCCCAGCAGCGCTTTGAGATCCCCGTACAGAGCGGCCGAGGGCGTCACGCGCAAGGCGTCGTCGATTCTCAGGACTGTTGTTTGCGTTCCGCCCGTCAGGTGCAGGTGGACTTCGGTGGTGCCGGAGTGTTGCCGGAGCACCTCTTTGAGTCGCTCGACGAGGGGTGGAACGCATCGACTCGCCGCGATGGACAATCGCAACGGCCCACTTTGCGCCTCAGACAAGTCGGGGGATTGCACGTCCAAGGCGATGACGCGCAGGCCGTCTTCATCCGTGCGCTCCACACGCGCGCGAATGGCCACGATGGAATCTTCGATGAGCGTTGTAGACACGGACGCGTACGTCTGCGGGAAGACCATCGCTTCGACGGATCCGTCCAGATCCTCTACCGTCGCGATGGCCCAGGCCGACCCCTTCCTGGTGGTTTTACGTTGCACACTCGTCAGCAGGCCCGCAACGGTAACGACCGTCGACTCCAACGATTCGTCGGCAATAAGGGATGCGATCGAGATGTCGGAGATGTTTGCGAGTGCATGATCAAGACCATTCAGGGGGTGATCCGACACGTACAGGCCCAACATGTCTCTCTCGTGCGCCAACAGGACGGCTTTATCCCACTCGCCCACCGGAACGGGGGTCTGTTCCGCGAGCCCGGTCGTTTCCCCTTCGCCCGCGAGACCTCCGAACAAGTCGTACTGGCCGGCTGCTTCTGCTCTCTTGATGTCCACTGCCGAGTCGATGACCAGTTCATGGACCGCTGCGAGGCCTTTGCGTGTATGGCCCAGAGAGTCGAATGCACCCGCCTTGATGAGGGACTCGACGACGCGTCGATTGCATACGTGCACCTCTACCTTGGCCACAAAGTCATGGAAGTCCGTAAATCGGCCGCCCGAGCGCCGTGTCTCACTGATGGATAGAACGACACCTTCGCCGACGTTGCGGATCGCCGACAACCCGAATCGAATGTCGCTTCCGCGGGCCGTATAAGCCGAATCGGAATCGTTGACATCCGGAGGCAAGACCTTGATGCCCATCCGTCGACACTCGCCTAGGTAGATGGCGCTCTTATCCTTGTCGTCTTGGACGCTCGTCAGGAGCGCAGCCATGTACTCCGCGGGGTAATTCGCTTTCAAGTAGGCCGTCCAGTAAGACACCAGGCCATAGCCGGCCGTGTGGGCCTTGTTGAAGGCATAGTCCGAGAACGGGACCAGGATCTCCCACAGGGTGTCGATCGCCGAATCGCTGTATCCCCTGGAACGCATCCCCTCCTGGAAAGGAGTGAACTCCTTCTTCAGGATCTCCTTCTTCTTCTTCCCCATCGCGCGACGCAAGAGGTCGGCTTTGCCAAGTGAGTAACCGGCCAACTCTTGTGCGATGGCCATGACCTGCTCTTGGTAGACGATCAATCCATACGTGTCACCGAGAATCTCCGACAACGGCTCTGCCAGTTCCGGGTGAATGGGAACGACCGGCTTACGACCGTTCTTTCGATCCGCATAGTCATTGTGTGCATTGGCGCCCATGGGTCCAGGTCGATAGAGAGCCAGGACAGCGGAAATGTCTTCGAAGCTGTCCGGCTGCATGGACCGCAGGAGTGAACGCATGGGTCCGCCGTCGAGTTGGAAGACGCCGAGTGTGTCTCCACGTGACAGCAACTCGTATGTGGTCCGGTCGTAGAGAGTCAATTCCTCGAGTACAAGACGGTCTCCGGTGTTCTTCTCAATGTTGTCGAGGCAATCTTCGAGCACCGTCAGATTTCGAAGGCCGAGGAAATCCATCTTGAGAAGCCCGAGGGTCTCGCAAGCTCCCATATCGAACTGGGTGATGATCGCGCCGTCTTGCTCACGTCGCCACACGGGAATGACGTCCATCAGGGCCTCGCGGGAAAGGATCACGCCTGCAGCGTGAACTCCCGGCTGACGCTTGAGCCCCTCGAGACCCTTGGCTGTGTCGATGACTTGGCGGGCCTCGGCATCGGATTCGTACAGCGACCTGAAGTCCTTCGCTTCCGCGTAGCGATCGTCTGTCGCGTCGAAGGCACCGGCCAGGGAAATGTCCTTCCCCATGACCGACGGTGGCATCGCCTTGGTGATGCGTTCTCCCACGGCGTACGGGAATCCCAGAACACGTGCACTGTCTTTGATGGCCGCCTTCGCCTTGATGGAGGCGTAGGTGACGATCTGGGCTACTCGCTCTTCGCCGTATTTCTCCGTGGCGTAGCGGATCATGTCCGAGCGTCGGCGTTCGTCGAAATCGATGTCGATATCCGGCATCGAGATGCGTTCGGGATTCAGGAATCTCTCGAAGAGCAACCCGTGTTTGATCGGATCGAGTTCGGTGATGCCCAACGCGAAAGCGATCATGGCGCCGGCGGCCGACCCTCGGCCTGGGCCGACTCGGATCTTGTTGTCACGGGCGTAGCGAACGAGATCAGCGACCACGAGGAAATAGCCGGGGAATCCCATCTGTGCGACAACACCGAGCTCGTACTCCGACTGCTGGCGGACATCGTCGGGAACCGATCCCTGGTACCGGGTCTCCAATCCACGCTCAACCTCTGCCCGAAGCCAGGTCTCTTCGGTGTACCCGTCGGGCACCGGGAATTGCGGCATCAGGTTGGCTCCTTCGTCGAAGGAGACCTCGCATCGCTCCGCGATCAGCAGCGTGTTGTCGCATGCCTCGGGAAGTTCGGACCAAACAGAACGCATTTCGGCAGCGGACTTCAGGTAGAAGTCCCGGGCGTCGAATCGAAACCGCTTGGGGTCGTCCATCGTCGTCCGCGTCCCGACACACAACAGCACCTCGTGGGTATCCGCATCTGACTCGTGCACGTAATGCAAATCATTGGTGGCCACCAACGGCAGGCTCAGGTCCCGTGCGATGCGGATCAGGTCTTCTCGAAACCTCCGCTCGATCGCTAGGCCGTGGTCCATGACTTCGCAGAAGTAGTTTTCTGGCCCGAGGATGTCTCGAAAATCAGCCGCGGCGGCTCGTGCCTTCTCGTACTGACCCGCCTGCAGCCAGCGATTGACCTCCCCGCTCGGACAACCGGTAGTACCAATCAACCCCGCTCCGTACCGATCGAGCAACTCTCGATCGAAGCGTGGCTTGTGGTACTGCCCTTCGAGGCTGGCCAGAGACGACAAGCGGAAGAGATTGTGCATGCCGAGGGTGGATTCCGCCCACACCGTCATGTGGGTATAGCTGTGTTTGCCTCGGCCAGCGCCCGGATCCTCGGGTGTTCCTTCGTCGAAACCCCCGGTGAAGTCGAACGGTTTGCGTTCGGCTCGACCCTGGGGCGCGTAGTACCCCTCGAGGCCGATGATCGGCTTGAGTCCGGCGCCCCGCGCCTTTGTAAAGAAGTCGTACGCGCCGAAGAGGTTTCCGTGGTCGGTCATTGCGATGGCCGACATGCCGAGACGACTGGCCTCAGTCATTAAATCGTCAAGTCGGGCGGCACCGTCCAGCATTGAGTACTCGGTGTGCACGTGGAGATGGACGAAATCGTCCGATGTCATTCCGATCCCCCACCGGTCACCGTCGACGGTGACTCACATCGGCAGCGGGGCATCGTCCAACTCTATGCCCGAACCGGCTACCCGCTCAGCCCGACAAGCCGACCCGCAGTCGCTCCAGAGCTTGCTCAAGATCTATCGGGTACGGGCTTTCGAACGACACGTGCTCCCCCGTATGCGGATGCTCAAATCCCAATCGTCTCGCGTGCAACCACTGTCTCGTGAGCCCCAATTCTTTCGCCACCGTCGGATCCGCGCCGTACGTCACGTCCCCGACGCACGGATGGCGCATCGCTGCCATGTGGACCCGAATCTGGTGCGTGCGTCCTGTTTCGAGATGCACCTCGACGAGGGACGCCCGAGGCCACGCTTCGAGCGTTTCATAACGGGTCACGCTCTCCCGGCCACCGGCAACGACGGCCCACTTGTAATCCTTGGATGGATGTCGGTCGATGGGGGCATCGATCGTCCCCACCAGCGGATCAAGAAGCCCGTGCACGACCGCGTGGTACCGCTTGTCCACCGTCCGTTCCTTGAATTGCCGCTTGAGCGAGGTGTACGCCGCCGCACTCTTGGCTACGACCATCGCCCCGGTCGTCCCAACATCAAGCCGGTGCACCACACCCTCGCGCTCCGCTGCTCCGGCCGTCGCCAGGGAATGCCCGGCGGCGGACAGGGAATCGGTCACCGTGGGGCCCGACCAACCCGGGCTCGGATGAGCGGCAACACCCGCCGGCTTATCGATCACCACAACGTCGTCGTCCTCCCACAGAATCGGGATCTCCACCGAGGGTGTGTTGGTCGGCAGGCCCGCGAGCGGCCCGCCTTCTGGCCCGCCGCCGTCGGACGAATCTCGCGTCTCGTTGATCTCGCGGATTTCGATCATCTCGCCGCGAGCAAGACGATGTGACTTGGCGACCACACGGCTTCCGACCTGGACGGCTCCGCTTTCCACGAGCGCACTCGAACGTGCTCGCGACAACCCCAGCATCGTCGCGAGCGCGACGTCGATCCTTTCCCCCTCAAGCCCCTCAGGCACCGGGAGAATCCGGCTCATGGGCCGCTCCCGGCCGCCGGCTTGTCGTCATCCAGAACTAGCTCGTCGTCCGAGTTCGAGCCGCCCGGTTCCGACTCAGATAGCGGGATGCCGCGCCACGCGAGGATGATCATCGCGACCGCCGAACACGTGATTGCAATATCAGCGACATTGAAGACGGGAAAGTTCGGAAGACCGATGAAGTCGACCACCGACCCCAGCCCCGGCCCCGGGGGTCGCGTAAGTCGATCAATCAGGTTCCCGAGCAAGCCACCGAGCAAGCCACCGAGCGCCAAAGCCCACGCACTGGAGGTGATTGTTCGCGCGAGCCGAACGATGACGACTCCCACCACAACGGCGATGATGGTGAATATCCAGGTGTATCCGGCTCCCATCCCCCATGCCGCCCCGGTGTTCTCGACGTACGTCAAGCGCAGGAGCGGATCAATGAGATAGATCGGGCCTTCGCCACTCTCGATGCGCGGCTGGAGATACGCCACAGCCCACGCCTTGGTCACCTGGTCGATAAGGACGATGCCCACGGCAGTGCCCGCAAGCACCGCGAGCACTGATCGATGGGCGCCTCGAAACACTTCGCCAGCCTACGTCCGTGGCCACCGGTGCTTAGAACCGCTCTTCGGCTTCCTTGCACGTTCGACACAACGTGGCACGAGGAAAGGCTTGAAGTCGGTACTTGCCGATCGGCTTGCCGCAGCTCTCACACACCCCGTAGGAGCCATCCGCGATACGAGCCAACGCGTGATCGACTTGCTCGAGCATGTCACGCGCGTTATTGGCGAGAGACATCTCGTGCTCCCGCTCGAAGGTCTTGCTCCCTGCATCGGCCTGATCGTCACCCGCTCCGTCTCCGGAATCGCGGATCAGGTCGGCGAGACCCTCTTCGGTGGTAGCGATCTCCTCCAGGAGTCGCTCGCGTTCGCTGTGCAATTCGGTACGCATCTCGGCGAGCTCAGAGTCCGTCCACGGTGACTCGTCCTCACGAACAACAGGGCGCTTCTTTGGTGCCCTCTTGATCGTTGCTTTCTTCGGAGCGGCTTTCGTCTCGGTTGCTTTCTTGGGGGCCGCCTTCTTCGCAACTGCCTTCTTAGGGGTCGCCTTCTTCGCGGCCGCCTTCTTGGCAGCTGCCTTCTTAGGGGCCGCCTTCTTCGCAACTGCCTTCTTAGGGGCCGCCTTCTTCGCAGGAGCCTTCTTCGCGGGATCCTTTTTCGCAGGAGCCTTTTTCGCAGCCGCCTTCTTGGCGGCCGCCT
>PBTV01000008.1 GCA_002729215.1 Rubrivirga sp.
TCCTCCGCCGACGTAGAGAACCGGTTGCCGGGCGGACAGGACCGCGCGAGCAGCCTCGCGGATCTGCTTGGAGTGCGGCCGCGTCGTCGGGTGGTACCCGGGAAGGTCGATCTCCGATGGCCAGGAGAACTCGGTGTCGGCTTGCAGCGCATCCTTAGAAATGTCCACCAGCACCGGGCCCGGCCGTCCGCTCGCAGCCAAGTGGAACGCCTCGTTGATCGCCCGCGGGATCTCGTCGGGATCGGTGATGAGGTAGTTGTGCTTGGTGATCGGCATCGTGATGCCGCGGATGTCCGCTTCCTGGAATGCGTCGGTCCCGATGGCGGGGCTGGGGACCTGGCCGGTGATGGCCACCAGGGGGATCGAGTCCATATGAGCGTCCGCGATCGGTGTGACGAGGTTGGTGGCCCCCGGTCCACTCGTCGCCATACACACGCCCACCCGACCTGTCGCACCGGCGTATCCCTCGGCGGCGTGACCGGCCGCCTGTTCGTGGCGTACCAGGATGTGCCGCACTTTGGTGGAGTCCATCAAGGGGTCGTATGCGGGAAGAATGGCTCCTCCGGGGATTCCGAAGACGACGTCCGCCTCGGCGGCCTCGAGGGACCGCACCAGCGATTCGGCTCCGGTGATTTGCTCGCCCATGTGCTCTTTCCTGTCCTGAGACTTTCCGGTCGTGAGAATGAAAAACCCTCCACACCCGGGGTGGGTAGGAGGGAGCGCGCCGTCGACGGGGTGCGTCGTCAGGCGCGCCTGGGTACTACTACGAGAATCCGTGCCACCCGAGAACTGTAGCCCCCGTAGCCCCATCTGTCACGAGTGGCCTGTCGAGAAAGGCCCGTACTGAGTGGCCGATCACGAGTGGCCTGCCTCGAGCAGCCTGAGATCAGGATCACTCACGGGCCGGATGGATACCCTGCCGCTCATGACCGAGGCTACCGAGCAGCAATCCGTCATCGCGGTGCGTACCGCGCTCGCCCAGCGGGGCGTCAGCGGTCAGGTACGTCGGCTCGACGACAGCGCCCGCACCGCCGTCGAGGCTGCCCAGGCCCTGGGGATCGAGGTCGGGCAGATCGCAAGCTCGTTGATCTTCCTCGCCGACGGCGATCCGGTGCTGGTGATCGCATCGGGCNGGCATCGGGTGGACACGTCGCGACTGTCCGGGGNGCTGTCCGGAGCAACGATCACCAAGGCCAACGCCGCGGACGTCCGCTCGGCNACAGGGTTCGCGATCGGTGGAGTNGCGCCGGTGGGCCACCCGGAGTCCCTGCTAACGATCGTCGATGTCGCTTTGTCGCGCTTCGATGAGGTGTGGGCCGCCGCCGGTCACCCGCATTACGTGTTCCCGACGACGTACGACGAACTGTTACGAATTACCGGTGGAGACGCTGCCGAAGTGGCCGAGGAGTCAAACTAATTCACTTTTGCGTAGCAGTGCGATGGGCATTGGCGCTGAGGCCTTCCCGAGGTTTGTCCGTTTTGTCAAAAACGAGGGGTGGCGCCCTTCGCGGTCAAACTTCTACACTTCGGTGGGTCGGCATTGAGAAAAGGTGTCGTGTCCGGAGTGTGGCAAGGATTACTCGAAACAGGCCTTCTGTACCAAGCTGCGCACCCCGCGTCGATGGCGGAGAGAGTGGGCGACATGCATCTGGGGTCTAGCTTGCAAAAGCGGAGGCACGGAGCGCACTTCCACTTCATCACTGTTCCGAACGCCACGGTCGTTCTAAATATTGGTCTGATCTCCGTCGGGGCCACACTCATTCTCAGCTTGCTCACCCAGGCCACGGCTGCGACTACCTCGATTGGACCTGTACCAATCACCCTGGCTCTCATCGCACTGATCGTCGGAATTCCTCACGGCGCGGTGGACAACCTGACTCTGACTCGCGGACTGACAACTCGCCAACGCTTAATTGGGGTCACGGCTTACGTTTCCATCGCTGGGGCGGCTGCTCTCTGCATCGTCCAGTGGCCTGGAATGGCTTTCCTGGCCGTACTTGGCATGACGGTATGGCACTTCGGCACCGGGGATGTCGAAGCAACTCGCGAGCTGCAGAACCTCGCCCCCCTCAGCGGTCTGCCTCGGGTTGCTTATGCCCTCGCACTTGGCAGCGCGCCTNTTCTTCTCCCACTGACCTCCCCCGCAGCCGTCTCGACTCTCACCGCTATAGAACCTCGTCTAGCAACTTTGATGAACGAGACAGCNATAATTGGAATTCGGATCACTGTCTTGATCCTTGTCGTGCTCTGCTTGCTGTGGCTGATTGCACGCGGGGATCTGCGCGGGGTAATCGAGCTCTTCGCGCTGGCGGCTCTTGGTTTACTCGTGACGCCGCTGGTCGCGTTCGCCACATATTTCGGGTTTTGGCACGCCCTACGCCACACCGCACGCCTAGCGCAAGTGACCTACGGAACCATCTCGTGGCGCTCTATGGTCTTGGTATCCAGGGGCGGGGCGCCTTCGCTNATTGGCTTCGTACTGATCCTTGTGATCACCATCTCTTTTGTAGACCCGGTCTTGACGGCAGAGAGGGCCTTGTGGCTTGGCCTGGCGATTGTGTGGGGCCTCACGGTGCCGCACATGTTCATGGTGGCGCGATTCGATGCGCGCATGCGTTCAGAACGTAGCCCAGTAGGCAATACCCAGTTGCGAGATAGACAGCAAAGCTTTGACTCGCAAGAACGGTAGTCATCACCTGGCGAAGGCGTTGCCTGTGAGTCGTCCTGGCACGCGCTAGGCGGTTGCTGGGCCATGACCGTANTGGTTAGGTACCGGAGTTCTCGGTCGAGTCTGCAAAAAGATCAAGGCGATCGCCCCGATGCCGCACAACGGCATTGCAAGGATCCAAAGCAGGTTCCAGTCGGACTTTCCCGAGTCGTGGAGCCGCCGCGTACTCAACGCAAGACCCGGTAGCAGCACGATCAGACCCCACAGGTGGACCACAAGCGGCACATCGAGGATGTTCACTACAGCGTTACCGAAGGAAACTTCGGTCCCATCCGACGTCCACCCAAACTATTTTTTAGGTTCTGCCTAAATGGGGGCCGCNGTGGCCGAGAGCACCCTTGACGGGGGAGCCTCAAGGCACGTGGGGGTGCCTCAGCCGTCCCGAAGCTCCGGCCTCCCCGCGTCCAGGCGCAGCATGTCGCCGCACTTCTCGGGGCACCCGTCTGCGATCCCGAAGTCCGCGCCTACCCCAACAAGTTCGCACCACTTTGTGAGTGGAATTACTCAGGCAGGCATCGGGTGGACATATCCCGACTGTCCGGGGTGCTGTCCGGAGCCACGATTACCAAAGCCAACGCCCAAGACGTTCGCTCGGCGACAGGGTTCGCGATCGGTGGAGTCGCGCCGGTGGGTCACCCGGAGCCCCTGAGGACGATCGTCGATGTTGCGCTGTCGCGCTTCGATCAGGTGTGGGCAGCCGCTGGTCACCCGCACTACGTGTTTCCCACGACGTACGACGAACTGCTGCGCATCACCGGCGGCGAAGCCNCCGAAGTGGGCGAGTCAGGCGAGCCGGGCGAGTAACGACTTCCCGTTACCCGTCGGATTCAGCGATCTCCTTCAACCTCACGAGCGTCTTTACGATCGCCTTCTGGTTGTTGTCGTAGGCGTTCATCAGCGCAAGGGCCGGTGGGAAACGTGCCGTCGATCCATCGAACGTTTCGGTCACTTCCGTGGTGGTGGGATCGATGGAGCGAAGCTCGTAGCGCCACCGGTGATGACCCAGATGCCGCCAGGCGATCCGTGATGGTTCGTCGAACTCCATGACGGTGTTCTTGATTTGGTAGGGCACCGCGATACGNATATCCATTCCGAATTGCGCACCCTGCTCGAGTCGCTGCGGCCCGAAGGTGCAGGCCGTCACCGTTCCCGAACCGTCGAACTCACGGTGCCGATAAGGGTCAGCGGGGATGTCGAAGATCTTCTGAATCGGAGCGAGGATGATGATCTTGCCCGCCCGCCGCTTCTTGTGTCCGGTATCGACAACATCGGCACGCACGCTCACGACGTAACGCTACGTCGACTTGTCGCCTCGAGCACCTTGACTAAATCGTCCACGACCGCGTCGTGTTCTGGCTTCATGAGAACACTGCGGAGTACCCGAGCGTGTTCTTGATCCGGCTCGACATCGATACCTCGTTTAGCAAAGGCATCGACGTTCATGTTGTAGGTCGCGAGGTGCCATTGCTCATCGGACGGACGCAGCGCCAACTCATCGAAGATCTGAACCGAGTCACGGTCGACCCTCGATGCCGTACGAGCCCGGGTGAGATACCCGACGATGTCGAGTTCAGGTTCTTGCAACGACTGCACGTCCGACGACGCCTGNAGTAGCGAGTGCATGCGGCGGGCACCGCGCAGCCCGGGCCGAAGGACGTGTCCGAGTCCGTCAGGGGTCAACGGGAATACCTCCGTGGTGAGCCAGAAGGCCGCCGCGGCGGCACCGGCCCGCGAGCACTCCAAGGAGATTTCCCCAAGATGGAGTTCGTCGCTGGAAAAGTAGGTGTACGGAGACTCGTGCGCGTAGTGGGTGCCGATACCGGGATCGGCGAACAGAACCGCACCGCAGCCGTACGGCTGGAGCCCGTGCTTGTGTGGATCGACGACCACCGAATCAGCCCGTGCGATCGCGGAGAAATGCCGCGACGNGACACCGTCGTTCGAGTCGTCGGCCACCAGCGCGAAGAAGCCGCCATAGGCACCATCTACATGCACGCGAGCGCCAGCGGCCCGAGCCACNGGGATGATGTCATCGAGGGGATCGATCGCGCCGAGCGCCGTCGTTCCCAGGGTGACAACGACGGTGCCGACGTTGTGGGTCTCCAGCACTCGGGCAAGGTCGTCCACCGCCATGCGTCCGGAATCGTCGACGTCTATGTCGACCACCTCGACGCCGAGGACGTTGCCCATGCGCGCGTGCGTGTAGTGAGCATCGCGGCTGACGGCGACCACGGAGCCGGGCTTTTCCTCTCTCCCCACCCACAGGGCCTCCAGATTGGCGATGGTGCCACTAGAAGTCAGGTGCCCGAGGTGTTGATCCATCCCGAACATGGCGGCCAGGCGCTCGACACTCTCTTTCTCCATCGCGGCAGTTGATGGCCCCCCGTCCAGGGCGTGATTGTTCGGATTGATCAACATCGCGGCCAGATATCCGACCACCGCCACCGGGTGCGGGGGCTTCAACATCTGCCCGGCGTAATGCGGGTGGAAGAACGGGTACTGCTCATCGGTGAGGCGCGCCAAGAATTGATCAAGGGTCTCGCGCCANGTCTTGGCGTCGACAACACTCACCGGCGCTGATTCGACCCCGCCGTAAGACTCCTGCCAACGTTCGATCGCTTCGACAACGAGCGGGAGAGTCCGGCTCAGATCGACGCCCAAATCCGGGGAGTCCGTCGCCATGGCGCTCACCCTATGCTTGCGAAGCGTGAGCCTGCGCNTCTATACCGGCCCGCGATCGCAGCCCGGTCGGGGCGGNAACCGGTGGTTTCGACTTATTCCCTGGGTGTTGGTCGCTCTCACCATCGGCCTGCAGATCGCATGGGTTCTGGTACCCGACTCGGCACGCGTCGCTGTGACCGCAGCNTCAGTGACGGCCTTTTTCCTTGCCTCCGTCACGCACGCGTTCGTGAGTCGAGGGCTCGCATGGACCCTCGGCTTTTTCGCCATCACACTCGCTTTCGGGTGGCTGATCGAGGTTCTGGGAACAACGACGCAATTTCCATTCGGTGAGTACGAGTACACGAGCGCTCTCGGGGTGTCCGTGCTCTCCGTACCGATCCTCATTCCCATGGCGTGGTCGATGGTGTCGTATCCGATGCTCCTCGCAGTCCAGCGCCTGTCGAAGACAAGCCTCGGCGTGGCCATCATTGGCGGCTGGCTGCTGATGTCGTGGGATCTGTTTCTGGACCCGCAGATGNTGGGCGAGGGCTACTGGACGTGGACGACGGTCGNTTGGCAACTTCCGGGAATCCCCGGNATCCCACTGCAGAACTTCCTCGGGTGGTGGCTGGCCGGCATGCTGCTGATGTTCCTGCTCGACCGACTTCCCCGAAAGACTGCGAACGACTCGGCACCCAACACACTGCTGTTGTGGACCTACGCGTCCAACGTTCTGGGCGCCGCCGTCTTCTTCGACCGCCCCGCGGTCGCGATCTGGGGAGGAGTCGCGATGGGGATCGTGATCATTCCGTGGGCGTGGCGTTTATGGAGCCAACCCGCATGGTGAGGCGTCTTCTGCCCGTATTCGCAGTGGGTGCCGTCGCACTCACCGCCCACGCCGCATGGAACAGGCGAATCTTGCGGCGCCCGACACCGGTGGATGAGGACATCACCGAGTCTATCGCTGTGCACATCCCGGCCCGGAATGAAGTCGACGCTCTCGGCGACGCCCTGGCGAGCGTTCAGCGGCAACGGGGAGTCCCGGAGACGACCATCCACGTTCTCGACGACGGCTCGTCCGACGGTACGGCCGAGATAGCCGAGCGCGCAGCAGCCGACGATCCCCGCGTTCACGTGACGCGCGCACCCGATGAGGTGCCGCCACCAGGATGGCTCGGGAAGAACTTCGCGTGCGCGCGACTAGCCGAATCGACACCCGATGCGTCGGTGCTGGTCTTCATGGACGCCGATGTGGTTCTCCAGCCCGACGCGATCAACGCATTGGTGCACCAGCTTCGGTCCGAGAGCGCCGACCTGGTTGCTCCGTATCCGAGACAGTACGCGGGTTCCTGGCTCGAGAGGCTTGTGCAACCGCTCCTGGCGTGGTCGTGGATGACCACCGTTCCCCTCGGTGTTGCACAGAATCGGCAGTGGGCGTCGATGTCTGTTGCCAACGGTCAACTCCTCGTCTTCGACGCCCGCGCGTACCGACAATCGGGCAGCCACGCGGCGGTGCGTGGTGAGGTGATCGAAGACGTTGCCTTGATGCGGGTTTTGCGTCGGGCNGGTCACCGCGCGATGACCGTCGACGGCTCGCATATTGCGTCGTGTCGGATGTACTGCTGCGCAACGGAACTGATCGATGGGTACACCAAGTCAGCCTGGGCGGCCTTCTCCGGAATCGCCGGCTCGGTCGCGGTGAACGGACTGCTTCTAGGCATCTACGTCGTACCGGTNATCGCCGCGGTATTCGGTCGAGGATCCACTCGCACCTGGGGAGTTGCGGGGTACATCGCAGGCGTGGGTGGCCGCGTCGTCGTCGCGCAGGGAACTGGAGAGCGCACATTCCCCGACGCGCTCGCTCACCCGGCCTCCATCATCGCCTTCACCACGATCAATGCTGTGTCGTGGTGGCGCCACCTTCGAGGCACGACGCAGTGGAAGGGCCGGAGGTTGACCGGATGAGCCGAGTCATCGTCATCGGTGCCGGGGCCGGCGGCTTGGCGACCGCGGCACGACTGGCCGTCAAGGGTCACGCCGTTCAGTTGTTCGAGCAGTCGCCACACGTCGGTGGNAAGTTGGCCACCTATCGACGAGATGGCTTCGCGTTCGACACAGGCCCGAGTCTGTTCACTCTGCCCGCGGTCTACCGCGATCTGTTCATGAAGACCGGCCGACCGTTGGAGGAGGAAGTCGATCTCCAGGAAGTGGAGCCGGCTTTCGGCTACCACTTCGCGGACGGAACCACGGCCACCNTTCCCGGTGTTGATCCTGCGCGGTGCGCCATGGCACTTCACGACGCATTCGGTGGAGATACCGGGAGTCAGTGGCGGGCCTTGATGGATCGCGCTGGCCAGATGTGGCGGCTCACCCGAGGGCCGTTCCTACAATCACCTCTCGCCGGGTGGCGCACGCTACTACCGCTCGCGAAACCCGCAGACGTGCGAACGATCGCCCCCTGGTCCACGTTGCGGGGACTGGGACGTTCNATGTTGTCCGACCCGCGGGCCGTGACATTACTGGACCGGTACGCGACGTACACCGGATCCGATCCACGCAAGGCCCCGGCCGTATTGGCGACGGTCCCCTACGTCGAGCAAGAGTTCGGCGTCTGGCATCTCGGGGGCGGCTTGGGCACGCTCGCCGACGCTCTCCATCGGCGATGCATCGAACGGGGAGTCGATGTTCGAACCGGCATCGACATCACGGAGGTCACGACCAACCAGGCCGGCGTCACCGGCGTCATCGCGGACGGAGCGCATCACGAGTGCGACGTGGTGGTCTCGGGCATCGATGCCGGGGTGCTGTACTCCGACCTGCTTCACGACGAGCGTGCGATCAAGGTTTCCCGATCCATCGACCGAACCGATCCAAGCCTGGCGGGCTTTGTTCTGCTGCTCGCACTTCGCGGCAGAACGCCCGGGCTGCAGCATCACAACGTGTGGTTTCCCGCGGACTACGACGCGGAATTCGATGCGATCTTCGGCCGGGCGCCACGACCGGTCGAGGACCCCGCGATCTACGTGTGCGCACCCGACGACCCCCAAATGCGACCTGACTCCGATCACGAGTCGTGGTTCGTGCTGGTCAATGCCCCTCGCCACGATCCGACCGGGGGTGTGGATTGGACGAGTCCAGGACTCGCCGAGGGTTACGNCCAACGGATCCTTGACCTGTTGGCCCAGCGCGGCGTCGACGTTCGGGATCGGGTTCTGTGGCACGAGTGGCGAAGCCCCGCGGATCTCGAGCGCACGGCCAGGGCCCCGGGGGGATCGATTTACGGAACCGCAAGCAACGGTCCGCGCGCGGCGTTCGCCCGACCAACGAACGCCTCACCGATTCCTGGCCTCTTCCTCGTCGGCGGGAGTTCACACCCCGGCGGTGGGCTTCCGCTGGTAGGTATGGGGGCGGAGATAACGGCATCTCTTGTCGGACGGGCCTAACGGCACCCGGACAGCGCGAGCGGCGCCCTTGTTCGCGCTCGCTCGCTACGCTGGCGCGGTGNCAAATCACACGTCTGATCTCACGTCTGAACTGATCCGGGCTCCGCTGGACGCAGCGGACCTTCGACCGCGTGTTCAGGCGACGATCGACAACGTTCTCGCCCGACAGGGCACGCTGCTGGCGAATGTCAGCCCGGATATGGAACCGCTCGTCTCGGCGTTACGGGATCTCCTTGCCGGCGGAAAGCGACTGCGTCCGGCGTTCGCGTACTGGGGTTGGCGGGGCGCCACGGCCGACGTCACCCTGGGATCTGCCGAGGAGTCGGCCGTCGTTCACGCCGTCACGGGCTTGGAGTTCCTGCAGGCGTGCGCCCTCATTCACGACGATGTGATGGACGGGTCGGATACCCGCCGGGGCCTGCCGGCGGCTCACCGGCGTTTCGCTGGAGTGCACCGAAACGAACAATGGTTGGGGTCCCCCGAATCCTTCGGAGTGGGAGCCGCCATTCTGCTCGGCGACCTGTGCTTGTCCTGGGCAGATGAAGTCCTGTTGACCTCAGATCTCGATCGCGATGCGGTGACTCGCGCCAAGCACGTCTACGACGAAANGCGCTCGGAGTTGATGGCCGGCCAGTACCTCGACCTCCTCGAGCAGGCCAACGGCGGCGGCTCGGTCGATCGTGCGATGCAGGTGATTCGCTACAAGTCAGCGAAGTACACGATCGAACGCCCCCTTCACATCGGTGCGGCCATCGCCGGCGCACCAGAGGAGATCGTCGCCGCCTACTCCGGATACGGACTGCCCCTCGGTGAAGCCTTCCAACTGCGGGACGACGTTCTCGGGGTCTTCGGCGACCCGGAGCAGACCGGCAAACCCGCAGGAGATGATCTGCGCGAGGGTAAGCGCACAGTTCTCATCGCTCTCGCGCACCAGCGGGCCGATGAGGCACAACGCGGCCATCTGCGTGCCCTGCTCGGCGATCCCGGCCTCGACCACGCCGGCGTCGAAACCCTGCGCTCCATCATCGAGGACACCGGAGCCCTGGCGAGCACCGAAACGATGATCGACGAGCTTCTCGATCGATCCCTGGCCTCCCTCGATGGTGCGGGGCTATCGCACGACGCACGAGAGGTGCTCATCGGGCTGGCGTACGCCGCAACGCGCAGAAGCGTCTAATTCACGGCACACTTAGAAGCCGCCCAGCAACTGTCGCTTAGCAAGGAGCCCCATGTCCGTTCTCACTCAGGCCCAACGCTTCATGCCGTGGACCGGTCCCCGGACCGTGGCGGGGCCGACGGACGAGGTGGTCGTTGTCGGTGCCGGCCTTGCGGGCCTATCGGCTGCGATGCGACTCGCGGGCGCCGGTCGGGCGGTCACGATTCTTGAGCGCGATGACCGCCCCGGAGGCCGAGCCGGTCAGGTCCATCTACAAGGGCCGTCAGGCGAGTACCGCATCGATACCGGCCCCTCCGTGCTGACGATGCCCGATCTCATCGCCGACGCCTTCGACTGCCTCGGCGAGAACATGGAGGACTGGCTGCAGTTATCCCCGGTGGCGCCGCTGTATCGGTCCTTCTACCCGGACGGGTCCGTCTTGGACGTGCACGCGGACGTCGACGAGATGGCCGAGGAGATCAGAACCGTGATCGGTCCGCAGGAGGCGGCGGGCTACCGCCGGTACGTGGACTTCGTATCCGACCTATACCGATACGAAATGAAGGACTTCATCGATCGGAATATCGACTCACCGTTGGATTTGATCACCCCCGACCTCGCGCGCCTGTTCGCGATCGGGGGTTTTCGCAAGTTGGCTCCCAAAGTGCGCGAGTTCCTTTCCGATCCCCGCACNGAACGGGTTTACTCGTTTCAGGCGATGTACGCCGGCTTGTCCCCCTACGACGCGCTCGCGATCTACGCAGTCATTGCCTACATGGACTCCGTTGCCGGCGTTTTCTTCCCCAAGGGCGGCATGCATGCCGTGCCCCAGGCGATGGCGGCGGCGGCCGAGAAGCACGGGGTCACCATCCGCTACGGCACGAACGTGGAGACGATCGAGGTGTCGGGGGGTCGCGCCGCGGCGGCCATCACTTCCGACGGGGAACGCATCACAGCAGACGCATTCGTACTCAACCCCGATCTCCCCATCGCCTACCGCGATTTGCTCGGCCGGGAGCCGTGGAGCGTGCGTCGATTGGACTACTCCCCCTCGTGCTACCTGCTCTTGGCTGGGTCATCGGCGGAATACTCGAAGCTCGCGCACCACAACATTCACTTCGGTAAATCATGGAAGGGCGTCTTCGAGGATCTGATCGATCGTAAGCAACTCATGAGCGATCCGAGCCTGCTGGTGACGAACCCGAGCCGCTCGGACCCCGGTCTGGCCCCGGACGGCAAACACATCTACTACGTCCTGTTCCCCACGCCCAATCTNGACTCCCCCATCGATTGGTCGATGACCAAGGACCGGTATCGCGACGAGGTCATTCAGACTCTTGAGGAGCGCGGCTACGTGGGCTTNGGCGATGCGATCGAGGTGGAGGACATCACCACCCCGCANGACTGGGCCGACCGGGGCATGGAACGNGGNGCACCCTTCGCCTCCGCCCACTCCTTCCTGCAAACCGGCCCGTTCCGCCCAGGAAACATATGGGGAGAAAACGTTGTTTTCACGGGCTCAGGCACCCAGCCCGGAGTGGGCGTTCCTATGGTGCTNNTCTCCGGGCGTCTCGCGGCCGAGCGCATCACCGGCCCCGATCCGACGTATCGGTCCCGCGCCCGCCGATAGGTTCGGACGCATGAGTTCTCAGGATCTGGACCGCGCAGGGATCACCGACCCGCAGTTACGCGCGTCCTACGAACGGTGCCGGGAACTCAATGCGGCCCACGGCAAGACCTACTACCTCGCGACACTGCTGCTTCCACCCGGCAAGCGGCCCTACGTCCACGCGTTGTACGGCTTCGCGCGGTACGCCGATGAGATCGTCGACGATCTGGCTTCGACACTGTCCGATCAGGAGAAGTCCGACTGGCTGGGCACCTGGGGCGATGCATTCCTCGCCGACCTCGAACGTGGGCGTTCGGACGATCCNGTGTGCCGNGCGGTCGTGGACACGGTCCTGCGCTGGGANATCCCNCGNGAACANTTCGAAGCNTTCTTGCATTCCATGCGCATGGACCTCACCGNGACCGAGTACCCCACGTACGAGCNCCTNTANGAGTACGTCTACGGCTCNGCCGCNGTCATCGGATTGCAGATGGTGCCGATCCTGGAGCCATCTGATCCTGCGGCCTACGACTTCGCGATGAAGCTCGGCGTCTCGTTCCAACTCGCGAACTTCGTCCGCGACGTGTCCGAGGATCTGGACCGCGGACGCATCTATCTTCCGATGGATGAGCTCGAGCGTTTCGGTGTTAACCGAGCGGTTTTGGAAAGGCGCGAAGCAACACCGGAGGTCAAAGCTGCGCTCCGGCACCAGATCGATCGCGTCAAGCGACTCGAAGCGGAATCTCGCCCGGGTGTCGACATGTTGCATCCGTCGTCGCGTGACTGCATCGACGCCGCACGCATCTTGTATTGCGGTATCGCCGACGAAGTCGCGAACATTGACTACGAGGTGTTCAAGAAGCGGGCACGGGTATCGATGCGCGAGCGCCTGTGGGTTGCCCTACCGGCCTGGCGGCGAGCCGTGCGCGCTCGCCGGCGGCACGGGGCCGGTCATGTGCACGGGATCAATCCGTCCTACGCGTGAATCAGTGCGCGTGAATCAGTGCGCGCACCTGAACGCTTCATCGAACACGCTGGCACTATTCGTCTGGGCTCCGGCGCCACATNGGTGGGCCCGCGGTGGGCGTCCGGGCGATCCCTCGGCGACCGAAAAGCACCCACAGCGACAGCGACAGCAGGATCAGCGAAAAACCGAAGAGCAGATCCTCAACCGGCGCAAACGCCACTCGCCCGTCACCAATGAACGGTGGTGGCCCGCTCGTCGGTGACGCTGATCCNATGATCGCTGCTCCGTCGTACTGAACAATCCCGAATCCAGTGAACATGCCGTTGGTGATGAGCTGGAAGAAGAAGATGATGGCGTAGGAAACCCAGAAAGCCCGACGCCGCACAAGACGAGTGCGGAAGACGAACAGGTCGATGATGACGGCTGCGGCCACCGCGAGAATCGCTATCTGCGTGTAGGTCATCGATCGCTCCCGTCACCCACGGGCCAGCCCTTGACACTGCGCACAGCTTCGAGAGTGAGGATCGAGGCGAGAGGAATCACCAGGAAGAACAGCAATTCATCCAGCGGAATATTCCCCGGCAGATACATCCCCGTAATCATGTCGGTATCGAAATACCAATGACCGTTGGCGATGGCGTATGCGTCCCATGCCAGGAACGGCCACACGACCACGACCATCACCAGGAAGAGTCGCGGCCAGCGGCGAAAGACGTGCGTTCGCAGAACCACTTCGAGCCACAACGATCCTGCGAGCACGAAAACGAGGATGCCCACGTACGCGAGCGAGGCCGGCATGCTCCAATACTTGCCCATGACCATCAGCGTGCTTCTTCTCGGGGGCGAATGCACCGGCAAGACCACGCTCGCGAATGGCCTGAGCCAGGCGCTGCGTGGACGTGAGTCCGAAGGATCGGTGACCATCGTTCCTGAAGTTGTGCGAGATTTCGTGGCGTGGTCCAAACGGCTTCCCGCCCAAAATGAGCAGGAAGAAATCCTGAGCACGCAACAAAGGCTGCTTGATGACGCCATCGCAGCGAGTCCCGCCAACGGTGTCGTGATCTGCGATCCGGCCCCGATCATGACCTCGGTCTACAGCTTTCAGTACTTCAACGACGATTCGTTGGTCGCGTCAGCGCTGGTGGGGTTGCGGTCCGCGGCGGAAAGATCACGAATGTTGGTCGTGTGGTGTTCGCCTGATATCCCCTGGCAGGCCGACGGCATCCAGCGAGAGGGACCTCAGGCTCGGGCTCGCACCCACGAACTGATTGGAACGCAGGTGGTACCCGCAATNGCGTTTCTCCCGGTGGTGGTGTCGCTCGGGACCTCCGCGGATCGAGTCGCTCAATTGCTGTCTCGACTCACATGAGTCGTGGACCATCGTTGTCGGTGCGCAAGAACCAATACCTTCCGCGCCGCAGAAGAGGTACCTCTACCAGGAGGACTTCGTAACTCCCGGAAGTTCGCCGCGATGCGCCATCGCTCTCACGTTGATTCGAGAAAGTCCGAATTTCCGAAGGTAGCCACGAGGCCTACCGTCGGCGGCGTCACGGTTTCGGATACGGGTCGGACTTGCGTCCCGAGGCAATTTGCTTAAGGCCCGGGCAGCTTCAGCGCGCTCACTGTCGCTTCGCGCTGTCCGGAGTTGCTCCTTCAGCAAGGCCCTGCGCGCGGCGTACTTGGCGGCGGTTCGCTTTCGACGCTCGTTCGCCTCAACCTTGGACTTTTTCGCCATTAACGGTCCTCCTTGAATTCAACGTGCCGACGGACAACCGGGTCGAACTTGCGAAGTACAAGCCGATCCGGGTTGTTGCGGCGGTTCTTGCGAGTTACGTACGTGTNCCCGGTGCCGGCCGTCGAACGCATTTTGATGATCGGGCGGAGGTCCTTACTCTTCTAGGACATCAAAGATGCCCATCTCGCTGGATGATCGCCGCGACCACCGCGTCGATGCCACGACNGTCAATCGTCTTGATGCCGCGCGCGCTNACAGTCAGCGTCACCTTCCGTCCAANACTGGGAACCCAGTAGGTCTTCTTTTGAACATTGAGGTTGAAGCGCCGCTTCGATCGACGGTGGGAGTGGGAGATGGTGTTTCCAAAGCCCGGGGTAGCCCCCGTCACTTGGCAGACACGGGCCATGACACTCCCTCGGTACGTCGGCCTTCTCGCGAGGGCCTACTCCTATTGCAATTGAAAATCATTTTCATTAGAGTAAGGGGTCCGCCGAGCAAGCGCAAATAAAAGTGAGGACATTGTGAAGAAGGGCATTCACCCTGCGTACGGACCTGTCGGCTTCCGGGACATCTCTACGGGCCGGATCTTCGTCACCCGATCGACACTGGTGAGTCGCTCCGATCTTTCCCGTCAGGTGGTGGACGGTGTCGAGATACCGGTCATGGATGTTGAGATCTCGAGCGATAGCCACCCACTGTGGACGGGGCAGACCAGAGTCATTGATACAGAAGGCCGCGTCGAGGCCTTCCGTCGGCGGTATGGGAGCTCTACATGAGGAAGCCGTTGATCGTGGTCACCGGGGTCGATCCGACGGCCATGCAGGCCACAATGGCTTCGTTGGTCTGGGCTTTGCCAGACGTTGTGGCGATACGCCATGTGATCGAGCCAATCACCCAACAACTGTCACGATTCGTGAGTTCCATGCATGGATCAGAGGACACCGCCGACATCGACCTCCAGCACGCGTGTGTGGGTTGTGCCGTACGCGAGGACATACTTCCGACGATTCTCAGGCTCTCGCAGGAGCCAGAGTGGAAGACGATCGTGGCGTGCCTGCCGGTGAGCGCGGAAGCCGATCATTTGTGCGCCACGATCGCGCGCGATGCTCAAGTTTCACGCTATGTCCGACTTGCCAGCGTCATCAGCACAGTCCCCGGTGAGGGCGCGGTAGATCATCTTCTTGATTCTGACTGGCTTGGTGAGTCTGGACTGCAGACCGGCCCTGGGGATCCACGCAGTGTTGGCGAGGCTGCCTGTGCACAAGTGGAATACGCGGATCTGATTGTTTCCATGGGGGCGATCTCAGAGATGGACGGCGATTTCATTTCGGCTCTGATGCGTCCGACGGCCGAATTCGTGCCGGGAATTGAGAACATCGACGTGGAGGCACTCACCTCAGGTCGCCACAGCAGTCGCGAGGCTCACGCGTGGCGCAATCCTCGCTCTGAGTACAAGCTGCCGAATCTGGGGGAAAGCCGGGCTTGGCGTATCGACCTGTCCTCCACGAGACCGTTTCACCCCGAGCGACTTATGGATGAGATTCAAGGCCTCTCCGGCCGATTCCGGTCTCGCGGATGCTTCTGGGTTCNCACTCGCCCATCGATGGCAAACACGTGGGAAGGAGTNGACGGCCAAGTGANTATCGGTCAGCACTCCGAGTGGNATCCCGACACGCCACTGACCCGCTTGATTCTGACGGGAGTNGGGTGCGCNCCCAANGGAGTTAATNCCATNTTCGGCAACCTGCTGCTCTCCAATGCCGAANTGCANNGCGAACCAGGAACATGGCTGACATCNGAGGACGGCCTAGAGCCGTGGCTCGGAGACATCCCCNACGCCGCATAGAAGGAGCACGACATGGCAGTTCCCAAGCGTCGGACGTCTCGAAGCCGGACACGACACCGACGATCCCGGTGGAGGGCGGAAGCGCCCACCCTCGTTCCCGTCATCGTGCGAGGGACCACCTACCGGGTTCCTCGTCGACTTGTCGCCGCCGTGAAGCGTGGTCACGTTTCTCCCGACAACTGGGATAGGTGACGACAGCCATGCCCCCAAAAGACCGCTCGAAAGACAACAGCTCTCGGCGTGTAAACCGCACACCGTTCTTGCCCGCGCACGTGGATTTCATTGACTACAAGGACACAACGTTGCTGGCGAGGTTCATTTCCGACAGGGGCAAGATTCGGTCGCGCTCCGTCACCGGTCTCACCGTGAGTCAGCAGCGGATGGTCGCCCGAACCATCAAGAATGCCCGAGAAATGGCCTTACTTCCCTACCACTCGAAAAGGACGTCGTCATGAAGGTTCGAGCTTCCTTGAAGTCGCTAAAGAACAAGTCTGGTTCACAGGTAGTCCGGCGGCGCGGTCGGATCTACGTGATCAACAAGAAGAACCCTCGCTTCAAGGGACGCCAGGGATAAGACAGCAAATCAGGGACTCCGTCCCACCCTGTGGCCGGCCGACACCCCCTCCATGCTTGGCGTTGCGACTGCAGGTTCTGACCCGAGCATGCGATGACCGACTGAGTCGTGTCTTGTCTTGCGCGATGAGGCCCCGGACGAGGGCGTGGCTCCTGCGAGGCGTCTGCGTGCCGACCTACACTCGCAAGAATGGAGTCGGGTGCGCGCGCGGGACTCGTCGGCAAGGTGGTTGGCTCTCGCTACGAGGTTCGCGCACTTCTCGCGCGCGGCGGGATGGCGACGGTGTACCAGGCGGTCGATCTTCGTCTCGACCGTCTCGTGGCCTTGAAGGTCATGCATCCGCATTTGGCCGCCGATCCGGGATTCGTCGCCCGTTTCGAACGTGAGGCCAAGTCGGCCGCCCGTCTCTCCCACCCGCACGTGGTCGCTGTCTACGACCAGGGCGAGGCCGACGGGCTGGTGTACCTGGCCATGGAGCTCATTCCCGGTCGAACACTGCGCGATGTTATTCGTGACTACGGTCCCCTCACCACCGAGCAGGCCCTGGTCTTCCTCGAGCCCGTCGTGGAGGCGCTTGCTGCGGCGCACGCAGCGGGACTCGTGCATCGGGACATCAAGCCCGAGAACGTACTAATCTCTCACGACGGTCGAGTCAAGGTGGCCGACTTCGGCCTCGCCCGTGCTGTCGCCACATCCGAAACGAATGCAACGGCCGGCGTCTTGATCGGCACGGTGGCGTACCTGGCACCTGAACAGGTGGAACGCGGCGAGGCGGACGAGCGCACGGACTTCTACGCCGCCGGCATTTGTTTGTTCGAGATGGTCACCGGACAGGTTCCGCACGGTGGCGACAGTCCGTTGTCGGTTGCGTACCAGCACGTGAATTCCGACGTTCCCGCTCCATCGAGTGTGCGTAGTGGGATTCCCCCGGAAGCCGATGCGATCGTGCGCACCGCCACTCGCCGTGACCCGGGGCAGCGGTACCGAAACAGTCAGGACTTCCTTGCCGACGTTCGGCGAGCCCGAGCGTCCCTTCCGACTCCGACGCCGTTCATGGACGCCCCGGCGATGAACGACACGTTGGTCGTCGGCTTGAACAACCCTGCGGCAGCAGGTGGCGGACTGGGATACGCGCCCGGCGCCGGGAGCGACGTTGTGACCGAGAACGACGACGGGTACGGGGATTACGGGGATTACGGGGATTACGGGGATTACGGGGATTACGGGGATTCTGACGAGTTCGCGGATTTCAATGACGACGAGTACGAGGGGAGGCGGCCCCGGCGAGGCCTGCGCCTGTTCGTCGCCATCGCGGTCATCGTCACGATCGCCGGCGCTGGTGTAGCCGGCTGGTGGCTAGCCGTCGGCCCCGGTACCTATTCCCCCACGCCCGATGTGGTCGGCCAAACCTTCGACGAGGCGACGGCGACTCTCGCGGCCGAGGGCTTGGCGATCGAGGCGACGGCCGAGCGATACAGCGAAACCGTTCCCGCTGGCTCGGTGCTGACGACAGACCCGGCCCCAGGAGAGGGAATCGCCGCCTCGGGAACGGTCGGCGTCGTCGTCTCGCTCGGGGCCGAACGCTACGCCGTCCCAGATGTTCGGGGCTCCACACCGAAGGAGGCCACCGAGGCAATCGTCTCCGCTGGTCTGGCATCCGGGGGTCGAGTGGAGGCTTTCGACGATCAAATTCCCGCCGGACAGGTCGCCCGGACCGATCCCCCCATGGGCGATCCGGTGCCTGTGGATACGCCGGTGGATCTGATCGTTTCCAAAGGCCCTGAGCCGGTCGAGCTTGCGGATATCACCGGCAAGAAACAGGCCGTAGCCATCAAGCGTCTAGAAGAGGCTGGGGTTCAAGTCTCGGCTGTGAAGGAGTTTTCCGAATCCGTTGCCCAGGGTCGGGTCGTGTCCATGTCTCCAAAGGCTGCCACCGTGGTCGACTCGGGCAGCACGGTGAAGATCGTGGTGTCCAAGGGTCCACCTCCGGTGGAAGTGCCGGACTTGATCGATAGGCGTCAGGACAACGCCGTCGCCGAACTCGAACGTCTAGGACTCGTGGCAGAAATCGATGACGGCGCAGTCACGCGCTTGAATCGTGTCTTTGATCAGTCGCCGTCACCGGGAGAGCTCGTCCCCCGTGGAACAACGGTCATTTTGCGCATCATCTGAGTCGACCGCATCGCCAGGCGTCACCCCACACGCATGTTGCGCAGCCGCCGCAGCTGACTGTCCACGTACGGCCGGGCTCGTCGTGCGCCTCCCTCGCGGGCGACCTTCGTCTGGAACTCCTCGAACACGCCAATCACCGTGGCGATCGCCGGTTCCCAGCCGCGGCGTTGACACTCCTCGATCCACTCGGCNGGCGTTCGGTGGCCGCGCTCACCGTTGCACCGCCGACAGGCAGCCACTTCGTTTTCCAACCAACTCGGTCCGCCCTTGATGCGGGGCACAAGATGCTCAGTCGTCGCCGCGACGAGGTCCGTGTCGATGTCCCGGCGGCACCACACGCACATGGACCCGTCTCGCTTCATGATGGCGCTCAGCCGTGCTCGGCGGTCCATGGCCACGTCGACCCGTGTGTTGATCAGCGCTTCAGCAGCATGTCCGCGACGAGAAACGCGAGCTCCAAGCTCTGCTCGCGATTCAACCGAGGATCACAGGCCGTTTCGTACCGCTGATGCAGGTCGGTTTCGGCGACTCCGGCCGTGCCGCCGACGCATTCGGTGACGTCGTCGCCGGTGAGCTCCACGTGGATTCCGCCCGGGAACGTCCCCAATTGACGGTGGGCTTCGAAGTACCCCTCGACCTCATCGATGACGTCATCGAAGAGTCGAGTCTTATGACCGCTCGCCGCCTCCCGCGTGTTTCCATGCATCGGGTCGCACACCCACACCACGGGAATTCCACTGGCATCAACCTTTTGGACGATTCCCGGGAGCACGTCGCGCACCTGGCCCGCGCCCATACGGGTGATCAGAGAAAGTCGACCGGGTATCCGATCGGGGTTGAGCACTTGGGCGGCTTCGACGATCTCATCCGGTGATGCCGTCGGCCCCACCTTCATGCCAATGGGGTTGCTGATGGTTGACGCGAAATGCATGTGGGCGCCGTCGAGTTGACGCGTGCGCTCCCCGACCCACAGGAAGTGACCCGACACGTCGTAGGGCTTTCCGGTACGTGAGTCGATCCGGGTGAGGGCCCGCTCGTAATCCATCGACAGTGCCTCGTGAGCGGCGTAGAACTCCACTCGCTCGAACTCGACGGGATCCGTTCCGCACGCCTGCATGAAGGACAGTGCTCGGTTGATGTGTTCGGCGAGTTCCTCATATCGCTCGCCGGCGGCTGAGTCCCGTACGAAGTCTTGATTCCATGCGTGCACCTGACGCAGGTCGGCGTAGCCACCCTGGGTGAAGGCCCGCACGAGGTTCAACGCGCTTCCCGACGCGTGGTACGCCTGCACCAGACGCTGCGGGTCGGGCCGCCGGGAATCCGGATCGAAGGCCAGTGCGTTCACCGCATCGCCGAGGTAACTGGTCAACTCGACGCCGTCGCGAATTTCCACCGTCTTGCTGCGCGGCTTGAAGTACTGGCCAGCCAGCCGGCCCATCTTGACCACGGGAAGGGACGCCGCGTACGTGAGCACGACCGACATCTGCAGCACCGTCTTGAGTCGGGCCCGGATCGAATCCGCGGTGTTGGCCTCGAATGTTTCCGCGCAGTCACCGCCGGTCAGAACAAACGCCTCACCCCGCGACGCCTGAGCCAGACGCTCGGTGAGCAGGTCGCATTCACCGGCGAACACCAGGGGTGGCAGGGCCCGCAACTGCGCCACGGCACGCTCGACCTCCGGGGCGTCCGGCCACGGGGGTTGCTGGACCGCGGCCAGGTCCGGCCAGGTCATGGAGTCCACGAGCAAAGGGTAGGCCGCGCTCAGCCGAAGAAGGCCATTGCCTCCTCGTACCGCTCCGCAGGAACGGTTTTCAATGTTCCCGTCGCAGCCTGAAGAGGCACGCGAACGATGTCGGTCCCTTGCAGAGCCACCATGGTTCCCCACGCCTCGTCCTTGACGGCGGCAATGGCGTTGAGCCCGAATCGAGTGGCGAGCACGCGATCGAAGGCCGTCGGGGTTCCTCCCCGCTGCACGTGACCGAGGACGGTTGTGCGGGCTTCCTTGCCGGTGCGCTCCTCGATCTGCGAAGCCAGCCACTCCCCGATACCCGAGAGCTTCACGTGCCCGAACGCATCCAGGGTCGCGTCCTTGGTNACGAGATCCCCATCGCGAGGGAGCGCACCCTCGGCGACACAAATAATCGGTGCGTAATGCGACCGGAATCGTGACTCGACCCATTCGACGACCTGGTCAAGGTCGAAGGGCACCTCGGGGATCAAAATCACATTCGCCCCGCCAGCCATGCCGGAGTGGAGCGCGATCCATCCAGCGTGCCGACCCATGACCTCGCAGATCAGAATCCGGTGATGAGACTCCGCGGTGGTGTGGAGGCGATCGATCGCCTCGGTCGCGATCGTTACCGCGGTATCGAAGCCGAAGGTGAAATCAGTTGCGCTCAGATCGTTATCGATGGTCTTGGGGACACCCACTGCGGGAAGCCCGGCGTCGGTCAAAGCCGTCGCCACCCCGAGAGTGTCTTCACCACCGATGGCAACAAGGGCATCCACGCCAAGCGACGTCATGTTCTCCTTGATGGTGTCAATACCGCCGTCGACCTGGATGGGGTTGGTGCGCGACGAACCCAAAATGGTGCCGCCACGCGGAAGAATCCCGCGCACCTGCGGGATACCNAGTTCCACGGTGAGCCCCTCCAGCGGGCCCCTCCAGCCATCGCGGAAGCCAACAAAATCGTACCCGTAGTCCGTCACTCCTCGACGAACAACGGCGCGGATTACCGCGTTCAAACCCGGGCAATCGCCCCCTCCGGTCAGAACTCCAACGCGCATGTCCCTATCCCTTAATTGTTTGTAAACGCTGTCATTCTCAATCTAGTGGATGAGCGGCGGACTCAAAGCAGCACTCTGAGCAGCAGACGGAGCGCCACACCAAGCAGCACACACCCTGGCGCTGGTGGCTACGCTTCCGATGTCGATGTGCACGAGAGCGAGCGCGCAGATGTGGGCGCAGGTAGGGGAAGCACAGTGACGTCCGACCTCATCATGTCCATCGATGCCGGCACCACGGGCGTTACCGCCCTCGTGGTGGACGCATCAGCTCGGGTGGTTGCCTCGGGTTACCGCGAGTTCGCGCAGCACTTCCCTGCAGATGATCGAGTGGAACACGACCTAGGTGAGGTGTGGTCGGCCACGATCGCCGCCACCAGTGAAGCGCTCGAGAACATCGACCGAGAGGCTGTCGTCGCGATAGGCATCACGAACCAACGCGAGACGTGGTGCCTGTGGGATCGAGAGACGATGGGTTCACCCCGCAAAGCGATCGTGTGGCAGGACCGACGTACCGCCCCGTTGTGCGACCGCCTTCGCAGNGAGGGGCACGAAGCNCTCATTGCGGACCGCACGGGTCTTCGCCTCGATCCGTATTTCAGCGGAACGAAAGCGCTATGGATCGCCGAGAACGAGCCACAACACTGGGCCCACGTAACCAACGGTCGAGTGGCCATGGGCACCGTCGATTCGTACCTGATTGCCCGGATGACGCGCGGACTCGAACACGTGACCGACGCAACCAACGCCTCACGGACGCTCTTGTTCGATATTCACACCGGTGCCTGGAGTGCCGATCTGTGCTCGATCTTTGATGTGCCCGAGAGCGCTTTGCCCACCGTCGTTCCCTCGTACGGTCAGGTTGCCGTCACCGATCCAGCCGTCTTCTGCGGACTCGAGGTTCCGATCGCCGGTATCGCGGGAGATCAACAGGCTGCCCTNGCGGGGCAGGCCGGTTTCAGTGAGGGCGCCGCAAAGTGCACCTACGGAACCGGCTCCTTCCTCCTGGTGCATACCGGATCCACACCCANGCCGAGCAACAATGGACTGTTGACGACGGTGGCGCTGAAGCACCCCGATGGANGACTCGACTATGCGCTCGAGGGTGCAATCTTCGTCACCGGGTCTGCCGTGCAATGGCTGCGCGACGGCCTNCAGATCATCGACAGCGCGCCCGAGGTCGAAGAACTCGCGCGCAGCGTGCCGGATTCCGCCGGCGTGGTCTTCGTGCCCGCTCTCACCGGCCTCGGCGCACCCGATTGGGATCCACGGGCGCGCGGGCTCATCGCGGGAATCACCCGAGGGACCACCCGAGCCCACATCGCGCGGGCCACCCTCGAGGCAATCGCTTACGAGGTCCGGGACGTTGTCGACCTGATGTCCGAAGAAGGGGGCGTCGAGCTCGAACGTCTCGCCATCGATGGAGGTGCCGCCGCGAACGATCTGCTGTGTCAGATGCAAGCCGATCAGCTTCGCATTCCGGTGGATCGTTCCGCCGAACTGCAGACGACGGGTGTAGGCGCGGCGTTCTTGGCAGGCTTGGGCGTCGGCATGTGGAAAGACATCGCCGAGTTGCAACACACGCGAACATCGTCCGGAGTTTTCGAACCCCACGACGTCAGTGACGTCAACGACGACGATTACCGGCGCTGGCGGCGCGCCGTCGAGCGCAGCAAAGGCTGGTCCGAGAGCGACTAGCGCGACAACATAGGCGCGCTACCGAGGGCCAGCGAGCGCTGTCGCGTCCGCCGCGACCCCTTCGGCGATGAGCTCTTTGGCACGCGAGGCGTAAATATCGACGTACTCCTGGCCGGAGAGCGACATGAGCGCGTACATCACCTCATCGGTGACCGAACGCAGGATGAATCGGTCGTCTTCCAGGCCTTCGTACCGGGAGAAGTCCAGCGGTTCACCGAACCGCACCCCGACTCTGCGCAGTCGTGGACGCACCGTTCCCGGCGGCTGGATCTCATACGTATTGATCATCGCCACCGGAATGATCGGAACGCGCGCCTCGAGCGCCATACGCGCCAAGCCTGTCTTGCCCCGATACATCGTGCCATTGGGCGAGCGAGTGCCTTCGGGGTAAATGCCCAGTAGATGCTTGCCGCGAAGCACGCGTTCGCCGGTGAGGACGGCCGCTTCGGCGGCACGTCCACCGGAACGATCCACCGGGACCTGGCCAACGCTGGTGAAGAAGACCTTGGAGAACAAACCCTTGATACCCGAGCCGGTGAAGTAATCGCTCTTGGCCAAAAAAGTGATCGGCCGAGGCGAAACCTGTGCCAGGAAGAAGGAATCCGAAAAGGACAAGTGATTGCTCGCCAGAATCGCCGGACCCTCGGTCGGCAGGTGCTCCAGGCCCTCGACCCACGGGCGGAAAAAGACGCGCAACACCGGGCCAATGATGAAGTGCTTGAGGAACCAGTAGAGGCCCCCCGGGCCGTCTTTGGCGTCGCTCGCGGTAGGGGCGGGAGCCGCTACGTGCGTGTCGGAGGACGTGGCCATGATGGGTGGCAGACTAGTGGGCCCCGCCCCCTGAAGGAGTCTTAATGCCCATTCGCCCCGGCGCAGAAGCCTGGTCGGTTGACGGTGACGACCGCATCGGAGTNCTCCTGCTGCACGGATTCACCGGCTCCCCCGCCTCCATGCGGCCCTGGGGCGAGCTGCTCGCCCAGCGCTCATGGACGGTGCGCGTCCCACGATTGCCAGGACACGGCACCCGCTGGCAGGACATGAACATCACCCGCTGGGAGGACTGGTATTCCGAGGCAGACCGAAATCTCCGCGAGCTCACCTCTCGCTGTGATCGCGTCTTCGTTGGCGGGCTCTCAATGGGCGGGTCCTTGACTCTTCGGCTTGCTCAGGAGCATCCGCAAGCCATCTCCGGTCTGATCCTGGTGAACCCGTCCGTCCATACCGAACGCCTCGACCGTCACTTGCTTCCGGTGGTGAAGCACCTCGTCGGATCCTTCCCCGGAATCAGCAACGACATCGCCAAGCCAGGTGTCGACGAGATCCCTTACGACCGCACGCCGCTCAAGGCTGCTGCCTCCCTGATGGAGATGTGGTCGGTAATCAAACGTGACATCGCATTCGTGCATCANCCNTTGCTGCTNTTTCGCAGCGCGCAGGATCATGTGGTGGAACCGTCGAACGCCGAGTGGGTCCTTTCTCACATTCAATCCAGCGACGTCGAGGAAGTTTTGCTANCTAACTCCTACCACGTCGCGACATTGGACTACGACGCACAGATCGTCGTCGACACCAGCGTCGCGTTCATCGAACGCCTTTCACAACCACAGTGACCACTCGTCGATCGAGCGTGCGAGGAGTAACGTGACCGACAATCCGCGCGATTGGCAGCCGCCCTTCGACGATGACGACGAATTTTGGCGCCGTTTCGAGGACTCTCTCAACCGTGCGCAAGGCAACCGCGGGGGCGAGTCGCCATCGTCCAACCCACCGAGCGAACCCTCGCAGACGCCGCCCGAGCCCGACGATGTCTTCGTGCCGCCCGAGCCGCCACCGATCTCGGCGCCCCCGGACGCNATNGCGCGTGCCGCCTGGCTAGCGGTGATCATCGGACCAGCCTTGGCCATGGTCGGTTACGTCTTCGCCATCAGCAGTTTCCTTGGCGGTATCGGCATCGGGGCGACCATCGTCGGTTTTGTCATCTTGATCGCCCGCCGGGACCGACACATCCCACCAGGCGAGGACCACGGCGACGGGGCCGTTGTCTAAGTTGCTATCGGTCGCGCGACGGGTTTCGGTTACCGAGATTTCGGTTACCGGGATACGCGCGCAAGGTCGGCAGCCCCCACGATGCCGGCATCATTACCGAGCTTGGCCAGCAAGAGTGCCGGATGTGGCCTGTTCGTTCCACCGAAAATCGATTGGCTGAGCGTTTGCTGCGCGCTCGCCAGGATCAGATCGCCTGCGTCGGAGACTCCCCCACCGATGACGAAGGCGTCCGGATCCACGATGGCCGTGAGGTTCGCCAGCCCCCTGCCGAGCCAGGCGCCGACGTTCGCGAACGCCTCGATGGCAATCGGGTCTCCGCGTCGCGCTGCATCGGTGACATGAGCACCCTGAACGCCCTCGGGTGTTCCGTCTCCGAGTTCAAGAAGCACCGTCGCTTCCGGTCGCCTTTCGGCCGCCAATTCCCGCGCCGCGCGCACGAGGGCGTTGCCGCTCGCGTACTGCTCCCAACACCCGGTGCGGCCGCACCCACACAGCCGGCCGTTCGGTACGGCATTGAGATGACCGATCTCCGCAGCAACACCGTGGGCGCCCCGCAAAACGCGACCATCGACCACGATCCCACCGCCGATACCCGTGCCAACGGTCACCATGACCACATGCTCGAGCCCGACGCCCGCGCCGAATCGCGTCTCCGCCCACGCCGCCGCCGCNCCGTCGTTCTCCACCACGCAGGCCAGGCCTGTCGCTGCTTCAAGAACCGTGCGTACCGGAACGTGGGTCCATGCCAAATTGGGCGCGAAGTAGACCAGGGAGCGGGATTGATCGACGCCGCCGGCAACGCCAACTCCGACGCCGATGACCGTTCCGTCGACACCCGCCTGCAGTTCGTTGACGACGTCCGCCACCTCTGCCAGTACAGCGCTGGAGTCGTGTCGCGGTGTAGGGCGACGGGCNGTGCGAAGAACAGCGCCGTGTCCGTCCACGACCCCCGCAGCGATCTTGGTGCCGCCGACGTCGACACCGATGGTCACTCCCGACGCGGGCTCAGTCTCGCTGGAGATGTCGGAGGACGCGTTGGTCGACATGACGACCCCGGATTTTTCGTGCACGGGCCAAGGCTAGGGCCGGCGGATGGGAAGCCAGCGAACAGCCGGAAGAACAACCGGCTCCGAGGCCCTTGACGCGGAAAGACGAGTAAGGCCCATGCAGATCACGCAGTCGGGATGGTCTGCAGGATCATCATGACCCGCGTGTGTGCCGGCTCCGGATGATTCCCACCACTGCCCGGCAAGCGAGCCGAGCATTCCGAGCATGGACGTCAGGTCCCATCCTTGGGTTGATCCTGCGGAGCGGTCCTGCGCATTCGACTCGTGGTCTGCAGCGTCACCGGTCTCGCCAGGGCCACCAGCGTCACCGTCGCGCGACAACCACCAGGGACGCTCGTCGCTATCGTCCATCACCCTTCCTTCCCACTCTCACCGGTCTGATCGCTGGCGCCCCTCGATGCGCGAGGGTCGGGCCACTGCCCGGGGTCGGCGCGGAAGGACACCGCGATGCTGTCTCCTGCCACAACAGCTTCCACAGCGACACATCGACGGAGCGTCGAGTTGAGTTCGATGCGAGCGACCACGCCGTCGAGGCGAACAAGGACGTGCGTCGACGGGTATGACGGGTCTTGTGACCACACTCCGACCTCGACATCGCAGTGCTGCAGGCCCGGGAGAGTGACCGACAGGACGTGCCCGCCGTCGGATTCGGATGAGGATCCCGATGAAGATCCAGCTTCCGGCGAGATCGTCGCGGACAGCGGTCCGGCACCGGTGGCCTCGATCCCACGTGCCGCGCGGGATGCGAACACCGGAACCTTGCCTGCTCGACTCCGCTGCACCGGAATGTCGAACAAGCGATCTTGCAACTGTTCCACCAGTCCTCGCGCGGATCGACGAATCTTCTTCGGCCATCCATCGCGCTTGCGCGGCATAGGGGCGACGAGCACCCCGGCCACGCGCAACCCCAACGCGCAACCCTGCGCCACCTGGACCGTGACGCTCTCCATGGCAGCACGCTCGGGCGGAGTGACGACAATCCATTCGACGTCACCACCGGCCAACGCGTCGGACATAGCCTTCACGCGTTGGGCCAGGGAAGTTTCGGCGGCTGACACCTGCAGAAGCGCCGAGAAAGAACAGGCATCGGACACCAATTCCGGTACCGATCCGTCAACGACGACAACGGTCGGATCGACTCGCGGGTCCGCAACGTCGAAGGCGGCGAGCATCATGGCCGTCCGCCGCACCGATGCCGTCGCGCGAGCAAGGTCGCCGCTCACTCTCGACGCACCAGTGACGGAGAACGATTCGGAGAACTCTCCAACGAGAGGGTGATCGCTGAAGTCCCCTAGGTCGACGACGTGGGCGGTCGGCATTGCTTTCCGGGCAGCGCTCTCCGCCCACAGCGCACCGCTGGGCGTGATCGAACTAGCGAGCAGCACCGGATTCCACTCGCTCCTTCAGGCCTTTGAGAGCGGTGTCGACGATGACTTTCTCTGCTTTACGCTTGATCATGCCGAGCATCGGAATCTTCACGTCGACGGCCAGGCGATACAAGACAGTCGTCGAGTCACCCGACGCCGTGAGTCGATACATCCCGTCCATCGCCGTCACCATGTCACCTTTGGTCAACTTCCAGGTGACTTCAGTGTCGCCGTTCCAGTCGTATTCGAGCTCGTAGTCATCGCGAATCGGCCCCGAATCGATGTGAAAACGTGCATCTGCTGGACGTCCATCATCTTCGTAGATGCTCAGCACCTCGACGGAGGTGATGCCCTCACTCCACTGCGGGTACGTCGGAAGATCCGCGATCACATCCATGATCTGCGCAGGAGTCGCGTTGATCTCGATGCTCGATTCGGTCTGGTCGGCCATGAGGGGAGGCTACCTCTTACCCCTACAGGTCAATGGCGAACGGTTGTTCTCGTCCGTGGAAATGCCCGACATTCACGGACTCGGTACGACCGATTCTGGTTCGAGGGGCCAGCGGCTGGTGGACGTGACCGAAAAAATGAAACCGAGGTTGGTGTCGCTCGATGTAGTCCATGATCGCGTGCGATCCCACCTCGAATCGTCGAGCGACGACGTCGTAGTTCAACAGCGCGTGGTGCGGTGGAATGTGCGTGAAGAGCACATCGACGGGGCCAAGGGTGTCGAGCTTCGCCGCATACTCGGTCGGGTCGATCTCGTAGGGAGTACGCATTGGNCTGATCAAGCCTCCGCCAACGAATCCCCATCGTTGACCATCGACGTCGATCACTTCACCGTCGATAATGCGATGCCCCTCGCGCGCATACTCCGGCCACAGGGTCGGAATATCGACGTTGCCGAAGGTCATCAGCGCCGGTGCGGGCATCGCAGCGAACAAAGTCTCGTACTGACGTCGCACCATGGATTCCAGAATCGGCCATCGTTCGTGACGATCCGTGACACCAATCTCCACCCACGCTGCGTCCGACATTGCTCGAGCCTCATCGAAACGATTGGCGGTGCGTGCTTCGATGTACGCGCGCGCATGCTCGGCTCCGAAAAGATCGGCGAAGATGCCGGCCNCTGGATCGTCGTAGTCGAGGAAGAGGATGAGGTCCCCGAGGCACACGAAGACATCCGAACCCTCGGCTGCCTTCGCCAGAGCGCCATCCGCCCCATGGACGTCGCTAACGATGTTGACGCGCATCGCTCTCCAACTCGTCCTTTAACGACCACGCGATCCTCTTCCACGCACGGACATGCCGACGCCGAAGCCGCGCGATCTGCCGCTGGGCTCGATGGCTCTTGCCCAGAGCGCGTGCCTCGTACGCCGATCCCCGCCGGGTCGGATCTGCGCGCAGATAGTGGTGCAGCAGAACACCGGGGGCGTGTTCTTCCAGCCAGATCTCGGCGGATCCGACAACGTCCCCCGTGACGGTCCACCGCATGCCGTCCCATCCGCGATCCATGTAGACCTCGAGGGTCAGGCTCGGCCACCACGACGGCCAACGCTCGCGAACGGCCGCCGCTACGTCGTGCCGGCTGGCACGGATGAACGTCTCATCGACGATATCCAGAATGGGGGCACCTCCGACTATCTCGCCCTCATTTTGCGCCGCATGGGTGGAAGGCATATCGGTAGCGTGCCATGGGATGAGGACGGCAGCATCGCTGCCGATGGTGCTGCCTGGATACCCGGGCGCCCCACCACGAGTTCTGGGATTTTGGTCGCCCGGGCGGCTGTCATCGCGTAACGTAAATCACATCATTTTCGCCGCCGCGGCGGCCAGAGCGAGGGAGACGGCACGTGCTCAAGGAGTTCAGCGTCCCAGCCATGGTTCCTGCCCCCACAGCGGGCAATCTCACCGACCACATCGTGCAGAACGCGGAGACAAACCCCTCCAAGGTGGTTTTCTCCCTGCAACGCGGCGACGCGTGGGTGGGCGTCACGGCCGCACAGTTCCTCGATGAGGTGAAGGCCATCGCCAAGGGCATCGTGGCCAGCGGGGTGGAGGCCGGGGAACGCGTCGGCGTGATGTCGCGTACGCGGTACGAGTGGACCCTCGTCGACTACGCCATCTGGTACGCCGGCGGAATCTCGGTACCCGTCTACGAAACGTCCTCGGCCGAGCAGGTCGCCTGGAACCTGACCGACTCCGGGGCAGTGGCGCTGTTCGCCGAGAGCGGCAAGAACAAGGCCGTCTTCGATCAGGTCGCTCCCGACCTGCCCGATGTGACGCGGGTGTGGGTGTTCGACAACGACGACCTCGAGCCGCTCAAGGCTTCCGGTGCGGGCGTCAGTGACAACGAACTCGAAGCTCGCCGCGCCACCGTGCAACCGGACACCCTGGCCACCATCATCTACACCTCGGGGACGACAGGGCGCCCGAAGGGCTGCATGCTGACCCACAAGAACCTCATGTTCGAGGTGGAGAATGTCATCGCTGGACTCAAGAACGTGTTCATGGGTCCCGGAGCCTCCACGCTGCTCTTCCTGCCGGTCGCCCACGTCTTCGGTCGACTGATCCAGCTCGGGGCAGTCCGCGCGCAAACACGTCTCGGTCACGCGCCCGACGTCAAGCAGTTGCTGCCGCTTCTGCAGAGTTTTCAGCCGACGTTCGTGCTGGCTGTCCCCCGCGTGTTCGAGAAGATTTACAACTCCGCGCAGCAGAAGGCCGCCGCGGAGGGCAAGGGCAACATCTTCGATAAGGCCGCACACACCGCGATCGAGTACAGCGAGGCGCTCGACGAAGGTGGCGCCGGTTTCGGACTCAAGCTCAAGCACGGGCTGTTCGACAAGCTCGTCTACAAGAAGTTGCGGGCAGCGATGGGTGGCCAGGTGGAGTGGGCTGTCTCCGGTGGTGCCCCCCTGGGANCTCGACTCGGTCACTTCTTCCGCGGTATCGGCATCACAGTGCTCGAGGGNTACGGCCTGACCGAGACATCGGCAGCGACCACNATCTCGCGACCGGGCTCGATCGAGGTCGGAGCGGTTGGCCAGCCATTCCCAGGTGCCAGCGTCAAAGTGGCCGAGGACGGCGAATTGCTGTTGGCCGGAGGGCAGATCTTCGTCGGCTACTGGAACAACCCGACCGCCACGGCCGAGGTGCTCGAGCCGGACGGCTGGTTCCACTCCGGCGACATCGGCGAGATCGATGATCGTGGCTTCGTTCGAATCACCGGCCGAAAGAAGGAGCTCATCGTGACGGCCGGCGGCAAGAACGTCGCTCCGGCGGTTCTAGAGGATCGTCTGCGCAGCCATGCACTGGTGAGCCAGTGCATTGTGGTCGGTGATGAGAAGCCCTTCGTGGCGGCCATCGTGACGCTCGACCCCGAGGCGCTTCCCATGTGGCTGAAGGTGGCGGGGAAGGACGAAAGTCTGACCCCGGCGGACCTCATGGAAGACGCAGAAGCTCTCGCCGAGATTCAGGGTGCAGTCGATGAGGCCAACAAGGTCGTGTCCAACGCCGAAGCGATCAAGAAGTGGGTCCTCGTCCCCGATGAGTGGACCGAAGAGGCGGGCCAGATGACACCCTCGATGAAACTGAAGCGGGGCGTGGTCCAGAAGGAGTACGAGGCGCAGATCGAGGGGATCTACGCCTGAGCCGACCCGGCGCCTGATGCGCGTCGCCGGCGTACGTCGCGAGCGTTAGCCGACGACGCGTCCGATACCGCTGAACCGGGACGAGTACCACGGTCCGAGGATGTTCGAGACGACGACGCCCGTGCGCGGGTTCGCGGCGTGCACCATCTTGCCGCTCCCGATGTACATACCGACGTGGTGCGTTCCGCGCCCGAAGTAGAACACCAGGTCTCCGGGCTGGGCTTGGCTCAGAGGCACTCGACGCGTGACCGAGTACTGCGAGCGGCTGTAGTGCGGCAGTGAGACACCGGCCTGTCGCCACGCCGTCATCGTCAGACCGGAGCAGTCGAAAGAGTTGGGTCCTGCGGCCGCAGCGACGTAGCGGTCACCGACTTGTGAGAGCGCGTACATCACCGCTTTCGCNGCTCGACCACTTCCGGTGAATCCACCGCCGGCGCTCGAGGAACTGTTGAGCTCAGCCTGTGCTGCCACTGCTGCGGCGCGGGCAGCTTCCCGCTCCTCACGCGCCAATTGCGCGAGGCGCTGACGTTCCTTCTCCTCCAGGTTCGCCAGGATGCGCTCGGCTTCGGCCAGGCGGTCGTTCGCCTCTCCCTTGGATTCCTTCATGCGATCGCGAAGGTCCTTGGCCCGTGCCTCCTTGTCCAAGACAGCGGCTTCCGACTGGGCGAGCCGCAGACGCGCGGTGGCGGTCTTGCGCAGGGCGGACGCCTGGCCACGCTGCACTGCATCCAGGGCCGCCGCCTGGGCAAGGAATTCGTTCGGGTCCTCGCTCAGGAGCAACTGCAGCGAGGTGTCCANGCCCCCNGAGGTGTACGCCGCCCNGGCGAGGTCGTCCACCGCACCCAAGATCTCGCGCATCTCACGACGCTCCCGCTTGACCTTGGCCTTCAGGGCATCNAGCTGCCGACGCACTTCCTGGAGTTCGTTGCGAGATTCGTTGAACCGCTCGGTCGCAGACTCGGCTTTGGACTCCAGGTCCATCACCTTCATGCGGACCTGCTCAAGATCAGGTGCAGCATGGGCCGGAGTCACCAGTACCCCCGACATCACCAGACCACCGAGGGCCAGCAGGACACCCGTGGAACGGGCACTCCGCCTCATCCGCACGTGTGGCCTCCTCGTGAGCGTCTCGTTTGGTCGTCGCCGGGGAAGTGGATCGGTTCCGGCAAGCTGCTGTCCACTTTGGGACGGGCCCCGCAGGACCTTGGTTGCCTCAAGGTAACAGAATGGTGACGACGCGCATGACGGGTGTCCTAGATATGTCCTAGAAACATCTCACCCGGCCTGGCGCTCCCCTGGGACGAGTCGTAGCGGCGGCACAAGGCCGGAATCGGCCAGAACACCAATGGCTCGGGCGTGGTCACCCGCGAGTGGCACGGGGCTGAGACGGGGATCCGGGGTGCCCAGCAGAACGGTGACCACGCAATCGTCGCAGGCTGGGCCCGCTACCTGGCAGGAGTCGCAATCAATGACCATGCCGGCACGCTAGACGCGGGGTCTGACACTGCCCTGCTGATCGGCTCTGGTCGCCGAGGATCAAACGCCGCCATCTCCGGGGGTCTCCTGGCTCGGCCCACCGAACTCGGGCCGGGACACCACCTCGACGTGATCGCTCGCCGAACACCAACGGCAGGTCACCGCCTCGACCTGCTCCGCCAGCACCTCATGCTCTTCAACGGCCACCTCACCCGACAAAGACGCGTGCCAGTACTCCCGGGATCGGACCGTCCTCGTGACGTCGAAGCGCGTCAGATTGCCGCAGTGCCCACAGCGAAGACGCGAGGACTCGTCGGGTAGGGAAACAGCCATGGCAGCGAATCTACCGGGCGATGTCACACCGGCGGCCTAACGTGCGTAGAGATGTCGATCACCGAGGGAATGATGACTACCGGCCAGCTGACGTTGGATGAGTTGGCCGCTGAGGANCCGTTGGCGTCGGTGACGTTCGTCATCGTCGATCTCGAGACAACCGGCGGCCCAGCGACCGAAGCCGGCATCACAGAGATCGGAGCCGTCAAAGTCCGCGGCGGCCAAACCCTGGGAGAGTTCGCCACCCTGGTCGACCCCGACCGAAACATCCCCGCCCACATTCAGGCGATGACGGGCATAACGCCCGGCATGCTGCGCGATGCACCATCGGTGGCCGGTGCTGTGGCGTCCTTCGGCGAGTTCGCCGGTGACGCGATCCTCGTTGCCCACAACGCTCCCTACGATCTCGGGTTCCTCAAAGCCGCATGCGCACGCCACAATCTGTCGTGGTTTCCGGGACGGTCGTTGGATACCGCTCGGCTCGCGCGCGTGGCGCTGCACCCGGGCGAAGTGCGCAACTGCAAATTGGCCACGCTCGCCCAGTACTTCGACTCGCCCGTCACACCCGTTCATCGGGCACTCGCCGATGCCCGCGCCACCACGCACGTGCTGCACCGCTTGTTCGAACGCGTCGGGTCTTTCGGTGTGGTCACCTGGTCGGACCTGCGGGCATTCGTCTCGCGGGTATCGACCGAGCAGCGCGCGAAACGCCATCTCGCGGACGATCTTCCCACTGGGCCGGGCGTGTATACGTTCGTCGACGCTCAAGGCGCACCGCTGTACATCGGAACGTCCCGCAACGTGCGTTCTCGTGTTCGCAGCTACTTCTCCGCTGCCGAACAACGCGCCCGCATNACGGAGATGATCGGCATCGCAAAGCGGGTGGAGGCAGTCCCGTGTTCGACGGCGCTGGAAGCCCGGATCCGCGAACTGCGCGCGATTTGCGTCCACCAACCGCGGTATAACCGCAAGTCGCGTCGGGCCTCGACCACTTGGTGGTTGCAGCTCAGCGACGAGCCGGCACCGCGGTTGGTCTCCGTTCGGGCAACGGCGGAAGCTTTCCCCGACTCCGGTTGGGGCCCGTTCACGTCGCAGGGCGTCGCTCGCGCCGCAGCCGAATTCCTGTCGAGCGAAACGGGGCTGCGCACGTGTACGCCGCGACTTGCCCGCACTCCCGCTGCCACATCACCCCAATGTTTGCGCGGTCACCTTGGGTCGTGTGCGGCCCCGTGCACCCGCGACGGGGACCGGGACGCCTACGCCGATTCCGTTCGGCGGGTGCAGCGCATCTTGGCCGGGGATCTGGCCGAACTCATCGAGGCTGGGCATACCCGCATGACGTCGTACGCGCACGCAGAACAATTCGAAGAGGCAGCCAATCTTCGCGATCAGATGTCGGTGCTGGTCGGTGTCAGCGAACGCTTCCACCGACTGAGTGCTCTGCGCGACGCCGGAAGGGTCGTGGCCGCAGCGCCCGATGGCCAAGCAGGTTGGGATATTCACGTTATCGATCGGGGCCGACTCGTGGCCGCAACTCATGCGTCCAGCTCGGACGATGCGCGTGCGTGCGCCCGAGCCGCCGTCACGACCGCGGAAGACCGAGCGGTGGGGTCAACGTCGACGACCGTCGAGGAAATGTCGCTGCTCGCTCGATGGCTGGAATCTCCCGACGTGCGATTGATCAACATCGAGACACCCATGGCCTGGCCGTCCTATGCCGGATCACGCATGTTCTCCACTGATGAAGCACGCGCGGACCATTCGACGTCCTCGCGCACCTCGGGTCAACAAGGACGCCCCGTCGGTCCCGCACCGGGAGTCACGACCGTGAGTCGGCTGCGTCTCTCGGACGCAAGCTAGTTATCTTCCGCGTCGGCCACGCGATTGCTGGCATCGGCCCATCGAGAGACCAACGCCCACGCATCTCCGGATTCCAGAACCGCGCGAGCCCGCGGTATCGCTGATCCGATGCGCTCGCTCAGCGACTCGGTGTCGGCGCCGTGATTCACTGCGGCGTCGAACGCAACCAGAGCAGCCGCAGCGTTCACCGCAACCGCGTCGCGGATCGCCGCCACCCGAGGAGCGTCTTCCGCGCCGCCGCTCGCCTCACCCGGGCGCAAGCTGGCCTCGAGAAGTTCCACGTTCCTCTCCGCCGACCCACCCACCAAGAGTGAAGCATCAACCCGCGTAATACCCCACTCGCGTGGGTCGAGGACAACGTCCTGCAGTTCGGCACCCGTAGCATCCCACGCCCGCGTCGTTGTCGTTGTGGAGATTTCATCGAGACCGTCATCGCCTCGAACGACGATCACCGATACGCCTCGATCGGCCAGGACCTGCGCCATCACCGGAGCCGATTCGGCTCTCGCGCACCCCACGAGCATTGCTTCGGGGCGCGCCGGGTTGGCCAGCGGTCCGGCGACGTTGAACACCGTGGGCACTCCGAGTTCTCTGCGAGTAGGGCCCGCGAATCTCAAGGCCGGGTGAAAAGCGGGAGCGAAACAGAACCCGATACCGACCTCCCGAGTGCAGGCGGCAACCGCGGCCCCACTCAATTCGATGCGCACCCCGAGAGCCTCGAGCGCATCAGCAGATCCGGTCGCGCTGGACGCGGCCCGGTTGCCGTGCTTAATGACCGGCGCTCCCGCCGCTGCCACCACCAGCGCAGTCATCGTTGAGATGTTCACCGAATTCGACCCGTCACCGCCGGTGCCGACAACATCGACGACCACGCTCGGACGCTGCTCGGGGTCGATGAGCACCGCCCTCTCCATCATCGAGTCGACCAGGGCGCGCACGTGTTCGGGTGATTCACCGCGCACGCGCAGCGCCGTGACAAAGGCCGCGATCTGAGCCGAGGTCGCTTGATCGTCGAGGATGCGATCCATCGCCCACGCCACACCGTCAGGGGGCACGGACGTCTCGGACATCGCCGCGGCAAGCACGGTCGGCCACGTCCACGCAGAATCGGTCATCTTCACTGAAGGCTTAGCGGTCGCGACCGGATCCCTAGGAGGGCAGGGCGATACGTCGCTTGAGCAATTCGGCTGCCGCCTTGGCGAGTGTTCGAGGGTCCAGCGGATGGGACACCACCGCATCTGCCCTGGACCAGGTGGCCAGCCACCCGTCCTGGGGCCGCCCGATCAGCACCAGGATCGGCGGGCATTGGTAGATCTCGTCCTTGAGTTGTCGCGCGATCCCCATACCGCCAGCGGGAGTGGCCTCGCCGTCCAGAATCACGAGGTCGAATCGCTGCGCGTCCACCTGGGCGAACACCATTGGCTCGGTGGCACATTCGACGTAGGAGACCGGCGGTAGGCCCTGATCAGGCCGACGCCCAAGGCTGGACAGCACCTGCTGTCGGACTCCCCGGTCATCGCTGTAGACCAGAACTTTCAAGGGTTCGACCTCGACCTGCGGGTCGTGGGACGGGGGCGGTGAGGCTTCGCTGGAGCCGTGGCCGCCATCGGTCACANTCGNGGGAATCTCCATTGCCACGACCTCAGTCTAGACCGGGGGCAAATGTGGCGAACATCGCTCGAAAATCATGCCTACCGGCCAGGCTCAATCCAGGGGGCCATGACAGAATTCNCCTGTGGCCAACACAACCTCGATTCCCNCGGCATACAGCCATGCTCCGGCCAACCGGCCGAACCTGGTTTCGATCGGAACGATCGTGTGGCTCTCGAGCGAGCTCATGTTTTTCGCGGCCCTGTTCGCCATGTATTTCACGCTCCGCGCGGTCAACCCCGAGTTGTGGGCCGCGGAGACGGAACTGCTCAACGTTCCGTTCGCCAGCATCAACACCACGATCCTGGTCCTGTCCAGCGTCACCTGCCAGCTCGGCGTGTTTGCCGCCGANCGCGGCGACGTCAAGGGCCTGCGGCGCTGGTTCATCATCACGTTCTTGATGGGCTCGGTCTTTATCGGCGGGCAGGTGTGGGAATACGCCGAGTTAGTGCACGAGGGCCTGACCCTGTCCTCGAGTGCCTACGGATCCGCGTTCTACCTCACCACCGGCTTCCATGGTTTGCACGTGACCGGCGGCCTGATCGCGTTCCTCTTCGTTCTCGCCACGACCTACGTGGCGAAACGCTTCACCCACGATCAAGCCACGCGCGCCATCGTCACGTCCTACTACTGGCACTTCGTCGATGTGGTGTGGATTGCCCTGTTCTTCATGATCTACGTCCTGCAGTAACCGAATCGATCCATCGAAAAGGAGAGGTCAGCACCCGTGAAGTTCCTGTCAAGTCGTCGGCGGAAACCCTGGGTAGTCGCGGCACTACTCGNATTCGCGTTGCTTGTCGTCGGGGGTGGTTACGCCGCGGTCAGCACCACAGCTCCTGCGGAGGCTGCGATGGGTTCGCAGACGCAGGTCGAGGAAGGCAAACGCCTGTTCCTCGAAGGTTGCTCTTCCTGCCATGGAGTTGACGCTCAGGGGTCGGCCAACGGTCCTTCACTGATCGGCGTAGGTGCCGCATCAGTTCACTTCCAGGTCGCCACCGGCCGCATGCCGATGGCTGCACCGGGTGCGCAGGCGCCGAGCAAGGAAGTCATNTACACCGACGAGCAGATCGCTGCTATGTCCGCGTGGGTGGCGTCTCTGGCTCCCGGCCCCGCGATCCCCAGTGCTGAGCAACTTGACTTCGCCGACGCCGACGTGGCCGAAGGTGGCGTCCTGTTCCGCATCAACTGCGCTCAATGCCACCAGGCAGCTGGTGGTGGTGGTGCCCTGACCCAGGGTAAGTACGCACCGAGCCTGATGGATGCAACCCCGCAGGAGATCTACGAGGCTATGTTATCGGGCCCGCAGAACATGCCCGTCTTCTCTGACGAAACCCTTCCGGTCGAGGAGAAGCAGCAGATCCTCGCTTACATCGACTCGCTCCAGGAAGCGTCCAGCCCCGGAGGCATGTCCCTGGGCCGACTCGGTCCGGTCGTCGAAGGTTTGTTCATGTGGACCGTCGTGTTCGCNGCCCTGATCGCCGCGGCCGTATGGATTGGAATCAAGGCACGATGAGCGACGACATCGACGCGAAGCTTCCCGCGCAACCCGAGCACAGCGGNGACGGCACGGTCAAGCCCGGTTACCTGCCTGTGGCCCCCATCGAGCACAAGCCGCGCGTGACGGACACCGATCCCAAGGCCGCCCGCCGAGCGGAGCGACAGGTCGCAAGCATGTTCGCCCTGTCGATGATCCTCGTCGTCGTATTCGTGATCGCGTACGTCACCATCGACGTCACCGCCGTCGTGTACGTGCCGGTTCTCGGTGAGATTGGCGCCAGCAACCTGGTTCTTGGGCTGACCTTCGGTGGCGCCATCTTCTTCATTGGTGCCGGGGCGATCCAGTGGGCCAAGAAACTGATGCCGGACGTCGAGGTCGTCCAAGAGCGCCACAGCATGGAATCGTCCACAAGTGAGGAAACCGAGGCGGCCGGAAATTACGAGCGCGGGAAAGAGGAGTCCGGCTTCGCGCGCTACAAGATCATCCGACGCTCACTGCTCGGAGCCATGGCGCTGTTCCCCATTCCGCTGATCGTCATGCTCCGCGACCTGTGGCAGTCAGAGCCCGGCGAGAACCCCGTCGAGATGCTGTCCTCCACGTCGTGGAACGACGGCATGCGGATCGTTCCCGACATCGGCCATGACACTGGCGAGAACGTGCAAGGCATCCGACCGGAGGAGATTCCCGTGGGTGGCCTGGTTTCAGCCCTGCCGCTGTCGATCAAGGACCTCAAGAAAGACCCCGTCGCGAACATGCGTGACCGGGGTAAGGCAGCCGTCATCCTGGTGCGCATGGATCCAGAGGAGATCCGCTCCCAGCAGGGGGAAGGGTGGGATTACCAGGGGATCTTGGCCTACTCCAAGATCTGCACCCACGTGGGCTGCCCCATCGCCCTATATGAGCACCGCACGCACCACCTGCTATGCCCCTGCCACCAGTCGACCTTCGATCTTGCTGATTCCGGCGACGTGATCTTCGGACCGGCCGCCCGGCGCATGCCGCAGTTGCCGATTCGCCTGGATGAGGAAGGATTNCTGGTAGCACGATCGGATTTCCAAGAACCTGTCGGACCTAGCTTCTGGGAGCGAGGATGAGTACCACCAACCCCACGGCTCACCCCGTGGAGAAGGTCGGCGCCACTGGCGCCACGTTTGTCGATCAGCGCCTCGGCAGCAACAAGTTCCTTTCGCGCAGCCTGTCGAAGGTTTTCCCCGAGCACTGGTCCTTCATGCTGGGTGAGATCGCCCTCTACTCCTTCATCGTGGTCCTAATCACCGGCACCTACCTCACTCTGTTCTACAAGCCCAGCATGGCCGAGGTCATCTACGACGGTTCCTACGTACCTCTCAACGGCATCTACATGTCCGAGGCGTACGCGTCCACGCTGAACATCAGTTTCGACATCCGCGGTGGCCTGCTAATCCGACAGATGCATCACTGGTCCGCTCTCATCTTCGTGGCTGCCGTTGCCGTGCACATGTTCCGCGTCTTCTTCACCGGGGCGTTCCGCAAGCCCCGTGAGTTGAACTGGATTGTCGGAGTGGCTCTGACCACTCTCGCCCTCGCCGCCGGCTTCACCGGCTATTCGCTACCTGATGACCTGCTCTCGGGGACCGGTCTGCAGATCATTCGCGGCATTTTGCAGTCGATACCATTAGTCGGCACCTGGCTCACATTCTTCGTCTTCGGGGGTGAGTATCCCGGCGGAGAAATCATTTCCCGGTTGTACTCCGCGCACATCCTGCTCGTTCCCGGACTGATCTTGGCTCTGATCACCGTCCACTTGATCATGGTGTGGACCCAAAAGCACACGCAATTCCCCGGACCGGGCCGCACCAACAACAACGTGGTCGGATACCCACTGCTTCCCATCTACATGGCGAAGGCGGGCGGCTTCTTCTTCATCGTCTTCGGAATCGTGGCCCTATTGAGCGGCCTGGTAAACATCAACCCGATCTGGATCTTTGGTCCCTACACGCCCGACCAGGTGACTGCCGGAACCCAGCCCGACTGGTACATCGGCTGGCTTGACGGCGCACTTCGTCTCATGCCGAACTGGGAAACGGTCATCGCTGGGTTCACCATTTCATGGAATGTGTTCATTCCTTCCGTAGTGATCCCCGGGATCTTGTTCACCGGACTGGCCTTCTACCCCTTCCTGGAAGCGTGGGCCACCGGCGACAAGCGCGAACACAATCTGCTGGACCGTCCCCGAAACGCACCGGTGCGGACGGGAATCGGCGTCATGGCCATCGTGTTTTATGGAATCCTCTGGTTTGCCGGAGGAAACGATCTGGTCGCGACGACTTTTGACCTCAGTATCAACGCGATCTCGTGGACCCTTCGGGTGCTTCTGATCGTCGCTCCCCCNCTCGCGTTCATCATCACCAAGAGGACATGTCTCAGCCTGCAAAGACGCGACCGGGACAAGCTGCTTCACGGCTACGAATCTGGGCGGATCTTGCGTCTTCCTCATGGAGAGTTCGTGGAAGTCCACCAGCCGTTGAACGAGAAGGAACTGGCTGTCATCAGTTCCAAGCCCGATACTGCGGTGCTTCCCGCTCCGGAGAAGTCCGACACCGACGGAGTGCGCAACCCGCGCTACCTTGTTCACAGTCTCCAGCACCGCCTGTCCGCGTTCTTCTACGGCGACAATATCCCGCGCCCCACGGCCGCAGAAATCGAGGCCGGCCAGCATCACGTGGGAGACCAGGCGGCCGTCGAAGCGCCCTTGCACGAGTATGAGGAGCAGGACGTCATCGTCAACGCGCACGGAGGCGTCTTGCACCATCCAGGGATGGCGACAACGAACGCTGACCAGATAACGTCGTCAGACAACAACACGTAGGGCGCTGCCCTTTCCCAGCCCCGAACGAAGCCCCCGCCTACACNCGGGGGCTTCGTCTTTTCGCTGCGAGACCGCGCCATGCCTGGCAGTGTGTCGCCATGGCGCTTCGAGTCTGCCCCCTGTGTGAGGCCACCTGCGGACTGACCATGACGATCGACGGCGACCAGGTCACGGACATCCGTGGCGATTCCGAAGACGTGTTCAGTCGCGGCTACATTTGCCCGAAAGGCGTGGCGCTCGGTGAACTCCANGCCGACCCCCATCGGCTCACCCAACCGATGATTCGTCAGGTGGACGGGACACTGGCCCCATCCACCTGGGACGAAGCTTTCGACCTGATCCGCGAGCGCCTGGGCCCCATCCTGCGGGACCACGGTCCATCCTCGGTCGGTTTGTTCTTGGGCAACCCCAATGTCCATAACTTGTCGGGGGCCTTCTACCTACCCGCGCTCATCAAGGCGCTCGGCACCACNCAACGATTCTCCGCGAGCACCGTCGATCAAATGCCCAAACAGGTGGCGTGCGCGTTGATGTACGGCACGGCACTGTCGGTTCCGGTTCCCGATATCGACCGCACCGACTACTTCCTCATCCTTGGAGCAAATCCNCTGGTCTCGAACGGCTCNATGATGACGGCAGCGGATTTTCNGGGACGGCTCCGGGAGCTTCGACGACGCAAGGGACGCGTCGTGGTGGTCGATCCCGTGCGCACGCGNACGGCGGCGGCAAGCGACGAGCACCTGCCCATTCGNCCCGGNACCGANGCCCNGTGGCTGGCATCCNTGGCACATCTCGTCACCCAACACACGCGCCTAGCCGCNGCCGAACCATGGATCGATTCTGCCCAGTGGGATCAGGTCACNTCGGGTCTTGCCGACTTCTCACCNGAAGCCACCGCGGTCTTCACCGGTATCGATGCAGCCGTGACGCGGCGTATCGCGCAGGAACTGTTGGATGCTCCCAGCGCTGCCGTGTACGGGCGTATGGGCACCACCACCTCGGGGCTCACAAACGATGGTGAAGTCACGCCAATGGCCACCCTGGCCTCGTGGCTGATCGACATCATCAACATTGCGATCGGCTCGNTGGATCGACCCGGCGGCGTGATGTTCNCNCTCCCCGTTGCNGGCGGTCCCTCCACGGAGGGAACACCCGGCACCGGGCACGGTGTGCAGATTCCTGGTCGACGGCGCACTCGAGTACGCGAGCTTCCCAGTGCTCTCGGGGAGTTCCCCGCATCCGCTCTGGCTGAAGAGATCGACACTCCGTATCCGAAGACAGGAGAGCACATACGTGCCGTCTTCGTCATCGGCGGCAATCCGATCGTGTCGACCCCCAACCAAGATCGACTGACCGCCGCATTCGGCCAGCTCGATCTACTGGTCAGCGTCGATCCCTACATCACCGCTACCAGCCAGCTCGCCGACGTGATCCTCCCCGTGGCATCACCGCTGACCCGACCCCAGCACGATGTCGTCTTTAATAACCTGGCAGTGCGTAATCAGGCTCGTTACTCACCCGCACTCCTGCCTATCCCGGAAGGCGAGAAGGACGAAACCGAGGTGGTCGCCCAACTGGCTGCCATCGCAGCCGGGATTGTCTCCGGCGAGGAGCCGACCGCGGCGCAGATCGATGACCTGATCGCCTACACCGTGGCCGCCCAGGCAGGTAACGATGCGGCTTCTCGAGCGCACGGGCGAGCGCCGGAGGAACTACTNGAGGCGGTCGCGCACCGCAGTGGGGTGGACCGAATCCTGGACCTGCGGATCCGGTCGGGTCCCTACGGTGACGGGTTCGGTGCATACCCCGATGGGCTGACCCTGCAGCATCTCATCGACACCCCCCACGGAATCGATCTCGGGCCGCTGCAACCTCGCCTTCCCGAAGTCCTGCGGACCCCGTCCGGACGCATCGATGTTGCGCCGCCCGTGCTGCTGGAAGCACTCGCCAGCGCGTCACACCTGCTCACCAGCGACAGNGCTCCGCCGCGATTCACCCTGGTAGGCCGGCGTCACTTGCGCAGCAACAACTCATGGATGAAAGGTCTGCCTACCCTCACCGGCGGATCCAACATTCCCACCGTGCTCATTCACCCTGATGACGCCTCAGATCTCGGTGTGCTCGACGGTGCGGACGTCACGGTGTCCAGTGCGACAGGTTCCGTCACTCTCCCCGCCGCGGTCAGAGATGACATCGCACCGGGATGCCTGTGTATTCCGCATGGATGGGCCGAGGCCAACGTCAATGCCCTTGTCGATGTCGAGGCCATCGATGCCCTTGCGGGAACAGCTGTCCTGAGTGGANTGGCGGTCGAACTAGCGACAGCCCGCTAGCGACAGCCCATGAGCCCCAGNCNCTGCTACACGTCGTAGCGATTGGGGCCCGGTGTTCCCGGCAGGACGTAGAAGATGAACAGTACGAGGCCCCCGAAAGGAACGAACCCGAGCAAGTAAAACCAGCCCGACAGGTCTCGGTCGTGAAGGCGCCGCACGGAGACCGCGATGGACGGCAGGATGAACGCGAGCACGATCACCATGAAGATCAAGACCGAAAGCCATTGCAAGAATCCCACATTCTGGAAGATGATCAAGACGATGGTCAAGACGATCGCCGCTGCGAACTGCACCAGCACCATAAAAAGCACCCACCACCAGAACTCTGAGCGGACGGCCCGTCCGTCGAAATCACCGTACTTCTTCCAACAGGTGCGTACTGCGTCACCGAACCCCATGCNGATGGCCTCCTCGCATATTCTTGCTTGTGAACTAAACTCCAACTTTAAGAACCTTGACGTTACACCTTCGTACCCAAACCCTCGGTCCTGTCACGTCGCAGACCTTTAAGTCCAAGTGCAGTCAAAGTCGGCGGTGGACTACAGATTCTCCGCGTTGATCTCACGCACTTACACACCTGTCATTAGCTAAATCCTAACTTCTTGGCTGCGTTTTCAAAGGCAAGGCGATCAGTATCGCTCAGATCAGACCACTCAAGTTGATTGACGTCACGGGGGGCGACACTCCCGCCTATTGGTTCAGAAACACTCGGGTTCATTGCCGATTCAGGCTCCGGGACGGTCAACGTCTCATCTTGACTTGTTTGCCTACGTAAGGACCAAATGACGCCTGCCACAAGCGCCGCAAGGAGCGCGGCACCAACGATCGCCAAGGCCCAGGGCACAAAGGAACTGCTCGCATTCGTCGCTACGGAATCTGTCAGAGGCGTTTCGGCCGACACGGGAGCGCCCGGCGCTTTCGACGAATCGGCCTCGCCGCCTTGATTCGAATTCGATGTTGGCTCGGTGGTGGGCTCTGGCTCGGTGGTGGGCTCTGGCTCGGTGGTGGGCTCTGGCTCGGTGGTGGGCTCTGGCTCGGTGGTGGGCTCTG
>PBTV01000009.1 GCA_002729215.1 Rubrivirga sp.
ATTCGATCGAGCAGATGACCGCGGGGTATCTAACGGATCCGAAGAGCACGGTGCGCCTCGATGCATCTGACCTCATGCCGGCCGTTGTAGGAGCGGGAGCGCTACCCGGGCAGATGACCGCCTGGTTTGCCGACCAGAAATCGACAGCGGACACCCTCGCGGCTATCGACGCTGCTTGGCCGCCTCGGTAATCCATGCGCGTGCACGCCTATCGCCGACGCAAAGCCACGACATATCGCCGACTGTTGATGAGGAGGACATCATGACCGTTGTTTCGATGGACGTGAGTGGGGCACCGGTCGAAGGGTTCCTTGCCGTTCCGGACGGTGGCCGCGGCCCGGGGGTGCTCGTGGTTCAGGAATGGTGGGGGTTGGTTCCCCACATCCGATCGGTTGTGGAGCGTCTGGCCGAGGCGGGTTTCGTCGCCATGGCCGTGGACCACTACCGCGGGATCGAAACCACCGAACCCGACGAGGCGGAGAAACTGATGATGGGGCTGCAGGTCGACGCGGCGGCNGCCGACCTTGCNGCGGGGGCTGACTATTTGCTCTCCCGCGCGGAGGTCGTGGGTTCGAGCGTCGGCTCCATCGGTTTCTGTATGGGTGGCGGGCTGTCGCTGCTCGCCCCCACTGTCGGCAATGTTTCGTCGGCGGTCGCGTTCTATCCAGCCATGCCGTGGCCGGATTACCAGCCTCAGTGGGATGCCTACGCCGGTAAGGCTGCCCTGGTGCATAAGGCGGAGTCCGACGAAGCCCACGCCGGCCCTCGCATCGCGGAATATTCCGCAGCGATCCTCGCTGCTGGTGGCGAGGTAACCGTCGTCGACTACCCGAACTCAGTGCATGCCTTCTTCAACGACGACCGTCCGGATGTCTATCAGGCCGACAACGCTGCGCTCGCCTGGCAACGCAGTATCGATTTCCTTGACTCGCACCTTCGCTAGTCGAATCGAGTCGGTCACCTCGATCGAGGAGCTCGATAAAGAGGTCATCGATTGCGGTGAATGTCCCCGGCTGCGCGAGTGGTGCACGNAAGTAGCACACGAGAAGCGAGCCGCCTATCGCGATGAGGTCTACTGGGGCGGCCCGGTGCCGGGATTCGGCTCGATGCGACCTCGGATCTGGATCGTCGGCCTCGCGCCAGGTGCCCACGGCGCCAATCGCACGGGCCGGATGTTCACCGGAGATCGCAGCGGAGATTGGCTTTATGCCTCCTTGCACAGGACGGGCCTGGCATCGCAGCCGACCTCNACGCATCGAGACGACGGACAGCAACTGGCAGAGGTGCGTATCACCGCGGCCGTGCACTGCGCGCCNCCCGACAACAAGCCAACAACCGCGGAGAAGCACACCTGCCGCCAGTGGTTGCGGCGAGAAGCAGAACTACTACTTCCCGACCTTCGCGCCGTCGTCGCGCTCGGTGGCATCGCGTGGCAGGCCACGATCGACGCACTTACCCACGCCGGCTGCGCGATCCCTCGTCCTCGACCTGCCTTCGGTCACGGCTCGTCCTTTTCGGTTGCCGACCCGGCAGCGATCAGGGTNATCGGCAGTTACCACCCAAGTCAGCAGAACACCTTCACCGGACGATTGACCGCAGACATGCTCGATGGGGTCTTCATTGAGGCTCGACGCTGCCTGAAGGAAAGCCAAGAGCCCAAATAGCAACGTGGATGGCCGATACGATCACNTCGCGGGGCGCAGTCGCGCCCCGCGCCTCGTCGGGAGTAGTAGAGCGGAAAGCAGTGGACGTGCGCGATCGGGAGCAGTGGTTTGCGGGCCAGGTGGCGATCGTCGTCGGCGCCANCGGTGGCATAGGCGCGGCCATCTGTGAGCAATTCGCAGAACGAGGCGCCGGTCTTCGGATGATCGGCCGCGACTCGGAGCGGTTGGCGAGAATCGCTGCGGATGTGCGAGACGTCGCTGCGAGCGTCGAAACAGCTGTTGTCGATCTTCGTGATCGTCCTGCAGTGACCAACGCCATCGACGGATGGGCGGATGCATCCACACTCGTGAATGCTGCGGGCATGAACTCACCAGGACCCTTCACCGACATCCCCGAAGCGGACTACGACGCATTGATGGAAGCGAATGTTTCCGGCGTCTTCTGGGCGTCGCGCGCTTTCGTTCGGGCCCGTCGCGCTACCGCGTCGTCGGGGTGCATCATCAACATCACATCCCAGATGGGCCACGTCGGTGCGCACCATCGCGTCGCCTATTGCGCGAGCAAACATGCCNTCGAAGGCATGACGAAGGCGATGGCGGTCGAACTGGCTGCTGAGGGATGGCGGGTCAACGCGGTCGCTCCGACGTTCGTCGAGACGGAGTTGACGGCGCAGTACCTCGCTGCCCCGGAGCAGCGCGAGTACGTGATGTCGAGCATTCCTCAAGGACGCATGGCGACTACACACGATGTGGCCAACGCCGTCGTTTTTCTAGCGAGCGATTTGGCGAGCTCCACCACCGGAACGAGCCTCCTCGTCGATGGAGGGTGGACGGCCAAATGACGACGCTTGCGCACATCCGTCTCGCCGCGTCCCCGACTACCTGGGGAGTCGATTTCGCCGACAATCCACATAACCCTGCATGGAATCGGGTGCTGGANGAGATAGAGGCCAGCGGTGTCGACACTCTCGAATTGGGTCCGGTGGGCTACTTGCCCGAAGACCCGCAGATTCTCGGACCAGAACTCGAATCCCGCGGCCTATCCACCGCGGGAACCTTCATGTTTCAACCCGTCTTCGATGACGCACGGGAAGACGAAGTGCTCGACGTTGCACGACGCACCAGCGGCCTGGTGCGGGAATTGAACGGCGATTTTCTGATCCTCGTCGACCAACCCACCGATACGCGGGTTGCCACCGCCGGTCGGTCAGCTACAGCCACGCGAATGGATGACGCCCATCGGCGGAGATACCTCGAACGCGTCAGGAAGATTGGCACGATTGCCGGCGAGAACGGCCTGCGTGCGGTCTTCCACCAACACGCGGGCACGAATGTGGAATTCCTCGACGAGGTCGAGGCGCTGTTCGCGGACGTGGACCACGAATGCATTGGGATGTGTCTGGATACGGGGCACTTGGCTTATGCCGGAATCGACCCGGTGTCGGCGATCGATCACTTCTCCGACCGCATCGATCACGTGCACTTCAAGGACGTCAACGGGCTCGTCCTTGCGCAAGCCCGAGAAGAAGGGTGGGATTTCTGGCAAGCGATCGCGGCCGGGATCTTCTGTCCGATCGGCGATGGAGTCGTCGATTTCCCCGGAGTGATCNGGGCGCTGTCTTCCATCGGGTTTTCCGGGACTGCCACCATCGAACAGGATCGGCCCCCCGACTCATCGACGGATCCATTGGCGGATCTACGCGCCAGCGTCGCCCACCTGTCCCCTCTCTTGGCTTCGGACGAGTCGTGAGCACCCGAACATGACGACCGAAACCCCCTGGTCCCCGACATCGAATAGACAAGGAGCCGGCTCCAGTGCCTGAATTTCTCAANCGCGGTCTCNCGCAGTCAGAATCCGTTACCCGCGAGGTGAAAGACACCGTCAGCGACATCTTGTCGTCGGTNCAAGCCGAAGGAGAGAGCGCGGTACGACGATTCTCCGAGCGGTACGACCAGTGGAGCCCGGCACACTTCACCGTAGATGGATCCGAAGTCGAGAAGGCCCGTGCGTCCATCGACGATGAGCTCGCAGAACACATCGAGAAGGCACGGGAACAGGTAGGCAGGTTCGCGCAACGTCAGTTGGAGACGATGCTCGAACTCGAGGTGGAAACCCTGCCCGGGGTGGTGCTCGGCCACCGCCATGTTCCCGTCGAAGCAGTGGGGTCCTACAGCCCGGGCGGCGTGTATCCGCTTATCGCCTCGTCCATCATGACGGTGACAACGCCGAAGGTCGCCGGAGTGGATCGCGTGGTGGCGACGGCACCTCCACGGGATGCGCAGGGGATCTTCCTGCCTCAGCTCTACACGATCGATAGGTGTGGAGCCGATCAAGTCTTGTGCCTCGGCGGAGTTCAAGCGCTCGCAGCCTTGGCCTTCGGAATCGAAGACATCGAACCGGTCGACATGATCGTCGGTGCCGGCAATGCCTATGTCGCAGAAGCAAAACGCCAGTTGTTCGGAACTGTCGGGATCGATCTCCTGGCGGGGCCGACNGAAGTTGCGGTAATCGCTGACGAGACCGCCGATCCGCGGATCGTTGCCGCCGATCTTCTCGGGCAGGCAGAGCACGGCCCCAACAGTCCGGCGATTTTGATGACGACTTCGTTGGATCTCGGACGGCAGGTAGCCCGCGAGGTGGATGCGTGGCTCGAAGGCGATTGGCCGACCAAGGAGATCGCCGGAGCAGCATGGCGAGATTTCGGCACCATTGTGGTGTGCGAGAACGACGACGAGCTAGTCGAGGTGAGTGATCGGTACGCGCCCGAGCATCTCGAAGTGCAAACGAAGAATCCNGACTGGTTCCACCAGCGCTTGAGGAACTACGGATCGCTGTTCCTCGGTCATGAATCGACGGTCGCGTACTCCGACAAGTCCATCGGAACCAACCACGTCCTGCCGACTCGCGGCGCCGCTCGATACACCGGTGGCCTATGGGTCGGAAAGTTCCTCAAGACCCTGACGTTCCAGAAAGTCACCCAGGTGGGGAGCAAGGAAGTCGCTCCCACCACGGCAGCGATTGCCGACGCGGAATTCATGTTCGGCCATGCGTTGACCGCCCGGCTCCGAATAGACGACAAATAGAGNAGACATCGCCTCCGCCATGAAGAGCGAAATANCCATCATCGGATGCGGTCGCATCGGCTNTGTTCACGCACGNNCGATCACCGAAACCCTTCCGATGGTNGATCTCNTTCTCGCGGACGTCGAGCCGAGCAGGGCGATCGATCTGGCAAAGCGTGTCGGAGCGCACGCGGTGGATATCCCCGATATTTGGGATCGACCGAACCTTCGTGCCGTCGCCATCTGCTCGAGCACGACGACTCACGTGGACTACATCTGCGCTGCCGCTGAGGCAGGTGTCGCCGTCTTCTGTGAGAAACCGGTGAGCCTCGACCTCGACGAGGTCGACCGTGCAGTGCGAGCGGTCACCGACAGCGACATTCCCNTTATGGTCGGCTTCCATAAGCGATTCGATCCGACACACCAGGCCACCAAGCAGGCGGTCGTTGATGGGCGGGTCGGGGATGTGCACCTGTTACGCATCACCACGCGAGATCCGCAGCCGCCGCCACTGGACTACATATCCGTCAGCGGTGGCATTTTCCTGGACATGACCATCCATGACTTTGACATGGCCCGGTTCCTCGTTGATTCCCCCGTCCAGGAGATATTCGCTCGCGGCGCTGTGCTGATCGATCCGCAGATCGAACAGGCGGGCGATTTCGACACGGCCGTGGTGTGGATGCGTCACGAGAGTGGCGCGATGACCGTCATCGACAACAGCCGCCAAGCGGCCTATGGGCACGACCAGCGGGTGGAAGTGTTCGGTTCTGAAGGAATGGTGACGTCGGAGAACCATCATGACCACGCGGCGGTCGTCCTCGACGCGGAAGGTAGCCACGGGGCGGTGGTTCCCCACCACTTCTTGGAGAGATACGAATCCGCGTATCGGCACGAGTGGAGCGCGTTCTGGTCGTATCTGAACGAGGGAGGCCCATCCCCCGTGTCGATCGAGGACGGTCGCGCGCCCGTCGCGTTGGCGGTCGCGGCCACGGAGTCCGCTCGAACCCGGACTCCGATCGCCCTACAGAGTGTCCGCTGAAGTGCCGGCGACGCTCCACTTGGCTTCGGGGAGCACCAGCGTCACTTCGGTGAACGCACGCAGCGCACCGTCTTGCGCGATGAAGGTCGGCTCGAGGACCTCCACGGGATAGGTGACCATGTCGCCGTCGACGACGGGCTCGGCCGCGAGCAGCGTGATGGTTTCGGCCGATGCGGCGTCCGGATCAGCATCGGTGGTCGCGTCGTGGACCAAGAGCGTCACGGTGATCGATTCCTCACCGAACATGGTCTGCCATTCGTTTTCCAATCGGCGTGCGGGCATGAGTTCACTCGAACCGGGGTCGTCTTGGCGAACCGCGATGACTTGGGCATCGGCCGGCGACATCGTCAGAGTGAACAAGCCCGCCGACGCAGGCGTGAGTTGAGCCGATTGCGCCGAATGGGTGAGAACCCAGCGCGCGGTCTTGGGGGAGACGTCGCGGTCCTGCCACCACAACCCCGCCCCGAATCCGGCGGCGAGCGAACCGACGCCGAGCACGATCAGCAGAACCCACGTCCCCAGGCCCGGCCCATTGCGCATAATCGCCAGGGTAGGGGGTCAGAAATNCGCNGTCACATGCGCAATCATGGTGCNCGAGTCGTCCGCCCTCGTAGTCCAACTGGTAGAGACACCCGGCTTAAACCCGGCACAGTATGGGTTCGAATCCCATCGAGGGCACCACNGCGTCCCTTTATCCATGGCAGGACGTGCGCTTATCCGCCGACTACGGCGGCGTCCTCGACGTCGATGTGAACTTCGTTCCGCCTAAGAAACCACGGCTTCATGGGGGGATCGAAACGTGCGAAGCGCGGTTCGCTGACGCCGCGGAGGCCGTCTCGCTCGAGCGCGGATCGCAGCCGCTGCAGGTGCTCGTTGTAGGCAGAACGCGACCAGCGCCCCGAGTAGCGGGTCGCGGCCGTCAGGCTCAGTGGTATCTCGCGGATCACTACTCGGTAGTCGACGGGGGTAGGTGCGGAAGCCGCCGTCACCGATGAGGGCAAGACGAACGCGACCACCTGTCGGCCCGCGACACCGGAGGATTGCAACACCGGTGCGGTCATCGAGAGCTTCTCGCTGCGGCCGGTGGAAGCTCGCGGTTCGGTTCCGTCACCTTCCCGCTGCACTACTGGTGCCGTCATGTCGATGGACACCTGGCCGAGGTTGTTGCCGCTGATGTAGGTGAACAGAGGCTGGAAAGCCATGCTCCCGGCCTTATCGAAGTCGGCCTCGACGGTGACTTCCGCGACGGCGCACGCGGGGTATTCTCGCAATTCGTAGCCGTCGCTGGCACGAAGGACGCTGTAGGGCTGCTGCTCGGTCACTCATTGACGGTACCTATGCGCGGGAGGAACGGCGAGTGGGAGCGGCGGCAGTCGTGCNGAGTTCGCTATCAGCAGACCGACGCTCGGCAACCCGCGTCCTCGGCGCTTCACAAACGGTTCCGTATCCGTCCACATCCCCTGCGAGGTTCGCCTGGTTGATTGGGTACCGGTCGGTTATCGTTGCCCCATGCAGACCAATAACCCCGTCCTCTCGCGCTACGAGAAGGCCGACGCCCCGGGATTCGCGTACGACGAAGGTCGATCGGCGTACACGCAAGCCTCCGGCCAGGCCCCCACGGCAACGCCGACCGCTCCGTCTACGCCATCCACCGCGACTCCTGACGCATCCGGCACGCCACCGACCAGCACCGANGCCGAATTCGAGGCGGTCACCGCCGGTGGCGGGGTTCGGGTCACCTTGAACGACGTCGTCGTCAAGTCCGCGATCATGTTCGGATTGGTGGTGCTGTTCGCCTTCATCGGTTGGAACGTGATCACCGCGGCACCCGGGTTGATGTTCCCGATCTTCATCGTTGCGATCGTGCTCGGGTTCGCCAATGCGCTGAAGAAGAGCGTATCCCCTGTGCTGATGATGGTTTTCGCCGTCGCTGAAGGTTTGATGCTCGGTGGCATCAGCAATTTTTACAATTCCATCGCTGTCTCGAATGGTTGGGACAGCGGCATTGTCATCCAGGCGGTCGTGGCCACGATGACGACGTTCGGTGTCATGTTGACCCTGTATCTCACCGGAATCATCAAAGTGACCAAGCGGTTTACCCAGGTCCTGATGGTGGCTGCGGTCTCTTACATCGTTCTCGCCTTGGCGTCGTTCGTCGCCGCGATTTTCGGNGTCGGCGGCGGCTGGGGCTTCTACGGGGTCGGCGGACTGGGCATCATCATCTGCCTCGCGGGCGTGGGAATCGCGGCCTTCTTCTTGGTTCTCGACTTCGAAGCCATCAAGCAAGGAGTGGCCATGGGGCTGCCCGAGCGGGAGTCCTGGCGGATGTCCTTCGGCCTGCTCGTCACGCTGGTGTGGATCTACCTGGAGTTCCTGCGGCTCTTCGCAATCTTGTCGGGTCGCGACTAGCAGCCACCCGAGCGACTACGGCAGCGACCTGCGTAGGTCCGTCAAGCACTGCGCAACAGCGGCGTCATCCGGNGCCGCTGTTGTTGTTTCCCGGTAGTCGCGAACCACAACGGTGAGTTGCGCGGCGAGCGCCGAGGCTTCGACCCGGGGGAGAACGGCCGTATCGGGCCGATCCGTGCCGTGCGTGAGCGCCATTATCTGTTCTGCCGTCGCGTGAACCCGGTCGATCACGTCCTCGTCGATGCGTGATGCGGGCATCGTCTCGAGCTGATTCGCGAGGCGCTCGAGCTCGCGTTCCAACTGCTCCCGGCCCACGTGATGTCTCCCTTTCGCCGCGAACGCGCCATGCCGACACGCGTTTACTGTAGGCCGCCTAGACTTGCTNTGTGCGATACGTGGATTCAGTTATCGAGCTAATCGGAAATACCCCTCTCGTCCGCCTGAACAAGGTCACCGAGGGCATCGTGCCGAAGGACGGCCCCATCGTTTTGGCCAAAGTTGAGTACCTGAATCCGGGCGGCTCGATCAAGGATCGCATTGCGGTTCGGATGATTGATGCGGCTGAAGAGGAAGGTCTGCTCACGCCCGGCGGGACCATCGTTGAGCCGACCAGCGGCAACACCGGTGTCGGTCTGGCGATGGTGGCCCAGNAGCGCGGCTACCACTGCATCTTCGTCTGCCCGGACAAAGTCAGCGAGGACAAGCGCAATGTGCTCCGGGCGTACGGAGCCGAAGTGGTGGTCTGCCCGACGGCGGTGGATCCGGAGGATCCCCGCTCGTACTACTCGGTCAGCGACCGCCTGGCGCAGGAGACTCCGGGGGGCTGGAAGCCCGATCAATATTCCAATCCGCACAATCCTCGTTCTCACTACGAGGTGACGGGTCCGGAAGTCTGGGATCAAACGCAAGGTCGGATCACCCATTTCGTGGCGGGAGTAGGAACCGGCGGCACGATCACCGGAACGGGTAAGTATCTGAAAGAAGTCAGCGACGGTGCGGTGAAGATCATCGGGGCGGACCCGGAGGGATCGGTCTACTCCGGCGGGACCGGCCGTCCTTACCTCGTGGAGGGTGTCGGCGAAGACTTCTGGCCCACCACCTACTCCCAGGAAATCTGCGACGAGATCATCGCGGTATCCGACGCGGAGTCGTTCGAGATGACCCGGCGTTTGGCGCGTGAAGAAGGCCTCTTGGTGGGCGGCTCATGCGGGATGGCCGCCGTTGCCGCCTTGCGCGTCGCCAGTACGGCTGAGCCCGGCGACGTGATCGTGGTGGTGCTTCCCGACTCGGGTCGCGGNTACCTCAGCAAAGTCTTCAACGATGACTGGTTGGCGTCCTATGGATTCCTGCCACCCAGCACGGACTCGACCGTCGGCCATGTGCTGCACGGCAAGTCCGAGGAGCTACCCCCGTTGGTGCACACNCACCCGACCGAGTCGGTCGCGGACGCGATCGCGATCCTGCGCGAATACGGNGTGTCGCAGGTTCCGGTTGTGCGGGCGGAACCTCCGGTCATGGCCGCCGAAGTCGTTGGATCCGTCGTCGAGCGAGACCTGCTCGACGTCCTGTTCTCTGGCAAAGCCAAACTGTTCGACACGGTTGAGGCCCACATGTCCGCTGCGCTTCCCATTGTGGGTGCTGGAGAGTCGGTGCAGTCGGCGATCTCGGCACTGCAATCGAGCGATGGAGTGGTCGTGATCGAAGACGGGCGCCCTGTGGGGGTCCTCACCCGCCAAGACCTGCTCGGGCACCTCTCCGACTAGAAGGCCGCCCACATCGAGGGCCGAATCCCTGCGTGCGCACGGGTGCAATGTTCTATGGTGTGTTTATGTCAGTGAGTGGCGCACAAGTTGATGTGATCTTGCAGCAGGATCTCNATGCCGCGGGCGTGCTGCGCGTAACGCTCGATGACAGTGCGCGGCGCAACGCATTGTCTACGCGGATGCTCGGTGAGTTAAAGGAGGTACTCGATCGAGTCGCGAGCGATGCGCAGGTGCGGGTGCTGGTACTCGCCGCCACCGGCCCGGCCTTCAGCGCCGGTCATGACCTGAANGAGATCACNCTGGCACGTGAGCATGACGATGCGGGGCGATCCTTCTTCAAAGATCTGATGGATCAATGCGCGACCGTCATGCAGGCCATCATCAACAACCCAAAGCCAGTAATCGCCGAAGTAAGTGGAGTTGCAACGGCTGCCGGATGCCAACTGGTGGCGAGTTGCGATCTTGCCTACGCGGCTCCAACAGCCCGCTTTGCNACACCTGGCGTACATATCGGCTTGTTCTGTTCCACTCCCATGGTTGCGTTGTCGCGTAATGTCTCAAACAAAGCTGCTATGGAGATGTTGCTTACCGGTGAAATGCTCAGTGCCGAGGAGGCATCCCGCATCGGCTTGGTCAACAGGGTGGTGCCGGCCGAGGCTCTCAGCGAGTTCACGATGAACATGGCGCTCACGATTGCAGGGAAGTCCACCATGACGGTGGCCACTGGCAAACAAGCTTTCTACCGGCAGCGCGAGATGCCACTCGATCAGGCCTACGCCTATGCCTCCGAAGTGATGGTGGACAACATGCTCAAGCAGGATGCGCGCGAAGGTATTGGAGCGTTCGTTGAAAAGCGTGTTCCGCAGTGGCAGGACGAGTAGTCGACCATTGGTNGATTAGCTGATGGCCGNTCCCTTCAAGGATGGGTTGGAAAGACGCGAGGCGAACTTCCAGCCTCTAACCCCGCTGGTTTTTCTNGCACGGGCAGCGGACGTCATGCCCGATCACACTGCGATCATCCATGGCTCCAGCGCCTGGACTTACTCCATGTTCTATCGCCGATCCCGTCGGTTGGCGTCCGCTATCGCTGAACGAGACATCGGTCGTGGCGATGCAGTCTCGGTGCTGCTNCCGAATGTGCCGGCGATGTTGGAGGCACACCACGGCGTACCGATGAGTGGCGCGGTGCTGCACGCGATCAACACCAGACTTGATGCCGCCACCATTNCCTTCCAACTCGATCACTGTCAATCGCGCATGCTCATAGTTGATCGGGCTTTGTTTTCCCTAGCCGAAGCAGCCCTGGAACTGTGTGAGGTAACGCCTGCACTTGTTTTATACGACGATCCCGAATGGAACTCGGCGAGTGACGCCGATCGGCTGGTNCAGCCGGTGCTGTCTGCTGATCGGTGGCAGGACTATGAAGACATGATTTCCCGCGGTGATCCGAACTTCGAATGGTTGATGCCGCAGGACGAGTGGGACGCAATCGCGATTAGCTATACATCTGGGACCACTGGCGACCCCAAAGGAGTAGTGACCCATCACCGCGGCGCCTATCTCTTGGCCCAAGGTAACGCGCTGATTGCCACGATGCCGCGGCACGCGACCTACCTGTGGACGTTGCCGATGTTTCACTGCAACGGTTGGTGTTTCCCGTGGACACTATCCGTGTTGTTTGGCACCCACGTGTGCTTGCGCGAGGTTCGAGCCGAGCCAATCTGGCAGGCCTTGGCCGAACATGACGTTACCCATTTGTGTGGTGCGCCGCCGGTGATGGCNCTTCTCGTCTCGACGCCAGGGGCCGAACGGAAGGCCCTCGCCCGCACCGTGGAGTTCTTCACTGCAGCGGCGCCACCACCCAGGCCAACTCTTGCGGGAATGGAGCAAGCCGGCTTCAACGTCACCCAGTTGTACGGACTGACCGAGACCTACGGGCCTGCCGTGGTGAATGAGTGGCATAAGGAGTGGGATTCACTCCACCTCGACGATCGCACAGTGCTGAAGGCCCGCCAGGGTGTGCGATACCTGCCGTTGGAAAGCCTTGCGGTGCTCGACCCCGAGACACTTGACCCAGTCCCTCATGATGGCGAAACTCTTGGTGAAGTCATGTTTCGCGGAAATGTGGTGATGAAGGGATACTTCCGCAACCCTGAAGCGACCGAGGCGGCATTCGCGGGTGGCTGGTTTCATTCAGGAGACTTAGGTGTCGTGCACCCGGATGGCTATGTGGAACTGAAAGACCGATCGAAAGACATCATCATCTCCGGCGGTGAGAACATCTCCTCGATTGAAGTCGAAGATGCCCTTCACCGACACCCCGCGATCGCTGGTGTTGCCGTTGTCGCGATGCCTCACGACAAGTGGGGTGAGACCCCGTGCGCCTTTGTGGAAGTAGCGCCCGGTGCGGCTGTGACTGAAGAAGAACTGAGGCAGCACTGCCGTGACAACTTGGCCGCCTACAAAGTACCGGGCTATTTCGTCTTCGATTCAATTCCACGGACTTCCACTGGGAAGATTCAAAAGCATCTACTGCGCAGTCGTATTTCCGACTAGTGATCAGTCAGCCCGCTGCGGCGGCTGGGGTACTGGCTGCCTCGCAGGCCCACGCTGCAGTCTGTTCGAAGTTGCCGAACGTGTAGAAGTGAAAACCTCCGACATCGGTCGCGCGATTCGCGAGTGGCGCTAGTCCTTCCACCAAGGTTTGGGTGCTGGAATTTCCGATGACAGTCTTCGCCATGCGTAGGCCGTTCTTTCGCAGTAGGCCGATGCTCTCGCCGATTCCGCAGGCATTGGCGATCTTCAGCAAGCGAGTGCCACTGACCAGGCCCGGGATTCCGATCAAGAGCGGGGCACCCTGGGCCAGCGAACTGTAAACCTCGGCGTGCCAGGAATCGATGGCCTGTGGGTCGAGCACGAATTGAGAGACGGCCTCGACTGACATGCCATGGTCGCGCGCTGCGGCCAAGTTGTCTGCGAGCACCTCACGGGAGACGGCCCCACTCATCACCGGATGGCCTTCTGGGTGAGCCGCAACCCCGACCTTCTCAATGCCGAACTCGTTGAGCACCCCACTGCGCAGCAGGGAGCCAGTGTCTGTGTAGGGCCCCTCGGGGGTGGCTGGATCGCCGCCGATGACCAGCACTTCACGAACGTGCGCTTGGGCAACGAGATCTCCAACGAAGGCGCGCAGGAATTCCTGCGAGGGCACACGTCGGGCTGCGATGTGCGGTACCGGAACCATCTCCTGCTCGTGAAGTTTGCGTGCCGATTTGACTATCGATTCGGGTGTCGCTTTTGGGGGCCATGCAATGAACACCCGAGTACCTGTCGGGACGTGGTCACGGAAGTCGTCAATGCGGTCGGCGTCTTGGGGTACAGACTCAATCGAGAAGCCCCGCACCGCCGATGCCAGGATTTCCGTGGTCACGCGATCACCCCGGGAAACTCTGGACTATCTGCGGCCCGCCCTCGAGGAATGTCTCCAGCCTTGTCATACATTGGCAACTCGCAGACCGTAGCTGTGCGCACTACCCCATCGGTGCATTCGACATCCAGTTTTGCACCGGTTCCGAGTTCTGGGTCGTCCAGGCGGATGATNGCGATGCCGCACTGCAATGTGGGGGACCACGCGCTGCTNGTAACGCGACCCACCTGGCTGGATGCTCCAGTGAGAGTTCGGCCGTGGCGAGGAGTTCCCTCGGCGCAGGTGAGACCCCATGTACGACACCGTCGATCGGCCGCTTCGAGAGCGCTTCGCCCGATGAAGTCACCTTTCGCGAAGTCGACAAGTCCTTCGAATCCGACCTCGAACGGCGTCACGGTCTCGTCGAAGTCCGATCCAGCGAAGAGCAAACCACCTTCAATGCGACGAGCATTCGTGACCTCTGCTGGAGTGGTGTCCATGTCGTACCTCCGGCCCGCGTCCCAAATAAGTTTCCCGATGGACTGAATGTCGCTGTGCGGTTCGAGGTAAAACTCCCACCCGAGCTCGCTCGTGAATCCGGTGCGCGTCACCAGAATCGGCTCACCACCGATGCGAACGCGTGCCGCATCGAAGTAGTTGAAGGGCTCGGGCAAGCCGTCATCGGCTACCGCGGCCAGAACGTCAAGCGAGCGGGGTCCCTGTACCTGTGAGACCCACACGTCTGGGTGGAACACTTCGACGTCGAAACCAGTCGCTTGTGCGCGCAGCCAGCCGTAAAATTCACCGTCACTTTGCACATACCAAAATCGATCAGCTTCCAGTCGAATCAAGACTCCGTCCATAGCGACGCCACCATCGGGATAGCACGCGATCTGGTAGCTGCAGCGACCAACACGAACCTTGCCAACGCTGCGGGTAAAAACTCGATCGAGCATCGCCTCGGCGTCCGGGCCGCGAATCTCTGTTGGCAGCTCCCCTGTATGCGACAACATGACCGACCGACGCAGCCTCCAGTAAATGTCGTCGGCGCTTCCCTTGGCGTAACTGATGGAGCGAAGGCGGCCGTTGTAGATGCCGAAGTGGGGCTCGTGCGGTAACTCCTGGTGGACTAGCGGGTGGGGCACCATGCTCTGTCGAAACTCGCGGGCACCGCCAGTCGAGGTTACCGGCGCTACGACGAACTCCACGTGGTGAGAAGAAATATTGCCGGTGCCGCCAAGGGCTTCCTCAAGCACGCGCGTTCCTAATGGTTTCTTCAATTGACAGGCGCTGGCAAAGCCAGCCCTGTGTTCGCGTGGCATCGATAGCCGTGCGGCACCTTGTGAAGGTACTGCTGGTGGTAGTCCTCAGCAAGNAAATAGGGCAAGTCGCTGGCCGGTGCGATGTCCGTTGTGATGTCGGGATAGCCGCGTGCCTTTATGACTGCGGCGTATGCATCCCGCGTGGCCTGGGCGAGCTCGCGCTGTTCTTCAGTCGTGTAGAAGATGGCGCTGCGGTATTGAGTGCCGATGTCGTTGCCTTGACGGAAGCCTTGCGTGGGATCGTGATTTTCCCAGAAGACTTTCAGGATGTCGTAGCTGGAGATCTCGGCGGATCGGTAGGCGAGGAAGACGGTCTCCGTGTGACCCGTCCTACCAGTGCACACTTCTTCGTATGTCGGATTGGGTGACACTCCTCCCATGTAGCCGACCGATGTACCAGCTACTCCAGGCAATCGCCAGTAGATCTCTTCAGCACCCCAAAAGCAACCCATTGCCAGATAGATTCGCTCGACGTCATTTCCTGGTGGATGCATCGGTGTACCGAAGACCGCATGCTGATCTGGAACGGTGTAAGCCGCCTGCCCGCGACCCGGGAGCGCGGAATCGGCGTCGACCATCTGCGGCGTGGAGAAGAATCCGAACATGGCTCTAGGCTAAGGGGTATGGACGGTTTTAACACCCGGGCGATTCATGCCGGACAAGAGCCCGATCCGCTGACCGGGGCTGTTGTTCCTCCCATCTATCAAGTCTCGACCTACGCCCAGGACGGAGTAGGCGGCCTGCGCGGGGGATATGAGTACTCCCGCAGCGCAAACCCGACTCGAACCGCTCTTCAAGAATGCTTGGCGGCGCTCGAGGCGCCGGAGGATCCCGACGCTCGCGGTCTGGCTTTCGCCTCCGGACTCGCCGCTGAAGACACCTTGATTCGCACTGTTTTAGCTCCGGGTACCCACGCGGTCATCCCCGACGACGCTTATGGCGGGACCTATCGCCTCTTCGCAAAGGTGGCAGCGCCATGGGGAGTCGACAACACGCCGGCCGCCGTGACCGACCTCGATGCCATCGCCGCGGCCATACAGCCGGGCCGAACGCGGCTGGTCTGGATCGAAACCCCCACCAACCCGCTGTTAAACGTTGCGGATATAGCCGCGATCGCCGACATCGCTCACGACGCCGGGGCTCTCCTGGTCGTGGACAACACGTTCGCCTCCTCCTACCTGCAGCAACCGCTGCTGCTGGGTGCGGACGTTGTCGTGCACTCGACCACCAAGTACCTCGGCGGGCACAGTGATGTCATTGGGGGTGCGCTCGTCGTGCGCGATCTCGAACTTGCCGAGCGACTCGCCTTCCACCAGAACTCAATGGGGGCGGTGCCCGGTCCGCTCGATTCATGGCTGGTGCTGCGCGGCATCAAGACTCTGGGTGTACGGATGGACCGACACAGCGCAAACGCGCGCGCGGTGGTGGACTTCCTGACCGGACACTCGGCCGTCAGCCAGGTTCTCTACCCAGGATTGGATTCGCACCCGGGTCACGAGGTCGCCGCACGGCAGATGCGTGACTTCGGCGGCATGGTCTCCTTCCGGGCAGCCGGTGGCGAGCAAGCGGCCGTCGACCTGTGTGCTCGCACCGAGGTCTTCACGCTCGGCGAGTCCCTTGGTGGTGTGGAGTCGCTTATCGAGCACCCCGGGCGAATGACCCACGCTTCGGCGGCTGGCAGTCCTCTCGAGGTGCCCGCTGATCTCGTTCGACTCAGTGTGGGTATCGAGGATGTCGAGGACCTCGTCACCGACCTCGACAAGGCCCTTCGCTAACGCGTCAGCCCGCTGCTTGCGGTAGCGGGTCGGTGATGGTGAGAGCGTCCGCTTCCCGACAGGACGAACCCGAGCACGCGTCGAGCTGAGATAGCTGGGCGCTGAGGGCGGCGATGAACCCCGGATCGACGGCGTCGACGATGTTGCGAAGCTCGTACGGATCGGTGCTTTGGTCGTAGAGCGCGGTGCTCCCATCGTCGTATTCGACGTACAGCCAACGCTCGGAGCGCAGGGCGGAGAAGGGTGGGGGGATGTAGGGCAGGTAGTCCGGATCGCTGACATTCGTCTCACCGATGGACTCCGAGAGCGTCGCGCCGCGCCAGCCGTCCGGCGTTTGACCGTCGGTAAGGAACGGCACCAGTGAGCGCCCGTCCACCCAGTCCGGAGAGGTTCCTGAGAGAAGCTCGGTGAACGTCGGCGCAAGGTCGATCGTGGACGTCATGGCAGATACTTCTGCGCCGGCAGGAACACCAGGGCCGATGGCGATCATCGGCACCACGGTGTCGGTCGCGTAGGGAGTCCGCTTGCCTTTGGGGACCCGATACTCGCCGACGTGGTACCCGTTGTCACTTGTCACGATCACCAAGGTGTCCTTATCGCGCCCGGTGGCCTCCAACTCGGCGAGTACCACTTCGACGGAGTCGGCGACGGTTTCGGCGGATCGGGCGCGCTTCCTCCACACCTTGTCCAACTCGGCCAGCTTCCAATCGCTCAATTGCGGGAACTGGCGAAGCCACGCCGGCTCGTTCTCCCCGAAGGAGTTGTAGGCCGGCGTGCGCGGCGCGACCGTTCCCGCGTGCGCGGACAAGTGCCGAGGGGCCGTGGCGAACGGTTTGTGTGGGGTGTACGTGGAGAGGTAGAGGAAGAACGGTTCCGGCGTCGAGCCGATAAAGTTCCGTGCTTTGTTGTTGAGGACATCGCCCAGGAAGTCCGTCGGTTTCGTCCCGTACCGGACAAGTTCTCCATTGTCGTTCAAGGTGTAGCTATAGCCCGAGTACGAATCACCGCGAGATATCGGCACGGCCCATTCGTCCCATCCCGGTGGCACGTAGCGAATGCCGTCCGGTCTCGTGGGGTACTCGTTGAGGTACTTGCCGTAGAGCGCGGTGGTGACGCCTGCATCGTTGAGCCAGACCGGAAGACAATCTTCATCCGCGTTGAGTCGTTGAAACGTCGGCCAGCCGCCTCCGGTGGCTTCAATGTTCGATACGACCCCGTGATTGTGAATGTACTGGCCGCGCATGATCGTGACGCGAGATGGGCAACATAGGGAGTCGACGACAGTGTGATTGGTGAATGTCATTCCCCGTTCTTTGAGCGCCTGCAGCCGAGGGATCTGGTCGAACAGTTTCCAATCCAGATCATCGGCCAGGATCATCACCACGTTGCGAAAAGCAGGAGCCTCGGGTTGCTCGCTGGCCGAAGCGGTCACGGGCAGAGGATCGACCATCAAGTCTTGAGCCCCGGCGCCTGTCGTGGATGCGTCAGCCGCCGACGCGGCGGTCGGCCCGGAGGAGTATTGGCTGATCCCAAAGACGCCGATGGTGACGGCGGCGATGGTGGCGACGCTGGTGATGGTGACGGTGTTTCGACGCCGTCGCGAAGCCCGGTGATCGTTGGGCGTCACGGTGCTTGGTCCGCGCGGACGAGAGTTTCGCGCATCCGGAGAACGAGGAAGATCGGCAGGATCGCCAATGCTGCGCCAGCGGCGAACGCCCAGTCGTAGTCGAAGGCGTCGACGAGCAGTCCGGCGACCAGCGGTCCCACAATCGCCCCCACATCCGACATCATCTGGAACGTCGCGATAACGACGCCGCCCTTTCGTCCTCCCATGATGTCACCGACGAGGGCGGATGGAGCGGACCCCATGAAGGCGCCGCCGAACCCCTGAACCGCCATGGCGATCAGAAAGAGGGTGACGCCTGCGAGTCCAGCTGTGCCGAGAGTGTTGGCGGCAACGTCCGAAAGGGCGAGCAGGGCCATCCCGCCGGCACTCGCGATAGTGCCGAACAGGAGGGCGGGGCGGCGGCCGCGGGTGTCCGCCATTCGTCCGGCGGGGAGAAGAAAGATCGCCTGGACTCCTGCCGCGATCAGGAATCCGATGCCCGAAACGGAGGCGCCGCGCTGCAAACCCTCGATGACGAAGAGGGGAACGATCGAAGCGCGAAGGCCGAAGATGACGAATCCGGTGATGAGGTTGCTGCCGATGGCTGCTTGATAAGCGGGGTTCTTGAGTGCTGCCCGGAGTTCCTCGCGCTTATTGGTGTTGCTGCCTGCGTCCGCCTCGTCGCGCTCGTGCAGTCGAACCCGGGACAAGAAGATCAGCGAGACGGCCGTAGCGACGAGCAGAGTGACGGCATACACGAAGAACGGTGCGCGGATGGACCAAGCGACAACGAGTCCGCCAACGGCGGGGCCGGCAACACCTCCGAAGAGGAAGCCGCCATGGAATGCACTCGAGGCTCGGCCACGTTGCTCGGAAGATGTCACTCGAAGCAGGAGGGCCATTGCGGACACGGTGAACATCGACGAGCCGAGGCCGCCAGCACCTCGCAGAACCAGAAGCTGACCGTAGGACTGCGAGAAGCCGGCGACCAGACTGGAGAGGGCGACGATCAGCAGTCCGCTACTGAGTACGGTGCGTTCTCCCCAACGATTGACGAGGATTCCAGCGAGCGGCGCCGTCACGAAGCGGACCAGCGCGAAAGCAGAGATCACCAGTCCGGCTTGGAACGCATTGACGCCGAAGGTGCTGGCGAAAACCGGAAGAGAGGGAATGAGAATCCCGAAACCGAGAGCGACGAAGAACGCGATAGTCGCCAAGACAGCGACCTCGCGGGGAAGATCGGCAAGCAGAGGGGTGCGCCGGATGGCGCGTCCAAGGCGGCGCATTCTTACGAAACAGCTCGACCTTCGGCGCTCGATCGAGAAGCGGCAGCGAATACTCGGTGACTTCCGACGGCCTCCGCGACCGTGGCGGTCGCGAACCGATCGCCGAGTGCTCCCGCACGCTCGGCGAGGAAACTCGCCCACATCTGCAAGAGCGCATCGGCGAACCCGAACTCGAAGATCGCACCGCTCACCATCGGCCACGCAGAGACATTGCCCGGCTGAACCTGCTCCCACACCTGCTCTGAGCCGTCGCGACGGAAGCGCTCGAAGTACGCGGGGGTGCGGGTGCTGAATCGCACGCCGGCGTCCATTCCCACGGCCTCGAAGGACCAGGTGTTCATGTTTCCCGGAGCGATGCGTTTGGTTTCCCAGAGCATGGGGAAAGCCCGCTGCGGGTGATCCGGGGAGGTGCCGCGCATGGTGATCAACCCGTTGTCCCACGTCTCGCACCGGGTCGTTTCTGTCGCCCCAGAGCTGATCGGCCGTTCGGTCACGATGTCGTCCAGGAGCGCGTAGACGGCGCTCGGCTGGTAGCCCAGTCGCAGCGGGACGTGTGCAACGTGCATACCGAGGTCGCCCATCACCCCGATGTCACCGCAGGTCTCGACCCGACGCTTCCAGTTGATGGGTTTGAACCGATCGATATCGGACGAGTGCAGGAAGCGTGAGCGCACCTCGACCAGTTCACCCAGAGCCCCACTGCGGGCGTACTCGTAGGCACGCAGGGCACCGGGAAAGAAAGGCATCTCGCTGCTGACCCGAACGAACACTCCGGCCTCGTCGATCGCGGCCGCGATCCGTTCCGAAGCGCCGAGGTCTATACCGAAAGGCTTCTCTGCGAGAAAGTCGCGGCCGGCGCGTGCGGCAGCTGTGTATATCTCCTCGTGGAGGTTGTGCGGGACCGCGATGTACAGAACGTCGAGAGAGCCGTCGTCGATGAGATCACGCCACGAATCGGTCAGGGTCTCCACAGTCGGGACCTGCCGGAACCACTCCAGAGCCACGGGATCGAGGTCGGCGACGGCGACGACGGATGGGCGCACCGGGTGGTCGACGAGATGAAGCCAGCGTCCGCACACAGCGGCGAGCTCGCGGCCCATCAGCCCGCCGCCGATGATGCCGATGCGCACGTCGCTCATGCGATCAGTTTCTCCGCTTCGTCGACCGGGGCGTTGTCGTGGAGCATCGCCATCAGCGCTCGGGTGATGCCAGCAGGGTTGGCGTGCTGGACGATGTTGCGCCCGTAGACGATGCCGGCTGCTCCCTGCGCCAATACCGCGTCGGTACGTTCGAGCAGTTCGCGATCCGGCACGCGACCACCGCCGCGAACGAGAACCGGAATGTCGCCGGCGATCCGCACAACCTGGTGATAGTCGCTGGGGTGGTCGGTGGGGTCGGCCTTGATGACGTCGGCACCGAGCTCTACGGCCTGACGGACGATGGGCAGAATCAAATCGAGGTCGCCGTTGACGGTGTAGCCGGTGGATCCTTCGGGGTCGACGGGCTTCATGACCAGCGGCTCGATCATCAGTGGCATGCCGTACTTCTCGCAATCGGCCTTTGCATCCAGGACGTTCTGCACGCAGGCTTCACGGACTTCTGGGCGGCCGGGAAGGTCCAGCAGATTGACGACGATGATGGCGGCGTCCAACTGAACTCCGCGCTTGGCGGGCTCGGGGATCATCAGCGAGAACATGTGATCGGGGAGGGGCGCCCCGTAGACGTTGGCCACATCGGTGCGCATCACGAGTGCAGGGCGCTCTTTTCCGCGATGCGCTTGGAGTTTCGGCGCCTGCCCCTGGGTGAGTTGGATGGCGTCGGGAGCGGCCGCGACGAGTCCGTCGATGGCACCGCCGAGGTCTTCGATCCCGTTCAGGAAGTGACGCTCGCCGAAGAAGCCGTGATCAATGGCGACGTCGAGGCAGCGGCCGGAGGTGGCGTTGAAGAGGCGGTTGAGGCGGTAACGAACATCAGACACGGTGGTCATCTCTCCTTCTCGAGGCCTAGCGGGGGGGAACGCGGTGTGGTGGTCGGTCGACATGCGAGGTCGATCCAGAACCTTTCCTCGCAGTTGTTTCCGAGATTCCCGTATGGTCCCGAGATTCCCGCATGCAGCCTATCCTCGCGAGAGGGTTAGCTCCCGGGGCAGGCAGGAGGAATCGTGGCGCAGGACCTGGTGGTGGGAATCGACGCAGGAACCACGCGCGTCAAGGCGCTTGCTGTCGATCTGTCTGGCCTGGTCGTCGCGCAGGCGGCGGAACCGACTCCGTGGGTCCGTTCGGGTGCCGAGGCCCAGATGGATCCCGAGGAGTTGATTGAGGTCGTCGGCAGCGTCTTGAATCAGCTCACCCAGGACAGCGCCTGGACGATGCAGACCCGGGTCATCGGTATCGGTGTTACCAGCATGGCCGAGGCCGGCGTCCTCGTCGGCTCTGACGGTTCGGCGGCGGCTCCGGCGATCGCCTTCCATGACCCTCGCGGACGGGTGGATCTCGTCAAGGCGGCGATCGATCGCGAGACTTTCCATGGTCATGTGGGCATGAGACTGAACAACAAACCCTCGGTAGCCAAGATTCTGTGGTTGCAGGACAACGTTGCGTCGTCAACAGGGGCGACGATGTATCTGAACATCGCCGAGTGGATCGTGCACCGTCTCGGTGGTGATCCGGTAGCGGAACTGTCGCTCGTCTCGCGGACCGGCCTGTTCGACGTCGTGGATCGCGTCCCTTGGCAGGCGACCCTCGATCTTGTCGGCGATCTGTTGCCCGATCGCATCACGGTCGCGGGTGAGGCCTGTGGCGTGGCGACTCGCGTGCCGAGCTCGATGCAACGGGCGGTCCTCACGGCGACCGGAATGGACCATCAGTCGGCGGCGTTCGCGTGCGGTGCGGCCACCACGGGCTCGCTGTTCGATTCGATGGGTACGGCTGAGGCTTTCTTGCGTTTCACGCCCGGTCCTTTGTCGCGTGAGGAACTCATTCGTCTGTCTGAGCGTGATGTCGCTGTCTTGTGGAGCGTCATCCCAGACCACGTGTGCGTACTCGGTGCGTTGGTGACCGGGCTTTCGCTGGAGCGCGTGCGGCGACTTCTGGGGATCGAATCTCGTGGCGACCGTGCCGCTTTGGCCGAGCAGGCGGTGGCTGCCGATCGCGGGCAGTTGCGGTTGAACGAGGTCGACCACACCGGGCTGTCATTGGTGGGCGTCGACGACGACGCGAGCCCGGCGGCTCTGTGGAGAGCCAGCGTGATGGACCTCGTGGCCGCGGGCAGCGACCTTCTGGCGCTCATTGAGGCCAGCAGCGGCCCGCGACGTCGAACGGTGCTCGCGGGTGGTTGGGTGCACGACGCGATGATCGTGCACGCCAAAAGGGAAGCCATCGGGGACTTCGAGGTCAGCGAGGTCGACGAAGCTGGCGCCCTGGGAGCGTCGATGTTCGCCGCCATTGCCGCGGGAGCAATGGCGCGACCGGCAGCCGATGCGCGGCCTGTGTGGCCCGATGCGTCATGACGACGCAGAACCGAGACGTTCACCGCAGTGCCGTGTATCGGGCAGAGGATCAGTGGTCCGCAACACTCGACCGAGGTGGTGTCGTTGACTTCTTCGGTTCGGTGATCGATGTGCCGGAGCAGTTGCGTTTCGGCTCTCTTGAGGCGGTGCAGACGTACGTCGATGATGTTGTTCCGCACCTAGGAGTGCGACCAGTGCGCGTTCGACACCGCCGAGGGGGAACGCGTGCGCACTTCAGCCAGGGTGAGATAGCGATCCCCACCACGCACGGGTGGGCGATGCGCGAAAGCGTGGTGCTGCACGAGGTGGCTCACCACGTGTGCTTCACCGACCGCAGCAGTGGCGCGCACGATCGGTACTTCGCGGCGACGATGCTGGTGTTGGCCGACATTCGTTTCGGTCCGGGTGCAGCACTCTTGCTCCGCACGGGATATCAGGCCGCCGGTGTTCCGGTGGAGGAGACGGTGTGAGCAGCGCGATCGAGCGCATCACCGCCCTGCTGATCAAGGCGGAGCGGACTGACAACCCGCATGAAGCGGATGCGTACCTGATGAAGGCCCAAGCTCTCGCGACGATGGCGAGTATCGACATCGCCGCCGCGCGTGCTCAAAAACTTGCCGACGAGAAGCCGATGAGTCCGGTCACCCGAACGGTCTCTATCGGAGACAGGGGAAAGAGAGCCAACACTCACCTGATATCCCTTTTCGTGGCTATCGCCTACAACAACTTCGCGGTCGTCGACGTCGCCTCCGACTCGACCTACGTAGTGGCCTACGGCATGCCTCAAGATCTGGACGCGACGCACACGCTTTTCGCGTCACTGTCCGTGCAGATGGCGAGGAGCGCGCAGCGCTACCTCGAGAAGAACGAGTGGAAGTCGGATTCTTACCGAACGCGCTCCCGAAGAACCGGTCTGCCAGTGAAGAAGCCGTTCACCCGCCAAACCGCACGGGCTGCGTTTTACCGCGCCTACGTCACCCGGATCGACGAGCGTTTGCAGCAGGCCCGCGATGCTGCGGTGCGAAGTCGAGATGAGAGCCGAGGAGACGAACCGTCAGCGGCGCTGGTGCTGCGAGAAAGCGAGGCCGAGGTGCGGGCTTTCCATCAAGAGAACTCCGATGCGCGAGGTCGCTGGGGTGGCTATCGAGGTGCCGCGACCGGAAGATCCGGGTCCGCCGCCGGGGCTGGGCGGACCGCTGCATCGCGCGCTCGCCTGCGCTCATCGGACGAACTACCCGAGGGGCGTCGCGCGCTGCCATAGGCAGGTGCCACGATGCGTCGATGGAATTGAGTGATGTCCACGGCGCGGCGGAGCGTATCGACGGCGTCGTTCGTTCGTTGCCGGTCCAGGGTGCTCGATGGTTGACCGAGCAGGTGGGTGGGCCCGTGTATCTGGTCCCGGAGAACCTGCAACGCGCCGGCTCCTTCAAGATCCGCGGTGCCTACAACCGCATCGCTCAGTTGTCGGATGACGAGCGTCGACGCGGAGTAGTCGCTGCGAGCGCCGGTAACCACGCGCAAGGGGTGGCGCTCGCAGGTCAGTTGCTCGACGTCGCCGTGAGCGTCTTTATGCCCCTGGACGCCTCTATCCCGAAGATCGAGGCGACTCGCGGGTATGGCGCGGATGTCCGGTTCCACGGCGCGACCGTGGATGAGGCTCTGGTCGAGGCACGTGCCTTCGCCGACGAGACGGGTGCGGTGCTGATCCACCCCTTTGACCACGAGCACGTCGTGGCGGGGCAAGGAACGCTCGGCTTGGAGATCGTGGACAAGATTCCCGAGGTCAAGACCGTCGTGGTGTGCACCGGCGGCGGTGGCCTGCTCGCCGGCGTCGCGTTCGCGATCAAGCAGGTGAAGCCGGACGTGAAGGTCGTCGGGGTGCAGGCCGAAGGAGCGTCCACGTACCCGGCGAGCCTGGAAGCAGGAGAGCCGATCAGTCGCGAGCGGATGAACACGATGGCCGATGGCATCGCGATCGCCCGCCCTGGCGATATTCCCTTCGAACTTGTGCAACAGCACGTCGACGAGTTCCGAACGGTGAGCGAGGACGAACTGTCGCGGGCGGTGCTGCTTCTTCTGGAGAGAGCGAAACTCGTCGTCGAGCCGAGTGGCGCGGCGGCGACGGCTGCTGTGATGCAAGCCCCCCGAGACTTCGAGCCGCCGGTCGCCATCACGATTTCCGGTGGAAACGTCGATTCGCTCGTCCTTCTACGGATCATCCGCCACGGTATGGCCGCAGCCGGCCGCTACCTTTCCATCAGTGTGCACACCGCAGACTTTCCTGGCTCACTGGCGGACCTACTCGATGTCCTGAAAGAACACAAAGCGAACGTTGTGGACGTCTTTCACGACCGCACCGACCCGCGAGTCTCGATCGGCGATGTCCGCATTGACATCCAGATGGAAACGCGAAGTGCCGAGCAGCGAGATCAGATTCTGTCCGCACTGCACGAGCGGGGGTATCACGTGGAGGTGCTCGACGGCTGAGCCCGGTGCGACGAAAGGAGTCTCCGGGCGTAACGTTCGTGCCTGTGACCGAATACGCCGTCCAAGCCGAGGGCTTGGTCAAGGAATTCGGGGACGTCAAAGCGCTCAACGGAATCGACCTCGTTGTTCCGCGGGGGAAGGTAGTTGGACTCCTCGGGCCGAACGGCTCCGGTAAGACAACTACCGTCCGCATACTTGCGACGTTACTGAAGGCGACGAGTGGCTCTGCCCAGGTCAACGGATTCGACGTGCAGCGACAGGCGGACGATGTGCGACGCTCCATCGGCTTGACCGGTCAGTACGCAGCCGTGGACGAATTCCTCACCGGCCGAGAGAACCTCACGATGTTCGGCGGGTTGTTCCACCTGGAGAAGAATTACGTGGCGTCTCGTAGCGATGAGTTGCTGCACAAATTCGACCTTGCCGATGCCGCCGATCGTCCTGCAAAGACCTATTCGGGCGGCATGCGGCGACGATTGGATCTGGCGGCGAGTCTGATCGCCAAGCCGGGAATCCTGTTCTTGGACGAGCCCACTACTGGCTTGGACCCGCGCTCGCGGATCGGCCTGTGGGACGTCATCTCTGAGTTAGTTTTTGAGGGGACGACCGTCCTGCTCACCACCCAGTACCTTGATGAAGCCGACCAACTCGCCGACGACATCGTCGTGATCGATCAGGGTCAGGTGATCGCGCACGGCACGTCGAGTGAATTGAAGGATCAAATCGGTGGCGACCGTATTGAGATCACCCTCGATGACGAGCAGTCCGCCGCGCGCGCTATCGACGCTCTGTCCGGTGTTGTCTCGGGGGAGCCGACAACCGAGGGTGCCCAATACTCAGCACCGGTTGCTGGAGGTTCGTCGGTCTTGATCGACGCAGTGCGCGCCCTCGACGCGCGGAACGTGAGTGTCGCCGATATCGCTCTGCGACGCCCGACCTTGGACGACGTCTTCTTGGCCATGACCGGACACGGTGCCGAAGATCAGCAGCCCGAGCGCCCCGAACCCTCGCGACGCGGCCGTCGGGGAGGTCGTTGATGAGCGCTCCCGGGGTGCAAAGTCGACGCCCGGTGCTTGGGTGGACGATTCACGACTCGTTGATCATCGCCCGGTCGACGATCACAGCGTCTTTTCGCATACCCGAGGCGTTGTTCTTCCAGCTCATTCAGCCGGTGATCTTCGTCCTGTTGTTCGCCTTCGTTTTCGGCGGAGCCATTCCGATCCCGGGTGCCGAACCAGGATCGGAGGGCGACCCATCGCTGTACCGCGAGTACCTGATGCCCGGCATCTTCGGTCAAACCGTTGCCTTCGCCGCTGCGGCGAGCACCGTGGGTCTGGCGGAAGCCATGCAACGGGGAATCATCGATCGATATCGAGCACTCCCGATGTCTCAACCTGCGGTGTTGATCGGCAACACCTTCGCCAACGCGTTGCGTCAGGTGCTCGTGCTGACGGTCTTGTCGATCACCGGGTACATCGTCGGTTGGCGGATCAACGACGGCATCGTGAACGCCATCCTGGCGTACCTGCTGTTGCTGCTCTTCGCGTACACGGTCACCTGGGTCGGTGCCTACGTCGGTTTGTCGGTCCCGAACACTGAGACAGCCAACACGGCTGGCCTCATCTGGATCTTCCCGCTGACATTCCTGTCGAACGCGTTCGTGCCGATCACCGCACTTCCGACGTGGCTGCAGTACTTCGCTGCCTTCAATCCGATTTCCGCGCTCGTACAGGCAACGCGTGAACTGTTTGGCAACCCGACGGGCGCGCCTACGGACTACTGGACGTTGAACAACGCGGCGCTGTACACCGTTATCTCCTGCGTTGTCATCATCGCGATCTTCGCGCCGCTGGCCGTACGCAAATATCGGACCGCGGCTCGCAAGTAGTGACCGCGCGCTAGCCGGTGTACGCATCAACCTTCATGATCTCGACGCTCATTTGCTTGCCATTGGCCAGTTCGTAGGTGGCGACCTCTCCGACCTTCTTACCGTCGACGGCGGAACCAAGGGGCGATGTCGGCGAGTACACCTCGACGGATGTGTGCGTGGCCTCTTCGCGGGAGCCGAGCAGGAATGTCTCTTCGTCACCGAATTCCACGAACTTGATCGTGACTACCTTGCCGGCAGCGACCTCGTCGTCGGCCGCGTCGGGAGCCCCGATCTGCGCCGATTCCAGGAGTTGCTTCAACTGACGGATGCGGGCCTCGTTCTTGCCCTGCTCCTCCTTCGCGGCGTGGTAGCCGCCGTTCTCCTTGAGGTCGCCTTCTTCCCGCGCAGCCTCGATTCGCTTGGTGATTTCCACCCGCGTGGCCCCCTCGCGCTCGGCGAGTTCACCGACGAGTCGATCGTGGGCCTCTTGAGTCAGCCAGGTCACGTCAGTCATAGCCGCCAACTGTAGATCTCGAGCCGCGTCTGGCCAATTCGACGCGGTTTCTCCCCTAGGGGCCGGTCCATGGCTGTTCGGGAACGGCGATTCCCGGGGGAAATTGTGGCCCTGGTGCTCGAAGTTCGTCCGTTCGCGCGCAGGTGAGAACCTCCACCGTAAAGGCCGGAGCCACGGTCCGCAGCGAGTAGTTCACGAGGGTGTAGCCCTCACCCGGAGGAATATCGATCTCGGCGTACCCGACGTCGATTCTCTTGGAGTCCTGCGCGCGGAGCACACACACGACAGCGTCGGCACCATCGCGGCGGACTTCGAAGGTCGCGTCAGCGCGATCGTCCTCTACCACGGTCCAACGCAGCAAGAGGAACTGAACATCTCCGCGAAGCAGCATCGCTCCGACGTACGCCATGGCTCCCAGGAACGCGACGATCGCGACGATCGCAATAACGACTGTCGTTAAGCGGCGCTTGTCCAGTCCGTAGCGCTCGCGCATCTCGGGTGAGAGTTGGTCCCGCGAGAAAGGTGAGCCCATAGGTGGGAGACTAGAGCCGTGTCCGAATTTCTTCGCCTGATGGCGGTTCACGCGCATCCCGATGATGAGTCCAGCAAGGGGGCCGCGACGACCGCAAAGTACGTCGATGAGGGGGTAGAAGTCATGGTCGTCACCTGCACGGGCGGGGAGCGCGGTGACATCCTGAACCCCGCGATGCGCGGTGTCGTCGAGAGCGAGGGCATCTACGCGGTTCGGCAACGAGAAATGGCCGATGCGGTTCGCATCCTGAAGGTGAGCCACGCGTGGCTGGGCTTCGAGGATTCCGGCTTCCCTGAGGGCGATCCACCGCCCCCGTTGCCGCCGGAATCGTTCGCGGCACGACCACTCGAGGAAGTCACTCCAGCGCTGGTGCGGGCACTGCGTGAGTTCCGTCCGCACGTTGTGACGACGTACGACGAGAAGGGCGGATATCCCCACCCCGACCATGTGCGCACGCACGAAATCACCATGGCCGCGGTCCGGGAAGCAGCCGACGGTGACTACCACCCAGAACTCGGGAAGCCGCATCAGGTGTCCAAGGTCTACTACAACCAGCAGTTTTCGAAAACGCGCGTTGCCACCTTGCACAAAGCGATGCTCGATGCTGGTTTGGAATCTCCATACGCCGAGTGGCTGGAAAACTGGAAGGATCGAGACGACAACTTCCAGCGGGTGACGACTCGGGTTCACGCCGCGGAGTACTTCCCTGTTCGTGACCAGGCTCTGCGGGCTCACGCTACGCAGATCGATCCGGACGGCCCGTGGTTCGCGGTTCCCCTGACCATGCAGCAGGAGGTGTGGCCCACCGAAGACTTCGAGCTAGCGTGGTCCATCGTCGACGCGCACGCCCCGGAAAGCGATCTCTTCGCGGGCCTGCGATGAACACAGTGGTGAGTGGAGAGCAATCATGAACAGCAATGTCAGTCAGGTTATCGACGGGGCTGGTCCCATTACGGGGCTGTTCGTCCTTCTGCTCGGGGTTGCTGTGTTCTTTATCTGGCGCTCGCTCAATAAGCAGATGAAGAAAGTCGATGCGTCGCTCCCGGGTGGACCGGAAGACACTGAGCAAACAGACATCGAGGAAGCAGGCACCGAATCAATCGGCACCGAACCGTTAAACGACGATCGTGTCCCTAACTCAGCGAAGACGCGTGGCGAGGATGACTCCACCGAACACGAGTGAACGTGGCTCGGAGCAGCCCTGGCGCACGGCTCTGACTCCACGATGGCTGGCCGCCCTGCTAGCCCTGATCGTGCTGGTGGCGGCTTTCATCGTCCTCGGACGGTGGCAGTGGGATCGCACCCAGGACATCCTCGCGGCCGAGCGTTCGGCCGCGGCCGCACCGATCGACCTGGCCGACCTCGTTGATGATCAGGGATCGTGGAACAACGCGGACATTGGTCGGACAGTCAATCTCCAGGGCACCTTCACGGATGATGAGTTACTCCTTGCCAATCGTGAACTCGATGGCCAGGCCGGCGTGTGGGTCGTCTCGAGTTTCGAGCTCGACGGTGGAAAGACGGTGGCGGTGGTCCGCGGATGGCTGCCCGATGACACCTCTCCCGCGCCACGGTCGCGGGAGAGCGTGAACATCCAGGGCGTGTTGCACCCCGACGAGGAGTTCTACGAGGGTGCGAATGCGACCCGGGTGGTGACTATCGACGCAGACGCCCTAGCCGATGCGTGGGGCGAAGACGTGATCGACGGCTACGTGATGCTGGGTGGAGACCAAGGAGATGCTGCTCGGGGAATCCCCGTGCTGGTCCCGCCGACAGTTCAGGTGGGAAATGTTCCGTTTCCGCTGCAGAACTTCTTCTACGCCATTCAGTGGTGGGTTTTCGCGTCGTTTGCTGTGGTGGTCTACGCCCGCTGGTTGTATCTGGACGCCAAGAAGTAGGTTTCCGCACGTGATCACCGTGATGGGCGAGGCCCTCATCGACATCATCGTCGATAGCCAGGGTGAGGTGGCGGCCGCGGCTATCGGTGGGGCCCCCTTGAATACCGCGCGGACTCTCGCTCGTCTCGATGTCCCTGTCTCGTTTCTGGGCGGGATGTCCACCGACGCGTTCGGGCGCCGGATCGCCCGGATGCTCGAAGACGATGGTGTCGGCTACGCACTCGGTTCGGCGATGGATGCTCCGACCACGCTCGCTATCGCAGAGATCGATAGCGAGGGAGCGGCGACCTATCGATTCGTTTTCGATGGGACATCCGCCACGCTCGTCACGCCCGAGCAGGCGATTTCGGCTGTCGGCGGGGACTGCCGCGTGCTGCACGTGGGCACCCTCGCCCTGGTGATGGAGCCCCTAGCTGACGCAACCCGCGCGGTAGTGCAGGCGGTGGGGCAGGAACGCATCGTCATGGTGGATCCCAATTGCCGCCCGGCTGTGATGGCTGGATCACCAGTCTTCGAATCGACGATGGAGGCCGTGATGACGCGCGCCGATGTCGTGAAGGTCAGCGGCGACGATCTTGCTTTCCTGTACCCGGGTGAGCGACCGTCGACGGCGGCGGAGCAGATCCATATGCGCAGTGGCGCAACAGTTCTCTTCACCGATGGCGCGAATTCGGTCGAGGTGATCTGTGCTGGAGGCAAAGAAGTGCTTGGGGTTCCGACCGTTCCCGTTGTCGACACCGTCGGCGCCGGAGATTCCTTGAGCGGTGGCTTCCTGGCCCATTGGGTTCAGCACGCCTGGGGTCGCGAAGAGTTGAGCGATGTGGACAAGGTGATCGCTGCTGCCGAGTTCGGCATTACCGTTGCGGGCATCACGTGTCAGCGGGCAGGGGCGGATCCGCCGTTCACTTCGGAAGTGTCGTAATCGACTTCGTGGTCTAGGTTCGGAGCGTGGAGAAGTTGCCCGGCGCACTAATGCGCTTTCGAGTCATGGCGTACGTCACCGGCGTGGTGCTTGGTGCGCTGACTGTGTGGCTCGTGATTGGGTATGGATTCCTCGACTACGCCAACACCGACCTCAAGCCTGATCTCTACCGATGGCTGTGGACCGCTCATGGATGGCTGTATCTGGCTTACCTGATTGTGGGTGTGGATCTGTGTTTCCGCATCAAGTTGTCGGTGATTCGAACACTGGCGGTACTCCTCGCCGGAACCGTTCCCTTTATGAGCTTCGTCGCCGACTACCAACTTCACAAGTACGTGCGGATCCGCGGCCTAGGCCCGAGCGAGTAGATCTCGGGCTCAACATCGCTTCGGGAGTGCGCGAGTACGAGCAACCTGCAAGAGGCGTTTTACGGAAGCGACCAATCGATCGGTTCGGCTCCGAGGTCTTCGAGCAACTCGTTCGCGCGACTGAACGGTCGCGATCCAAAAAATCCACGATCGGCGGACATCGGGCTGGGGTGCGGGCTTGCGATGACGGGTGCGTCATCGAAGAGCCCGGACGCGGTCTGTGCGTCGTTCCCCCACAAGATCGCCACCACCGGTTGATCGGGACGTGCGGCTATCGCCGTGATCGCAGCTTCGGTGAATTCCTCCCAGCCGTGACCCCGGTGGCTTCCCGGTTGTCCCTGTTGGACGGTGAGCACACGATTCAGCAGAAGTACACCCTGGGTAGTCCACGGCGTGAGGTCGCCGTTGCTGGGTGCTGCAACTCCGAGATCAGCGGCGAGCTCGGTATAAATATTGGTGAGGCTTCGGGGGATGGGTCGAACGTCCGGTGCGACGGAAAACGACAGACCGACAGCGTGTCCGGGCGTCGGGTACGGGTCTTGACCGACGATCACGACGCGGACGTCGCTCAACGGCTGAGTGAGGGCGCGAAGAATGTGGTGACCCGCCGGTGCCCACGGTCGATTGGTCGCGGATTCTGCCCGCAAGAACTCTCCGATGGATGCGAGGTTGTCTCGTTGGCTGGCCATGTCGGGGATCCAGGATTCGTGAACGAGATCGTCGAGTTGCTGCGCCACAGCGACACCCTTGCAGACCTCGGTCACCGGTGCGCGACGTCAGGCGGAATGCACGGAGACGTCCGTTGCCTTCACACTCGCCCAGATCTCTCGCCCGGGCGCGATGCCGAGTTCGGCAACCGCTGCGCGGGTGATCGCCGCGGATAGCGGCGGGGGCCCGGCAAGGTCGACCCGCACGTGTTCTCCGTGGGCGTCGACGCGTGTCACCGAAGTCCGCCAGACGTTTCGCGCGCTGCCCTCGGGTTTCCCGGCGTGCAAGGAGATCGCCTGGGGTCGAATGACAGCCACCACGGTGCCGTCGATCTCAACACTGGTGATCAACTCACCCCCCGCGTCGCACGCGATCACCCCGCTTCGCGCGACGCCACGGACGAGCGTTACTCCGAGAACCGTCGCCAGGTATTCGGTGCGGGGTTCACGAGCGACGACCGCCGTGGGTCCCTCCTGAGTGATGCGGCCGTCTTCGAGGACGACGATGCGATCCGCGAGTACGAGTGCATCGACCGGGTCGTGGGTGACGATGACGGTGCCATACTCGAACTGCTGCAGGAAGCTGCGTAGTTCAGCACGCACCGCTTGCTTAGTGGACGCGTCGAGTGCGGCCAGGGGTTCGTCGAGAAGGAGAAGGCGTGGACTGGTGGCCAGGGCTCGCGCGAGGGCGACCCGTTGTGATTGCCCCCCGGACAGTTCGCTGGGCTTGTGATCCAGCAGGTCGGTCAAGCCGAGCGCGGCGATCCATTCGGCCTCGGGTGCGATGCCGAGGTTCTTCGGGCCGAAGGCGATGTTCTGGCAGACTGTCATGTGAGGAAACAGCAGGTAGTCCTGAAACAGCACTCCGACGCGTCGGTGCTCGGGTGGAAGAAAGATCGCTCGCGCCGGCTCGTCGACGGAGGTCGAATCGATGCGTATGTAGCCGTCGTCGATGGCACGCAAACCAGCGATAGCGGCGAGTAGTGTGCTCTTGCCGGCGCCGTTTGGCCCGAGGAGAGCCACTGTCTCTCCCGGTCCGCAGGTGAGTTCCGCGTCGATCGTGACGGTGCCGACGGTGGTGGTGATGTGTGCGGCCAGACTCATGATCTGCTCCCCAGGAAACGGCCACGAAGGGAGATCAGAACGGTCAGCGACACGGCGAGCAGCACCAGACTTAGTGCCAGCGCCTCATCCCTGCTCACTTCCAGTGCCGAGTAGACCGCCAAGGGAAGGGTCTGGGTGACTCCCGGAAAATTCCCGGCGAACGTGATCGTGGCTCCGAATTCCCCGAGGGCTCGTGCCCAGGCCAGCACGATGCCGGCGATGAGTGAAGCGGAGATCATCGGCATGGTGATGCGGAAGAAGACGGTGCGCGGAGACGCCCCCAAAGTGCGTGCGGCCATTTCGAAGCGTGGGTCGATTCCGCGGAGCGCTCCTTCCACAGTGAGAACCAGAAATGGCATAGCGACGAACGCTTCGGCCATCACCACGCCCGCGGTGCTGAAGGGGAGTTGGATACCGAACCAGTCATACAGATACTGACCGAGTAATCCGCGCCTACCGAAGGCCGTCAGCAGAGCCACTCCACCCACCACCGGCGGAAGAACCAACGGAAGCAGCACCACCCCACGAACCAGGCGTTGGCCGCGAAACTCGCGTCTGGCCAAAACCCAGGCGAGCGGCACGCCGAGAATCGTGGCGACGGCAGCCGCCAGAATCGACGTGACCAAGGACAAGCGCAGGGCCTCGACGGCCGTCGGGCTCGCCAGAAGTTCCGGGAGTTCAGACCACGGGGTTTCCTGCAACAGTCCGGCCAGCGGAATCAGCAGAAACGCCAACGCGACGAATGCCAGCACCATCACCAGTGACGGTGCCTGCGCCTCGGCTCGTGTGTGATGGCGTGTGCGTGTGCGTTGGCTATTGCTCGTTCTCATGGGGTCCCGAACCCCCACGATCGAAGGATCGACTGACCGTCGTCGCTGAGAACGAAGTCCACGAACTCGGTCGCGAGATCGCCAGAGCTGTCGTCTGCGGTGGCGGTCACTGCGATCGGGTAGGAGTTGATCACGTTGGACTCACTCGAAATGTCAATGCCGTGAACTTCGGCCCCGGCGGCGGTGATGTCGGTGCGGTAGACGATGCCGGCATCGGCTTCGTCCTGGATGACTTTCGTCAGCACGGCGCGGACATCGCGTTCCAGACTGGCAGGCACCACAGACAGTGCGTTCGCATCGAACAGACGCTGCGTGGCGGCGCCGCAGGGAACCGGAACGTCGCACACGATGAGGGTGATGTCGGGGTCTGCGAGATCGTCGAGGCGGCTGATCTGGGCGGGGTTGTTCGGCGGGACGGCGATGGCCAGTGTGTTCGTTGCGAAGAGTGCGGGTTGCTCGACGGTACCTGCCTGGACGGCTCGATCCATGGCCTCGGATGATGCGGCCGCGAAAGCATCGACGGGCGCACCGGCAGTGAGTTGCTCCGCGAGTGTGGAGCTGCCGGCGAAATTGAACCGCACCACGATGTCGGGATTGTCCTGCTCGAAGGCAGCACCCAGCGCGGTGAACGAGTCAGTCAACGAAGCGGCAGCCGAGACGGTGATGGTGTTCGTGTTGTCACTGGAGCAGGCAGTNAGTCCGAACAACGCTGCCACCAGCACACACGCCGCACGTTTCACGCAGTGTCCACGATGACGTTCGTGGACTTGACGCTCGCGGCAGCGCGCACACCCGGTTCGATTCCGAGGTCCTCGACCGCCTCCCTGCTCAGCAGCGAGATGACACGGTGCGGGCCGGATTGGATCTCGACAAGCGCCATCACACCGTCTTTCTCCACCCGAGTGACAATGCCGGGGAACCGGTTGCGGGCGGATACGTTGAGGTGAGGAAGTTCCGGTGCCGCCTCGCGCATCAGGCGCGCGACATCAGACCCGGGCACGGTGGTCGGCCCGGAGTCCGACGTGGATGTCAGCCGGCCGGAGTCGATCCACCGGCGAACGGTGTCGTCACTCACTCCCAGCAGCGTGGCTGCGTCACTAATCCGTAATTGCGTCATAAATCAGTAGATTAATCCGAATATTAAGTTTATTCAAGCCAATTGTTTCGAGTTTGAGTATCCCGAATGGTGTGACTCCGCCCCGACGGGTGGATGCGCGCATTCGCGGTTAATCTGAGGAANGAAAGGAGTGAGCAGATGTCTGCAGCCGCGATTTGGGCGATTGTTGCGGCGGTCGCGCTGGGTATCGAGATTTTCACTNTTGACCTCACCTTCGGCCTTATCGCCGTTGGTGCGCTCGCGGGCGCGGGAGTCAGCCTGATCGGGGCGCCGCTATGGGCATCTATCGCCGCGGCATCTGCGGTGTCACTTGCCGGAATTTTGTTTGTCCGACCGGTCGCGCTGCGTCACCTTCGTCGCATGCCGAAGGGGGCCCGAACCGGCGTCGACGCGCTTCCGGGAGTCGAGGGCTATGCGTTGACCGAGATCACCGAGCGTGAGGGACGGATGAAGTTGCGCGGTGAGGAATGGACAGCCCGACTGGATCCGGACGTCACTCTCGAGCCCGTCGGATCCGGAACCAAACTCGTCGTCACCCGCATTGACGGGGCAACCGCCCTTGTCCACCCCATCGACTAATCAATCGNCTAATTGATCGACTAAGCAACAAACGGCTGTCATCAGGCGACCGTCAACAGACCGAAGGTCAGAAGGAGAAGCATTCAGATGATCGCATTCATCAGCGGTATCGTTTTCGCTCTTATCGTGGTTTCCCTCTTGCTGTGGCGGACGATCGTTATCGTCAACCAAGCCAGCTCCGCTATCATTGAACGGTTCGGTCGCTACCAACGCTCCCTCACACCAGGATTGAGCATCCTGGTCCCGTTCNTGGATCGGATTCGTGAGCGAGTGGATATGCGCGAGCAGGTTGCCTCTTTCCCACCGCAGCCGGTGATCACCGAAGACAACTTGGTTGTCTCTATCGACACCGTCGTGTACTTCCAGGTGACCGACCCGAAGGCGGCCACCTACGAAATCTCCAGCTACATCGTCGGCATCGAGCAATTGACCGTGACGACTCTGCGTAACGTCATCGGGTCGATGGATCTGGAAGCGACCCTCACCTCGCGTGACGCGATCAACGGTCAACTCCGGGGAGTCCTCGACGAAGCCACGGGTCGCTGGGGTATCCGCGTGAATCGAGTCGAACTGAAGGCCATTGATCCGCCGCCGTCCGTCCAAGAGTCGATGGAGAAGCAATTAAAGGCCGAGCGTGAACGACGCGCGGCGATCTTGACAGCCGAAGGTGAAAAGCAGTCGGCCATCCTGACCGCGGAGGGTGCCAAGCAGTCCGCGATCCTTACCGCGCAGGGACAGGCCGAAGCAGAGGTTCTCCGCGCCGAGGCGGACGCGAAGTCGCAGGTTATTCGAGCCGATGGTGAAGCTGCTGCGGTCGAGAAGGTCTACACCGCCCTGCACCAGGCGAATCCCACGTCGTCCGCTCTCGCACACCGATATCTCGAGACGCTCCCGGAGATCGCGAACGGTGAGGCGAGCAAGGTTTGGGTCGTGCCGAGCGAACTGACGTCCGTGGTTCAGGGCCTGAAAGAAGGGTTCACAAAGTAGGTGACGAGCGCCAGCAGCGCGTGATCACGGGGGCGGCGAGCGCGGCGGCACCGACCGCGAGAATGACGCCAGCCGTCGCCGTGACACCGGCTTCCAAATTCACGTCGGTCTGAGCGCTGATCGCCACCAGGGCGCTGAGAGCACACAGCCCGGACAGCACAATGAAGTCAGCGCGCCCGATCGGCGCAGGCTTNTTGGCTCGCATTGCCGTCCGGGTGAGAGCCAGAACAGCGATCCACACCAGGACGAACGCCACGAACACTCGCGGCTCACTCAATCCGGTCATGATCGGAATCGCGACGGTCACCAAAGCGAGCAGGACCGAGACACCTCGACGGACCGCCACATTGCGTGACCAGGCGCGCACGGTGTCCTCGCTGCGCTGTTGATCGAGATCGGCCAGGGCATTGTTGCGATCCACTGCTTCCTTGGCCATATATTTGCCGTCGTCGAACATCTAGTAGCCCTTGGTCAGGTAGGGGTCGTGCAGGTACGCGTCGATCAGCTCTCGNGCTGCCGCCTCGGTCGCGTCGTCCCACGGGCCGCTGTCGAGAGCGTTGAAGAGCTGCTGTGCCCGCTCGGACTGAGCGGGCGCTGCAGAAGCGACGACCTGCGCTAGTTGCCCTCGAAGGTCCATAACCGCAGTCTGTCACTGGCAGGATGATCACGGGCTCATGGCAGCGGATAGCTGCGCAGAGCGGCGGATAGCGGCCCGCGCGAAAGGGATTGAGGAGGAATCATGGGTTGGGTTCTCCTAGCCGGGGCAATCGCCTTCGAGGTTTTCGGAACAGTCATGCTCAAGGTGAGCGATGGTTTTTCTAAGTGGCTTCCGTCCACGGGGGTGGTCATCGGCTACATCGTCTCCTTCGTTCTGTTGGCTTTCGCGCTGCGGACGATCGGATTGAGTACGGCCTATGCGATCTGGGCCGGGGTCGGAACCGTGGGCGTCGTGCTCGCGGGGGTTTTGATATTCGGCGAACACTTGTCGGTGATGGCCATCATCGGAATCGGCTTGATCGTGATTGGCGTTGTTCTTCTGAACGTCGCCGTGCCGCATTAGCCAGCCAGTGGCGGGAGAGCATCCGCTACGAAAGAATCAAACCGTGAGCAACCGTCTGAGTGATGCAACCTCTCCGTACCTGCTGCAGCACGCGCAGAATCCCGTGGAGTGGTGGGAGTGGGGAGAGNATGCCTTCGACGAGGCACGACGCCGCGGTGTTCCGATCTTTTTGTCCATCGGGTACTCGGCCTGTCACTGGTGCCACGTCATGGCGCACGAATCCTTCGAGGACGAAACCATCGCNGCGCACGTGAACGAGAACTTCGTTGCGATCAAGGTCGACCGTGAAGAGCGTCCTGACATCGACGCTGTTTACATGGATGCAACGGTGGCGATGACCGGACACGGTGGATGGCCGATGACGGTCTTTCTCGACCACGACGCACGACCTTTCTTCGCGGGCACGTATTTCCCACCGGCGCCCCGGCACCAAATGCCGTCGTTCCCACAGGTGTTGCAGGCGATCGTCGATACCTGGACGACTCGCCGCACAGAGGTGGAAGAGTCGAGTCAGCGCATCGTGGAGGTGCTGTCGAAACGGCAGTGGGACGTCGGTGATTCAGCAGTGCCGACCCTGGAGCAGCTGGATGCTGCGGTTTCTTCCCTACTCAATGATTTCGATGACAGTCACGGTGGATTCGGTCCAGCGCCGAAGTTCCCACCATCGATGGTGCTGGAGTTTCTGATTGGGTACCAAGCTCTGCCGGGGGCAGCCCACGGTGAGAGCGCCTACCGCATGGTGGAGCGGACCTTGACAGCGATGGCGCGGGGTGGCATGTATGACCAGCTCGGTGGGGGCTTTGCCCGGTATAGCGTCGACGAGCACTGGACCGTGCCTCACTTCGAGAAGATGNTGTACGACAACGCGCTTCTGCTTCGCGTNTATCTGCATTGGTGGCGCTTGGCCGGATCCTCGTTGGCCGAACGGGTAGTGCGCGAGACTGCCGAGTTTCTCCTGCGCGACTTGCGAACGCCCGAGGGCGGCTTCGCATCCGCCTTGGACGCCGACAGCGAGGGCGTGGAAGGCAAGTTCTATGCGTGGACAGCTCAGCAATTGGTCGATTGTCTGGGCGAAACGGATGGCGCGTGGGCCGCAGAGGTGTTGTCGGTGACCGACGCGGGCACCTTCGAACACGGCACCTCCACACTCCAATTGCTCGACGATCCGGACGACTGGGCTCGGTGGGAATCTGTCCGTGAACGGCTCTGGCGTGAGCGGGAAAACCGCGTTCATCCAGGCCGCGACGACAAGATCGTGGCGGCGTGGAACGGCATGGCGATCGCTGCGCTTGCCGAGGCCGGCCAATTGCTCGACGAGCCGTCGTGGGTCGACGCCGCCACCGCGGCCGGCGACCTGCTCATCTCGGTCCACCTCGCAGCCGCCGGTGACGATCGACTCTGCAGGACGTCACGAGCGGGAAGACCCGGAAGCAACCTCGGCGTCCTTAGCGACTACGCCGGTGTGGCGGAGGGGCTTCTGGTTCTGCACCAGGTGACCGGGGAGGCAGCGTGGCTGGACCTGGCCGGACTGTTGCTCGATGTGGCGGTGCGGCACTTCGGCGACGGAGAGGGTGGATTTTTCGATACGGCGGATGACGCTCCGGCATTGGTACGTCGGCCCAAGGATCCAGCTGACGGTGCCGAACCGTCGGGCTGGCTCGCTGCGGCACACACGCTGATCGGGTACGCGGCCCTGACGGGATCAGGTGGACACCGGGAGGTCGCCGAACGCTCACTCGGGATCGTCGCGGACCTTTCCGAGCGTGCCCCCCGTGCCGTTGGGTGGGGTTTGGCTGCCGCATCGGCGATCATCGCCGGTCCGCTGGAGGTAGCGGTTGTCGACGCTGGAGACGGCGGTGGCAAGGCTTTGGTTGATGTGGCGTGGAGGTCCGTCTTGCCCGGCACCGTCGTGGTGTGGGGAGCGGGGGATGGCAAGCAGCTGCTCCTTCACGATCGGTCGATGGTCGACGGTGTTCCAGCGGCGTACGTCTGCCGAGAATTTGTCTGTGACGCACCTGTGACCGACGTAACGGATTTAGCCTTAGCCGTCCGAGCGGAGATTCNCCCCGCGTCGTGACCTCAGGGGGGTAGCCTGAGCAGGCGCCGCTCAGGGTGGCGCAGGAAGGATCCACGGTGGGCGTGTCCGATCTCGTTTATGGCGCGTACGAGAGGCGCCTGACCGCGCATCTCAAGGATGCCTTCGCGGCGGGCCGGACCCCCAAGCACGTCGGCGTCATCCTCGACGGAAATCGGCGGTGGGCGACAGCGCAGGGCTCGTCATCCTCTGCCGGCCATGCCGCCGGAGCCGCCAAGATCGTCGACTTCCTCGGCTGGTGCGATGACGCGGATGTCGAGGTGGTCACCCTGTGGCTGCTGTCCACGGACAACCTCGCCCGACCCGAACCGGAGTTGGAGGCGCTGCTCGCGATCATCGAGGAAACGGTCGCCGGCCTCGTGGGCCAAGGGCGGTGGAGATTGCATCCGGTGGGTGCCCTGGATCTGCTCCCCGATCACACTGCGCGCGTGTTGAAGGAAGCACAGGAAGCCACCGCAGGTATCGACGGATCGCTTGTCAACGTTGCGGTGGGGTACGGCGGCCGTCGTGAAGTAGTGGACGCTGTTCGATCGCTGCTGAACGAGCACGCGGACCAGGGCACGCCCCTGGATGAACTTGCCCAACTGTTGGACGTCGAGCACATCGCCGATCACCTGTACACCAGGGGACAACCCGATCCGGATCTCGTGATTCGAACGTCAGGAGAGCAGCGTCTCTCCGGTTTCCTGATGTGGCAGAGCGCTCACTCGGAGTTCTATTTCTGCGAAGCGTTCTGGCCGGATTTTCGTCGAGTTGATTTTCTGCGTGCGCTGCGCGCTTTCGCAGAACGGCAGCGACGCTTCGGCGTATGACTAATCGAGGTGTGCCCGGACCTGAGGGGCCGAATGCCGATGTGGCTCGGCGGGTAGACCCCAACGCGAATCCGCTCTTCAAGCGTCCCCTTCTGGTGGTGCTTGTTCTCGCGGGCGTCGGCGGCATGCTCGACGCTGACGACTACCTGACCTACGGAGTCTTCACGGCCAACCAGGCAGGCAACATGGTGTTGCTGTGGCTCAACATTCTCGAAGAACCCGGTGTCGCATTACTGTCCTTGAGTTCGATCGTGGGGTGCGCCCTCGGCATCGCCTCCGTCGTGTTCATCAGGAGCCGATCGTGGTGGCCCATCGGGGACCGTGGTTCGCGGCTCCTGCTGTTTACCGCGGCGATCGTCCTCGCGNTGACCTCGGTCATCGGCGGACGCGTGTTCGATCCGAGAGCCGAACTGACCGCTGATGAGTTAGAACTCTGGGTAGCGGACTGGTGGGGTGCGATCGTGTCCATTTCTTTGTCCGCGTTCTCATTGGGCTTACTCGCCACGATCTTTGTGTGGGCGGGTCAGCACAAGACCGCGGTGATCGCGGCGACGGGTCCGTTTCTCGACGCGGCTCGGTACGCGACAGCAAGCGCGATCCACAAGGTGCCGGAGTATCGATTCAAGTGGCGGGCACTGATTGCCTTTCCCGTTGCGTGGAGCCTCGGTGCGATGGTCGTGGGACTCACGTCGCTCGACCGACCGGTGATCACCTTGATCGCGGTCGTGATCACCGCATTGACGGGGGTTCTAGCGCGGCGTGTCGACTCGGACAACTCACCGCCGTCCCCCTAGCGTTTCGATTTTAGGCCGGACAGTGTCCGGTGACCTCCGTCCCCGTCCGGCGAGGAGAGTGTGTGCAGTCGAACTCCCGGAGGACCTTCGTCCTCGACACGTCCGTGCTTTTGTCCGACCCACGAGCTCTGGTGAGGTTCGACGAACACGATGTAGTGGTCCCCGTTGTTGTCGTCACCGAGTTGGAAGCCAAACGCAGCCATCCCGAACTCGGCTATTTCGCCCGACAAGCGTTGCGGCTGATGGACGAGTTGCGAATGAAGCACGGCCGGCTCGACGAACCTTTGCCCGTCGGCGAGTCCGGCGGGACGGTACGTGTGGAGNTGAACCACACCGATGTCGAATCTCTCCCATCCGGTCTTCGACTCGGGGATAACGACACACGAATTTTGGCGGTAGCGCGGAATCTGGCCAACGACGGTGCGGATGTCGTGCTCGTCAGCAAAGACTTGCCGATGCGCGTCAAAGCGTCATCGGTCGGACTCGCGGCCGAGGAGTACCGCGCCGAGTTGGCCATCGAGTCCGGATACACCGGGACACACGAGATGGAGGTTGCCGGAACAGACCTCGATCGGCTGTTCGAAGACGGCGTGATCGACCTGGACGAAGCCCGCGACCTTCCATGCCACTGCGGCCTGGTCTTGTTGTCGGATCGGGGCAGCGGACTGGCTCGTGTGACCGCGGACAAGCGGGTCCGCCTCGTGCGTGGTGATCGGGAGGCTTTTGGTCTTAAAGGTCGAAGCGCGGAACAGCGGATCGCCTTGGACCTGCTGATGGATCCCGAGGTGGGCATCGTGTCTCTGGGTGGCAGAGCGGGAACGGGCAAGAGCGCGCTTGCCCTCTGCGCTGGATTGGAGTCGGTTCTGGAGCGGCGCCAACACCGCAAGGTCATCGTGTTTCGTCCGCTCTATGCCGTTGGTGGTCAGGACTTGGGCTACCTGCCGGGTACCGAGAACGAGAAGATGTCGCCGTGGGGACAGGCCGTTTTCGACACGCTGAACGCGGTGACAACGTCCGAGGTGGTCGATGAGATCACCGACCGGGGAATGCTCGAAGTTCTTCCCCTGACGCACATCCGTGGTCGGTCTCTGCACGATGCGTTCGTCATCGTCGACGAGGCCCAATCCCTGGAGAGAAACGTCTTGTTGACCGTTCTCTCCCGCGTCGGAGCAGACAGTCGTGTCGTCCTCACGCACGACGTCGGTCAACGCGACAACCTGAGGGTCGGGCGCTTCGACGGAGTGGTCGCCGTCGTCGAGAAGCTAAAAGGCCATCCGTTGTTCGCACACGTCACGTTGACCCGCTCTGAGCGCTCGCCGATTGCTGCCCTGGTGACGGAACTGTTGGAGGACGGAACCCTCTAGGCGTCGCTAAGGTCGTGNGTGACTTTCTTCACACGAGGNGTCACATCGATGGATGTGACGCCGTTTTACCCTATTTGCCGGAAATTTACGGCGGGTTCCGGCGTGACAATTTCGAGATCGTTAGGCACGGTAGGAACGATGTTCGAACACACAGCGCGTCATTCATCGCGTCATTCTGGACGGATCCCTGCCGATCGCCGGCTAGGGCGCGCGATGCGGATCGCCGTTCCGACGATTCTCGTCGCAGCGCTCCTGCCCGCAGTAGTTGCGACGACTGCCCACGCCGACGAGGAGATCAATCCGTCGCTGAGCGTCGAGGCCGCAACGGTGGTGGACCTGAATGGCAATCCGATTCCTGTTTCCCAGGATCCCGGCGATCCCGATGGTGACTCGCAGAACGCTGGCGACGCGCAGGCTCCGGCCGGCGGCGCCGATGTCTCGGGCGATTTGAGTCACGCTCTCGGATCGAAAAAGTCCAAAGACATGAAGGGGTATGAACCGTCGCTGTACCGGGGTAAGTGGTTCATGCCCAAGAAGGATCATCGCCGTCGCTGCATCATGGACCGAGANTCCAACAACTTGTATCGCGCAGTGAGCGCGGGCGGGATGTATCGGGGTGCGTACCAGATGAGCCGCGCGTTAGCTATCGGCGCGACGCACATGATGATGAAGGAGGTCCGCAAAGAGATGGGCAAGCCGGGCGTCCAAGCGCTCAAGCGTTTGCGCAAGATCCCGACGCAGCAGTGGAACCGTTATTGGCAAGACCGGGCCTTTTGGACCATTTGGCGGAAAGGCAAAGGCGCCTTNCACTGGCGCCACACGATTCCGGGGACGCGCTGTTAGTGCGTCTGGGAACATCGCGTTAGTGCATNNAANTTAGCCCATGTGGGCCCGATCGACACGTAGGCGTTAGGTCGCTGTGGGTGGGCCCACGGGGATGGACGTGGCGATCGGCCGCATCGTCTCGGCGAAGAAATCGTTTCCCTTATCGTCCACCACGACGAATGCGGGGAAGTCGACAACCTCGATGCTCCACACGGCCTCCATGCCCAGTTCGGGAAAGTCGAGCACTTCGACCTTAGTGATGTTGTCCTGGGCGAGCCGGGCTGCGGGGCCGCCGATAGAACCGAGGTAGAAGCCCCCGTTCTCGTGGCACGCGGTGGTCACCACGGGGCTGCGGTTTCCTTTCGCCAACATGACGAATGAACCGCCAGCCTTTTGGAATTGGTCGACGTAGGAGTCCATGCGGCCGNCCGTTGTCGGGCCGAAGGAGCCCGACGCGTAACCCTCGGGCGTCTTCGCCGGGCCGGCGTAGTAAACCGCGTGGTCCTTGAGGTAGGCGGGTAGTTGCTCCCCGCGATCCAACATCTCCTTGATTCGAGCGTGCGCAAGGTCGCGGGCGACGACGAGGGGGCCGGTGAGTGACACTCGGGTCTTCACGGGCAGTGTCGACAATGTCGCGCGGATGCGATCCATAGGTTCGGTCAGATCCAACCGGACGACGTCGTCCTCGTCGAGGTGATCGTCGGTGATGTCGGGGAGGAATCGCGCGGGGTCCGGTTCGAGTTGCTCGAGGAACGCGCCTTCCGCCGTGATCTTGGCGAGTGCTTGACGATCGGCCGAGCAGGACACTGCGATACCGACGGGACATGACGCCCCGTGTCGCGGCAGTCGAATGACTCGAACGTCGTGGCAAAAGNACTTGCCCCCGAATTGAGCCCCGATGCCGAACTGCTGCGTCATGTGCAGGACGTCGGCTTCCATGGCGAGGTCGCGGTAGCCGTGGCCGGCTTCAGTTCCGTGGATGGGTAGATCGTCGAGGTAGTGCGCACTTGCCAACTTCGCTGTCTTCAGCGTGTGCTCGGCACTGGTGCCGCCGACGACGATCGCCAGGTGGTACGGAGGGCAGGCTGCGGTACCGATCTGGCGGAGTTTCTCGTCAAGAAAGGCCGCGAAGGTCTCCGGCTTTAGGAGCGCGGTTGTTTCCTGGAACAGGAAACTCTTGTTGGCGCTGCCACCGCCCTTGGCGATGAAGAGGAACTCGTAGGTGTTCTCGTGCCCGGTGCTCGTGTCCGCGTAAATCTCAATCTGCGCGGGAAGGTTGCTGCCAGTGTTGCGCTCTTTCCACATACTCAGCGGTGATAGTTGTGAGTACCTCAGGTTGAGATCTCGGTACGCATCGAAGACGCCGCGACTGATGTGCTCCTCGTCCTGCCCGGTTGTCCAGATGTTCTGACCGCGCTTGCCCATGACGATCGCCGTGCCGGTGTCCTGGCACATCGGCAAGACGCCCCCGGCGGAGATGTTGGCGTTCTTCAGCAGATCGAGGGCGACGAAGCGATCGTTGGGGCTGGCTTCGGGGTCATCGAGGATGGAGGCGAGTTGTGTCAGGTGATCGGGGCGAAGCAGGTGCGAGATGTCGTGGAACGCCTCATAGGTCAGCAGTCGAAGGACTTCGGGTTCGATGGATAGAAACGAGCGCCCGCCGGCGTCAACGACGTTGATTCCCTCGGTGGTGACAAGCCGATAGGGGGTTTCGCTGCCGCCGGACTCCCGGGGCANCAGATCGGTGTAGGAGAAATCCGTCACGACGTCAGCGTATGCCCGCAGAGGCTTGCGTGGAGGCCCATCAGTGAGCCGATCCGGTGGCGTCATTCACCACGACCACCGAAATCCACCGCGGCGTACGTCGACAACTTCGCGAGGCGGTGCTCACTGCGGACGTCACGAATGGTGCCGCTCTTGCTACGCATGACGATCGAATGAGTCGTGGGTCCGTTGCGCGTATACCGAACCCCCTCCATGATCTCCCCGTCCGTGATGCCGGTCGCGCAGAAGAAGATGTTCTCTCCGGAGACCAGATCGGCGGTGGTAAGAACCCGATCCAGATCATGACCGGCGTCGAGGGCAGCGCGTCGCTCAGCCTCGTCGCGGGGCCAAAGCCGACCCTGAATGCTTCCTCCGAGACAACTCATTGCGCAGGCCGCGATGATTCCCTCGGGAGTTCCACCGATTCCAGCGAGCACATCCACTCCCGTTCCCTCCCGAGCCGCCATGACGGCGCCGGCGACGTCTCCGTCCGCGATGAACTTGATGCGCGCGCCGGACGCTCGAACATCGTCGACGAGCGAGTCGTGGCGGGATCGGTCCAGAATGCACACGGTCAGATCGGCGACCCGCTCACCCTTCGCTCGGGCGATCTGCTGCAGGTTCGACTCGATCGGAGCCGTAATGTCAATCGCGTCGACACAGTCAGGCCCGACGACGAGCTTTTGCATGTAGAAGACGGCGCTGGGATCGAACATTGCACCGCGCTCGGCTACCGCGATGACGGAGATGGCGTTGGGCATCCCTTTTGCTGCGAGAGTGGTGCCGTCGATGGGGTCGACCGCGACATCGACTTCTGCACCGCTGCCATCTCCGACGCGCTCACCGTTGAACAACATGGGGGCGGCGTCCTTCTCGCCCTCACCGATGACGACGACTCCGTCCATCGACACACTGCTGACCAGGGTTCGCATCGCGTTCACAGCGGCGCCATCGGCACCGTTCTTGTCTCCACGGCCAACCCAACGGGCCGCGGTCATGGCGGCGGCTTCGGTGACCCGGACGAGCTCGAGAGCGAGGTTGCGATCTGGCGCCTCGGGGGCTCGCTCGTTCATTCGTTCAGCGTAGTGAGCCGCATCGTGCCCGTGCTAGTCATCCGGGCCAGCCACCCATGCTGCCCAGCGGCACCTCTGTCGCGGGAACTACCGAAATGCCGCATGATGACTAAGTGAGCACTCCCGAGCCGACCGGGCGCCGCAACCGCGGCTTGAAGCAAAGCGTGGGCGACATGCTCCGCTCGATGGTGGTGGTGCTCGCCGTGGTCGGAGCCATCCTGCTCGTGACCTGGCGCCCACAGCCGGCCGCGGTCAAGGCAGTCACGCTCGAGCCGCTCGTGACGCTCGCCAGTGGCCAAGCGTCCTTCCCGGTACTCGTCGTGGACTCTGATGCGCAACCTACGAGCGTTCGATGGGAGTCGACTCCCGCTTCAGACGGCGAGATTGTCTGGCATGTCGGGTATGTGACGGACGAAGGCGAGTACCTGCAATTATCGCAATCTTCCGCCGAAGGTGATCTGTATGTGGAGGAGCAGACGTCCGATGGCGTGGTCTTGGAGGACTTCTCCGACCTGCCCGCGCTGGTGCAGACGCTCACCGCGGAGGGCTGGGTGCCGCTCGAAGGTCTGGGAGACGACCGCCGTCGATCATTGGTGCGCACCAACGACGGATCGACGACGGTGATCAGTGGGACCGGCAGTTGGGGTCAGGTCGGGGACGCCGCCCGCAACCTGATGCTCCCGTAACGGGCGCGGCTACTCCTGCGTCGAATCGCCGGCCCCGGATTCGGCATCGGCANCGTCGTCGTTGTCCTCGGCAGCGGCATCGAGCACCGCTTGAGCCTTCTCGAGCCATTCCGTACACACCCGGGCGACTTCTTCGCCCCGATTCCACAAGGCCAGGGACTCCTCCAGTGTGAGGCCCCCGGCTTCGAGTTTGCCGACGATCTCGGACAACTCCTCGCGGGCGTCTTCGAATGTTGGTTCGCTCACTGTGCAGCCTCCTCGGTAACGCTGGCATGAAATGCGCCATGTTGAACGGTGATGGTGACGAGATCGCCCGCGGCCGTTTCTTTTGCATCACGTACGACGGATCCGTCNGTCCCTTGAACGACGGCGTAGCCACGATCGAGAGTCGCTGCTGGGGACAGGCTGCGGGCACGGGCGCGTAAGTGCGAGACGTCGTTCGTCCAAGACTCGATTCGATGAAGAAGGGTGCGTCGTGTTCGAGCACGAGCGTCGGCGATGACGTGGGATTCCTGCTCGAGCCGGCGCCGAATGATCATTCGGCCCTGCTGGTGGAGTTTCTCCACGATGGCGCGCTGCTCGACAAGGGAGGGAACGATCCTTTTGCCCGCATCGGTGGGAGTTGAGGCTCGGTAGTCGGCAACGTGATCGAGGATCGGCGAGTCCTGCTCGTGGCCGATGGCGCTGACGATCGGCGTGGTTGCCTCGGCTACTGCCCGAATGAGAGCTTCGTTACTGAAGGGCAGAAGATCCTCGACGCTCCCGCCGCCGCGCGTGATCACGATGACGTCGATGTCTGCTCGGGAGTCGAGTTCGTGAAGAGCCTGAGTCACCTCNCGCACCGCGTTGGCTCCTTGCACGGCGACTTCGCGAATCNCGAAGTCGGTGGCGGGCCAGCGATCCCGAGCGTTGACCACGACATCGTGCTCGGCGTCGCTGTTGCGGCCGCAGATCAGACCGACGCGACCCGGTAGAAACGGAAGTGTCTTCTTGCGTTCTGGAGCGAACAGTCCCTCGGCGGCCAGGGTTGCTTGAAGTTGGGCGAGACGAGCGAGGAGTTCTCCGATGCCGACGGAGCGGATGGCTCGGGCACGCAACTGCAGACTGCCGCGACCAGCCCAGAACTCCGGTCGAGCCCAGACCACGATGCGGGCTCCCGGCTCCAGCGGTGGGTCGAGCCGGCCGACGAGTTCTGAATCGGCGACGACCGTAAGTGAGGCACTGGCCTCGATGTCTCTCAGTGTTAAGAACTGCATGCGCGCCTGCGAGCGGGGGCGGAAGTCGGCCACTTCGCCTTCGACCCAGATGGCGCCCAGTTTTCCTATCCAGTCGCTGAGCATCTGTGACACCGTGCGAACGGGAACAGGGGAATCCGGGCCCGTCTCTAACGCCATGGCATGAGGGTAGGAGGTGGACGAGGTGGAGTGCGCGAACGCCGCCTGTCGTGCGATCGGGCGGGCGTCACCGCGGGGACCTACGATGGAGGCATGGTGGCGATAGATGCTCAGCGCAAGATCCTGCTGGCTGCGCCCCGGGGCTACTGCGCAGGAGTCGACCGCGCCGTCGTCACCGTGGAAAAGGCCCTGGATCTCTACGGTGCTCCCGTCTACGTCCGCAAGCAGATCGTGCACAACAAGCACGTGGTGGAGACCCTGGAGAAGCGGGGCGCAATCTTCGTCGACGAAGTAGAAGAGGTCCCCGAAGGATCGACAGTCGTCTTCTCGGCCCACGGCGTCGCGCCCGAGGTTCACACGCAGGCAGCGGATCGACAGCTCAAGACCATCGATGCGACATGTCCACTGGTGACCAAGGTGCACCTCGAGGCCAAGCGTTTCGCCGCTGAGGGCTACGACATCATCCTGATCGGTCACGACGGGCACGAAGAGGTTGTCGGCACCATGGGGGAGGCGCCGGAGGCGATAACCCTCGTGGAGGATCCCGCATCGGCAGAGAACCTGGAAGTAGGAAACCCCGACAAACTCGTTTGGCTGTCGCAGACCACGTTGTCGGTCGACGAGACCATGCAGACGGTNAACACCCTGCAGGGGAGGTTNCCGAATCTGATGAGCCCTCCGAGCGACGATATCTGTTACGCGACGCAGAACCGTCAGGTGGCGGTGAAGGAGATCGCGCAGGACAGCGACGTGGTGATTGTTGTGGGCTCGGGGAACTCGTCGAACTCCGTGCGGCTCGTAGAGGTAGCTCTCGACGCCGGTGCGGGTAGTTGCTACCGCGTGGACTCCGCCCAGNAGATTGACCCGACGTGGTTCGACGATGCGACGACCGTTGGGGTCACCAGCGGCGCCTCAGTGCCAGATGTTCTCGTCGATGAGGTCCTCGAGCTGTTGAAGAATCTCGGATTCGGAACGGTTGAAGAAGTTACGACCGCGGAAGAGACGCTCATGTTCGCCCTTCCCCCCGAGCTGCGCCGTGACATCAAGGCCGCGTCGTCAGGGGTTTCAGCCAACACGTCGTCGTAAGGCAACAATCACGAGGGAAGCCGCGGTCGCTCCGATAATCCACGGCCAGTTGTTTCCCAGCAGAAAAAACACCACGACCGCGCGACTGGATGTGTCGGTCGCTGTAACGCCCATCTGACCCGCGGTAAGCGCTGCAACGAGAAAGGCGATGGGCGGAGCGAAGATCGCGTGGAGGCCGTCGCGTGTTCGGACGAAGAACGCGCTGACAAGCGAGACCACGACCAGACCGATGCCGGTGATGAGTCCCAACTCGCCGCCGAAGAACANCGTCTCNCCGAAAGCGAGAATCACCGTGACGCCGATGGTGACCGCGTAGACCCCGAGACCGGTCAGTGATCCACTCGAGGGCTTCTCGGTGCGTGCCGACCGGCGGGGGCGTTCGGGGGCGGCTTGCTGGCTCGGTGCCGGTGCCGGTGCCGGCGCGGACATCACCGCGAGGGCAGGTGCGGGTTCTCCACTTGAGGCGACGGGCAGTGGCGGTGCCGGCAGCAGATCGTCTGCACCCGCTGGCGGGTNTGCCGCCGGATCATCGAGGTCCCGGTTCGTATCTGGGTCGCCCGATCGAGACATCGTCTTCAGGCGCAGTGCTTGAAGCGACCCGACGGCGGTGATCGCATCATCGCGCTCGGGTGCGCCGCGGCTGCGAAACAGGCGACTTCCGTCGGGGGCCGGGGCGGGCGTGGACGAGGCTTCCACCGGCTCGCTGTCGGATGGCGCATTTACTACTTCCTCGCCGGATACCCCTTCGCCCGATGCCGCCTCGGCGGGCGCTCTCACCGGCAGCGGGGGATCTGCCCCGGCAGCGGGGCTCGGATTTGGTGGGCCCTGATTCGATGGCCCCGGATTGACCGCTGCCGGAGCTGGTGACGGCGAACCAGCGTCGGGCCGAAAGAGATGGGCGAACTCGTCTGGGGTGACGTTGTCGTCCCCCTGGCCGTCCCTCTCGTCGTTCACAGGTGCTCACGTTAGCCGCCTACCTCTCGAACAGGCAGCCGTTCGGCGCGGAGCGGGTGGTTCTGCAATGTCGAATATGCAACACCGGTGCGGTCAGGGTTCGACGGCGACTGCTGGACATCGCCTGACCACACTTAAGATCTCGCGGTGTGGCTCTCACNCTAGGAATCGTCGGATTGCCGAACGTCGGCAAATCGACGCTGTTTAACGCCTTGACGAAGAACGACGTGCTCGCCGCGAACTACCCTTTCGCGACGATCGAGCCGAACACCGGTGTTGTCGGCGTGCCCGATGCCCGCTTGGCGGATCTGGCCCGGATCTTTGATTCTGCGGAAATCATCCCCGCCACCGTCACCTTCGTCGACATCGCTGGAATCGTCAAAGGTGCGTCGGAGGGGGCGGGGCTCGGGAATAAGTTCCTGGCGAACATTCGTGAATCCAATGCGATTTGTCAGGTGCTACGCGCTTTTCACGACGATGACGTTGTGCACGTGGAGGGCCGGGTCTCGCCGGCCGACGACATCGAGACGATCAACACGGAGTTGATCCTGGCCGATCTTCAGACTCTGGACAACGCGATACCGCGCTTGACCAAGGAGGCGCGCAACGACAAGACCAAGGCGCCGGTACTCGCCGCAGCGGAGCAAGCCGTGGAGATCCTGAATGGGGGAACGACCTTGTTTTCCGCCGGATTCGACTCCGAGCCGGTACGAGAGTTGTCTCTTTTGACGGCAAAGCCGTACGTGTATGTCATCAATTGCGACGAGCAGCAACTTACCGATGACGAATTCAAGAGCCGAATGCGCGAACTCGTTGCGCCCGCAGAAGCGGTGTTCCTGGATGCCAAAGTGGAAGCGGAGCTCGTGGAATTGCCGGCGGAGGAATCTTTGGAATTGCTGCAGTCCGTGGGCCAAGAAGAATCAGGCCTCGACGCCCTCGCGCGCGTTGGATTCGCAACCCTCGGCTTGCAGACCTACCTCACNGCGGGTCCGAAGGAAGCGCGCGCGTGGACCATTCCCCGGGATGCCACGGCTCCTGAAGCTGCAGGCGTCATCCACACCGATTTCCAAAAGGGTTTTATCAAGGCCGAGGTGGTCTCTTACGACGAGTTGATGGACGCCGGCTCAATGGCCGAGGCCAAATCCCGCGGCAAGGTGCGCATGGAAGGCAAGGATTACGTGATGGCCGATGGTGACGTGGTTGAATTCCGGTTCAACGTGTAGCGGTCGAGCGTCGACGCCAGTTCGACCAGGCGTCGGTGCACCACAGTGCCCAGACGACCAGAACTGGTTGGAACAACAGGCGGATGAAGCGGGCCGCATCTGAGTCCAGGCCGAAGCCGGGAGTTCCGCTCACGAACTGCGAGATGTTGCCCGGGAAGATAGCGACGAAGAACGCGGCGACCACCCAACCGAGTAGAGGTCGAAACCGCCGTGGTGCAGCGACAAGGGCAACTCCAAGAACCACCTCGATGATCCCGGAGATGGCAACAACGGCATCGGCGGCCGGAAGCCACGACGGCACCTGCGAGAGGAACGATTCCGCGTCGGTGAAGTGACTGATTCCTGCACCGACGAGGACGACGCCGAGGGCTAGCCGGGCGAGTGTGNGCANCATGCCCCGAGGATGCCACGGGTCCTGCGTCTAGTGTTCGCAAGTGACTTCCAGAGACGACCTGCGCAATATCGCCATCATCGCCCACGTCGATCACGGAAAGACGACGCTGGTCGACGCGATGCTGTGGCAGTCCGGTGCCTTCCGTGAGAACCAGGACGTCGCCGAGCGCGTCATGGATTCGATGGACCTGGAGCGAGAAAAGGGCATCACGATCCTTGCCAAGAACACCTCTGTCCGGTACGCCGGACCGTCAGCTCCCGACGGTGGCGTGGTCTTCAACATCATCGATACGCCCGGGCACGCGGACTTTGGCGGCGAAGTCGAGCGCGGCTTGGAAATGGTCGACGGTGTGGTGTTGCTTGTTGATGCATCTGAAGGCCCCCTTCCTCAAACTCGTTTCGTATTGCGCAAGGCACTGTCCAAGCGTTTGCCGGTCGTTCTGGTCATCAACAAGGTGGACCGCAATGACGCGCGCATTGAAGAAGTGGTCGACGAGGTCTACGAGTTGTTCCTCGACCTCGACGCCGATGATTCCCAAATCGATTTTCCGATCATCTACACCAGCGCCATAGCCGGCCGGGCTTCCACGACGATGCCCAACGACGGCGAACAGCCTGATTCCGACAACCTCGAGCCGCTCTTCGCAACATTGCTTGCGACCGTCCCGGCACCGGCCTTCGTCGAGGGAGCGCCGCTCCAAGCCCATGTCACCAACCTTGATGCGTCGCCCTACCTCGGACGGCTTGCTCTGTGTCGCGTGCACGAGGGCGTCATTCGCAAGGGTCAGCAGGTCGCGTGGATTCGATCGGACGGAAGTGTCGATCGCGCCAAAGTCGTCGAACTGCTCGTGACGGAGGCGTTGGAGCGAGTTCCCGTGGAGAGTGCGTCCGCCGGTGACATCATTGCGGTCGCAGGCATCCCGGAGATCACCATCGGTGAAACACTGTCCGATCCCGACGATCCTCGGCAGCTCCCGGTGATCACGGTGGACGAGCCATCGATTTCGATGACTATCGGCATCAACACGTCGCCCCTGGCGGGCAGGAGTGGTGGCTCCAAGCTGACCGCACCCATGGTCAAGAGCCGATTGGAAGCAGAAACGATCGGCAATGTCTCTATTCGTGTGTTGCCGACCGAGCGCCCGGACACATGGGAGGTGCAGGGCCGAGGAGAGCTGCAACTGGCGATCCTCGTGGAGTTGATGCGTCGAGAAGGATTCGAAATCACCGTCGGGAAACCCCAGGTGGTGACGCGAACAATCGACGGCGCCATGCACGAACCGGTCGAGCGGCTCACCGTGGATGTTCCGGAGGACTACCTCGGGGTGGTGACGCAACTGATGGCGCTTCGCAAGGGTCGCCTCGAGCAGATGGTGAATCACGGATCGGGTTGGGTCCGCATGGACTACCTGGTGCCGGCTCGAGGGTTGATCGGTTTCCGCACAGAATTCTTGACGGAGACCCGCGGCACCGGACTGCTGCACCATGTATTCGATCGCTACGAGCCGTGGCATGGCGAACTCCGCACCCGACCGACGGGGTCACTTGTCGCCGATAGAAGCGGAAGCACCACGGGCTTTGCTCTCGCCAACCTCCAGGAGCGCGGAACGATGTTTGTCGGACCCGGGACCGAGGTGTATGAGGGGATGATCGTCGGAGAGAACGCCCGGTCGGATGACATGGATGTGAACCCGACCAAGGAGAAGAAACTCACGAACATGCGATCGAGCACCGGCGAGGTTCTGGTGCCACTGATTCCGCACCGGGAGTTGTCACTCGAGCAGGCACTGGAGTTCTGCCGTGAAGACGAATGCGTGGAAGTGACCCCGTCGGCGGTGCGAATGCGGAAGGTCTTGCTCGACGTTACCGAGCGAGTGAAGGCCGGGCGCAAACGCAAGTAGCGATGATCAACCGAGATGCTTGTTGAAGAAATCGACTTCGGTCCACAAGAGATTCTCTGCGACCACCTCCTGCGGCGTCATATGTGTGACACCGCTGAGGGGGAGGACATTGTGAGGCCGACCCGCTTCGAGTAGGGCTCGAGAGAGTTGCAGCGTGTGCGCGGCGAGCACGTTGTCGTCTGCCAAGCCATGAATGAGTAGCAGGGGGCGAGTGAGGGCCGCGGCGCGAGACAGGAGCGACGTCCGCTCGTAAGGGGAGTCGTTTATGGAGGGGTTCCCCAGGTATCGCTCGGTGTAGGCCGTGTCGTAGAGCCGCCAGTCCGTTACCGGGGCTCCGGCGACCGCGGCGTGGAAGACATCGGGACGATCGAGCACTGCGAGTGCTGCGAGATAGCCACCGAACGACCAACCTCGGATACCGACGCGGGAAAGGTCGAGAGCGTCGTTAGAGTTCGCGATGGCTAGTAGTGCGTCCACTTGATCCTCGAGCACCGGGCCGGCGAGGTCGTGGCGCACCGCGTACTCCCAATCGGGGCCACGTCCGGGAGTCCCCCGGCCGTCGATGACAACAACGGCGAACCCTTGGTCGGCGAGCCACTGCTCGGTGAGATAAGCACCGCCGGCGGCGATCACACGCTGGGCGTGCGGCCCCCCGTAGGGACTGCAGATGACTGGCCAACGTTCTCCGGGCTCGTGATGCTCCGGGAGAAGAACTGCTGCGCTGAGATCTCGCTCCCCGACACGAAGAACGTTCGGCCGTGCGGTGACAACGGGCAGCTCGGCGTGCGAGGCAATGTCAACAAAGCCGCGGGAGTCGATGATCCTCATCGTGGACGAGGTCAACGATGCATTCGTGGAAGCAACGACGCTGACGTCGCCGTCTGTGACTCCGACGGACCACTTCTCGGGGTCAGAGATGACGTCGACGTCACCGGAGAATCCAAGTCGCGCGAGCACGCGGGTTTCCGGTGCCACGGCGGCGATGACGGCGATGTGATCGACTCCGACGTCGAGAATCGCATCCACGTTCCAACCCTCGGGAGAGAAGGGCTCCCCGTCCCTGCACGCGCGGAAGTTGCCCTGTCGATCCAGAACCTCGATCAGTGAACCCGATCGATCCAGGGTGGGGGATCCGGGGATCACCGTGATCCACGGATCCTGCTCGTTCTCAGTGCGGGTCACCCAAGCGTCGTCCACCAACGCGAGAACTTGTTGGCGCTGCTGCGTGCGGTCGAGGACAGAGATTACGGGAGAGTCTTCGGGACCGACGTGGACGCTAGCGAGGTAGCAGTACGTGTCGGTATCCCACGACGCTTCTTGGATGGTTCCGTCCAGCGCAACGAGGTGGAGGCAGATGCTTGCGTTGGGTGTCCCCGCTGACGGGTACCGGTGCGGCACAGGTTCGCGTTCAGGTTGGGCGGGGTCGAAGATCCATCGAGTCTCAACGTCGGATTCATCGACGCGCTCAACGATGAGTCGCGTTGAATCGGGCATCCACCACATCCCGCGGTGTCGTTCGAGTTCCTCAGCGGCGATGAAATCGGCCAACCCCCAGGTGATGGGCTTGTCTTCCACCGGTGTCAGCGGCGAGGCGTCGTCGCTGGCGACGGTCGCGCACCACACGCGGCGATCGTGAACGAAGGCCACGTGTGCGCCGTTCGGGCTGATCTGCGGATCGACCACGGGGCCTGGGTGTGCGATGGTGTGAACAGATTCCTCGTCCACGTTCACCACGTAGGGGGTGCCGTCCACTGCGAAAGCGGCGGTAGATCCGGTTCGGTCGAGCGAGTACGTGGTGATTCCGGCAGTAACTTCCCTTAGGCGCTCGCGTCGTGCGCGTTCAGCGGCCGGCAGTTCACCGTCAGTTCCCAGTGATGCACCGTCGACGAGCAGTCGTTCCTGCCACCCGTCGCCCTGGTCGGCGACCCACAGGTCGCCGGTTGTTGTGCGCCCATTACGGCTTCGGATGAAGAACACGCGCGCCTGTGCATTCGGACGCCGGCCGATCCGAACGCTTCTCGGGGCGCCCAGCCGAAATCCGCGAGTCACGGCCCGTTGTCGGGGGAAACTCATGACGGTGTCATCGGACAGTCGGTTGGCGCGCGCCCCCTCGTCCGGTCCGGTCATCGCCCTATCGTGCCCGAGTCGACGGGAGAGTGAAGAGCCACGTCCACGCAAGTAGCCTGACGGTATGACGACGCCGAACCGCCGACTTCTTCTCGTCCATGCGCATCCCGATGACGAGACGATCGGAACGGGAGCGGTCATGGCCAAGTACGTGACCGAGGGTGTGCAGGTAACGCTGGTGACGTGCACGCTCGGAGAAGAAGGTGAAGTGCTCGTCCCTGAGCTGCAGCACCTAGCGGCTGACCAGGACGACGCTCTCGGTGAGCATCGCATCGGTGAGTTAGCAGACGCGACGGCGATCCTCGGAGTGAGTGATCATCGTTTCCTTGGTGGAGCGGGCAAGTACCGCGACTCGGGGATGATGGGTGTGCCGAGTAACGATCGCGATGACTGCTTTTGGCGGGCAGATCTTCTCGCCGCTGCGTGCGATCTGGTGCAGGTGATTCGTGACGTCCGGCCGCAGGTTGTCGTGACGTATGACGATTTCGGAGGGTACGGGCACCCCGATCACATCCAGGCTCACCGCGTGACGCATTACGCCGTGGCGTTGGCGGAGTCGCCGTCGTTCCGGCCGGATCTCGGGGCGGCGTGGAGCGCGTCGAAGGTGTACTGGACGGCGTTCCCGCGCAGCGTCATCCGAGAAGGAATCATGACGCTGCGCGAGGTCGACTCCGACAACGAGTTCGCCGCCATGGATCCCGATGACCTGCCGTTCGCCTGCGACGACGAGCTGATCACGACTGCCGTCGATGCGACCGAATTCCTCGACACGAAGATGTCGGCGTTGGCGGCCCACAAGACGCAGGTATCGGTCGATGGAGGTTTCTTCGCGCTGTCCAACAACCTCGGATCTCAGGCGATGGGTACGGAGTACTTTCGCCTCGTGCGGGGCACTCTGGTCCCGGCAACTCGTGAGGGTCGAGAGACAGACCTTTTCGCCGGGATTGGCTAGTGGCAGTTGTCCGCAAGGCCGCGCCGCTGCTGGGTGGGCTCGGAGTGGGGCTGCTGATCGGTCTGCTCGGTGCGTTCGTTCAGGCGCACCGATCCATCCTGATCTTCTCCGACCGGTATCTCGTCATTCCGTGGGGTGTACTCATTGTTCTCGGGGTCTTGATCGCGTCAATCCGTGGCGTCGCGTTGGCATCATCATCGCGTGTAGCGGCCTGGCTCGTTTTGGTTGGCTGGATCGTGGTGACGATCTTCCTCGCCGGCGAAACAGCAGGCGGGGATATTGCGGTCAGTAGTGGTGCCCGACAGTGGGCATACCTGCTTGGTGGCGCCATCTTCGGCTCAGCCGCGGCTACGCTGCCACCTCGACCACTTCGTCCCTCGTAGCCACTGAGCCTGAAAGCGTGAGGAGGAGCGGCGGCACTTGCGGCGTACCGAAACGTGGTGACGACCCGGGCGGTTTTGAATGTAGGGGCCTTTGTGCTTACCATCACCCTGGCGTTCGGTTGCCATATATGGCTCGCAGGGCCAATCAGTAATTCTTTGCTGAGGAGAGGCGAGGGGTCCGTGTCGGAGTCGCATCGCCGTCAGTGGCGCCCGTCTACGAAGCAATGGTTAGTTTTACGGATATCGGTGCTGATCGTCGGAGCTGGGGTAGCGGCTTTTGTAATCCTGAGCGCCGTCAGTTCTACTTCGGTCCCTGCAGAAACCTACGTCGACGGGGTAGATATTGGAGGTCTTTCTCGTGACGAGGCGATAACTGTTGTGCGCGAGCGTATCGCGAAGGCTGCTGCCAGGCCGTTGGAATTTGAGGAGGACGGGCAGCAAATCGTCGTCAAGCCTCGGCAGGCAGGAGTGTGGGTAAATGCCGAAAAGACGGTTGATCCCCTGTTGGCGGGTCGCTTCCAGTGGATAGCGGATCTTCTTGGAACCGAGAGAACGAATGTCGAACCCGTCGTCATCGTCGAGGAAGAGAAAATGAGCCGTCAGATTGCGGTTTTTGAGCGATTGTTGACGACCACCCCGGTGGCGTCTTCGCTATCGGTCAATGGGAGCTCTGTCGACTATTCTCCGGGTCGGCAAGGCACGACGGTCGACGTTGAGGAGTTAGCGAATTCCATCAGGTCCTTAGTTACCGAGCCGCGAGCGAAAGCCGATGTGCCGGTCATTGTCGAAGAGCCAACTGTGAGTGTTGCGAATGCCGAGGCTGCCAATGCCTTTGCGCTCGCGGCCGTTTCAGGACCGGTGAAGGTGGCGGGTGGCTCAGCCATTGCAACGATCCCGGCAGCAGTGATTGGAGACGCCCTGAGTTTTGACGTTCTCAATGGTGACTATGTGCCTTCCCTAGACGCGACTGTGCTGTACGAAGCTGTTTCTGAGGACTTGCAGGGTTCTGAGAAACCCAGAAATGCCAGATTCAAGGTGAGAGAGGACGGATCTATTCGAATCGTGCCGAGTAGGGCTGGTGGCGGCGTTACCGAAGCTGCTCTAGCGCAAGGCGTGATGAGTGCCCTAGCGCAAGAAGTGCCTGAAGGGCAGAAGAGGGAGGTGGTGGCAAGTGAAGGCCTGATCCCCGCGGACTTCACTACAGCTGATGCGGAAGCACTTGGCATCAAAGACCAGCTCTCAAGCTTTACTCAGAAATTTCTTTATGCTCCCTATCGAGTAACTAACATCGGGCAGGCAGCCGAATATGTCGATGGAACCCTTTTGATGCCCGGAGAAGTGTTTTCTATGAACGACACCATTCTTGAACGCACGAAGAAGAATGGATACACCCAAGGAGCCATCATTGGACCAGGGGGAATCTTTGTTGAGGCATTGGGTGGAGGTGTCTCAGCGGCAACAACCGCGGTGTGGACAGCTGCCTTCTTTGCAGGAATGGAGAGAGTCTTCACGCGGGCCCACAGCGTTTACATTTCACGCTACGTACAAGGTCTAGAGGCCACGGTGGCATGGGGTAACTTTGACATGCAGTTCCGAAATGATTCCCCCTTCCCCGTTTACATATCAACCGAGATGACCGACACGTCGATGACTGTTGAATTCTGGGGAACGCGCACTTACGACCGAGTAAAGGCACAATTCGGACCTCGAACCAAGGTGAAGAAATCCAAGACCGTTTATAGGAATAGCAATTTCTGCAATCCGCAACCAGGAAGTCCGGGCTTTCATATCAACGTGGACCGGGTCTTTTACCAAGGTGGCGAAGAGGTCAAGCGAGAGACAATCAAGACCATCTACAAGGCATCCCCGAAGGTCATCTGCGGCAAGAAGCCGAAGAAGAAGGACAAGGACGAGGACGAGACGGACGAGGAGAATCCGCAAGACGCGCCGGCGGGAGATGCGCCGGCAGAGGACGCACCGGCCGGCAACAGTGCCGATGCCACTCCGGCGACCGATGACGGAACGTTCGAGAACGTTCCGGCCGAGGAAGTCGACGTCGGCTGACCCGAACTAGGCGTCGCTGCGATCAATAACCTGCCCGTCGGGTGTGTCGGTGACGTGGAACCCGTGGGCGACGAGTTCGTCGCGGAGGCGATCGCTCGTCGCGAAATCACGTTGCGTTCGCGCCTCCTGGCGTTCAGCGGCCAATGCGAGCACGTCGTCGGGTATGGGGTCTGCTTCCGTCGCCTGCCCGACTCGGCGGACGAGATCCAACCCGAGAAGTCGATCCGCCCAGGCGAAGAATTCAAAGCGCGCTCCGTCGGTGAGATTGCTGTCCCGTTCCACGGCTCGCAAGACCTGAAGCGCGCGCGGTGTGTCGAGATCCTCGTCGGCGGCCGACATGAACTCCTGCTGAAGCTCATCGGGGATGGGTGCCGATGGTGAGGTCGCCCATGCAGCCACGCTCCTTCGCCAACGATCCAGGGTTGTTTGTGCACCCTCAATGACCGCCCAGGTCAGATTCATTTGCTGGCGGTAGCGATGCTGAAGGAAAGCCAGACGCAGCGCGAGGGGGTCCATGCCGCGATCGGCGACGTGGTCTACGAGCACGACATTGCCGGCCGACTTGCTCATTTTGCGTCCNTCGAACAGCAGATGTTCGGCGTGCACCCAGTGGCGAACGACGTCGGTTCCCGTCACCGAATTGCTCTGCGCNCGTTCGTCNTCGTGGTGGGGGAAACGCAGATCGATNCCNCCGGTATGCACGTCGATTGANGTGCCGAGCAGNTTGAGGCTCATGGCNCTGCATTCGGTNTGCCAGCCGGGAAAACCGANTCCCCAGGGTGTGTCCCACACCAACTGCGTTCGGGTTTCCGGTGCCNTCTTCCACAANGCCCAGTCGGCGTGGAATCGCTTGGTGGAATCNATGTCGGCGTCNAATTTGTGTCCTGGCCGNAGGTCATCNAGACGATTGCCGCTGAGAGNGCCGTAGNCAGCGACGGAGCGGGCGTCGAAAANGACCGANCCGTCGCCACCGANGTANGCGTGTCCGCGATCNACGAGTGCTGCGATNAAGGTGATCATGTCGTCGATNGATTCGCTCGCGCGGGGNTAATGGTCGGCCGGGTGNATGTTGAGNGCGGCNAGGNCCCGATGAAAGGCNTCTTCGTAGTGGCGGGCAACNGCGAGTGCTCCTCGGCCCTCATGCTCGGCCTGACGCAGAATNCGGTCCTCNCCNTCCCCTTGGCCCTCGTCGACACCTCCGAGGCCGGTGTCGTCGGCCATATGTCCCACGTCTGTGATGTTTTGGACGACCGTGGTTTGCCAGCTGTGCAGTCCCGCGAGCCGGGCGATGAGGTCCGTGAGCAGGAACGTCCGCATGTTGCCCACGTGGGCGTCGCGGTACACCGTGGGGCCGCACGCATACAGGGTGAGGTGACGCTCGCGCTGCGGGGTGATCGTTTCGACCGTGCGCGTGCGCGTGTCGTAGAGCCTCACGGGCGTCACCCTAGGTGGCTCGGCGCCCCTCGGCAGAGCATGGCCGGATCGCCAAGGATCGGCTTGTCTCGAGATTGATGGAATCGGCGAAACATCCGTCGGCCCGTAAGCGGCGATCGAGCTGCGAGGTGTGTAGCGTTGTCCTCGGTGTCGGGGAGTTCCGGGCACCAACGTTTCGAACCGGAGGCCTCAGGTGACCTACGTCATCGCATTCCCGTGTGTGGATGTCAAAGACAAGTCGTGTATCGAAGAATGTCCCGTCGATTGCATTTATGAGGGCGATCGGATGCTGTACATCCAGCCGGATGAGTGCGTGGACTGTGGCGCCTGCGAACCGGTATGCCCGGTCGAGGCGATCTTCTACGAAGACGATGTCCCTGATGAGTGGTCGGACTACACGGCGGCCAACGCAGAATTCTTCTCTGACCTGGGCTCCCCGGGTGGGGCGGCCAAGCTCGGTGGACAGTCCTTCGACGCGCCGTTGCTCGCGAATGTCCCACCCAAAGAGGACGCCTGANTCGGCGGTGACCGGATGACGATCCGGTTGCCGGAGTTNCCCTGGGACACCCTCGCCCCGATTGCCGAGCGCGCTCGGGAGCACACCGACGGCGTTGTTGACCTGTCGGTGGGAACGCCGGTCGACCCCACACCGGACGTCGTTCAGCGTGCATTGTGTGAGGCGTCGGATTCTCCGGGCTACCCCACGACGGCTGGGCTGCCGGAGTTGGGAGNCGCCTGCACGCAGTGGTTGGCGCGCCGCACTGGAGCCTCCGATGTGGGTTTTCTCCCCACGATCGGTTCGAAAGAGATGGTCGCGTGGCTGCCGACCGGGTTAGGCATCGGCCCCTCCGACACCGTCGTCATTCCTGAGGTGGCGTATCCGACGTACGCCGTCGGCGCCGCGGTTGCCGGCGCGCGCGTGGTGGCCACCGATGACGTTGAAAGTGTCGNTGACGTGTCGATGGTGTGGTTGAACAGCCCCGGCAACCCCACTGGCGCGGTGCTCTCGGTGGATCGGCTTTCGCAGATCGTTTCGTGGGCGCGGGACAGAGACATCGTCGTGGTGAGTGACGAGTGCTACCTCGAACTGGGGTGGGAGCAAGAGCCGGTCTCTGTGCTCGATCCACGCGTCAACGGCGGCGACTTCTCCCAATTGCTGGCGGTACATTCGCTGTCCAAGCGCTCGTCGATGGCGGGTTACCGCTTTGGATTCGTGGCAGGAGATCGACGCATCGTCGACGACCTGCTGTCGATTCGCAAGCACCTCGGGATGATGGTTCCGGGGCCGATTCAGCGAGCTGCCGTTGCCGCTTACAGCGACGACGAACACGTGCACGTGCAGCGAGATCGCTACCGGACGCGAAGAGCCCATCTGCGGCCAGCGTTGGAATCTGCGGGCTTCTCCATCGACCACAGTGTTGCCGGCTTGTACTTATGGGCGACGTCGGGTCGCGACTCGTGGGAGACCACACGCTGGTTCGCCGAACGGGGGATCTTGGTCGCTCCCGGTGACTTCTACGGTGACGACGACCATGTTCGAATCGCTCTCACCGCGACCGATGAGCGGGTGAACGTCGCGGTGTCTCGACTCGTCGGTTGACGAGTAGCCGTCGTGAGGCGGATCACAGGAGTGNCTGTGCTACCCCGCTGTGGGTCGGTGGTGCGCCTGGGTAGCCTGTCCGCAGGAGGTTTGCGTGTCTGATTACTCGGTTCAGCACCCCAACGGGGAGGTGCCGCTTCCGGTCGTACCGTCGACAGTCGGGGAATCCGGCCTCGACATTTCGGCTCTACTGCGGGAGACCGATCACGTCACCTTGGATCACGGCTTCGTCAATACGGCGTCCTGCTCGTCATCCATTACNTTCATCGACGGAGACGCCGGCATTCTTCGCTACCGGGGTTACCCGATCGAGCAGCTCGCCGAGGAGTCGAACTTCCTGGAGACGTCGTACCTGCTGATCTACGGCGAACTACCGACAGCGGTGGAGCTGTCGGAGTTCTCCGACTCGATAACCAAGCACACGATGCTGCACGAGGACCTTCGGCGCTTCTTCGACGGTTTCCCTCGTGACGCGCATCCGATGGCCGTGTTGTCGTCCGCAGTATCGGCCCTGTCTACCTTCTATCAGGATTCATTGGATCCGTTCGATGCCGAGCAAGTGCACATTTCGACCATTCGNNTGATGGCGAAATTGCCAACCATTGCGGCNTACGCCTACAAGAAGTCTGTAGGTCAACCGTTCTTGTACCCGGACAACTCCTACAGCTTCGAGGACAACTTCCTGCGCATGACGTTTGGTGTGCCGGCGGAACAATACGAAGCGAATCCCATTATTTCTCGTGCACTCGATCAACTGCTCATTTTGCATGCCGACCACGAGCAGAACTGCTCGACGTCGACGGTGCGACTCGTCGGGTCATCGCACGCAAATCTCTTCGCATCCGTCTCGGCTGGCGTGAATGCTCTCTTTGGTCCGCTGCATGGAGGAGCCAACCAAGCTGTGCTGGAGATGCTCGAGAACATTCACGCCTCNGGCGGAGGGGTCAATCGCTTCATCCGCGCCGTGAANGATCGGGAAGCCGGANTCAAGTTGATGGGCTTCGGTCACCGCGTGTACAAGAACTACGACCCGCGCGCGGCCGTGGTGAAGAAGACGGCATACGAGGTCTTCGAGCAGATGAATGTGGACGATCCGCTCCTGGACATCGCACTCCGGCTCGAAGAGGTCGCGCTTGCAGACGAGTTCTTCATCGAGCGAAAGCTCTACCCGAATGTCGACTTTTACACGGGGTTGATCTACAAGGCGATGGGCTTCCCGACCCGCATGTTCACCGTCTTGTTTGCGCTTGGCCGGCTTCCTGGATGGATCGCCCAGTGGCGCGAGATGATCGAGGATCCGACGACCAAGATCGGCCGGCCTCGTCAGGTGTATGTGGGAGAGGTCCTGCGCGACTACCCCCCGATTACTTCGCGTTAATCGATCGAATCAACAGGCCGGCGCCGATACACAACAGACCTGACACGCACTAGTCGTTGGCGTGTAGGTCGGCATTAAGCCCGCCCCAGCTCCCCGAGCGCTGCACTACCTCCAGGGCCCCGGACTGCGAATTCCGTCGGAACAGAACATTCGAGTGCCCGGACAACTCGCGCGCCTTGGCGACCGTCCCACCCGGCAGCAAGACTTTGGAGCCCGCGGTGATGTAGCAACCCGCCTCGACGACGCAATCGTCTCCGAAAGAGATCCCCACGCCGGCGTTGGCGCCGACCAGGCACCCGCGACCGATGCTGATCATCTCGGTGCCACCACCGGAGAGGGTTCCCATGATGGACGCACCCCCACCGATGTCGGATCCGTCTCCGACGACCACCCCGGCGCTGATACGTCCCTCCACCATTGACGTGCCGAGTGTTCCTGCATTGAAGTTGATGAACCCCTCGTGCATGACGACGGTCCCGTCCGCAACGTGAGCTCCGAGTCGCACGCGGTCGGCATCTGCGATCCGCACGCCGCTGGGGATCACGTAATCGACCATGCGCGGGAACCTGTCCACGCCGAAGACGGTGACGTGCACGCCTTTCGAGCGCGCGCGTAGGTGCACGTCGTTGACACGCGTGGGTTCGACGGGGCCGAGGTTGGTCCATGCGTTCAAGGGCAGCGTGCCGAAGATTCCCTCCAGGTTGATGGTGCGGGGGCCAACGAGGCGATGGGACAGTAGATGGAGTCGAAGGTAGGCGTCTGCCGCATCGACGGGAGGCGCTGCCAGATCGTCGACGATGGTGCGCACTGCCACGGTTCGCACCCCGCGAAGTTCGTCGCTGCGCGTTCCCGCGTCCAACGATGCGACGTCCATCGGCTCCCTACCGAGGCTGGGTCGTGGAAACCAGACGTCCAGGATGGTGTCCCCGTCGACGGTGGCCAACCCCAAGCCCGACGCTGGACCGGAGACCGGAGCCAGTTCCTCACCGACAGATGAATTACTCACCGGGCTACCGTATCCACGTGCCGTTGGACCTTTCTGCAGACGTCGTCGAGATCGCCACCGCCCTGGTGGATATTCCGAGTGAGTCCCACCAGGAGCAGGAGATCGCCGATCTGGTCGAAACTGCCCTGGGGGAGTGCGGCCACCTATCCGTCCATCGTTCGGGGAACGCGATCGTCGCTCAGACGCAGGGCCTTGCACCGCGCGTCGTCATCGCGGGACACCTCGATACGGTCCCGGCGGCGGGCAACGTACCGCACCGGCTCGACGGTGGACGGTTGTACGGACTCGGTGCCTGCGACATGAAAAGCGGAGTGGCTGTCGCGTTGAAACTCGCATACGAGATGCGCACGCCCGCCGTCGGTGTTCGCTTCATCTTCTACGACTGTGAAGAAGTGGCGGCCGTCCACAATGGCTTGGCCCGCCTCGTCGCGGAGGAGCCATCGGTTGTCGAAGCCGACGTTGCCATCGTCATGGAGCCGAGCAACGGTGTCGTGGAAGGCGGATGTCAAGGAACCATCCGGGTGGAGGTTCGAGTTCCAGGGGAACGCGCCCACAGCGCGCGCTCATGGCAGGGGAGCAATGCGGTGCATAGTGCCGGCGAGATCCTCGACCGCTTGAACGGCTACGTGCCGCGAGAACCAACGGTGGACGGCCTTCGATACCGGGAGGGATTGAACGCAGTTGGAATCCGCGGAGGTGTCGCGGGAAACGTCATTCCCGACCAGTGCATCGTCACCGTCAACTACCGCTTCGCCCCCGATCTGTCCGTTGCCGCCGCGATCGATCACCTTCGCGAGGTGTTTGACGGGTTCCAACTCACGGTGATCGACGAAGCACCGGGTGCGCGTCCAGGGCTGGACCGGAAGATCGTTGCGTCGTTCGTCGATGCGATGGGCGGGACGGTAGAACCGAAGTTCGGATGGACGGATGTGGCTCGGTTCTCTGCGTTGGGGACGCCCGCGGTGAACTTCGGGCCGGGTGATCCGACGATTGCGCACTCGGTCGATGAGCATGTGGACGTGAGCGAGATTCATGAGGTCTACGCCAAGGTGAGCGCCTGGCTCGACACAGCCGAGAACTTCTAGGTGCGCACCGTGGCCCGATCGGTGTGCGTCTTCTGCTCTTCCAGTGAGCTCATTGCGCCTCGCTATCTGACGTTGGCCGACGATGTCGGCGCGGCTCTCGGGTCACGAGGCTGGACGTGCGTCTCAGGTGGCGGGTCTGTCTCCATGATGGGCAGGCTCGCTCGGGCAACGCGTGCGGCAGGCGGTCACACGGTGGGCGTGATCCCGGAGGCGCTGCGGGGTCGAGAAGTGGCCGATCTCGATGCCGACGAACTCGTTGTGACGCAGAACATGCGGGAGCGCAAGGGCATCATGGATGAGCGCGCGGAAGCGTTCCTCGCCCTGCCCGGGGGAATCGGCACCTTGGAAGAACTCATGGAGGTGTGGACATCAGGAGCTTTGGCCATGCACGACAAGCCGGTAGTCGCTTTGGATCCGTGGGGCGACTTCGCCCTGCTTCGAGCGCAGGTGGACGCGTGGATCGATGGGGGTTTCGTGAGCCAGGACAGTCTGACCCGAGTGCGGTGGGCAGCCACTGTCGACCAAGCGATCGAGGCGCTGACGGCACCGGTGTTGCCGTCCGCCGATTCCGTGATGGAATGACGTGGTGGGCGTTGTCTTCTTTGTGATCAGTGCGGCCGTCGTGGCGGCCATCGCATGGTTCGTCGTCGGCAAATTCGAGGCGTGGCTTCCCGATGCTGGGAGCGATCTGAAGCCAGAGAAGCGAGATGACGACCCGGCGTTTGATGTGGTGCTTCGAGGCTATCGAATGGACGAAGTCGACGACGCGATCGCGCAGATGCAGGCGGAGATCGAATCCTTGCGCATGGACGGTCACCCGCGATGAGTGCTCATCTCTGCCTCGACGTCATCGTGAACGCTCCGGTGGAATCGGTTTTCGATGCCTTCACACAGTGGTCTCGGCAAGACGAATGGATGATGGGAACGCGGGTCGAGGTGCGCCGCGGAGACGGTCGCAGCCGTTATTCGGAGATCGCCGGATGGACGGGAATCGGCCCGATTGGCTTCTGGGACACGATGACGATCACGCGGTGGGAGCCCCCCTATCGGGTGGATGTTGTGCACACGGGAGCGCTGGTGCGAGGGACCGGAACGATGGAAGTGCTCGCCCTTCCCGATGGACGCAGTCGTTTTGTGTGGAGCGAAGGGCTGGTCCCACCCCTCGGTGCTCTTGGTCGGGTGGGGTGGCCGGTGGTGAAGCCGGCGTTCGCTGCTGGTGTCCGCAGGTCCCTTCGGGTATTCGCTGCCTTGGTGGAGTCTGGCACCCTGCCGCGCTGACATCTCGGCGACCGGGGATAATAGGCGCCTCGGGCTGGCGTGGGTGCGCTAGCCGTGATTTCCCAGGGCGCTTCCTAGGCGTTTCGAGGTGACAGACGGAAGGGGACAGATATGGCCGCGATGAAGCCACGAACGGGCGATGGCCCGCTCGAGGTGACCAAGGAGGGTCGGGGTTATGTCATGCGGGTACCCCTCGAAGGTGGTGGCCGCCTCGTGGTCGAACTGAATGCCGAAGAGGTCAAGAACCTCGGTGAAGCGCTCACGGGCGCACTTCCGTCTTAGTCAACGCACGTAGTTCGCCGACCTGTGGCGCCATTCCGGCGGCGTCATCCCGAGGCTCCCGCAACCAGCCTCCAGGCGGGTGGCGTCTCGCTATCGCAGAAGGCGTCTAATCTCGGCGGCGGAGGCACGCCACTAGCATCCCGTTTCCCTCGGCTAGAGGCGTAGCTGCCCAGTCTGCGTCCCGCCGCATCACCTGGGCGAGCTCCTTGACGGCCATCGCCTCGACGTCCCGGCGGGCGGGATCGGCAACCATGTCGTCCTCCCCGATGCCGAGGAAGGCAACCACGCCGCCGATGCGCAAGAGACGTTTGGCCTGCTCCAACATGGCGGGGTACTCACCACGATCGGCGTCGACGGCAACCACGTCGTAGGCACCGTCGGACATGCGAGGAAGGACGTCTAACGCCCGACCAGCGATCAAGCGAGTACGGGACGACTCATGTCCGAGAGATACCAGTGCTTCGCGCGCGTGGCGTTGATACTCGGCTTCGGTGTCGATGCTGGTCAACACGCCTCCGGGCGTCATTCCCGCGAGAAGAGCCGCTCCGGATACTCCCGTCCCGGTGCCGACCTCGACGACTGTCTGGGCTTGCACGCTTGCTGCGAGGAAGGTCAGGAAGCGTCCGGTGGAGGGAGAGGCGGGCGAGACCCCGAATTCCCGGGCCCGTTCCCGAGCTGCTTCCACCGGCTCTGGTTCGGGAACCCAGGAGTCGGCGAATTGGGCGAAGGTGACGGCGGATGGGGAGTTCGGCGATGTCGATGACATGGGTGACACCCTCTCTTCTTCGCCCCGGTGTTTCGGCTTTCTCAGCCTTTCCGGTGGGGGCTCCGTCGGGAGACGCCCCCGTGGATGTGCTCCGGGATGGATCGCAGCCTAGCCTTAGAGGCGACAGGGTGAGGTTTCCCAGAAAGGCGGCTGAGGTTCGTGAGTGACGACAGGCCCCCCGAGGGCTCGGGCGTACCCGCCCAGCGGGCAACTGACGGGCCTCCCGCGACGCCCGACGTCCCGCCGACGCCCGACCCCTCGTCGATGCCCAGCCCTCCCGCAGCTCCGCAGAGTCCGCCCACGCCCGCGATGCCGGCGCGCTACCCGAATTTCGTGGCCTACGGAGCAAGCCCGCCGCCTCCGGGCGGTTACCCGCCATCGATCCCCGGCCAGCAGTCGGGCTCGGGCGGCTCCACCTCAGGGCGATCTGGCATGGGCCTCTGGGGCGTCATCGCGGTCGCAACGATCGTTTCTTTGATCGTGGGGTCTTTCGCAGGTCTCGCCGGATACGTAGTCGGTCAAGCTGTGGACTCGACGAGTTCGACGAGTGCTGCGACGAATGCGGCGCCGGCTCCTCAGCCATCGACAATCCCCTCGGACCCGATCCCTGCGGATCAGATGCCGGAGTCGGTGTCGGAGATGGTGGCCTCGGTGCTTCCCGGAGTGGTCTCCATCGCCATCGAGAATCAAGATGAGCGAGGCAGCGGATCCGGTTTCGTGATTCGACCCGACGGATACATCCTCACGAACAATCACGTCGCTGCACCCGCGGCCGATGGTGGATCGTTGAGAGTCTTCTTCGAGAACGGCGACAGCGCGGACGCCGAAATCGTCGGGCGGAACTCCGCGTACGACCTCGCCGTGTTGAAGGTCGACGCAGATGATTTGCCCGTTGTCCGATTGGGAGACTCCGACGCGGTCACGGTTGGGGATCTCGCCGTTGCCATCGGAGCACCGCTGGGCCTTCAGGGAACGGTGACCGCCGGCATCATCTCCTCCCTGGACAGGCCGGTGACCGCGGGTGGCCAAGGGGAGATGGCCTACATCAATGCGCTGCAAACCGACGCGGCGATCAACCCGGGAAACTCGGGCGGACCGCTGCTGAACAGTGCTGGGCAGGTGATCGGAGTGAACTCGGCTATCGCGACGTTGGCTCCGACGTTCACCGGTGACGCCGGGTCGATAGGTCTTGGGTTCGCAATACCGGTGAACTCCGCGCGACGCATCGCTGAGGAGATCATCGCGACGGGTGACTCCAAGACACCAATCATCGGAGTCACCCTCGACACGTCATACAACGACGGTGGATCTCGGATCAGCGAGGTGAATGCGGGTGGGCCGGCAGAGGCCGCCGGACTACGCGGTGGCGACATCATCACGGCTCTCGCTGGACGAGAGACAACCGACTCGACGGAACTCGTCGTGGCGATCCGGGACTTCGCCCCGGGAGACACCGTGAGCATCACCTACCTGCGAAGCGGGGAATCCCAGACCGTCGATCTCGTTCTTGGTGGCTCGGAAGACATCGGCTGAGATGTTCGACATCGGCATCGGTGAGTTGGTCGCCCTCGCGGTGATCGGACTGTTGATCTTCGGGCCCGAACGGCTGCCCAAGGCAGCCGCCGATGCCGGCCGGTGGGTGCGCCAAATTCGTGAGATGGCGTTGTCGGCGCGCAAGGAGATCGTGGATTCCGCCGGCGTCGACCTGGCGGACTCGGTGAACAGTGTCAAGAGTTTGAGCGAACTGCATCCCAAGCGCTTGGTGTCCGGGCTCTTGGACGACGGTGCACAGACAGACGCAACGAAGAAGCCGGCGCAGACCTTCGACCCGGACCTTTCTTGAGTCTTCTCAGGAGCGTTGGGGTGATTCGCGCTCGGCTCGTCGTGATCAGCGACCGGTAGGCGAAATCCCCAGCTGCATTCCGGCGAGTCCGCGGGGTCGGGCTCCCAGGTGCGCGGCGATGTCCGTCAGCGCGATGCTCGCGGCAGCTTCCGGCTCGGAAATCACCAGAGGTTGCCCGCTGTCCCCACCCTCGCGGAGTCGCGGGTCGAAGGGGATCTTGCCGAGGACGGGTACATCAGTTCCGAGCGTCGACGTCAGTTTCTCGGCGACGAGGTCGCCCCCGCCCACACCAAAGAGATCCAACGGCTCCCCGCAGTGCGGACACGGAAACGAACTCATATTTTCGACAACACCGAAGACTTTCTGGTGAGTCTGCTCGGCGAGGGTTCCTGCCCGAACGGCCACATCCGATGACCCCAACTGCGGAGTCGTCACGACGATGATCTCCGCGTGCGGTAGCAGCTGAGCGGTGGAAATCGCGATGTCTCCGGTACCGGGAGGCAGGTCCAGAAGCAGGATGTCGAGGTCTCCCCACCAGACATCGGAAAGGAATTGCTCGAGGGCTCGGTGCAGCATCGGCCCGCGAAACGCGACGGGCGTCTCGACTCCTCCTGGTTTGAAGGGCAACATCGAGATGATCCGGACGCCATGAGCCTGTGGTGGCATCAGCATTCCCTCGACCATGGTCGGGGGGTTGGTGGCGCCGAGGATTCGAGGTATGGAGTGTCCGTAGACGTCGGCGTCGAGCAGGCCGACGCTCAATCCCTGGCTCGCCAGGCAGACAGCGAGGTTGGCGGTGACGGAGGACTTGCCGACGCCGCCCTTCCCGGAAGCGATCGCGAAGATCTTGGTGGTCGACCCGGGTTGGGTGAAGGGGATCTCTCGCTGGTCATGACCCCGGAGAAGTTTCTTGAGGTCGGCGCGCTGCTCGTCGCTCATGACGTCGAGGTGGACGTTCACCAACGAGACGTCGGGCACCTGCATGACTGCCTCGACGACCCGATCGGTGATGGTGCTGCGCATGGGGCAGCCCTCGACGGTGAGGTAGACGCCGACATCGACGACTCCACCGTCGTGAACGTCGATGCCCTTGAGCATGCCGATCTCGGTTATCGGCCGGTGGATTTCGGGATCGTGAACGGTCGCGAGTGCTGCGTGAATGGCATCGGTGTCGGGGTGAGCGGGCACGACCTGATGGTATTGGCCGACTAGCCGGGTGGCGAATTGTCCGGATCGGCATCGGGGTCCGGCGTCGGGGTCCGGCGAACTTCATCGGAGTTGGGCGAACCTACAACGTCGGAATCGAGATCGCGCCGATCGACTTTGAGTTGATCCAGTCGAGCCATGATGGCGTCCAGACTCTCGCGCAATTCACTGCGAACGTAGTCCCGGGTCGCGAGTTCTCCGAGAGACGTTCGCAACGAGGCCACCTCGCGGGCAAGGTAGTCGCTGTTGGCGAGCATTCGCTCGTTGCGCTGACGATCCTCTTGATACTGGACACGATCGCGGTCGGTTTGCCGGTTCTGGGCGAGAAGAATCAGGGGTGCTGCGTAGGACGCCTGGACGGACAGCAGCAGTGTCAAGAAGATGAACGGGTAGGCATCCGGCTGGATTCCCCCTGGTGCGAAGACGTTGAAAGCGACCCACATCAAAATGACGACCGTCATCCAGGCGATGAACGCCCAGGAGCCGATGAACCGGGCGACCCTTTCCGATATTCGACCAAAGCGCTCGGGGTCGTAACTGGGGCGAATGCCGCGGGTCGTCTCGATGGGTTGGTCGATGGCGCTGCGACTCCGGCGACCGGCGCTAGCCATCGGATGCTCCCAGGGTCGATGGTCCATCGTTGGCGCCGGCCGTGGTCTCCACCCGATCCGGTCCGACCTGTTCGCGCCAATCCGGCGGCAGCATGTGATCTACGACGTCATCGATGGTGACAGCGCCAACGAGATGGTTGTCCTCGTCGACGACGGGAACAGCGACGAGGTTGTAGGCGGCGAAGTCGCGGGTCACGTCCGCCAGTGGAGTGTCGGGTCGAACAGGGTCGACGCTGGTGTCGAGAAGCGATGAGATCAAGGTCGATGGTGGTTCGCGAAGCAGCCGCTGAAAGTGACACGTGCCCAGGTACTTGCCGGTCGGGGTTTCCGTCGGTGGTCTGCAGACGTACACCTGGGCAGCGAGGGCGGGTGGAAGGTCGGCTTGTCGGATGCTGGCCAGAGCCTCGGCGACCGCGGCGTCGGGGGGAAGTATGACGGGCTCGCTGGTCATCATGCCGCCGGCGGAGAACTGGTCGTATGTCATCAACCGGCGAATATCTTCGGCCTCTCCGGGCTCCATTTCCTCGAGAAGAAATTCGGCTTGATCGGGGGGGAGTTCGGAGATCAAGTCCGCGGCATCGCCGGGGTCCATCTTCTCGAGGACGTCGGCGGCACGTTCACGATCCAGCATCTGCATGATTTCCACGCGATCGTCATCGACGAGTTCCTCGAGCACGTCAGCGAGTCGCTCATCGTCGAGTTCTCGCGCGACTTCGAGTCGTCGCTTCGGTACCAGCGTGTGTAACAGGGAAGCGACATCGGCCGGTCGCAGAGAATCGATGGATGCGAGAAGCTTTTCAGCTGGCTGCGCGCTTTCTGGCAGGGATAGTCCGGTGACGTCTGGCCATTCGACCATGAAGCGTTCGGACCGTCGCCGCAGCCCGGTGCCCGGCCGGCGCACGAACAGTGAGTCGACCAACCACTCTCGGCTTCGGGTAGCCGTGACACCGATATCCACGACCCGCACCTGCTCGCCGGATTCGCGGAGCGTTATCGAGTGGTCGAGGAGCTCGGCAGTGGCGAGTGATTCGTTTCGGCGCTGTTCGAATCGACGGAGGTTCACGGTTCCAGTGACGATCACCTGGCCGGCGTCGATAGCGGTCACCTTCGTCATGGGCACGAAGATGCGGCGCCGGGGCGGAACCTCCACCACCAGTCCGGTCAGACGCGGTGGGTTGTCACCAATGCGGAGAACGACGACGGCATCACGCACCTTTCCGACCTGATCGCCTCTTGAGTCGAACACACCCAGGCCCGCCAAGCGAGCGAGGAAAACGCGTTTGGTGTTCGTCGTCATGGACGTCAGGCTACCGTCGTCGTGGAGTGTTCCTGATGGGTGAATGTGCGGAATGTCTCGGGAAGGAGCAGGTGTGATGTCAGACGGTTCTGCGCCACCGTCCGGCCTGTCTCGGCCGCCGGCTCCGGATGTGGTGCGGCTCGGTGTGGCCGTGCTCTTCATTTCGCTCAGTGGGCCCATGATCGCGGTGACGGCAGCGCCCGTCCTTGCCATTGCGTTTTGGCGATGCCTCATCGGGAGTGGCCTCACGGGAGTGTGGGTTATCGCGCGTCGACGGAGTTCGCTCGGCGCCCTGACCAGGCGAGAGCTCCGGCTGACGGTGATCGCGGGTGTCTTTTTGGGATTGCACTTCGCAACGTGGATTCCTTCGTTGACGTTGACCACGATCGCGGCGTCAACAGCCCTGGTGGCTACGCAGCCGATCTGGGCTGCATTGATCGCACGGGCAACGGGTGTGCGCATTACTTCTCGGGTGTGGATCGGAATCGCGATCGCCTTCTCGGGAGTCATCGTCCTGACGGGAGTCGATCTGTCTGTCGATCCCGCGCACCTGTGGGGTGACGCTCTCGCCCTGGTGGGGGCCGTGTTTTCCGCCGCGTACGTGTCCGTCGCGGAGCGTGTGCGCAAGACAGTGGATACATCCACGATGACGTTCGTTCTCTACGCCGTCTCGGCGGTAACGATTCTCCCCCTCGTCTTCATCTTCGGTCAGCAACTCGTGGGATTCGATGCCCAGGCGTGGGCTTTGATCCTTGCCGTGACGCTGGGTGCGCAACTACTCGGTCATTCGATGATGACCCGGGTGCTTTCGAGTACGTCGGCGACGGTCGTGTCGCTGGCCATCTTGTTCGAGATGCCGGGGGCCACATTGGTTGCCGCCATCTGGCTGGGGCAGGTGCCTCCGTTGGCGTTGCTCCCGGCCGCCGCCTTGATCCTTGCGGGCCTGGTGATCGTGATCAAAGCCGCGGACCGCGGCCCCGCTGCAGCCACGGTTACCGAGACCTCTCCCATGTGAGTATCGAGCTCAACGGCAGCAAAATGAGCGCTGCCACGACGGTAACGCTGATACCCCACCCCAGCGAAAAGTTCTCCGCGATCACGCCGACGATGAGCGGCGCGGTGACGAAGCCGGCACGTGACAACCAGCTGATCGTGGCGACGCCCGTGGCTGGCCGGATGCCAGGAACATGAGCAGCGGCTCGCATGGCAGCGGGAAACAGCGTCGCGACGCCGAACCCAGTAACGGCGCAGCCGATCATGAACAGCCATGGTGATTGCGCGAGAAGTGACAACCCGAGAACGACAGCGGTGCCGGACATGGCGATTCGCGTCCAGCGGCGCTCACCGAGGGCGTCGATGATCCGATCCCCGGTGAAGCGGCCTATGGTCATCGCAACAGTGAAGGCGACGAACCCCCAGCCGACGGTCACGCTGGGTGCTCCGATATCGGTCAGATAGATCGAACTCCACCGTCCGGGAATGTCCTCGATCATGACCGCGAGAATGATGAAGAGTCCGAGACCCCAGATGATCGGCTGATGGAGCACGCGGGTCGCGGCTGACAGCTCGTTGGCAGTCGCCGGGCTGGCGGCAAGGAGAGAACCCGGGTCCGATTGGGCGACGGCGACAGCGCGATCGTCGGTGGTCTCTAGGTACGAATCGGGGTCCTTGCCGGGAAGAAGCCAGGGCCGCGCCACCAGCACAAGCACGCTGCACAAAACTGCAACCGCGGTCAGCATCCACGCGATCGGCATCGAGATGGCTGCGGTCGCGACCCCGATGAGGCCTCCGGCGACGGCCCCGAGAGACCAGTAGCCGTGGAAGGTGTTCAAGATCGAGCGGTGGACACCCGTTGCCCTCTTCTCGTGCTGCACCCGCATGGCATGCGAGTTCATGGCGGCGTCCATGACGGCGTCGAGGCCACCGACAAGCAGAAGCACAAACCCCAGAGTCCAAGCGCCGGGCGCCACACCGATGAAGGGAAGGATCGGAGCGACGATAAACAGTGCCGCCATCGCAACGCGCTGACTGCCCCAGCGGTGAATGAGGGGACCGGCCCAGATACCTGCGGCGACCCCGCCGGCGGCCCCGGCTGCCAAGGCGGCGCCGACCGCGACATTGGTCAAGGAAATGTCAGCCTGTAGCTCGGCTAGTCGCGGAAGCCACGCGGAGAGCGTGAGCGCGTTAGTGAAGAAGAGCACGGAAACAGCGATACGGGCTTTACGCACAGCGCTGTCGGTCCCGCGTGGTTGGCTCACGCGGCTGAATCTAGGGCACGGAAACGCAGGCACGGAACCACAGGCGCGGATCGTTGCGCCCGTATCCGAGTCCGACCCAGTTAGGCTTGAGAGGCGTTCCGTGCGTGGGGTAATTCAAGAAGCCGTCGACGACGAGGGGTGAATCCGGTGACCGATGTCGGCAGAAGTATCAGACCTCGGCGGTCAAACCTCGCGGTGCCGGGCTCGAGCCCGAAGATGCTGGACAAGGCAAAGGGTCTGCCGGCAGACCAGGTGTTCATGGACATCGAGGACGCGGTGGCTCCACTTGCGAAGCCCGATGCCCGGAAGAACATCGTGGCTGCTCTCAACGAAGGTGGCTACGACGGCAAGGTGCGCTCGGTTCGAGTGAACGACTGGACCACTGAGTGGACGTACTTGGACGTCATCGGGGTAGTTTCTGGCGCGGGAGCCAACCTCGACTGCATCATGCTCCCCAAAGTGCAAGGCCCCGAGCAGATTCGCGCCTTGGACATGCTGCTGACTCAGGTCGAGAAGGCCGAAGGTCTCGAAGTCGGGCGCATCGGTATCGAAGCGCAGATCGAGAATGCGATGGGTTTGACCATGGTGGACGAGATCGCCGCTGCCAGTCCCCGAGTGGAAACGATCATCTTCGGGCCCGCTGATTTCATGGCCAGCATCAACATGAAGTCCCTTGTTGTTGGTGAACAACCTCCCGGGTATGACGTCGGAGACGCGTATCACTACATCCTGATGCGGATCTTGATGGCGGCTCGCGCATACGACAAGCAGGCGATCGATGGCCCGTACCTGCAAATCAAGGACCTCGACGGCTACACCCGAGTCGCGGAGAGAAGCGCTGCCCTCGGCTTCGATGGCAAGTGGGTTCTGCATCCAGATCAGATCGCGGCGGCCAACGAGATCTTCTCGCCGCGACAGGATGACTATGACCACGCGGAACTCATCCTCGATGCCTACGAGTGGTACACGTCGGCGGCCGGTGGTGCGCGTGGAGCCGCGATGCTCGGTGACGAGATGATCGATGAGGCATCGCGAAAGATGGCACTGGTGATCGCTGGCAAGGGTCGCGCCGCTGGCATGCAGCGCTCCCAGACATTCGAACCTCCTCAGTCCTGATGGCGCGTCGCACCGACATGACGCGACAGCATTCGGCTCTCTTGCTGGGTATTGACGAGAGTTCCTCGGCCGATGACATTCAGCGGGCATGGAAGATGTGGGTCCGGCTGGCACACCCCGACGTAGGCGGCGACCGAGATCACTTCGAGGCGCTGATGCGAGCACGGCGAATTCTTCTTGCGAATGTTGTTCAGGCGAACGCCCTTAAGGCGGACACTGCGCCGGCGGCTGAACAAGCGGTACCCGATCGCCCGTCACTGCGTTCGGTTATCCGTCGACCGTCTGGCAGGGCCGCGATCGTGCTAGTCAGCTTGGTGGCTGTCGCCCTCGCGAGTCCTGCGGTGACGCTCTCACTCACGCCATGGCTGAGCGCAGCGATCATGGGGGTGTGTGCTGCCGGCTTCGCCGTGGGCGCCACGCGTGCGCTCTTGGGCGATCGTGGTGATGTTGGCCACCGGATCACGTGCGTCTCGGTGCTCTGGCTACCCGTGGCGTGCGGGCAAGTCGGGCTCAGCGCCAGCCTCGGCTCCGACATCGTGTTGATGCTGCCGGTGCTCGCCGTCCCGCTGGTCGCTTCGGTCGCCTGGATGAACGCGGGCACGGGCCTGTGGATGCCCGTGAGGTCCAGCGCTCCCTAGAGGCGAGATCGCACCAGGGGAGTTAGCATCCTTTTTATCCAGAAAGGGGTTGGGCATGGGTCGTCTCCTGCAAACCGAAGGTCTCACCGAGATACAGCGCGACATTCTTGATGCCGTCCGCGACTTCGTGGACGCAGAGATCCTGCCGGTGGCCAGCGAGTTGGAACACAACGACGAGTACCCCAAAGACATCGTCGACGGTTTGAAGGAACTCGGTGTGTTCGGCCTGATGATCCCGGAGGAGTACGGCGGGCTCGGCGAGTCACTACTGACCTACGCACTCGTGGTCGAAGAGATCGCGCGGGGATGGATGAGCGTCAGTGGTGTGATCAACACCCACTTCATCGTTTCGCACATGGTGCTCCATCACGGCACCGAGGAGCAAAAGCAGCACTACCTGCCCCGTATGGCCACCGGTGAGGTTCGCGGAGCTTTCAGCATGACCGAGCCCGGTTGCGGCTCGGACGTCTCCGCCATCACGAGCAAAGCCGTCGTCNACGGCGACGACTACGTGCTCACCGGGCAGAAGATGTGGCTGACCAACGGCGGCTCGTCGACGCTCGTCGCCGTGCTCGTTCGCACAGACAACGCTGCTGGCGAGGACAGCAGCGTGTACAAGCGCATGTCCACGTTCCTCGTCGAAAAGCCCGAGGGCTTCGGTGAGGTGCGGCCCGGTCTGACGATTCCGGGCAAGATCGAGAAGATGGGCTACAAGGGCGTCGACACCACGGAACTTTTAATGGACGGCTTGCGCCTCCCCGCGTCGACGATTCTCGGTGGCGAGCCGGGCCACGGCTTCTACCAGATGATGGACGGAGTCGAGGTCGGCCGTGTGAATGTCGCCGCGCGAGCCTGCGGTCTCGCTCTGCGGGCCTTCGAACTCGGCGTGGAGTACGCGCAAATACGCAGCACGTTCGGCAAGCAGATCAGCGAACACCAGGCGGTGGCGTTCCGTCTCGCCGACATGGCAACGAAAATCGAGGCAGCGCACCAAATGATGGTGATGGCTGCACGGACAAAGGATTCCGGCGCCCGCAACGATCTCGAAGCGGGAATGGCGAAATACCTGGCCAGCGAGTACTGCAAGGAAGTCGTCGAGGACTCCTTCCGGATACACGGCGGGTACGGCTACTCCAAGGAGTACGAGATCGAACGGCTCTATCGCGAAGCCCCCATGCTGATGATCGGTGAGGGCACCGCCGACATCCAGAAGATGATCATCGCGCGACGCTTGCTCGAGGACTACAAGATCCGTACGTGATGGCGGACATTCCGTGCATCGGTGCGGTCGTGTTCGACGACCAGGGACGTTTGCTCCTTGTCCAGCGCGCCAACCCTCCTGCCCAGGGGCTGTGGTCGCTACCGGGTGGGCGGCAAGAGCCGGGGGAGACCGCCGAGCAAGGCGTGGTGCGCGAGGTCCACGAAGAAACGGGGCTCACCGTTCGGGTCGAGCGGGAAGTCGGGACAGTGGTTCGTCAGGCCCCGTCGGGTGATGACTACGTCATTCGAGACTTCGTATGTGTGGTGCGTGGGGATGACGCAGTGGTGGCCGCAGACGATGCAGCCGACGCACGCTTTTTCCCCGTTTCAGAACTTGCCGACTTGCCGACGAGCGAGGGTCTGATCGAAGCATTGACCGGCTGGAACCTCTTGACTACTTAATTGGCGAATGTGCACGCAGTCGGCCTGATCGCCGGGCCGCTTCCGAGCACCATCTCTAGAGACACTGAACCTCTAGAGACACTGAACGTCGGCCCACACGCACAACGTTGAGCCGCGCCTGGCGTGACCCCAGTCGCTCGCAAGGCTCTCGACCAGCAACAAGCCCCGACCGTCCGGTGAATCGTCGCTGCTCGATAGCTGACGGGGAAAACCTTCGGAGTCCGAGCACACCTCGACGCAAATGACATCGTCTGCGACGGTGATCGTCATCGTGATGGCACCTGTGCCACGTCCGTGCGCCCAGGCGTTGGTGACCAATTCGGAAGCAACGAGTTCGGCATTGACGACGTCCGAAGTGGTCGATGCCACGTCCCGAACATGCTGCCGGGCTATCGCCGCGGCCGTCGAATCCATGGGCAAGTCCCAGGTGAACGTGGCCGTCATCACGCTCCTTCATCCACCCTCCACAATAGACGTGTGGCTCAGGTCATCGCGGTGGCGAACCAGAAGGGTGGAGTGGCGAAAACCACGACCGCCATCACCCTCGCTGCAGCGCTCGCTGACACAGGGCACGCGGTTCTGGTGATCGATCTTGATGCGCAGGCGTGCGCGACCTTCTCCCTTGGTATCGATCCCGAGGACCTACCTCCGCAGACCGTTGATTTTCTTCTCGATGACCTTCCCGCGAGCCAGGGNGCGGCCCGCATGCGTTCTGCGATCCGAACAACCGATGAGGGGTTCTCGTTGCTCCCCGCAACGTTGTCACTTGCCTCGGCGGATGTTTCTCTCGCGGATAGACCCGCACGTGAGCGAACACTCTCCCGCGTACTCGACGAGATCCGAGACACCTTCGATGTCATCGTCATCGACTGCTCGCCCTCCTTGGGATTGACCACGATCAATGCGCTCGTTGCGGCCGACGACGTACTCGTCCCGTTCAAGTGCGAGACCTTGTCGCACCGCGGATTGGGTCAATTGATGGAGAGCATCGACGAAGTAAAGCGATGGAGCAACCCCCGCCTGCAGGTGGCGGGAATTATTCCTACGCTGTTCGACGGACGGACCGCGCACGCGAAAGCCGTGCTGGCCGATATTGGGCCCCGCTATGGGGTGCGGGTTTTCGAGCCGATTCCCCGAAGTATCCGTTTCGCCGAGGCACCAGCGGTGGGGAAGACGATCTTGTCTACCGCCCCCGATTCACCCGGTGCTCGCGCGTACCGGCAACTCGCCGAGGACATCACAAGCGCGTGACCTAACTGGCGGCGTTCCCACCGGTTGGCTTGCCGCCGTGTGTGCGGCGACGACGACGGCGACGCGGCTTGCTGGCGTCAGATGAAGACGACCCCGACGAGTTGTTCGACTCCTGTGTTGACGAAGACTTGTTGGACGACGACTTCCCCGAGGATGCTGTGGAGCCATGCCGCTCCGACCCACCCGAGCGTTGTCCGTTGCTGCCGCGACGATCGTCGCGTGAGCGCGGACCGCGGGTGCGCTTCCCGGTTTCTCCGACATCTTCGACCTGCTCAGCGGACAATCCAGCACGAGTGCGCTGGCCTTTGGGTAGTCGACCGGTGGTTCCCTCGGGTACGCCGAGTCCGGTAAACACATGGGGGCTGGTGGAGTAGGTCTCCAGAGGATCTTTGAAGGGCAACTTCAGTGCCCGATCGATCATCTGCCAGCGCGCGATGTCCTCCCAGTCGACTAACGTAACCGCGACTCCCGACGCTCCGGCTCGACCGGTGCGACCGATCCTGTGCAGGTAGGTCTTCTCGTCATCTGGGCATTCGTAGTTGATGACGTGCGTGACGCCATCGACATCAATGCCGCGGGCGGCAACATCAGTGGCGACGAGAACATCGACCTTGCCGGAGCGGAATGCGCGCAACGCTTGTTCACGCGCTCCCTGTCCTAGATCACCATGAACCGATCCCACAGCGAAGCCCCGCTCGGTGAGATCGTCGTTGATCTTCTGCGCCTTTCGCTTCGTGCGCGTGAAGATCATCGTGAGCCCGCGGTCTTTCGCCTGCAGAACACGTGCCAGCAACTCCACCTTGTCCATCGGGTGAGCGCGCCAGACGTGCTGTTCGATCGCATCGACAGTTGCGCTGTCATCCCCGGGGTCGCTCGCACGCATGTGGGTCGGCTGGTTCATGTAGCGACGCGCGAGGGCGATGATCTGGCCCGGCATGGTGGCGGAGAACAACATCGTCTGCCGGTTGGAGGGAATGAGTGCGACGATCTTCTCGACGTCGGGGAGGAACCCCATGTCGAGCATTTCGTCCGCCTCGTCGAGCACGAGTTCGCGCACGTGCGAGAGATCGAGATCACCGCGGCCGGCAAGATCGATGATGCGTCCGGGNGTGCCGACGATGACGTCGATTCCTGCGCGAAGAGCATCTATTTGCGGCTCGTAGGCCCTGCCTCCGTAGATCGAGAGCACCCGAATNCCCAGCCCAGCACCCGCTTGCTCGATATCAGTGGCTACTTGGAGAGCCAACTCTCGCGTGGGGCAGACGATCAGGCCCTGGGGCTTGTTCTGTGCTGCTTCAGGAAGTTGGGCGTAGTCGTCGCTGGCGGGAGCCGCGATGCGCTGGATGAGTGGAAGACCGAAACCAAGCGTTTTGCCGGTTCCGGTTTTCGCTTGGCCGATGACGTCGCGGCCTTGGAGCGCCAGACCCAGGCACATTTCCTGAATCGGGAAAGCAGTCGTGATGCCGTGGCTGGCAAGGGCCTCCACGATNGGTGTGCTGACGCCGAGCTCGGCAAAAGTCTTGGGTTCGGCTGGAATCGGGTCGGCGGCTACCGGGTCGGCAGTGTCCGGATCCGTGGCGCCAGATGGCGCGGCTTGGTCAATGAGATGGTCGTTCGTGGTGCTCAGGGGAACTCCTGGGTCCGGGAAGCACGGTGAGTGCGTCCGAGGTGGGCCGGTNAAGCAACACCGACGGCGAGATTCGACGTCCCGCGATATCCCCATGCTACCGGCCGGACGAGAACCCCGCCGTCACCAGGGCTGGGTGGCTACCCTGGGGTCATCATGATTGACGGCTCGACACCTTTCGACTCGACGGATGCAGCCCTGTCCGATCCGTCGTACCGGGCCGCCCTCGTCGACCTTTTCGGCGTGCTTGCGTATGGCGAGCTCGTGGCGTTTGAGCGCTTGGCAGCTGACGCCGCGCTGGCTCCGCGAGTGGAAGACAAGGCCGCTCTGGCAGGCATGGCCACGTCCGAATACCGCCACTTCCTTTCGCTGACGAATCGCATATCCGACCTTGGCGTCGACCCGAATGAGGCGATGGAGCCGTTTCGACAACCAATCGATGAATTTCATGCGCACACCAAGCCGGCGGATTGGTTGGAAGGGTTGGTAAAGGCGTACGTGGGTGACGGCATCGGCACCGACTTCTATCGCGAAATCTCGACGTTTGTTGACCCGGCTAGCCGTGAGTTGGTGCTTGATGTGTGTGAGGACCTTGGGCACTCCGCGTTCGCTGTGGATCGTGTGCGCTCGGCGATCGCCGCCGACCCGAGAGTGGCCGGCCGACTCGCGCTGTGGGGGCGACGTTTGGTCGGTGAAGCGTTGTCTCAAGCCCAACGAGTGGCGGCCGAACGCGATGCGCTGTCTGCCCTGCTCGTCGGCGGCGCCGATCGTCCGGGCGTTGACCTGGCTGAGATTGGCAGGATGCTGGCCAGACTCACCGACAACCACACGCGTCGGATGCATGAGTTGGGCCTAGCCGCGTAGCACAACGACAGGGCGAGCCTGGAGTTTAGGAAGCGCTCCCGAAACCGACTTTGCGGCTCTCAGCCAGACCTATCTCGACGTACGCGATCTTCGCGGATGGAACCAGAACTGTGCGTCCTCGGGAATCGGTGAGCGAGAGAAGTGTGCCCTCGTCGATCGCCGACGATACGGCTTTGGTGATCGCCTCCGCGGTCTCGTCGCTTTCAACCGTTATCTCCCGGGGCGTATCGACGACTCCGACCTTGATCTCCACCGCTGTCATCCCTTTCCTCGACTCATCGTGTTGCGCTGGCGCTATGAACTCGCCGGGCGATGACGAGACTACGCGACCATGGGCGATAGCGCCTATCCCGAGGGCTCTCCTGGTGGATGGGTGAGAGGAAAGCTCCGGATACCTCGCCAGGCCAATGATGCAACGAGGTCGGCGGACTCTTCCAGAGTGGTCTCTGATTGATCGGACGTGAGCCAGCGGCTGGCAGCGACTTGGGCCAAACCCTGAAGACCCGATCCCAGAAGCATGGCCTGCTCGTGACGAAGGCCGGTGTCGGCGGAGATGACGTCCGCGATCTTGCTGGCAATGGCTTCGTGCGCACGATCGACGCGTTCTCGCACGGCTGACTCGTTCATCACGTCACTTTCGAAGACCAGTCGAAAGGCGCTGTTCCGGTCAGCGACGAAAGAGAAGTACGCGCGCATGGTGGCGCCGACTCTCTCCTTGTTGTCAGTGGTGCTGGCCAGTGCCGCGTCCGCTGAGTGGAGTAACTCGTCGATTCCTCGATCCAGCAGTGCGAGGTACAGCTCGAGTTTGCTGGGGAAGTGCTGGTAGAGCACCGGCTTCGTTACCCCGGCGGCGTCTGCAATCTCATCCATACCGGCGGCGTGATAGCCGCGGTCCATGAATACCTTGCGCGCCTGCGTCATGACCTGCTCGCGCCGCTGCTCGCGCGGCATCCGGGTCCCCTTCGTTCCAGAAGCCTCGGTGGGCACAGAAGTGTCCGAAGCAGGATCGGTCATTCATTCAGGTTATCCCCCAAGGGTCGTAGACTTGTCGTGTGAGTACGGCTGCGCCCGAGATCGTCCTCGATATGCGGGGCGTCACGGTCATGTATGGCTCAGCTCGGGGGATCGAAGACGTCTCGCTATCCGTGCCGGCAGGGCAGGTCACGGGGCTTCTCGGCCCGAGCGGATCGGGCAAGACGACGTTGCTGCGAGCGGTGCTCGACCTCATTCACCCACAGCGGGGAGCGATCGACATCGTCACCACGAGTTCGAAGGATCGGCGAGCGCGAGCCAACGTCGCCTACTTGCCCGGCGATTTGTCCCTGCCGGGTCGACTGACCGGTCAGGCCCTCCTGCGACGGTTCAGTGCGGCCGGTGGTGGGTTGGATCCGGCTCGGGTGAAGGTGCTGACGGACCGCCTCAGGATCGATCTGACCAGGCCCGTGGGCACTTTGTCCAAGGGCAACCGGCAGAAGGTCGGCTTGGTACTCGCCTTCGCCAAGAACGCCCGAGTCTTACTGCTCGACGAGCCGACATCCGGACTCGACCCGTTGCTGCAGAGGGAATTCGCCACGCTCGTCCATGAAGCAGTGAACGATGGAGCCGCGGTACTTCTGTCCAGTCACGTGATGTCCGAACTTGAAGATCTCGCTGATCGTGTTGCCGTCTTGCGGGAAGGTCGATTGGTCGCGGTGGAGACGATCGATCAGTTGCGTGCACGGGCGCGACAACGCATTCGTATCCGGACCATCGATGCGAATGACACCGACGCTTGCTGCGACAGTCTCGCCCAACTCCCGGGCGTCAAAGCGCATGCGGCAGACGCGGTGATCGATGCGACTTTCACGGGAGAGGTCGATCGGATCATCAAGACCCTGGCGGAATACTCCGTGCAGTCGATCGAATCCGTCGGTGGTGAACTCGATGAAGTTCTCCTGGACTTCTATTCGGATGAACGCTACGCACCGAAGGTGGGTGGGTAAGCCGATGCCTCTGCTCCTGTCCGATCTGCGACTTCGATGGCGATCGTTGCTGTGGTGGACGGTCGCGGTAGTGCTTCTCTCGAGTCTCGTTGCATCGTTCTACAAATCCATCGCTGGGGATCCCGCCTTTGAGGACATCTACGGCAGCTTGCCGGAATCGCTGGAGGCGCTGCTGGGCGGAGCGGACCTGGCCAGCCCGGTGGGCTACCTCTCATCGCAGATGTATGCCTTCTTCATGCCAGCGCTACTCCTCGTCTACGCCATCGGCCGATCGACTTCGACGTTGGCGGGCGAAGAAGAGGATCACACGCTCGACCTGCTGCTGGCCCAGCCGATCAGCCGGGCGGCGTTGTACGTGCAAAAAGTTGTCGGTGTCGCNTTGGGTATCGCTGTTCTCGGGATCGCCGTTGCGGTACCCGTAATCGCGCTGGCGGACTGGTCGGAGCTGAAGGTTCCCGCGGCCAATCTGTGGGCCGCGACGGCCCAGTTATTCGCTTTCGTTCTCTTCTTGGGAATGCTTGCGATGACGGTGTCGGCGAGCATCGGTCGCCGTGCCGCGGGCGTGGGAGTGGCGGCCGGATTGGCGTTCGTGACCTATCTCATCGATGGGTTCGGAAAGTCGATCGAGTGGCTGGAGCCCTGGCGTGTTCTTACCCCGTGGTACTGGTACGACATCGACGAAGCGCTTTCGGAATCGATGCCGTGGACGTCCTTCGCCGTTCTGCTGGGCGCGACCCTCATCGTCGGCGCCCTTGGCTTGTGGGGATTCAAGCGTCGTAATCTTCGATCGTGACGACGGTGCTGCGGCCGGAAAGGCCTTTCGATAGACACGAAGCTCTGCTGAGTCAGCGGACCTTGTTCTATCGGCACGCCCCGTCGCCGCAGGCGGATGCTCCTGCGGCGCTTTTTCTCCATGGACTGGGCGGCTCTGCTCTGAATTGGACGGACTTCATGGGCCGCATGAGCGGCCGATTGGATTGCTACGCGTTGGATCAGCACGGCTTCGGCTCGTCACCGCCTCCCCGCGACGGCGATATGACGCCCCGTGGGCATGCGCGAGCCGCGGCCGACTTCATCCTCGAGCGCGAGTTGGGCCCTGTGCACCTGTTCGGAAATTCGATGGGCGGCGCCGTCGCCGTGCAACTGGCTGCACTTCGCCCCGACCTTATGCGGTCTGTGACCTTGATTTCTCCCGCGTTGCCGAATTTGAGGTACGCCACGAAGGGGAATATCCACCTTCCAGTGATCTCGGTTCCTGGGATCGGGGAGCGGTTGATCCCCAAGTTCGTGGAGACAACCAGTCCAGAAGAACGCGTGCAGGCATCGATCGACGGCGGTTTCGCCGATCCCTCCCGAATGCCTGCGGACCGATTTAGTGAGGCAATCGGTGAGGTGGAGGCGCGCGATGCGCGACCGTACGCCAACGATGCATTCCTGAGTTCCTTGCGAGGTTTGATGCGGACCTATTTTGATCCCGGCCCCGAGCGTCCGTGGAAACTTGCGGCGAGAGTGCGAGCGCCCACCTTGCTCGTCTACGGGCGCCAAGATCCGCTGGTCGACTCTCGAACGGCGCATCGAGCAACAAAACATTTCTCGAACGCCCACGTGGTTGTGCTCCCGGACAGCGGGCATATGGCCCAGATGGAGCACCCGGAGTTTGTCGAAGCGGCCTGGGATCGCTTCATCGCTCCGACTCTCGACGCGTAGTAGTCGCGCGTCCTACCCTGTCCGGTTTTCCACAGGGCGATTTCGCGTATTCCACGAGGCCGACCCGGCGACGTAGCGTCGATGACGACTGCGAAAGGGGTCGTCGATGCAGGAACACGCTCATTGGTGCGCGCAGGTCGAGGAACGAGTTCGTGCTGAAGTGCGGGCTCTTCGCATNGACCCGATGCACGATGGAACCCAGGTGTTGTCGATCATCGAGCGAATCGGCGCTGACGTCGTTATTGGCAGCTGCGACTCACACGACGAACAGCCGTCCGTTGCATCCGATGTCGCTTCCGTGGTCACCGCCGTCCACCATTCCATCTGCGGATTCGGACCCTTGCAGCCGTTCTTCGACGATGACTCCATCGAAGAGATATGGATTAACGAGCCTGGTCGGGTGTTCGTTGGTCGCAAGGGCTTGAGTGAATTGACGCCCATCGTCATGACGGCGACCCATGTTCGCGATCTGGTGGAACGCATGCTGCGGTGGTCTGGACGCAGGCTCGACCTCTCCCAGCCCTTCGTCAAATCGAACAGGCGCAGATTGACGCCACCATCGACGGCCTGGAAGTGGTTGCTCTGACGGCTTCATCGACGACGGTCACGGCAGTGCTGCAGGCGCCCATCCGGACCGCCTTTTGGCCGATCGAAGCGCTCATCATGGTGGAATCCTCGGGGCGATTGGACTACATCGGTTAGGGACGCGGCTGAGCCGTAGTCTTGCCCCTCGTGGCCTCCCTTGAAACCGATGACCGTATCTCCACGGTCGTGGCGACACTGACCAATGTGGAGAAAGTCTTCGACATCGAATCGACGCAGGCTGAAATCAGCGAATTGGAAACGGCGGCATCTGCGCCCAACTTGTGGGACGACCAGGCGCATGCACAGAAGGTCACTTCCCGATTGTCGTTCTTGCAAGGAGAGCTGCGAAGAATGACAGAACTGAGATCCCGCGCCGACGATCTGCCTGTCCTTCTCGAGTTAGCAGAGGCGGAGAACGATCAGAGCGCGCAGGACGAAGCGCTGGCCGAACTCGATGCTCTCGAGCGGGACATCAACGATCTCGAAGTTCGCACGTTGCTGTCGGGGGAGTACGACGATCGAGAGGCGCTTGTCACCATTCGATCGGAAGCCGGCGGAGTCGACGCGGCTGATTGGGCGGAAATGTTGATGCGCATGTACCTCAGGTACTGCGAGAGGCACGGATGGGCAGTGGAGATGTACGACACGTCCTATGCGGAGGAAGCGGGTATTAAGTCCGCGACTTTCGCGGTGAAGGCCCCTTACGCCTACGGAACTCTGTCCGTCGAGCAGGGAACCCACCGCTTGGTGCGCATTTCACCGTTCGACAACCAAGGGCGCCGGCAAACATCTTTCGCCGGCGTGGAAGTGATTCCTGTGGTCGAACAGACGGAAAGCATCGACATCCCCGAGGACGACCTTCGGGTGGATGTGTATCGATCGAGTGGCCCGGGTGGGCAAGGTGTGAACACGACGGACTCTGCGGTTCGACTTACGCACGTTCCCACCGGCATCGTGGTGTCGTGTCAAAACGAGCGGTCGCAANTGCAGAACAAGGCGACGGCAATGGGTATNTTGCAAGCGAAATTGCTCGAGCGGCGACGGCANGAGGAGCAGGCGAAGATCGATGCCCTGAAGGGTGATTCGCTGGGCTCGTGGGGTAATCAAATGCGCTCGTACGTTCTGCACCCNTATCAAATGGTCAAAGATCTTCGAACAGAGTTCGAGACGGGAAACACCCAGGCGGTCCTCGACGGTGAGATCGACGACCTCATCGCATCGGGAATCCGGTGGCGGCGGCAACAGGCGGCCCCGTCCTAGCCGTCTTCGCGGGGACGAGTGCTTAGACTGCTGACGACCCCAGAAAGTCCACCGCCGACCCCGAGGCAACCGTGATTCTCTTCGACCACGTCAGCAAGACCTACGCCAGTCAGAACCGGCCGGCATTGGATGACGTATCGCTGGAAATCGAAAAGGGCGAGTTCGTCTTCCTGGTGGGTCCCTCCGGCTCCGGGAAATCCACGTTCCTGCGGTTGGTGCTGCGTGAAGAGCGGCCGAACTCCGGGCAGGTCTGGGTGCTGGGCAAGGAACTCGATCGCTTGTCGAACTGGAAGATCCCATCGCTACGTCGACAGATCGGCACGGTCTTCCAGGACTTTCGGCTGCTTCCCAACAAGAGTGTTTTCGAGAATGTCGCTTTCGCACTCGAGGTGATCGGAAAGCCGCGATCACACATCAGGAAGGTCGTGCCGGAAGTGCTCGAAGTCGTCGGGCTCGAGGACAAGATGGAGCGGCGACCCGATGAGTTGTCCGGGGGCGAGCAACAGCGCGTTGCCATCGCCCGGGCCTTCGTCAATCGCCCGATGTTGCTGATCGCCGACGAGCCGACCGGAAACCTGGACCCGAATACGTCGGTCGGAATCATGAAATTGCTCGACCGCATCAACAGGTTGGGAACAACAGTGATCATGTCGACCCACGACTCTCAAATCGTGGATCAGATGCGCCGCCGAGTTATCGAACTCGAGACCGGCCATCTCGTGCGTGACCAATCCCGTGGCGTGTACGGATACGCTCGCTGATGCGCGCGACATTCGTCACCAGTGAGGTGGGTGCGGGCCTTCGGCGCAACCTGACNATGACCTTCGCGGTGATCATCACCGTTGCGGTGTCCCTCGCACTCTTCGGGGTAAGTCTGCTTGTTCGTGCTCAGGTCACCACGATGCAGGACTTCTGGTACGACAAGGTGGAGGTGTCCATCTTCCTGTGTGCGAGGGGGAGTGACGCAGCATCGTGCGCCAGCGGAGCCGTGACGGCCGCGCAGNGCGACCAGATACGAGCAGATCTCGAGTCGCTTCGCCCGCTCGTGGAAGAGGTCTACTACGAATCGAAAGAAGAGGCGTTTGAGCGTTTTCGGGAGCAGTTCGCGAATTCACCGATTGTGGAGAATGTGACGGCCGAGGCGTTGCCGGAGTCGTTCCGCGTCAAACTCGCTGATCCCACGCAGTACGACGTGGTCGCGTCTGCCTTCGCCGGTCGTCCAGGCATCGAGCAGGTCAACGATCAACGCCAGATTCTCGACAAGTTCTTCTCTCTTCTGAACGGGCTGCAGGCGGTAGCGCTGATCATCGCCGTCGTGATGCTCGTGGTGACGGTGCTGCTCATCGTCAACACGATGCGAGTCGCGGCGTTCAGCCGCCGTCGAGAAACGGGCATCATGAGGCTGGTCGGAGCCTCGAACTTCTATATCCAGCTGCCATTCCTGCTCGAGGCGGCGGTGGCGGCCGCGCTCGGCGGAGGTCTCGCCGTGGTCGGCCTGGTAGCGGTCAAGAGCTTTGTCATCGACCGTGTCCTAGCTCCGTCCTTCCAATTCACGGCCTTCGTGGGCTGGGATGCCGTCGTGGCCATTGCCCCGATCCTGCTGGTGACGGGTATCGCCCTGTCCTCAGTGGCGGCTTTCTTCACGCTGCGCAAGTACCTCCGCGTGTGACAACTGAGGTTTCTGGGGTTTCGGGGGTTATCCTGGAGGGGTGCTTCCCCGCCGTGTGATNACCCCTGCCCTGATGGTGGCGGGATTTGGTGTTGTCGCATCCGTGCTCGTCGGCCCCTGGGGCCCAGCCCAGGCCCTCCTCCGGGCCGATGACAACCACGGGAAGTCCAGTTCCGAACTCAAGGCTGAGAAGCGAGACGTCGAGAGCAACATCGAGGCGACCGAGGATGCGCTCGCCAAGGCGGGCAAGAAGGTCACTAAGGCCGTCGCCACCTTCGAAGAGGTTAACGCCCGTTGGGAAGCAGCGAAGGAGGACCGCCGAGAAGCNCTCGACGAGGCACGCGCGGCTCGCGAAGAAGCGCAAGCATCCGAAGCCCGAGCCATGCGCGCCCGTCAGGCGTTGAGGGTCGCGCAGGAGCAGAAGGTCGTCGTCGAACGGAAGCTTGACGAGATCCACGGACAGATGGACGACATGGCGCGTGCCGTCTACACACGTGGTCCTCTCGCCGAGCTAGAGGTTATCCTCGACGCGAGCAGCCCGGGCGACTTCCAGGCGCGACTGGCCAGCGTCGACACCGTGAGTCGCATGCAGGCCGGGGTGCAGCAATCGCTGACGCAGACCGAAGCCGACCTCGTGATGCAAGGCGTGCGCCTGGAAGCGCTTCGTCTGGAGGCGGAGGCCGAAGACGCAAAAGCCGAGCAAGCCCTCGCCGAGGCGCGCGTCGCCCTGGGCANGGCTCGCGACAGGCAAGCCAAGGTCAGCGCCCTTCGCAAGGAACGACGAGCAGCACTCGGTCAGGCCCAAGCGTTCAAGTCGAAGGTCAAGAAGCGCTACGACAATCTGGTGGCCGAGCAACAGCGTCTTGCGGCGGCGGCGCGGAAGGCAGCGGCCGAGGAAGAGCGACGCCGTAAAGCCGCGGAAGAGGCAGCCCGCAAGGCTGCTGAGGAGGCCCGCCAACGAGGAGAAGAGCCCCCTCCGCCGGCCAGCCCGACCTTCACGGCGACAGGATCATTGATGATGCCCGTTGCCGGGAGGCCATCGTCGAACCCCGGGCCGCGAATCCACCCGATTTTCAAGCGCAAGTCGTGTCACACCGGCTGGGACTTGGCGGCTCCGACGGGCACCCCCGTTGTCGCGGCAGATAACGGATCCGTGGCCACNATCAGTANNGGCGGGGCCTACGGGAACGCNGTGATGCTCGCGCACGGNGGAGGNATGATCACGTTCTATGCCCACTTGTCNTCGGTGAATGNCTCGGTCGGCCAAGTAGTGACCAAAGGNCANACNNTCGGTGGGGTCGGCTCCACAGGATGGTCTACCGGACCGCATCTGCACTTCGAAGTGAGAATCGATGGCGCGCCGTATGATCCTCGCGGCTGGTTCGGCGGAGCGCGAACACGGGTGTATTGCTAGAAGCCCCATCGGCTACCGGAGTGGCTTTACAGAAGGGATGCGACGATGCGAAGCTTCCCTACTTCGGTGATTGATGCTGACATTGCGTATGTTGAGAGCGCGGGCGCGTGACGTGCCTCGCGAAACAGGTAAGAAGGTCATAGCTCAAAACCGGAAGGCTCGACACGACTACTCGATCGATGAAGTGTACGAGGCGGGAATCCAGTTGACGGGAACCGAGGTGAAGAGTCTTCGTGCGGGCCGGGCTACCGTTACGGACGGGTATGGCTACTTTGATGGGACCGAGTTGTGGTTGAAGGGAGTGCACATTCCCGAATACGACCTCGGAACCTGGACCAACCACGAGCCCCGTCGGTCGCGCAAACTCCTGCTGCACAAAGAAGAGATCCGTCGCATCGCTGGGAAGGTCAAGGACACCGGAATCACACTCGTGCCGCTGTCGTTGTATTTCAAGGATGGCTTTGCGAAAGTCGAGTTGGCCGTTGCTCGTGGCCGAAAGAGCCACGACAAGCGTCAGGCGATTGCCGAACGTGAAGCCAAGCGTGAAGCGCAGCGAGCCATCGGTCGTCGAGACAAGGGAATCGAGTAGGGGGTGAAACGACTGTCGGGGACCGGGTTCATTCCCGCCCCTCATCGAGGTTTCTACGGCTGGCGTGTGGTTCTGTACGCCAGCATCGCTCTCGCCCTGACCGGACCGGGCCAAACGTACGGNGTCTCGGTATTTGTGAATCCGATGATCGACGATCTCGGCATCTCGCGAACCACGATGACGACCTCGTACCTGATCGGCACCCTGGTGGGCGCGCTCGCTTTGCCGTGGATTGGGCAGGCGATCGATCGATACGGAGTGCGTCGCGTCATGATCATCGTCGGCGCGATCTTCGGTGCCTTCTTGATCGCTATGTCGTTCGTATCCGGCATCGTCGGTCTAACCGCGGGTTTCGTCGGTATTCGAATGATGGGGCAGGGCGCCTTGAATTTGACGGCNACCACGTCGGTGGCGTTGTGGTTCACCCGCAAACGCGGACTGGCGATGGGCATCGTCACCGCCGTCGGTGCTGTGGGCATGACCCTCGTGCCGTTACTCGGTGACTTCTTGATCGCCGATTACGGCTGGCGCCAAACATGGGTGATCGAAGGCCTCATCGTGTGGGCGCTCGTTCTGCCGATAGCCATCTTCGGGATCCGCAATCGCCCNAGTGATGTNGGNCAATANGTCGANGGCGACCNGGCCCCGGTCGACGGGAGTGACGATGTCTGGGGGGTCAAGCGCAGTGAGGCTCTTCGGACGGGCTTCTTCTGGTTGGTCACCGCGGCGGTCGCCACCGTCTCGGCGATCTCCACCGCCGTGGTGTTCCATCAAATCGACCTTCTGGGAAGTCGAGGCCTGACGCCGACCGAAGCCGCGGCCAACTTCATCCCACAAACCGTTGCAACCTTGATCGCCACGCTGGGGATAGGCGCTTTGGCAGATCGCTTCTCTCCCCGCGTCCTCCTTGCGACGTCCATGGTCATGTTGGCGGGGGGATTGGCCGTGGGAACAGCGGTAACTCCAGGTTTCGTCGCGATCTCCTTCGGCATGCTGATCGGCGCGTCAGGCGGAGCGATGCGAGTGGTCGAGGCAACCGAACTTCCGCGATACTTCGGCACCCTGCACATCGGAGCGATCCGGGGCGTTGTGACGTCGGTGGGTATTGCCGGCGCTGCCCTTGGACCCCTGATCTTCTCACTGATTCACGACACCACGGGCGACTACACCNTGGTTCTGGTGGTCAGCATGATCGTTCCGGCAGCGGTTATGGTCGCGACTTTCATCATCCGTTTGCCGCAGCACAGCGAACCGGGCGCCTCCGGCGAGTCCCATGTGGTGCACAAGGCGTAGGAAAGAGCGCTTGGCAAACCGCGTACACTAGGGCTACAACTCAACAGGGGGTGACAGGTTTCGACGGACAGTCGCTCTGCCCGGAGAAGCGTGCCGAGAAGCTCAGGTGATCTCGTTAAACATCCTGGGAAACAAATAACTGCCAAAAAGACGCAGTCTGCAGACGCTTACGCCCTCGCGGCCTAAGCTTTAAATCTGCCGTCAGCCCAATGCGTCCCCGAATTGGGGCCTGACGTCGTTAGGGGACTCACCAATCGCTCCGGTCACGGGAGCGGGCGGAAAACCAAACAGTGACTGGGCCGCCATCGCGAAGTGCCGTACAAAGCGCGGGGGCCGAGACAGCGACAGCACGGCTACGCACGTAGAAGAACGGAAAGATCCTGCACGGACCCGGGTTCGATTCCCGGCACCTCCACCACAGCCANTAGATGCTGCACGCACAAGCCGGCAGTCGGATGACCCGGCTTATTGCGTGCATGGGTTGCTGCAGCCTGTTGAGTGAAAGGGCAAGGTGTGCACTCGTGCGAAAGTCCCCATGGGCCACAGCGTTGACGGTCCTTGCTGCGGCCGTACTTGTCGGTTGCTCGTCGGGAAACACCGACAGCGGTGCTGCACCCCAACCCGGCGATGCTCCCCCAACCAGTGAGTCCTCGGCTGAAGTCGCCGAGGGACTGGCTGACTCGTCCGAGTCTGTCGAGTCGACCGAGCCGTTATCGTCGCCAGAGACCCCAACCACCCCGAACGCGACGGACTGGACCTTCGATCTGCCGGGCGTACTGACCTTCGAATCCGCTGTGGCGCACGTGCACGGGGCAGTGCTACGCAACCGACGACTTCTCGTTGCTACCCACGACGGCCTGACGAGTGTGGACGTTGTCACGGGGGCAACTGAGTCGGTGGGGGCCTCACGCGATGATCTGATGGCTTTTGCTCAGAACCCGACGGGAGCCTTGTTCGCGAGCGGTCACGCGGGACCCGGATCGCCTTTTGGCGAGCCGATGGGGCTCATTCGCAGTGACGACGCTGGGCGGGCCTGGTCGGAAATATCACTCGGTGGAGAGGCAGATTTCCACTNCTTGGCTGCGGATGGGACGGCTATTGCGGGGTGGGCAACCACGGGGGCGCTGTTGTGGTCGGAGGACGAGGGAGAAAGTTGGCTGCCCGGTCCGGTGACGACCGTGTATTCGGTGGCCTTGTTCAAGGAGCAGTTGTGGTTGGCCATTCCCGACGTAGGACTCGCCGTGTGGAATCGCGACGCGAATGCGATTGAGCCCGTGGGAGACGCGAGCGTTCTGCTTGCCACGGCCGATGACGGATCGGCCATGTGGCGGGTGGATCCGGACGGCTCCGTTCATCGAACTCTCGAAGGTCGCAACTGGCAGCAGGCCGGATCTGTGGGCGCGGCGGAAGCTATCGCCGCTTCACGAAACTCCGCCTTCGTTATCACAGCCACCGGTGTGCAACGTCTCCATGTTGGTGGATGAATGACGAAGTGGCCTGACCGATCGGTGCTATCGATTCACTCGGCTAGCCCGTGAGTTCGACACGAGTGATGGAGCCAAGAAGGCTGCCAAGACCAGAGCGGCGGCCATCGCCGTGGCGAGAAGCCGGAAGTCCATCGTGTTGGCGACTGGGTCCCCCACAGCGCCGAGCACGCCGACGATCCAAATGGTCACTCCGATGACGGCGACCGCGTAGTTGACTCGAATGAAGGCGACGAAAATGGTGGCGCCGAGCAGGCTGACGAAGAGGAATACTCCGGCACTCGGCGACAGGGCAACGTCGAAAGCCCACATGATGACAAGGCCGACGCATGTTCCGGTCAGTCGGTGTATGACCCTGTCCACGGTGCCGTCGCGGTCCGGTTTACAAATGAAGGCGACCGTCATGGGTAACCAGTAGGGATGCGGAAGTGATGCTGCTTCGGAGATCGCGGTGGCGATGACCATGACGATCGCGAGGCGAACCCCATGGACAAAAAAGGCTNGGTCCCACCCCGATGCCCATCGTTCGATAGTCCATGTTCCCCGGTGTTGGCCGCGAGCGATACCCATTGCCACCGCAGCAACGGTCTGAGCGAAACCGCCCAAACCGATCAAGAGGACCGTAGNTCCCGCGTCCTGAACTGGAACGGGCATTCCGATGTAGATGGTGAACGTCACCAGGGTGAACATGCCACCGAGGGCAGCGCGTGCGCTCTTACTACCGATGGCCCCGCACGCGAATGCGACGGGCGCGGTCAGAGCGATGGCGACGATGGCCCAATCGGAGACTGCATGGCCGACGAAGGCAGCCGCCATCAGCGCCGCGGTGGTCCAGAGCATCGTTCGCCACCGCTGGCCGAACGGTTGCCCCGCTTCGCTCACCGCAACGAAAACAGCCCCGATATGCAAGGGGATGGCGAGAGTCCAGTCGCCGTTGACAATGGGGATGGCCGTCACGATGGCGATGACCACTGCGGCGCGCAGGGCATCGGGCCAGTCGGCCTTGGAGAGATCGAATCGAACGAGGCTGGCCAACCTGCCTCGGTAGTTCGACATGGCAACTCCCGCGGTCGTGAACTGTGGCGACGAGTTTAGACTTCACCCCATGGAGCCACTACGCATCGGAGTTCTGGGAGCCGCGCGCATCAGCGACAAGGCCATCATCGAACCTGCACGCAACACTGGACATCGATTGGTAGCGGCCGCCGCCCGCGATCGGTACCGAGCCGAGCAGTTCGCTCAAGACGGAAACATCGAACGAGTCGTGGACTCCTATCAGGAAGTGATCGACGACCCGGAGGTCGAGGCGATCTACAACCCGCTTCCAAACGGCCTGCATGGTCCGTGGAACCTGCGAGCGATCGCGGCCGGCAAGCACGTCCTGAGCGAAAANCCCTCGGCCAGCAACGCCGCCGAGGCCCGCGATGTTCGAGACGCTGTGAACGCTTCCGGTGTGAAGTTCATGGAGGCATTCCACTACCGATACCACCCCGTCATGAAGCGCATGCTCGAGTTGGCGAGTTCGGGAGAATTGGGTGAGTTGACGAATATCGACATTCACATGTCCTTCCCGAACACCGATCCAACCGACCCTCGCTGGGACTTTGCCCTCGCCGGAGGCGCCACGATGGACGTGGGTTGTTACGCGATCCACGGGCTCAGAAGCTTNCGTGACGTGGGTGGCGGAGAGCCGTCACTGGTGTCGGCGACGGCTGTCGAGCGCCCCGGCTCCGGTGGTGTGGACGAGCAACTAGAAGCCACCATCCGGTATCCCTCGGGACTCACGGCGCGGTTTGAGTCGAGTTTCGTCGTTCCCGAGATGGACTTCACCATGAGAATCACCGGCACCTCGGGTGAAGCGTTCGCCTACAACTTCTGCGTCGCCTCCTTCGATGACCGCATCACGGTCACCGTCGACGGAGTCCGGCGTGTNGAGGAGTTAGGGACGAAGACGAGCTACACCTACCAACTCGAAGCCTTCGCCGATCACCTCCGAAACGGGACACCCATCTTCAGCGACGCGGACGACGCGGTTGTGCAGGCGGAATTCATCGACGCTTGCTACACCGCCGCCGGACTTCCGCTCCGCCCGACGACGCACCTTTAGTCTGCTCGTATGAACGTCGCCATCGTTGGTGCGACGGGCAGTTGCGGTCGCCAGGTCGCTGCCCAGATGGTCGAGCGTTCCTTGCTGTCCGAAGACGCGAACCTCCACCTCGTGGGTCACGCGGGTGGAGCCCACGAGTCGGAACTGTGGGGATTGCGGGCGGACCTGTATGACGCGTTCGCCGATGCGGCTCCGACGATTCACGTGGGCACTGATGTCGGCGATACGGGTGCGGATGTTGTCGTCATGATGGCTGGCGCCACGGTTACACGTGAGACCACCGACCGTGCTGCCTTGGCGGCGACGAATCACCGGATCTTCGACGATGCNGCTAGCGCCGTTGGGCGAATGNCNGGCGACGTCACCGTCGTGGTGCAATCGAACCCCGTCGAACTCGCCGTNCAGTCGTTCGCATCCGTCGTCCCTCGGCATCGACTGATCGGCGCCGCGGCATGGTCTGATTCGCTCCGTTTCCGGCGCGAGCTTGCCGCCGACCTGGGGGTACGGCGGCCCATGGTGTCCGCCCAGATGTGGGGGCAGCACGGGGACCACCTGGTACCGATCTGGTCGGGCATCCATGCCCGCGGAGTGAGCGACCAGAAGCGGGCCGACATCATCGGGCGGGCGCGCGAAGGACGATCACTTGTGGACCTGAGTAGTGAAATACCCGAGGTCCGATCGCNCGCACTGGAGTTGGTGAATGCTCACGACGTGCCTGGAGCCTTCGATTTCATCCAGGGGCAACCCCCGGACATTCGGGCAGCCGTCAAGCCGTTCTTCACCCACTTCACCGCCGGTCGCACGACAGAACTCGCCACGGCGCACGCGGTGGTAGACGTCGTGGGCTTTGTTGTGCGTGGAGAGCAGGCGGCCATCCCCGCGCAGGTGATCCTCGATGGTGAGTTTGACGACCTTCGGGGACCCTTGGCTGTCCCCGTGCTGCTCAGCCCGGCCGGGTGGTCGCAGACGGTGAGCACCGAGGTGGCCGACGATGAACGAGCCGCATTGCGTCAGGCGCATCGGGCGATCGAGTCAACGCTGCAGACCTAAGCACCCGAGCCTGCAACGGCGCATGTTGGCTGGATTGCCTTAGGTATCGACGTCTTCGCGGGTTCCCGCGATGGACGCGGCATCGATGAACCAGCCGCGATCTTCGAGGACGAGCCGATAGATGAGGACGATCGATGGTGAGCCGTCGACCTCGACCCTCATCANCACGGTGTCCGTTTCTCGTTGACACTCAGGGAAAGCGAGTTCTGGGCTGTCGATCAGGAAGGGGTAGGTGCCGACGATGATTGCCTGGAACCGTTCAACGCTNACGGAGCTTTGGAACGATTGCGATGCAAAGGATCGTGCCGCTGCGAAGTCACCCGTGGCGAAAGCCTCTTGTTGGCCATCGATTGTTTGACGAGTCGCGTCGAACGTTTCTTGCGTGCACTCAGCTACTTGAACGTCTGGCTGGGTTGGCGTCTGCTCGGGTTGCTCGGTCTGCGATGGCGCGGGCTCGTTGGATGGTGATGGAGTAGATGACGGTGTTTGCGGCTGCGTTGGGGTCTGCGTTGGAGTTTGCGNGGGGGTCTGCGTGCTCTCCTGCCCACCGGTGGTCGAGCCCGTTACGCATGCCGAAAGGAGGGCGGCTGCGAGGAGGGGAAGGACGACGCGCATAGAGGGACGGTAATTCAGATTCGGGTGAACCACATGTCGACCACGGATCTTCCCTCGCGAATTGCTCGACGCTCGTAGTGTGTCACCGGACGCCAATCGGGGCGCTGGATGACTCCGCCCTGCCATACATCATGCTCGTCGAATGTCGCGCAGATGAATTCTGCATACTCGGCCCAGTCCGTCGCCAGGTGCCAGAAGCCACCCTCCATGACGCGTTCGGCGACGGCGTCGATGACCGAGGTTTGCACNAGCCGTCTCTTGTGGTGCCGGGACTTCGGCCACGGGTCTGGGAAGTAGGTCCGCACGCCCGATACCGGGCCGGGAATGGTGGGCAAGAGTTCGAGGGCGTCGGCTTCGATGGTGAATACGTTGTCGATGTCTTCGACTCGACAGCGATCCACGAGGTCCCCGATACCGGGTGTGTGCACGTCGACGGCCAGGATGATCTGCTCGGGGAAGGTGCGTGCCATGACCGCAACCGGTTCACCTGATCCGAATCCGATGTCCACGATGACCGATGAGCCGGAAGCCCATGCGTCGGCGAGCGTCTCCTCGGTCAATAAGCAGGGGCCTGCGTGGGCGAGGGCCTGCCTCTGGCGGGGCGTGATTCGGCTGCGTCGTGGTTTGAAGGTCTTTATCCCCGGACGCAGGATGGGGGTCGACACGTCGTCAGTGTGGCCCATGACGACCAAGGAATCTACGGTGGCCACATGCGTCGGACAGCAATTGCTCTCGGAGTGGTGTCCGTGTTGACGATCGGTGCATGCTCCTCGGCATCGATCGACGAAGACGCTGCTATCGCCTGCGGATGGAACGAAGAGGGCGAGCCGGTGGTGTCGGCGCTCGAAGCCTCGCCCGATCAGCGTGCGGAGTACGCCGAGCGGGCGCAGATCCGCCTCGAGGCAGCGCGGCGGGTGTTCGCGGCGGACGATCGATTCGCCTCGCTTGTCGATGCTCTCTCGGAAACAGCCGCGTTCGCTGCCGCNGTCGAGACGCTGAGCCCCCAGGAGATAGCGGCGGTGCCGGATGACGAGTGGGATTTCGCGAAATACACCCAGGCGGTGGCGCGGGATCAGTGCGCGCAACTTGCCCGGGTCGTGGATGGAGGACGGGAAGCGTCGTAGGTGGCCTGGGGTTATCAGGGATGCGCGAGCGGGCGGAGATGTGCGATTTATGGGCGGGAAATCGCCACGCGATTCGTGAACTACACGACCGAAAGCTCCATGGGTGAGTTGACGCGGTACTTGCGGTCACTTTCGATGCGCCAACACGATCCCCGCCCAACGCCTCGAAAGGACCACGGCTGCTNGAGGTCCTCGGGNGGTTCGGCGCGAAACGCCGTCTGCTCGTCGATGCCNATGACTGTCGTGGATTCNGTCAGTAAAGGCCGCATGACGATGTCCGGAATCCANTTGCCGTATACGTCGAAATGGGGAAGAACCCGCAGTTCNGGAACGAGGCCGAGGCCGTCTTGACCGCCGGAGCGGGGGTGTCGAATATCCGGAACGTAGCCNCTGAGTGCCATGGCGCCGGCGGAACAACCCGCGAGAGACGCTCCCTGCCTCCAGGCCCGATGGATGGCATTCCACACTGGAGTGTCGATCAGGGTTCGGGCGAGATGTTTGGGATTGCCTCCGGACAGATAGATCAGGCCGGCGCCGGTGATCGCCTCGACGTAGTCGGCGTTGTCTGCGTCCTGTCGGGTTCGCACGTCGACGACGACCTGCTCGACACCAAGGCGTTCTGCTGCCCGAGCTCCCAAATCGTGCCAGCGGCGAAGTGATTCCTCGCCCTCGAGTGACGCTGCCGTAGCCAACTGCACATAGCGAGGCGGCTTGTCGGTGAGAAGCCACTCTTCGAGGTCCTGCATCTCGGGCAGGTACTCACCGCTACCGACAAGGGCGATTTTCCCGGGCACGGGGCCGCTCAGGAAGCATCCCCCGATGAGGGATGTTGGGCGTCGTAGTACTCGCAGAAGGCGTCGTAGGCGCGTGGTCCGTACACCGTTGCGGGCCCTCCCTGCATGAGGAACGTGACGCCTATGGCCTCGGCAACCTCCTGCTTGGTGGCCCCGGCCCGAGAAGCGCTACGAGCATGCGCAGCGATGCAGCCGTCACATTGGGAGCCGATCGACAGGGTCAACGCGATGAGTTCCTTGACCTTGAGGGGTAGGGCACCGTCCGCCATGGCACTCGAGTGCAACTCCCGAAAGCCCGCGTAGACCTCCGGAATGGCCTGGCGCAGGTTGCGCGCTAGGGGCGCTAGGGGCTCTTGAACGGCTGTACCGTGGTTGTGTTCCATGTTTGACAGAATACCCCAGAGGGTATTGGGGTAACATGGGGTCATGGAGATAGATTCGGCGATCAGCCGCGACGTTCTGCTACGCCTGAAGAGGGCGCGGGGGCAGCTCGACGGTGTCATCAACATGATCGAAGACGACCGCAGCTGCGGCGAGATCGTCACCCAACTGGCGGCCGTCTCCAAGGCCCTGAACCGGGCTGGCTTCAAGGTCGTCGCCACCGGGCTGAAGCAGTGCTGGGAAGACGGCGACAAGGCCCCAATGACGCCGGAGGAGCTCGAAAAGCTCTTTTTATCGCTTGCTTGAAAAAAGTTTGATTGGGGTACATCCAAACGCGCCCCGTGAGGCGAACTCCTAAGTGATCGGTCGTTTGGCCGATGTTCCTCACGACATACTTAGGAGCCGAATATGCACGATTCTCATACCAAGGTGGGCCACAGCCCGGTCCGCCGTGGCGCAGTCGCCGTGGCCGCCCTCGCCCTTCCGCTCGCAGTTGCGGGTTTCGCCGCAGCCCCAGCCATGGCCGATGGCCACGGTGGCGACATGGACGCGACGGTCTCTGTTCTTCATGGAATTCCCGAAGGTGCTGGCGCTGACGTCGTCGACGTATACGCAGGCGATGCGATGCTGATCGACAACCTCACTCCTGGGTCACTGGAGACCCTGGTGGTGCCCGAGGGCACCTACGATCTCGCTGTCTACGCCGATGGTGAGGGCCCAGACGGAGGCACGGCAGTGCTGGAAGCTGCCGGTGTCGAGGTCCCCGGTGGCGCCAATGCGACCGTGACCGCGAACCTGGACGGTG
>PBTV01000052.1 GCA_002729215.1 Rubrivirga sp.
CGGATTTGTTCAGCCACATCGCCCAACAGCAGCGCGGTGGGGAATACAACCAGAGCACTCCCTATGCCGATCTTCAATCCCAAAGCTTCGCTGAGGGAGTTGTAGGTATCGGCGCCCGGCTGTGGGTACAGCCCTGGCTGAGCTTCAGCTTCCTTGAAGGCATCAGTTACAACTCGGACGTCAGCCTGTACGAAAAAACATTCCGCGATAACTACAGCAAATTGCTGAATTACCTGGGCTTCGAGGTGGAGGCGGCCGTTTCCTCCGATGTCTCGCTGGTGGGCCGCATCCACCACAGGTCCGGGGCCTTTGGCACCTTCAATGGCGTCACCGAAGGCAGCAACGCTTACCTGCTAGGCCTGCGTTACCGCTGGGGACAAGAGCAAGACCAAAACACCACAGTCGCAATGCCGCCCCCGGTCGGTTGCCCCGATCCCGATCGCGACGGGCGGGTTCGCGCCACATCGCTGCCTCAACGACTTGAATCAGTGGCCCTTGGCGACGGCGGTTCCACAGTTCTCCACGTTGCCAGTCCAGACCCAGGCGCCACATCACCGCTGCCACCTGCAGAGCAACAGAAACTCCGCAGCGATGCCATCGCCGAAATCGACCAGCGGATTGAATCCGTTGATCTCAAAGGGACATTCTCGATCGAACGTCGCAGTGGCATCCCAGTACGACGACTGAACTCCAGCGTGCGGGACGAAAACCGTTTCGGCGTGGTGAAGGTGCCACAGCTCAAAAGAATGGGAAGCACCCAGCTGATCAACGGCACCATCAGCCGCTGGCGTGTGCAGGCCGATCGGATCACGTTGCAAGCCAACGGCTGGCGCGCTGAGCGGATGGGATTCAGCAATGATCCGTTCACACCGGCTCAGACCCGTATTGACGCCGAGGGCGTGATTGCCAGGGATCTGGCCAACGGCGATGTATTGATTTCGGCGCGGCGCAACAGCTTGATTGTTGAGGACAGGCTGCCGATCCCGGTCAGCCGCCGTCAACTGATCCAGAAAGAAGAGGAGGTGGAGAACCGCTGGGTGCTGGGGGTCGACAACAACGATCGAGACGGTCTTTACATCGGGCGCAACCTCAAACCGATCGAGCTTGGTGTTTCGACGGAATTGGTGCTCGAACCCCAGCTGATGCTGCAGCGGGCGATCGATGCGGGCAGCGGCAGCAGTCCGGACGATGCAGGCGATCTGTTCGGCCTCGAAGCCAAGCTGTTGGGCCGCTACGGCGACTACCGACTCAGTGCTGAAGCCGACATCAGCAGCTTCAGTGGCGTCGATTTCCTCGACAACAGCCGCTACTGGGCGTCGTTCGGGCGCAACTTCGAACTTGGACGGCTTGGGGTGGTGAAAACCAACCTGTTCGGCACCTACCGCTACCGCACCTGGAACGGATCGCTGGGCAGCACCGACATCCAGGGCGCCTATGGCGTGTATGGGGAGAAACGCGGCGATTGGGAGCAGGGCGACACCCGCCACAGCTACTTGTTCCGCGGCGCTGTGGGGGACTACAAATCCGATCGCTTCAATAGCGATGGCCTGCTGCAATCCGGTCGCGCCAGCCTGTTCGGTTCCCTGACGAGCACCATCCCCCTCTGGACCGGCTCGACAGCGGAACTTACACCCCTCGCGGCTTATCGCTATTCACCCGTTGCCGTGGTGCCAGGCATCAGTCTCAACACCAATGTCAACGCCACTGCAGCCATCTATGGAACGAATAATCACCAGGAAAGCCTCAGCTTCAGTGGCGGTCCGACCCTCACCCTCGGCACCTTCAGCAAGTCCTTTCTGGACTTCACCCAGGTTTCGCTGATCGGTGGTGGCACCCTGCGCAATGGGGCCAGCCCCTTCGAGTTCGACCGGGTTGTTGACTTCGGAACTCTCGGCATCGGCATCACCCAGCAGATTGTCGGTCCTCTGCTTCTGAGCACCGGAGTGAACGTGAATATGGACCCTGGCTCCAGCTATTACGGAGACGTCATCAACTCCAACATCGAACTGCGCTGGCAACGCCGCAGCTACGACCTTGGTGTTTATTTCAACCCGTACGAAGGGGTGGGCGGTGTGCGCTTCCGCCTCAACGACTTCGACTTCGACGGCAGCGGAGTGCCTTTTGTTCCTCATGCCCCCTCGGATTGGTTCCTTGGGGGGCAGAACCACGATGATCTCCCCCTCTGAAGACGGCGATCAGTTGTCGCCACCGATGATCAGGTCACTCCCCGTGAGGTCGGCCCCTGCATAACGAATGCCTTGCGTTCGAACGTCGGGGGAATAGGCATTGATCACAACGGCACGGCGTAGGTCAGCCCTGCGCAGATCCACACCAGTCAGGTCGGCATTGGTGAGCGTGGCGCCACGCAGATCAGCCCCGGAAAGCTTGGCCTCACTGAGATCGGCCCCCTCAAGATTCGCTCCGCGAAGATCAGCCTCGCGCAGATCAACCTGCCGCAGGTCGGCGCCGATCAGATGAGCCTCCTTCAACACGGCGCGCCGCAGATCACAGCCTGGGCAAGCCCCCTGTTCCAGCAGACGCTCCACTGGCGTCGAAGGCACCGGTGCCGCCAGCACCTGCAATGGCACCAGGATCAGCAATAGAGAGAAACGATGACCACGCAGCGCAACCATCAGAGCCACGAACAACTTATGTCTCATTCATAGACACAAGAGTCTGAAATGGCTGTCAGAGAAGCCCGAAACGCCGACGATCTTCAGGTGACCAATGCTGGAGGGGGTGATGCGCCAGCTGCGCATTGGACCAGCGACCATCTCCGGTGATCTCCTGGCCGCACCAGGCCGGAATTCGAAGAGGGCTGTCCACCTGAGGCAGCTCCACTTCCGCGATCAGCAGAGGAGAATTCTCCGCCTCGAAGCAGTCCACCACCCAGTCCCCGCCGTCCAGATCGAGAACATGGCGGGATTTGACAAGGCGATGGGGCGCCAGAGACCAAAGCGCCTCGGCATCCTTCACGGGAATGGCGTATTCGAACTCGTGGCGAACGAGACCAGAGGTATCCGCGGCTGCCTTCAGGGTGAGCCAGGCCTGATCCTCCCCAGCGAGACGAACGCGGACCGTCACTCCATCGGCACTGGCGGCGAGATAGGCCTGGCGAAGCGGCTGAGGCTTGCTGGCCACAACACGCCAGCCTTGGGACGCAATCAGAAAGCGACGTTCGATCTCAAGAGCCATCGCTCAGTTGTGAGAGGGTTGCGCAGCCGTGAGGCTGCCGGCCCAATGCAGTTTGGTCGCCAGGGTTCTGTAATACGAGGGGCTCTGGTTGAGCAAAACCATCTGAGCATGATGTCGGGCCTGCTGCACCACACAGCATTCACCAGGCTCAAGAACGGTGCAGCCGACGCCGTCCTTCCACAACTTCACCCGGTGATCTCCGGCTCCGAGAGGCCAGATCACCAACCGAGCCCGCGGTGGCACCACCACAGTGCGGCTCGAGAGGCTCATCGGACAGATCGGGGCAACGATGATGGCGTCGATTCCAGGATGCAGGATCGGACCACCGGCCGCCAGGGCATAGCCGGTTGAACCTGTCGGGGTGGACAGGATCAGGCCGTCGCCCCGCACCTGATCGACAACCTCACCATCGATCTCAAGCTCCAGGGTGCAGGTGGGAGAAATCTCATCCCGATAAGCACGCAGATAAATGTCGTTGAGGGCCCAGTGATGCTCCTCATCGTCTTCAAGATCAGGCTGCTGCGCTGACAAAGGAGCCGCAGCACGCTCTTCGGCACTGCGCCGATCCACCATGGCCTGCAACATCATCCGGCGTTCCATGGCGAACTGATCATCCAGCAAGCGTTGCCAGATCACATCACCACGCAACACGCGACGATCGTGGCTGAGAAAACCCAGGTGACCTCCAACATTGATGCTGAGGAGGGGGATGTCATGCACTGCGAGGTGGCGGGCCGCACCGAGGACGGTTCCATCTCCCCCCAAAACAACCGCCAGATCAGGGAGCTGGTCCTGAGTCGCCAGAAGACCGGGAAAGGGATTCACCCGAGCACCTGACATCGCCGTAGTGACGTCGGTGCCGAGATCCCGCAGCTCACGTGCGCATTGCCTGGCCTCACGCTGTGCAGGCTGGCTATCAGCCCGATAGATCACCCAGACCCGATCGAGACGCATGACCGGCGTAAAGAACTACCAGCGGAGCAGATTGAACTGTTCCATATCGACGGTAACTCGATTGCGATAAAGCGACAGCAAAATCGCCAGACCAACAGCAGCCTCAGCAGCAGCAACGGTGATCACAAAAACAGTGAACACCTGACCACGGATCAGATCACCGTCGACATAGGACGAAAAGGACATCAGGTTGATGTTCACGGCATTGAGCATCAGCTCAATGCTCATCAACACTCTCACCGCATTGCGGCTGTTGATCAGCCCCCAGACTCCGATGCAGAACAGCATCGCGGCCAGAAACAGGAACGCCTGAAGTGAGGGAAATCCGGAAAGCAGGTCTGTCATCAATCAGCGCAGATCAGGAGGAGCGACGCTCTAGGAGGAGCGGTGTACGAGCTTTTTCAATCAGAGCCTGATCAGCTGTTTCACCAGTGACCACGTCCTTCGCCAAGACATCTCGGCGGGCGAGAACGATCGCACCGATCATGGCCATCAGCAGCAGAACAGACGCAAGTTCAAACGGCAACAGGTAATCGGTGAACAGATGCTCTCCAATCCGAGCGGTGGCTTCTTCTCCAACGGCTGGCGGGCCTGGCAGATTCCATGGAGTTGTGACAACCACTCGGACCAGCAAGGCAAACAGGCCAAGACAAACTCCACCTGAAACGGCCCGTCGGACGCCGAGGTTGGCGATGGCCTTGAGGTCTTCCCGCTTGTTCACCAGCATGATGGCGAACAGGATCAGAACATTGATTGCACCGACATAGACAAGGATCTGAGCGGCGGCAACGAAACTGGCATTNAGCAGCAGATANAGNCCTGCCACAGCNGTGAACACACCGCCNANCAGAAAAGCTGAGTAAACGATGTTGCTGAGGAGTACGACTCCAAGAGCACCAAANACAACAACAGCTGACAGCANCAGGAAACAGATCAGTTCTGTGGTGGTGGCGATGGTCATGCGTCTTCCTCCGGGGTCGACTCGCTGGATTGTCCCGCATCCTCAGAACCTGAAGCTTCCTCAGCAGAAGTGGCCAAGGTTTCGAGCACCTGAGAAGGGAGCTGACCGGCTCGAGGGCGATCGGCAGCAACGGTGTGGGGATCGAATTCACCAGCAGGCAGGTAAGCCAGCTCGCGCAGGGGCAACACCGCCGGATCAGTGGTCACGCTGGTGGGCAGCCGACCAAGGGCGACGTTGTCGTAGTTGAGGCTGTGTCGATCAAAAGCAGCGAGTTCATACTCCTCTGTCATCGACAGACAATTCGTGGGGCAATACTCCACGCAGTTGCCACAAAAGATGCAGACACCGAAGTCGATGGAGTAGTTACGCAACTCCTTCTTCTTCGTGGCCTTGTTCATCACATAATCGACCACCGGGAGGTTGATGGGACACACCCGCACACACACCTCACAGGCAATGCACTTATCAAATTCGTAATGGATTCGTCCCCGGTAACGCTCCGACGGGATCAGCTTTTCGTAGGGGTACTGCACCGTCACCGGACGGCGCTTCATGTGATCGAACGTGACCGAGAAGCCCTGGGCCAGATTGCGGGCAGCTTCCACCGCGTCCCGGGTGTAGTCGCCGACCTGTTTGAGGAATCCGAACATGGTCTTGGGAAGGGAAGACGAGAACGCCGTTACGAAAGCCTAGGTACTTAAACCTAACCCCCGAAGGCGACGGGGAAGGCCAACTTGAGGGCAGCGGTGACCAGAAGGTTCACCAGAGAGAGAGGAAGCAGGAACTTCCAGCCAAGGTCAAGCAGTTGGTCGATCCGGACCCGTGGGGTGGTCCAACGCAGAAGAATGGCAACAAAAACGAGCAGATAGGCCTTCAGGACGGTCATCACAATGCCTACCGAACCAGTGATGACCTGCACGACTGGAGCGTCAATAGGCTGTCCAAGCCAGCCGGCCAGCCACTCCACCGGGATCGGGAATCCCCAACCGCCCAGATAGAGGACTGATACCAGTACCGCCGATAGAACCAGGTTGATGTAACCCGCCAGATAGAAGAGGGCGAATTTCATCCCGGCATATTCGGTCTGATAGCCGGCAACCAGTTCTTCCTCAGCTTCAGGCAGGTCGAAAGGCAGACGCTCGCATTCAGCCAGGGCACAGATCCAGAAAATCAGGAAGCCCACGGGTTGTCGCCAGATGTTCCAGCTGAGAATTCCTGCGCCGGTCTGCTGGTTGACAATGTCGACGGTGCTGAGCGAATTGCTCATCATCACGATCGCCAGCACGGCCAGGGCCAGTGGAATTTCGTAGCTGATTGACTGAGCCGCCGCGCGCAGGCCACCCAGAAGCGAATACTTGTTGTTAGAGGCATAGCCGCTCATCAACAGACCAATGGGCTGAATGCTGCTGAAGGCGATCCATAGGAAGATCCCGACACCGACATTGCTGATCAGCAGGTTCTGGCCAAAGGGAATGATCAGCCAGGACACGATCACTGGAATGACCACCAGGATCGGGCCCAGAGTGAACAGGATGCTGTCCGCCCGCGCCGGAATGATGTCCTCCTTCACCAGGAGCTTGAGACCATCCGCCAGGGGTTGAAGAATGCCGAGAGCACCGGCGTATTGCGGACCGATGCGCTGTTGAACTGCCGCGGATATTTTGCGCTCCAGCCAGACAGAAACCAGCACGCCAACGACGGCGGCCACCAACACAAGCAGCATCGGCAAGGGCAGCCACAGCAGCCGTGCAGCCTCAGGGGAGAGGCCAAGGCCTTGCAAGGCCTGGCTGAAGCTCAATTCCAGGTCCAGTCCCGGACTTACCATCGTGTTGAGTGAAGTGTCTGCAACTTAAGCTGCCGGAGAGGTCTCGCGCTGCTCAATCGGCATCCAGGAGCGAGGCTGCGACCCCGAATAGATCTGAGAAGGCCTGAAAATCCGATTAGCGCCCAACTGTTCCCGCCAGTGGGCGAGCCACCCGGCAACCCTGGCGATAGCGAACACCGGTGTGAACAGGTCCCTGGGAATACCCAGCTTGCGATACACAAGTCCGGAATAGAAATCCACGTTGGGGTAAATGCCCTTAGGGCCCAGCCGCGACTCCGCCTCGCCTTCAATAGCCCTGGCAACGTCGTAAAGATCATCGTGACCGAAACGGTCGAACATCTCCTCGACGAGTGACTGAAGGATCACCGCACGAGGATCTTT
>PBTV01000010.1 GCA_002729215.1 Rubrivirga sp.
ACCAGTTCGTCCCGATACCGGGCAAAATCCTCACGCAAGATACGTCCGACGTTGATTTCGGCCGACCCGAACGGCGGACCGTAATTGTTCGCGAGATCGAAGTGAGTGATTCCCAAGTCGAACGCCGTGTGCATGATTTCTCGTTGCGTGGCCAGGGGTTTGTCGTCGCCGAAGTTATGCCAGAACCCCAAGCTGATCAGTGGTAAGTCGAGGCCGCTGCGACCGCATCTGCGAAAGGGCATGCGACCGTCGTGCCGGTTCGGTTCGGGCAAGTAGTGTGAGTTGATATCCATGAATTGATTGTGGCACCTAGCGCCCAAAGGGAACTAGTCGATTTTGCCGATGACCAAAACGTTGTTGTTAGGACCCTGGTCGAGATTACTCCACAGCCCCCACTTGCACGGATTCGCTACTCGGAGAACCTCACTTAACACTGTTTGCAATGTGCTCCGATCAAGGTCCTCGACAATCATTACGCCGCCTTTCTTTAGATGGGGGAAAGCAACTACAACCGTATTTAGAATACTGTCGTGCGTGTGAGCCCCATCATCGATGACTACCGCAATTCCACTTGGAGACATCGCGTCCGCCTGTTGCATGCATACGCGCAGGGATTCGATGTCGTATTGGTCTACGCGAATCGACGTGAAGTGTTCGGATCTGATGAGGAATCGTGGATCATGGTCTGCGCCAATAACGTTCGTGAAACGTCCCAAATCAGCAGCGGCACGTAGAGAAGCCCCGATGTACTCGTCAGGACCAATTGGACCATCCTCTGGCCCGTGAGTACTCGAAGCGGCAATACCGAACTCAACTAGCGCACCCGCTGGGGCAACATTGAACGCAAAGGACAAGGGAAATTGATAATCGTGCTTGCTCGCCTTGTTGCTGCCATAAAAATCCAGAAGGTTCGCAAGTCGATCGGGTGTAACTCTGGGGACCGCGTTGGCAGGTACCAGCTCCATACTCTTCCACTCAGGTGGAGAGATCCAGGCCGGCTTCTGAAATGCTGACGGTCGCAGAAGCCCGAGGAGCAACGGTTTCCGCAGAGCGAACCTCGTTTTGATAGCGACCCTGCCGTCCAACCGCGTACGTCGCATCCTCCGCAGTCTAACGAAAGCGGTTGCACCCAGACGGACTTGGGGCCCGCCGCCGCATGGGTGATTGAGTAAAAAAGACTACTTGCCAGACGTCACAACCATTCGCACCGCTTACGAAACGCGACCGGTCTCGGCCGTGGGACTAGGTTTGGCTACGTCAAACGGGCTGTGACCTGCTTCCTGGGTGGCGTCCGGTTCTGCCGGCGATCGGCGAGAGTGGAGTGCAAGTGTCGAATATTCCGCACCTGACAATGAACGACGATCGATCGATCCCCCAGATCGGTTTGGGCGTTTGGCAAGTGCCCGACGATGTGGCCACCGAAGCGTGCCTGACGGCCTTCGAGGCCGGATATCGGCACATCGACACAGCCGCCCTCTACGGGAACGAAGAGGGCGTGGGTCGGGCGATCAAAGCGTCCGGACTGTCCCGAGACGAACTGTTCATCACGACCAAGGTTTGGAACACCGACCACGGACGTGCCCGCACGATGGACGCGATGCAGGCCTCCCTCGACAGACTAGCTCTGGACTACGTCGACCTCTATCTCATTCACTGGCCCACACCCGACAGAGGCCTCTACATCGAAACCTGGGAAACGGTTCTGGAACTTAAGGAGCAGGGCAAGACACTCTCGGCCGGTGCTTCCAACTTCCAGCCGGCCCACCTGCGCGCCATCATTGATGCGACTGGCGTAACACCGACCGTCAACCAGGTGGAGCTCCACCCATGGCTGCCCCAGCGAGAGGTACGTGCCGCTGACGACGAGCACGCAGTAGTCACGGAGGCTTGGTCACCGCTTGCCTCGGGGGGCCTCATCGACAACGACGTCCTGTCCAGCATCGGCAGCAAGCACAGAAAGAGCACCGCTCAGGTCATGATCCGGTGGCACCTGCAGATTGGGAATGTCGTTCTGCCGAAGTCGGTCACCGCCGAGCGGATAGTCAGCAACATCGACGTTTTCGATTTCGAACTCGACGCTGATGACCTCATCGCCATCGAAGGCCTCGAGGACCCGTCACGTCGCACGGGACCGAACCCGGACACCAACAACGAGGCATAGTCACTGGCTCCGACGGATCGGAACGGGTCACCGTTGCCGCTGGGGCGACATCACGTGGTGCGTGCGTCCAGGTTCCCCTGAGGCAGCATGTCTCCCGCGGCTTCGCAACTTCGTTCGATGCGTGACGCAGATTTCTCGATCCGTCGCATCTGCTTCTTCTTGATGCCGTCGGTGCCTTCACTGGCCTCGACGCGGCTGAGATTCTTCTGAATGCGGTTGGAATTGACCAGCACTCGTTCGGGTAGATCGCCGGAGATGTACGCCTCTTCCGCGTCCGTGACCAGCGTGTCGGTCAGGCCCTTCAACTCCGCGAGCATCTCCTTCTTCGCCTTCTTCTTCGCGTCCGGTTCGGAGTTGATTTCGCTCAACTTGAGGTCGAGGGCGAAGTAACTTGTGCATGCCGGGATGACCTCGATGGCCTCATCGATTTCCACATCCAGGGCATCCGAGGGTGCCTCACTCGGCGTAACGTCCTCCGCCGCCTGCTCCTCATCGCCGCCCCCGCAGGCCGCCAGGCTGACCGCTAGGACGCAACCCGCTGCGACCGCCATCAACTTCCGCGTTCCTCGCATGTCAACCCTCCGTAGCGCCCTTGGGTACTTCGTCACGAAAGCGTAACGCCACCAGCGCGATCGCGCCGCGTTTTTGCCACCCTGGCGCGCCGGGAATGCGCGATAGCGAAGGAGATGGCTGCCGGGCCCCCAGCATGCCAATGCGGCGCCGGATCTGGGTTCGACGCCGCATTGGGGAGTGGTCGTATCAACTACAGCCGGAAGTGCTCCCGCAGCCTTCGCAGACGTAGCAGCTGCCTGCCGGTCGCATCTTGATGCCACAGGTCATGCACAAGGGCGCGTCCGACGCGGTTCCGGTGATCTCCTCGAGCAATTCGGCGCTGGAGTGCGCGCCACTCGTGGCCGGCATATCCGCTGCCGGGGGCGACGGCTCGTCGACCACCAGATCAACTGCTGGGGCAGCCTCGACCTGCGGCGCCTCGTACTGCTGGGTCACCGTCGCCGCGCGCTCATCGGCCGTGAAGATGCCGAGTGCCTCACGCTTGTCCAGCGGCAGATGATCCAACGCCAGACGACGGAAGATGTAGTCCATGATCGACTGGCTCATCCTGATGTCTGGATCGTCGGTCATGCCCGCCGGCTCGAAACGCATGTTGACGAATTTGGACACGAAGGCTTCCAAAGGGACGCCGTACTGCAGAGCGATCGAAATGGCTACGGAGAAGGCGTCCATCACGCCCGCAAGCGTCGAACCCTGCTTACCGAGCTTGAGGAAGACCTCGCCAAGTTCCCCATCGTCGTAACTGCCCGCCGTCAGGTAACCCTCGGCTCCTGCTACCGAGAAGCTGGTGGTCCGACTTGGACGAGACTTGGGCAAACGCCGTCGAATCGGTTGACCAATCCCCTCGATAGCCGCTTCCACCTGCGCTTCGACCTTCGTGGCCTTCGCATCGGACAGCGGTTGACCCACCTTGCAGTTATCCCGATAGATCGCGAGTGCCTTGAGGCCGTGCTTCCAACCCTCGTAGTAGATCTCCTCTACTTCTTCGACGGTCGCGGTCTCCGGCATGTTCACCGTCTTGGAGATGGCACCGGAAATGAAAGATTGAACCGCGGCCATCATCCGGACGTGTCCCATCGGAGAGATGGACCGGGCTCCCATAGCGGTGTCGAAGATGGCGTAGTGCTCGGTCTTCAGGCCTGGCGCGTCCACTACGTGGCCATTGTCCGAGATGTACTCCACGATGGCTTCAATCGTTTCTTCGGTATAGCCCAGCTTGCGCAATGCGAGCGGGATCGTCTGGTTGACGATCTGCATCGAGCCACCACCCACGAGCTTCTTGAACTTCACCAGTGAGAAGTCCGGCTCGATTCCGGTCGTGTCGCAGTCCATCATGAAGCCGATGGTCCCGGTGGGAGCGAGGACAGAGGCCTGCGCGTTCCGCCACCCATTCTTCTCACCCGTGGTGAGGCATTCCTCCCACGTCTTCACCGCGAGCTTGAGAACGTCGCCATCCAAGCTCGACACGGTCCGCACGTCGTCGTTGGCCGATGCGTGCTTGCGCATGACGCGCTTGTGGGCATCGACATTTCTCGCGTAGCCGTCGTAGGGACCAACGACCCCAGCGAGTTCGGCGCTGCGCTTGTACGCGGTCCCGGTCATCAACGATGTGATGGCTGCAGCCAAGGAGCGCCCGGCGTCGGAGTCATACGGAAGACCGGTCGCCATGAGCAGGGCCCCGAGNTTGGCGTATCCGATGCCGAGTTGGCGGTACCGGCGAGTGGTGTCGCCGATGGCCTCAGTCGGGAAATCAGCGAAGGAAATCGAGATTTCCATCGCGGTGATGACGAGCTCCACGCTCTTGGCGAACCTTGCCGCATCGAACGTGCCGTCTTCCTTGAGGAAGGTCATCAGGTTCAAGCTCGCCAGGTTGCATGAGGAGTTATCCAGGCTCATGTACTCCGAGCANGGATTGGACGCGTTGATCCGCCCTGTTTCCGGGTTGGTGTGCCAATCGTTGATGATGTCGTCGTACTGAATTCCCGGATCCGCGCAGGCCCAGGCAGCCTCGGCCATGGTGCGAAAGAGCCCCTTGGCGCTCACGGTCTCCACAACTTCGCCGTCGGTACGAGCCCGGAGCCCGAAGTCCTCGTCGGCCTCGAGTGCCCGCATGAACTCATCTGAGACACGTACCGAGTTGTTGGCGTTCTGGTACTGAACCGAAGTGATGTCTTTTCCACCGAGGTCCATGTCGTACCCCGCGTCGCGCAGAACCCGGATCTTGTCCTCTTCCCGGACTTTGGTTTCCATGAACTCNTCGATGTCGGGGTGATCGACATCNAGCACCACCATCTTCGCCGCCCGACGAGTAGCACCACCGGACTTGATCGTGCCCGCGGAGGCGTCCGCCCCGCGCATGAACGACACGGGCCCGGANGCTGTGCCACCAGAGGATCGCAAGAGCTCCTTGCTCGAACGGATACGCGACAGGTTCAGCCCGGCACCGGAGCCACCCTTGAAGATGAAGCCCTCTTCCTTGTACCANTTCAAGATGGAGTCCATCGTGTCGTCAACACTCAGGATGAAGCAGGCNCTCACCTGCTGCGGAGCGGTAGTNCCGACGTTGAACCANACCGGCGAGTTGAAACTGAAGACCTGGTGCAAGAGCATGTAGGTCAGCTCTTGCTCGAAGATTTCCGCGTCCTCGTCCGACCGAAAGTAGCCGTTGTCCCGTCCGGATTTGGTGTAGGTCAGAACGACGCGATCGATCAGCTGCTTGAGGCTCCACTCCCGCGACTCGGTGCCCACAGCCCCGCGGAAGTACTTCGTCGTAACGATCGTCGACGCGTTCACGCTCCAAAAGTCGGGGAACTCAACCCCATGCTGCTCGAACACCACCTCCCCGGTCTTCCAGTTGTTCTGCACCACGTCACGGCGTTCCCATGTGATGTCGTCGTAGGGATGCCGTCCCGCCGCGGTGTAGAGCCGCTCCATCGTCAGGCCGGGNGCCTGGAGCGTGTTGTGCACGAACTGTGCGGGTGTGCTGATTGTTTGGGACATCGGTGGTGCCTTTCTTGCTGGAGCGGAACGGACGGATATTTCTGGAACTAGGTCGGGGAAGAATCTCGTGCGGGTGTGACATCGGCGTGCTCGCGGAGAGCCGGCTCGTGCGCCGTCGGCTCCCCTTCCGCGCGAAGCAGCGTGATCTCTGCTTCAAAATCTTCTAGCGAGTCGAAACTGCGGTAGACGGAAGCGAATCTCAGGTAGGCGACCTCGTCGAGTTCGCGAAGTGGACCGAGGATGGCCAACCCCACTTCCTCCGCGGCGACTTCTGCGTTCCCGGTGGCGCGCAGCGCATCTCCCACTTGCTGGGCCAGGATGGCGATCTGATCGTCTTCAACCGGCCGTCCCTGGCACGCCTTACGGACTCCCACCACAACTTTGGCTCGGGAGAAAGGCTCGCTGGCTCCCGATCGCTTCACCACATTCAANTGAGCTGTTTCCGAGGTGGTGAAGCGCCGACCGCAACTCAANCACTCCCGTCGACGCCGTATTGCGCTGCCTTCATCCGATGTGCGCGAGTCGACGACCCGTGAGTTCTCTTCACGGCAAAAAGGACACCTCATGGGTACCTCCCATCACTCTCGTCACATCTGTATCGCCATTGCTGCCGTCTGTGGGGATTTGTGGGGAAATCCTGTGGACGAACTGTGCAGTAGCACCACAACCTGTGGACGAATCACATGCGTGTTACTACTACATCTAGGGGTCAGACTGTAGGGGTAGCCGACGCCGGGCGCAAGCGTCCTCGGGAATTTGGCCCTCTTGGGCGTGTTGCTCGGCTCAGCCGGCGATTCGGGAGACCTGGTCGGCAACCCGCGATGCCCAGGTTTTCGTCCCCCGCGTCGTGTAATGCAAGGCGTCGGCAAAGGGGACCTTCTGGTCTCNCGCCCAGGAGCCCCAGCGAATGTGATGCAGGTTGCTCCTGTCCGNCGCAAGCTGTGTGACCTGCCGGTTGAACCACCGCTGCTTTCCTCGCGTGAAGCGATCACCACCGCTGGCGTAGGTATCCACCCACATGACGGTGCGCTTGGGTCCGAGCACCCGCATGAGCTCCTTCATTCGAGACGCGGTTGTTCCTCGGTCAATCCACCGCATGTCATTCGTTCCGATAGCGACCACCACTGTCGCCGGAAGCTGATCTAGTGCCTTCGCACGCTTGGCTTGCGCGATCGCCCAATCCAGCCGCTTCCCGCCGAAGCAACGCACCGTCGGGGTCCATCCGTCCGCGCGTAGCGCGCGCTTCAACGGCTTTCGTCCGTTGCGTGTCAACGAGTCTCCGATCACCAGCACCCGGCGCCCTTGACCCGGTCCGGGGGTCGTGTTGAGTGAGGCAGGCCAAATCGGCCCACTGCACGCCCGGGTATCTCCCCCGGTGGACCATTGCGGGTCCTTGCGCGGACCGGGTTCATCCGCTGCCGCCAGACCCCACTGCTGGCCGGCCAGACACACGACGAGGCTGGTGATGAGAACCGCTAGGCGACGAAGCACCTAGTCAGTATCACCCGAGGACGGGGACGACGATGGACTGGCCCGGCACGACGGGTGTCGTGCCGAGGTCGTTCATCTGACGAATCTGCCGAACGACTCCCCGCGGGTCGCTGCCAGGGGCCACCTCGCGGGCTATCCCCCACAGCGTTTCACCCGCCTGAACCACCACGACCTGAGCCACCGGCGGATTCGACGCCTCCGAATCTGATGCTGACGCGCCGGCCACCTGACCGGCCCCGATGACGATCGCACCCAGGGCCGCAACGGACGCTGAGAAGGCCACCAGCCGACCACGCCTGGTCAATCGCAATTCCGGATCGCTCCTGCCTACTCGATGCCTGTCATGACGTGACCGAGTGCCACGGGGGGAAGTCCGCGTTTCCATCGCTGTGCCTTTCCTAGANCCGAGTCCTCGTTCGAACGTCTGTACGATCGAACACATGTTCGTTTTCTACCATGNTGAGCCCGACACACCCCGCATTTATCGAACAGGTGTTTGATTTCGTGTCGCGGCTGTCGTAGTTTTCGAACACGCGTACAGGTTGGCGTGGGGGTCTGACACCCACGCCTCGGCTAGCCCAGGAGGGCCCATGGCATCGACGGTCAGCGAACTTCCCGACGCTGAGCCTGACAATTCAGGCCTCACACCCCGACAGCAGGCCATCCTGCGGGTGATCGAGGACACCATGGCGGACCGGGGGTACCCGCCGAGCGTCCGCGAAATTGGGCACGGTGTCGGCCTGACGTCCCCGAGTTCGGTGGCCCACCAACTCAAGACGCTCCAAGAATTGGGCTATCTGCGTCGCGACCCCCACCGGCCTCGCGCACTCGTTGTGGCACGTCCCTCGGGCACACCCGCCGGCTCCTCCGCTACGAATGTCTCGCACGTCGAGTTGCATGCGTCCAGCAGCGCCGTTTCAGTACCTCTGGTCGGTCGTATCGCCGCGGGCGGGCCCATCCTCGCCGAGCAGCACACCGAAGACGTCATGCCTTTGCCCCGGGATCTTGTCGGTGACGGAGAGTTGTTCATGCTCACGGTCGTCGGTGACTCAATGGTCGACGCCGCCATTTGCGACGGCGACTTCGTTGTTGTTCGCAGCCAACCAACGTGTGACAACGGGGACATCGTCGCTGCGATGATCGACGGCGAAGCCACCGTCAAGACCTTCAAACGGCGCGACGGTCACGTGTGGCTCATGCCGCACAACCCGGCCTACGAGCCGATCCTCGGTGACAATGCGACCGTTCTCGGCAAGATCGTCAGTGTCCTTCGACGGATTCGCTGAGCTCTCCATCACTCACACGATGCTCGGACTCACTCGTCATCTCTGAGCCGGACCAGGGCCTGACGGACGACCGACCCGTCGGTGGTGAACCACAACGGTGGCAAGGACGCACGCAACGCTCCCCCGTATCCAGCTGTCGCCATGCGCGAGTCGAGTACCGCCACCACCCCTCGATCAGACTCTGAGCGAATGAGTCGCCCCGCACCCTGAGCCAGCAGCAAGGCCGCCCGGGTCAGCGCTACCTCGCGAAAACCAGAGCGTCCATCCGCATCGACGGCGGCTTGCCGCGCGCTCATCACCGGGTCATCGGGGCGAGGAAACGGAATACGGTCGATCGTCACCAGCACTAGGGAGTTTCCCGGCACGTCGATGCCTTGCCAGAGGGCAACCGTTCCCACCAGGACGCTTTGGGGCTCGCTAATAAAGCGTTGGACCACCGGCGCGACCGATTCCCCCCGGCGTTGGACCAGCAGGGGCCCGAGGTCACCTGAGTCCAGTCGTGAGCCCAAGCGGACACGCAGGTAGTCCGCTGCCCGATCGACACCGTTCCAACTCGAGAACAACGCCAAGGTCCGCCCGCCGGCAGCCTCGATGAGATCCGCGAGTTCGTCGAGCGCCTCCATCGATGCACCCTCGCGATTGGGCGGCGGCACGTGGCCCGCCACATACAAGATTCCCTGCTGCGCGTAATCGAATCCGGAGCCGACATCGAGGCACGTCGTATCCGGCGCAAGCCCGAGTGCCGTCAGGGTCGGGGCGAATGACCCTCCAGCCTTCAGGGTGGCACTGGTCAGGACAACCGGTTGCTCCGGATACAACGACTCGGCCAGGGCGTCACCGACGCTCAGCGGCGCGATGCGCAGGACCGGCCCGCGACCACTGTCCTGCGACCACCACACAACATCAGAATTCGATAGCGCAAGGAGTCGGCCCGTCACGGCGAAAACATCCTCGGCACTTGCGCGGACTCGCTGCAGGGCGGCCGCATCGGCGCCCTCCTGGTTGGCTGTTGCCGACGTAGCGGACAGATCGGCGGATAGCGCAGACGCCATTGCTCGCGTGGAGTCCCGAATCCGCGCGAGGGCCAAGGACAGGGCTGGCGTCCACGCCGTGATCCGGCCCGAGGTGTTCGTATCTGCCTCCGCGAGCTCGTCGAGAGCGATCGCCACATCATCGACCGCGTCGGCCAGTGAGCCCTGATCGTCGCTCACTCGAGCGGCTTCGCCGACCAATCGCTCGAGGGAGGAAACCGACAACTCGCCGGTGACGGCACTGGTTATCCGATCGACTAACTCGTGCGCTTCGTCGACAACGAGGGCCGATCGATCGGGCAACACCGGAACACCCTCGATGGCGTCAATCGCGAGCAGGGCGTGATTCGTGACGACGATGTCCGCCTCCATCGCCTGGGCCCGCGCCTGGGCCGAGAAGCACTCGTCACCGAACGCGCACCGGCTCTCGCCCACGCATTCGGCCGACGACACCGACACGGCTCGCCACACTCGAGAGTCAATCTCGGCGTCGAGGTCATCTCTGTCACCGGTCTCGGTGTGCGCCGCCCACTCGTGAACCATCACCGCTTGTTCTTCCAGCGAACCCCGGGGCCGTGAGCCAATCTGCTCCTGCGAGATGAGCGACTCTTGACCGTCGGCCTCGCCCATTCGTTGCCGGCACACATAGTTTTGACGCCCCTTCAACACCGCCCAGGACAGGTCCCCGCCAGCCTCGGCCAGGCGGGGTAATTCCCGCTCGATCAGTTGGCGCTGCAAGGCAAGGGTTGCCGTCGCGATCACCACCGGCCCCGTCTCGCGGGCCATTCGCGCCGCGGGCACAAGGTAGGCGAGGGACTTACCTGTGCCCGTGCCTGCCTGGACGACGATGTTGTCGCCGACGGAAAAGGCCTCCATCACCGCCTCGGCCATTTCATGCTGACCGTTTCGGGACTGGCCACCCATCGACTCGACGATCGCCTCCAGGCTCGTCGACACCGATTCACTCATCGCATGATCGGTCACGCTAGCCCGCGGCGACCGAATCGAGTTCGCGAGCAAGCTCCTCGGCGACCCTGGCTTTCAGGTGGGAGCCGTGCTCTTCGTGATCTACCGAGACCACATCTCCTTCCCGGTACACCCGCGCCAACAGATCTCCACGTTCGTAGGGCACGACGACATCCACGTCCACCAGAGTGCGGGGCAGGTCTGCGTCGATCGCAGCCAGCAATTCACCGATGCCCAAGCCACTGCGCGCCGACACAAGAACCGCGTGCGGCTCGTGGCGCAATACCCCCGCGGTGACGTTCTGCTCCGCGACGTCGGCCTTATTGATCGCGATGATCTCCGGCACATCTCCCGCATCGATCTGCGACAGCACCTCCCGGACCGCCGCGATTTGCTCCCTCGGTACTTCGTCGGACCCATCGACGACGTGGACGATGACGTCGGCGTCGCGAATTTCCTCGAGGGTCGAACGGAACGCTTCCACGAGCTCGTGCGGAAGATGACGCACGAAGCCGACGGTGTCAGACACCGTGATGTCACGACCTCCGGGCGTCCGAACTTTGCGAACCGTCGGATCGAGGGTGGCGAACAGTGAGTCGTCCACCAACACACCCGATCCTGTCAACCGGTTCAACAAACTGGACTTCCCGGCGTTGGTGTAACCGGCCAGGGCGACCATCGGAACACCCGACCTCTGACGCGCGTGGCGTTGGGTCGCTCTGGTGCGATCCATGGTGCGCAATTGCGATCGGATCTTGGCCATCTGCGACCGAATCCGGCGACGATCCGTCTCGATCTTTGTCTCGCCTGGTCCGCGCGTTCCCACGCCACCGGTGGCTCCACCGGCGCGTCCGCCCGCCTGCCGCGACAAAGACTCGCCCCATCCCCGGAGACGGGGCAGCAGGTACTGCATCTGCGCCAGACTGACCTGCGCCTTACCTTCTCGGCTGCGCGCATGCTGAGCGAAGATGTCCAAGATGAGCCACGTTCGGTCGACAACTTTGACCTTCACGATGTCCTCGAGAGTCCGCAGTTGACCTGGGCTAAGTTCACCGTCGCAGATGACCGTATCCGCGCCGCTGCTCTGCACGAGATCGCGCAATTCGTTGGCCTTTCCCGACCCCACGTACGTCGCCGGGTCCGGTGCGCTTCGACGTTGCACCACTCCCCCGACCACGGCCGACCCCGCGGTTTCGGCGAGTTGTGCGAGTTCTCGTAGCGATCTCTCCGCTTGACTCAAAGTTCCCGAGGTCCAGACACCGACCAACAGCACCCGCTCCAGCCGGACGCGGCGGTACTCGACCTCCGAGACATCCTCGAGTTCGGTCGATAAGCCCCCAACGCGCCGCAGAGCCTGGCGATCGAGAAGTTCCCCTTCGCCTACCGTCGGCTCGGTCACCTCCACCGCCCGCCTACACGCCGCGGGGCCACTGCACCGTGCCGCGAGCGACCAGTTCGGCCGGGCCGCGCAGCACCAGCGGGCCATCCGGCTCGATGTCTACCCACACGGTCCCCCCGGGCACATCCACCTGGAAAGAACCTGCCTGGTCTCCAGCCTTTGAGGCCGCCACCCAAGCCACGGCGCACGCACCCGTCCCGCAGGAGCGAGTCTCACCAACGCCTCGCTCATGGACCCGCATGCGGACATGCCCGGGTGCCACGCGCTCGGCGAACTCGACGTTCACGCCTTCGGGGAACACCTCTGCCGGAGCCACCACCGGGGCCTGTGCCAGAGATTGAACATCGGCGTCCAGGGACTCCACGAAGACCACGGCGTGCGGATTGGGGACCGATACCGCCACCGCATCCCATCGCCGCTCACCGAGTGCCACCGACACTTCCGGTGCGCCGTCCTGCATCGTCGCAACACCCATGCTGATCGCGATCTCTTCGGCCTCGTGTCCGCGAACGTGTGCCTCCACTAGGCCGCCACGAGTCGCCACAACGGTCGTCCGGCCCGTGAGGGAGCCTGACGCGTGCAGATACCGAACGAATACCCGAGCCCCGTTGCCGCACATTTCCGCTATGGAACCGTCCGCATTCCGATAGTCCATGAAGAACTCGGCGACATCGGCGAAGGACGCGAACTCCGGATCGTTGGCGCAGCGAACCACTCGAAGTACCCCGTCAGCTCCGATTCCGTGGCGGCGATCGCATATCCAGCGAACCTGCTCAGCAGACAGTCCCACCTTTCCTTCGAGGTCGGGAAGGACGACGAAATCGTTCTCCGTTGCGTGACCCTTCACGAAGGGAATATCGGCGAGGCGCGTCATTCGTTCACCCTAGTGCGCGGTGCCACCGCGCTCGAACCTCGGAACACACGCGCAGCTCCCGCCGGCCACGAGCGTTACGGCCGCGCAACGCAACCGGCGATCGCGTCTGCGAAATCCGCGTCATCATGGTCTCGCCACTCGATGCGCTCATCACGAAGGAACCAGCGTTGCTGTCGCCGCGCGAACTTTCGCGTGTCGTCGATGGTGCGCTGCCGGGCCTGCTCTTCGCTGCACTCACCGGCGAGGAAAACGAGCACAGGTCCATATCCGAGAGCAGCAGCGGCTGTCGGAGCATCTCGAAATCCGTCCCCTTCGAGTCGACGCACTTCATCGACGAAGCCGTCTTTCCACATGGCATCGACTCGGTCCTCGATGCGGGTATCGAGGCGTTCTCTATCGATGTGAACGCCGAATCGGTGCACCGGATAGACATCTTCCGGCGGTGGCAGGCGAGCGACGAACGGCTCTCCCGTCAACTCGATCACCTCGAGGGCCCGCACAAGACGCCGCCCGTTGTTTCTTTCGATGGCCTGCGCCGCATCGGGGTCTATCGCGTGAAGCTCGTCGTGAAGTGCAGGCGCGCCGACCTCACTCAATCGAGTCTCCCAGCGTGCTCGGACATCCGGATCGGTGCCAGGAAAGTCAAGTTTCTCGAGCACGGCACGGACGTACAGTCCACTGCCTCCCACGACGAGAGCTGTCTTGCCTCGACCTCGGACATCGTCGATCGCCTGACGCGCCATGTCGCGGAACTCCACGACGCTCACGGCCAGGTCGACCGGCCAGACGTCGATCATGTGGTGGCGGACCAACCGTTGGTCTACCTCGCTGGGCTTGGCGGTGCCGATGTTCATTCCTCGATACGCCTGCATGGAGTCGGTGCTGACGATCTCGGCGTCGACGGCCTGGGTCACACGCAACGCCAGGGCGCTCTTGCCGGAAGCAGTGGGCCCGACAATCGCGATGACGGCGGGCTGAACTGCCTGGCTCATGTAGCGGGGGCGCCGATTCCGGGCATCCCCAGCGGTACACCCGGCCACGTTCCGGGCGACCCTTCGCGTCGATACACATCGATGACCTCGTCGGCGACCAGGTGGTGCGGGGCCGCGTAGGTCACCACCGCCGTCACCAGGTCCCCTTCGACTATCGGATCCAGGCCTTCCGTCCCGATGTGGACGAGTCGGTTGTCCCGCGCCCGACCGCTGGCGCGCATGGTCCGCTCGTCCTTGCGGCCCTCGCCTCCTGCGATCAGCACCTCTACCGGCTCACCCTCCAATGACTTGTTCTCTTGCCCGGCAATCTCGTTGACCAGTTCCACCAGTCGGGTGTAACGCTCCTGCACCACATCGCGATCCACCTGCCGAGGCATCGAGGCTGCGGGGGTTCCGGGGCGCTGCGAGTACTGAAACGTGAACGCACTGGCAAACCGCGCCTGTCGTACGACATCCATCGTCGCAAGAAAGTCCTCTTCGGTCTCACCAGGAAAGCCGACGATGATGTCTGTCGTGATGGCTGCATGGGGCATTCGGTCGCGAACTTTGTCGAGGATTCCCAGGTATCGATCACTGCGGTAGGACCGCCGCATTGACTGAAGGATTCGATCGGATCCAGACTGCAAGGGCATGTGCAGGGCTGGCATAACATTGTGCGTGGTCGCCATGGCGTCGATGACGTCGTCGGTGAAGTCCCGCGGGTGCGGGCTGGTGAATCGCAC
>PBTV01000039.1 GCA_002729215.1 Rubrivirga sp.
ATATCGATCGTGATGCGGTCACCGTCCCGCAGCAGCCCGATAGGGCCACCGTCGACGGCCTCCGGGGACACGTGACCAACACACAAACCCGTCGTGCCGCCGGAGAAACGGCCATCGGTGATCAACAGCACGTCCTTGCCCAGACCCGCACCCTTAATGGCGCCGGTGATCATCAGCATCTCGCGCATACCCGGACCACCCTTAGGGCCTTCGTATCGAATAATGACGACGTCACCAGCCTGGATAGTCCCGTCCTCGAGCGCATCCATGGCGGCCTGCTCCCGCTCGAATACCCGTGCGGTTCCCTCGAACACCTCCACCGCCACACCCGCGTTCTTCACGACCGCGCCCTCGGGTGCCAGCGAGCCCGACAGGATCGTGATGCCGCCTGTCGGAGCGATCGCATCATTCGACGCTTTCAGAATCGTTCCGTCCGGGTCCGGCGGATCGATGTCTGCCAGATTCTCGGCAACCGTCTTGCCCGTGACGGTGAGGCAGTCGCCGTGCAGCAGGCCCGCATCAAGCAGCCCGCGCATCACCACCGGAACGCCGCCCACACGATCCACATCACTCATCACGTATCGACCGAAGGGCTTGACGTCCGCGAGCAGCGGCACCTTCGAGCCGATGCGGTGGAAGTCCTCAATGTGCAGGTCGACCTTGGCTTCATGGGCGATCGCCAACAGATGCAGGACCGCATTGGTCGAGCCTCCAAAGGCCATGATCACCGCAATGGCGTTCTCGAGGGACTGCCGAGTGATGATGTCGCGCGCGGTTATGCCGAGGCGGAGTAACTCGACCACTGCCTCACCGCTCTTGCGTGCGTGCGTGTCTCGGCGGCGATCGACGGCAGGCGGAGCGGCTGACCCCGGCAGCGACATTCCCATCGCTTCGGCGGCACTCGCCATCGTGTTAGCGGTGTACATGCCCCCGCAGGCGCCTTCACCAGGACAAATGGCTCGCTCGATGCGGTCGACGTCTTCTCGAGACATCAAACCACGCGCGCACGCACCCACGGCCTCGAATGCGTCGATAATGGTGACGTCCTTCTCCGTACCGTCGCTCAGCTTCACGTGGCCGGGAAGAATGGAACCGGCGTACACGAACACCGACGACACGTCGAGCCGAGCCGACGCCATCAGCATGCCCGGCAGCGACTTATCGCACCCGGCGAAGGTGACCATGCCGTCGAGCCTTTCCGCTTCGACAACCGCCTCGACCGAGTCCGCGATGATCTCGCGACTGACCAGCGAGAAGTGCATGCCCTCATGCCCCATGGAGATGCCGTCGGAGACGGAGATGGTTCCGAATTCCAGCGGGTAGCCGCCGGCGGCGTGGACCCCCTCCTTGGCCGATGTCGCCAGTCGCTTCAGCGACAGATTGCACGGCGTGATTTCGTTCCAGCTCGATGCGATGGCCACCTGCGGCTTGGTGAAGTCTTCATCGCCCATACCGACCGCACGCAACATGCCACGGGCCGCAGCCCGCTCGAGCCCATCGGTTACCTGGCGACTGCGGGGTTTGATGTCTGGCATAAGCAAATCCTAGTCCGCAGAATTCAGCCGGAAGCCACCACATTGCGCAGAGGTTGATCGTTCCGCCAGCACTCCACTTGCTCGCCGATCAACTGCTGCGCCAGTCGCGGAAACGCGTCGGTGTCACCGCCGATGTGTGGAGTGATGAAGACACCGGGAGTCGACCACAGCCGGTGGGTCTCGGGCAACGGCTCCGGCTCGGTGACATCCAGCGCGAAATCCAGGCGCCCTGCGTGCCGAAGGATGTCCTCGGTGACCGCTACCGATCCGCGCGAGACGTTGACCACCAGCGAGCCGTCAGCAAGTCGCGAAAGGAAATCATCGTTGACCATTCCCGCCGTCTCGTCCGTCAGCGGAACCGCAAGGATCACGATGTCGGTGCGGGGCAAGATCTCGTGAAGATCGGCAATCGGGGCAACGCTCGGGCGCCGGGTACGAGCCAGCACGGTGGTGACGCAACCGAAGGGCTCCAACGTGCGCGCAATGGCCGTTCCCACTCCCCCGGCACCGATGATCACCACGCGCGCTTGCTGCAACGAGCGGCCGCGCCGATGACTCCATGCTCCCTCGACCATGTCTCGGGCCGCTCGATCGAGTCCACGCCACACGGTGATGATCGAGCCGACAGCAAGTTCGGCTGTGCTTTGCTCGTGAACTCCCGCCGCGTTGCACAAGGTCACGCCGGTCGGCAGCTTCGGCACCACGGCATCGAAACCCACCGTCGGCAGTTGAACGACTTCGAGTCGCGGCATGCGCGCCATCCAGCCCGCGTTCGGGTGCTCGATGTACGCAGGAACGAAGAACCCCACGCGCTCGAGAAGTTCGGCATCGGGTTCATGCCCTTCGCGGTACCCGACGGCCCCCTGCACGTGGACAGGAAGCAGGTAGTCGGGTGCGAAGACGAGGGGCTCAGCCATCGACTCCGAGATGCTCCAGCAGAAGAGTCCGCACTTTCGCGGCGTCGGCCTGACCTTTCGTCGCCTTCATCACAGCACCCACGATCGCACCCGCGGCCTGAACTTTGCCGCCTTGGATCTTCTCGGCGACATCCGGTTGATCGGCCAGGGCTTGCTCGATCGCGGCGAGCAACGTGGAGTCGTCACCAACCACCACAAGCCCCCGGGCCTGAACGACTGCGTCGACATCGCCCTCGCCAGCGATCACACCCTCGAACACCTGACGCGCGAGCTTGTCGGTCAAACTGCCGTCGGCGATCAACTCCTCGACCCGGGCGATGTGCGCCGCAGTAACCGGAAGGTCCGTTAAGGCGATTCCTTGCTCGTTGGCGATCCGGGTGAACTCTCCGGTCCACCATTTGCGGGCGGCCGCCTGATCGACGCCGTGATCAATGGTCGACTCCACCAGATCGAGTGCTTCGGCGTTAACCAACGTCTGCATCTCGAGGTCACTAATGTTCCACACGGCCTGCAGGCGGGCGCGCCGCACCGACGGCACCTCGGGCAGCGTCCCGCGAAGCTCCTCGACCCAGTCCGACGTCGGTGCCACCGGAACCAAATCGGGTTCGGGAAAGTAGCGGTACTCCTCTGCGTGCTCCTTCGACCGTCCCGACGTGGTCTCGCCTGTGTCCTCATGGAAATGTCGGGTTTCTTGCACCACTCGACCGCCGCCTGAGAGCACCGCGGCCTGGCGCTCGATCTCGAAACGGACGGCGCGCTCCACGCTGCGTAGCGAGTTGACGTTCTTGGTCTCCGACCGCGTTCCCCATGGTTCCCCCGACGGAGCCAGGGAGACATTCACGTCGCACCGCAGCGATCCTTGATCCATCCGAACGTCGGAGACTCCCAGCGCTCGCATCAGGTCACGCAGCTCGGTGACGTAGGCCCGCGCCACCAGCGGTGCGAGTTCGCCGGCACCAACGATCGGTTTCGTCACGATTTCGATCAACGGAATTCCGGCACGGTTGTAGTCGACGAGGGAGTAGTCGGCGCCGTGGATACGTCCGGTATCACCACCCGCGTGGGTCAACTTTCCGGTGTCTTCTTCCATGTGGACGCGTTCGATCTCCACACGGAACTCCCGCGGACCATCGTCCGTTGCTACGACGACGTCGAGGTAGCCATCAACGCACAAAGGCTCGTCGTATTGACTCACCTGATAGTCCTTCGGCATATCGGGGTAGAAGTAATTCTTACGAGCAAACCGGCACCACGACGCGATCGAGCAGTTCAGTGATAGGCCCATACGGATCGTCGACTCGATAGCGGACGCGTTCACCACCGGCATCGATCCAGGCAAACCCAGGCAGACCGGGCAGACATGCGTGTTGGGCTCGCCTCCGAACTCTGCCGAGCAGGAGCAGAACATCTTGGACGCGGTCCCCAATTCCACGTGCGTCTCGAGCCCGAGTACCGGCTCGAACGCAGCCAACGCGTCGTCGAACTTCATCCGTTCGATGGCTGAGGCGCTCATAGGGCAGGAGCCTCCTCGATCAGCGCGTGTCCACGCTTGTCGAGGAGCGCCTCTTCGAGGGCTGCACCCACCCGATAGAGGCGATCATCTGTTTGTGCGGGAGCCATAATCTGCAGGCCTACCGGCAGGTCGTCCTCGCGAGCCAGGCCGATGGGCAAGGACATCGCGCAATTGCCGGCGAGGTTGACCGGGATGGTGGCGATGTCGTTTAGATACATCGCCAAAGGATCATCGACTTTCTCGCCGATTTTGAAGGCGGTGGTGGGCGTGGTCGGCGAAACGAGCACATCCACCGTTTCGAACGCTGCAGCGAAATCGCGAGAAATCAATGTACGAACTTTCTGCGCTTGGCCGTAGTAGGCGTCGTAGTACCCGCTGGACAGCGCGTAGGTCCCCAGCATGATTCGGCGCTTCACTTCGGCTCCGAAGCCGACCTCACGTGTTCGGGACATGACCTCTTCGACGGACGCTTCGCCGTCATCGCCGGCGCGAAGTCCGTAGCGCATGCCATCGAAGCGAGCGAGATTGCTCGATGCTTCCGACGGCAAGATCAAGTAGTAGGCGCCGAGGGCGTAGTCGAAGTGTGGACAGGAGACTTCAACCACCTCGGCGCCCAAATCTGTCAGCATCGCGACGGCTTGATCGAATCTTTCCCGCACACCCGGCTGATAGCCCTCTCCTGATAGCTCTCGAACGAGCCCAATGCGCATCCCGCGGATGTCACCGTTGCCCGCCCCCGCAACCACGTCGGGGACCGGCGCATTGATCGACGTGGAGTCGCGCGGGTCGTATCCGGCAATCACCTCGTGCAGCAGGGCCGCATCCATGACGCTCCGGGCGCACGGACCCGCCTGGTCCAGCGATGACGCGAGTGCGACGAGCCCGTAGCGAGACACCGCGCCGTAGGTGGGCTTCACCCCGACCGTGCCGGTCACCGATGCCGGCTGCCGGATTGATCCACCCGTATCGGTGCCAATGGCCAAGGGCGCCTCAAACGCCGCGAGGGCAGCCGCCGATCCACCGCCCGATCCCCCGGGAATGCGCTCGACATCCCACGGGTTGCGGGTCGGGCCGTAGCCGCTGTGCTCCGTCGAGGAGCCCATGGCGAACTCATCCATGTTGGTCTTACCGAGAATGACGACATCGGCTGCACGCAACCGTTCGACGATCGTCGAGTCATACGGAGGGGGCCAACCCTCCAAGATGCGAGATCCGCAGGTGGTCGGGACCCCTCGCATCGTCAGAACATCCTTCAACGCCAGCGGAACCCCGGCGAGCCGACCGAGTTCCTCACCCGCGGCACGACGACGATCCACGTCCTGCGCGGTGGCGAGGGCGGCATCGGTGTCTACGTGCAAGAACGCGTGGATCGTCCCATCGACCGCCGAGATTCGATTCAGGCAGGCCTGGGTGAGTTCGACAGACGTAATGTCTCCCGCGCTCAGGGCGCTGCTCAGCGTGGCAGCATCTTGCCGAACCAGATCGGCGTCGGAGATCACCGACATGTCAGTCCTCGTCCAGAATGCGTGGAACGCGGAAGCGGTCGTCTTCCCACGAGGGCGCTCCGGCCTGCACATCCGCACGGTCCAAACCTGGGCGGGCCACGTCTTCGCGGAAAACGTTGGTCATGGGAACCGGGTGCGAGGTCGGGGGGATATCGTCCGCAGCTACTTCCGAGACATGTTCGACGGCTTCGACGATCGCGGACAGCTGGTCGGTGTAGTGCGCGGTTTCCTCCTCTGTCAGCTCCAGGCGGGCCAGGTGGGCGAGGTGCTGCACCTGTTCGCGGGTGATGTTGGCCATGCCCTCATCCTTGCAGCACCCCGTCGAGCCCTTGTTCGAGGAGCCGGTAGAAGGACTCGGCGGGAACGACCGGCACGCCCAGCGATTCCGCCTTGTCCAGTTTCGACCCTGCACTCTCCCCGGCAACCACGGCGCTCGTCTTGCCAGACACCGAGCCCGTCACCTTGGCGCCCCGGGCCGCGGCCGCAGCTGATGCCTCATCGCGGGAGTAACCCGGAATCGAGCCGGTGATAACGATCGTCGCCCCCGACAGTGTCTGAGCGAGCAACTCGGACTCGCTCGGAGCAGCATCGACGAGTTGCACTCCGCCGCGCTCCCACTTGTCGATGATCTCTCGATGCTCATCGTCGGCGAACCACTCGGCCACAGCTTCGGCGATCACCTGACCGACGCCGTCTACTTCTGCAAGACGCTCCACGTCGGCCAAGGCGATGGCGTCGATGGAGCCGAACTCCCGGGCCAGCGCCTGCGCGGCGGTCGGACCCACATGTCGGATGGACAATGCGACGACGATCCGCCACAAAGGCCGGGTGCGCGCGGCGTCCATGTTCGCGAGCATGACCTTTGCGTTTTCGCCTAGTTGCCGACCACTCTCATCCTTGCCCGGATCTCGAGTGAAGAACTCGCAGGCGAGAAGATCGTCTGCGTCGATCAGGAACAGATCACCGACGTTCGCAACAATGCCGCCCTGGAGCAACGCTACGGCCGCCTTGTAACCCAACCCCTCGATATCGAGTGCATTGCGCGATGCGACGTGAAAAAGGCGTTCCCGGAGTTGGGCGGGGCATCCGTCGGCGTTCGGGCAGCGAAGGTCTTTGTCGCCTTCCTTCTCCGTGGCGAGCGCGGTGCCGCATTCGGGGCACTCACCTGGCATGACGAAGGCACGCTCGTCGCCGGTCCGGGCTTCGATCACCGGGCCGATGACTTCGGGGATGACATCCCCGGCTTTGCGCAGGAAGACCATGTCCCCGATCAAGACACCTTTGCGTTGAACTTCGTATTGGTTGTGCAACGTCGCCATCGACACCGTCGACCCCGCAACACGGATCGGTTCCATGACGGCGAACGGCGTGACGCGCCCGGTGCGTCCGACGTTGACCGCGATATCCAGCAAACGCGTCCGAACCACCTCGGGTGGGTACTTGAAGGCAATAGCCCAGCGAGGAGCACGCGAGGTCTCTCCTAATTGGGTCTGTAGAGCGAAGTCGTCGACCTTGATCACGACTCCATCGATTTCGTGCTCTACGTCGTGTCGATGCTCCGCGTAGAAGTTGATGTACTCGCGGACACCGGAAACATCGGAGTGCACCGCCATTCGAGAGCTCACGGGGATGCCCATATTTGCCAGTAGTGCGTACGTCTCGCTTTGCGAGGTGACATCGATTCCTTCGCGAGCTCCGATCCCATGGGCCGTGAACCCCAGCGCCGCGAGACGACCCACCGCCCGCTCGTACTCGTGCTCCAGGCGTTCGATCTTGGCGGCCGACCGGCTCCCGCTCGACTCCCGGGCGTCGTTGAGTTCCACCCATCGCTTGTCCACGCGCTGCCGGATTGTTCCGGCAGATGCGTTGCGTGGATTCGCGAAGGGCGTCACGCTAGAGGCCATCTGCTCGTCGTTAATGCGCTCGAAATTCGCCGTCGAGAAGAAGACCTCTCCTCTGATTTCGACGAGACCGGGAGGATCAGCGGAGTCGAGGGACTCGGGAATCGCGTCGATGAACTGGGCGTTGTAGGTGATGTCCTCACCGGTCACACCGTCTCCACGGGTTGCCACGGACGCGAGGCGACCGTCGCGATAGACGATGTCGACAGCAAGCCCGTCGATCTTGACTTCGCACAACAAGTCCGGAAGGCGTCCCAGGCCTTTTTCTACGCGCTCAAGCCACGCGGAGAGTTCCGCCTCATCGAAGGCGTTGTCCAGCGAGTACAGGCGCACCAGGTGCGTGACGGCCTCGAACATTTCCGATGCCTGCCCGCCGACCGTCTGCGTGGGTGACTCCCCACTCGCCAATTCCGGATAGCGCTCTTCCAACGCTTCCAGCTCTCGAAATACCGAGTCGTACTCGGAATCCGATATCGATGGCGCATCGTGTTGGTAGTACACCGTGCGCGCGTTGTTGATCGCATCGACGAGCTCGTGCCACTTCTTGCGTGTGTCAGGCGATGGCGCGGCGGATTCCTTGTCACCCATGGACCGGCTCCGAATGCTCCTCCCGCACCACCACGCCGACCCTGGTGCACGCGTCCATCACCGATCGGGCACCTTCGGGCGATAGGTGCGCCAGCCCCGAGTTCGGCGTGATGGCGACGTTCGACGGTACCTGCGCGAAACCGGCTCGTTCCATGAATCGGCGAAGAGGGGCGCTGACGCCTGTGTCGCTTCGCGAGACGTCGATCTGCGCCGGGACGCACGAAAGCATGAGACCGACTCCCGACTCCCACGCACTGAGCAACGACTCGTGCGCAGAGGCTGATCGCATCGACTGCTCGATATCGATACCGATGATCCTGGCTCCGGTCCCGAGCATGATTTCGACCGGAGCGCCGGGAGCTGCACAACGAATACAGGCGACCGCATTCGCGGCGGCTACCGCATTTACGATCATGGACAGGTGGGCCTGCACGACCGCGGGCTCAACAGCCCGGTGGAAGAGTCGTCCACTGCTCATCGACACCCGGCCATCGAGAACCCGACTCAGCTCGGGCTCCTCGATGTGGACGATCACCTCGCCGTCGGTCACGGCGCGTTGCACGCGTGCCGCTAGTTCACTTGCGGCTTCGGCCGCGGCACCCGAGATCTCAGCAACAGCGCCGTGATCGCGGATCAGCGACTCCCCCGCCGCGTCCTCGATCCGCGCAGCCGTGGACCACGGGCCGAGCATGTGCACCTTGACCGGTCCTCGATGCGAGGCGGCGTATTCCTCGAAGGAGTCCAGGTCTTCGGACAGCCAGGCTCGGGCACGCCGAAGAGCCACCTGACCTGTGTGACCGAGTCGCCAGCCGCGGATGGTGGTTTCGACTTCGAACGTTCTATCGACACCGGCCAACATGGCGGCCGTGCGCCCGACGGGGTCACCTCCCGGACCTCGACTCGGTAACTCGACAACGTGGGGTACCGCGCCGAATTCGCCCACAACGATGTTCGTGGCTTCCCGCGAGTCGGTATCAGGCATCGATCCGATCCCGGTCGCGACAGCCGGGTACGGCCACGTGAACCCCTCGTTCACGCTCGCTGCGCTTCTCGTGGGCGCTTCACACCGCTCACCGTGCGCGTCTGGCAGATTCTCCCCGAGCCGAGAACCCGGGAATCGCTGTAGAGCACCACCGTTTGTCCCGTGGCGAGTCCGCGCACCGGTTCGAGCAGAAAGACGTCGATAGTGTCGTCGAGCATCCTCGCCTGGGCGGGCACCGGGTGGTGGTGCGCTCGCACTTGGGCACTGACGTCCGACCATTCCGCCGTCAACGCCGGGGCTGCCCAGATGACGTGGTCGGCGACCAGGCCATCGACGTCGAGCATCTCCGCGGAGCCGACGTAGACCGTGTCCGTCGAATCATCGATGTCCACGACGTACCGAGGGCGCCCGTCCTCCCCGGGAATGCGCAGGTCCAGGCCACGACGCTGGCCGATGGTGACGGTGAACGTGCCCTGATGACCACCCACGTCCCGGCCGGTGGAGACATCCACGACGGGGCCGGGTTTCTCCCCCAGTGCCTTGGTCAAGAAACCGGCGGTATCGCCATCGGGAATGAAGCAGATGTCATGACTGTCCGGCTTCGAGGCCGTGCGTAAGCCCCGCGCTTCAGCCTCCGCTCGCACATCGCTCTTCAGTGAAGCCCCGAGCGGGAAGAAGCAATGCCGCAGTAGTTCCTGCTCAATGACGGCGAGAACGTACGACTGGTCCTTGTCCGCATCCGCCGCGCGGTGCAGCTCGGGACCGTCCGCCCCGGACGTGAGCACGGCGTAATGGCCGGTGGCGACTGCGTCGAAGCCCAGCGCCAAGGCTCGGTCCAGCACAGCCCGAAACTTGATGTGCTCGTTGCACCGTACGCATGGATTCGGTGTCCGATTGGCTTGGTATTCGGCGAGGAAGTCATTCATCACTTCCTCGGCAAATTCGGCGGAGAAGTCCCAGATATAGAAGGGAATGCCGAGTGCGTCTGCGACTCGGCGCGCATCTCGTGCATCGTCGAGTGTGCAACAGCCGCGGGACTTACCCCCGGTGGATTCCGATCGGGCCAGCGCAAGGTGGACGCCGACCACTTCATGGCCTTGATCCACCATTCGGGCCGCGGCGACCGAAGAATCCACGCCGCCTGAGAGCGCAGCGATGATTCTCATCGATCGACTTCGTTCTCGCGGGCCGCCCGATAGCGGTCGGTCGATACTGACCCTGCACGACGCGCTCGCTCCACCGCGCCAGGGAGGGCGCGCGTGATCGCGGCCACGTCTTCATCGGTAGACGTTCGACCGAAACTGAAGCGAAGCGAGGCACGCGCTGTTCGCTCATTGACACCCATTGCCAGGAGCACGTGACTGGGCTCGGGCACCCCTGCAGTGCAAGCCGACCCTGTCGAGCAATCGACGCCTGCGGCATCGAGCAACATCAGCAGAGCATCCCCCTCGGCGCCGGCAAAAGAAGCGTGCACGTTGCCGGGTAGGCGCGTCGCGGGGTCGCCGACTCCTGGGCCGTTGATGATCGCGTCCGGAACGACGGAAGCGATTCCATCCACCAGCTGGATTTGCAGGCTCTGCAGGCGCGCGGCGCGAGCAGCCTGCTCCTCGACCGCAAGATGCACCGCGACGGCGAAGGCGGCGGCAGCCGGCGCATCGAAGGTGCCGGATCGAATATCTCGCTCCTGACCACCACCGTGTGACACGGCAACGAGGTTCTCGTACGGGTCGACGACCAAGGCTCCGATGCCGAACGGGCCACCTACCTTGTGTCCGCTAATGGTCACGGCCGTCGCACCGACCTCGGACAGATCCAAAGGGATTTGGCCGAGCGCCTGGACCGCGTCGGTGTGGAAGGGCACACCCGCGCTGCGGCACGCTGCCGCTATCTCTCGGACGGGCTGGACGGTGCCCACCTCGTTGTTTGCCCACATGACCGACAGCAGCGCCGTTCTCTCCGCCGCCGACGACAACAGATGATCGATGAAATCCACCTCGACTCGGCCGGATGCATCGACCGGAATCCACCGCACGTCCGCACCTTCGTGCTTGCCGAGCCATTCGACAGGGTCGAGGACGGCGTGGTGCTCGATCGCCGATGCGGCCACGATCGCATCGGCGACACCCAGCCGCGCGCGACGGGCCCACCAGAGCCCCTTGACGGCGAGGTTGTCGGATTCGGTTCCACCGGAGGTGAACACAACTGCCGAGGGTCGCGTGCGCAGATCGTCGGCGATGGACTCACGAGCCTGTTCCACGATGTTGCGAGCAGCACGACCGGACGCATGCAGGGACGACGGATTACCAGCAACAGCAGAAGCGTCCAGCCAGGCCTCTCGTGCCTGGGGAAGCAGCGGTGTCGTTGCCGCGTGGTCGACAAAGTGCCGGGCGGAGCCATGTACAGCGCCCCCCGCAGAGGCGCGCGGGAGATTCACATCGCGTGCCGAATCCACGTCGGAATCGTTACTCACTGTCCGATGGTAGCCAGGAAGATCGCCCAATCAGTTGGAGCGGCTGTCGATCTCGTCGGTCAATTGGGGAACGACTTCGAAGAGGTCCCCGACCACGCCAAAGTCAGCAAGCTCGAATAGCGGTGCTTCGGCGTCCTTATTCACCACAACGACCACCTTGGAGGTCTGCATGCCGGCGCGATGCTGAATAGCGCCAGAAATTCCATTGGCGATGTACAGCTGCGGTGAGACGGTCTTGCCCGTCTGGCCGACCTGATACAGGTGCGGGTACCAACCCGCATCCGTCGCCGCCCGTGAGGCACCCACGGCCGCTCCGAGCGAATCAGCCAGCTTCTCGATCACCTCGAAGCCTTCGGCTCCGCCCACACCCCGGCCGCCGGAGACCACCACGGCTGCTTCAGTCAACTCGGGGCGACCGCCTTTGCCGGCTACCGTGCGCTCGACCACGCGAGCGGTCTTGGCGGCCTCGCTGGCTGTTGTGTCGACATCGACGACGGTGCAGGTGGTGGGAGCCGGTGCCGGGGCTACGGAGTTCGGACGCACCGTGTAAATACCAATGCCGTGCGTCACCGTGGAATGCACGACCGTGCTGCCACCGAAAACACTCTGCGTGGCAACACCGGACTCGTTGATATCAACCGCGTCGGTGATGACACCGCTGCCGATGCGCACAGCGAGCCGACCCGCGGCTTCTTTCCCGTCGGCCGACGATGGGACGAGGACGGCCTTCGCGTCAAGTTCAGCGACGAGAGCTTGGAGAACATCCACAATCGGAACAACGGGGTGGTCGGCCATGTCCTGGCCGCCGACGACGTGCACGGCGCTCGCGCCGTACTCCCCGAGAACGGAAGCGGCCTCGGATCCCTGGTCGCCGAACCACACCACCTGGGGCTCCCCGAGACGTCGGGCCAAGGTCAACAACTCAAGCGTCGTCTTCTTCACCGTGCCATTCGAAGAATCGCGCTCCGCTAGGACGAGAACTGTTGTCATGTCAGCATCCCTTCTAGATGAACTTCTGCTCGGTCAGGTACGCCGCGATCCGGGAGCCACCGTCACCCTCGTCTGTCACGACGGTTCCCGCTGGCTTCGGTGGGCGAGCAGCGAAATCTTCAACCGCGGACCAGGCCGCGGCCTGTCCGACGGTGGCCGCTTCGAGCCCGAGATCGGCAACGGTGACGGTGTCCACCGGCTTCTTCTTGGCGGCCATGATTCCCTTGAAGGACGGATAACGCGGTTCGTTGATCTTCTCGACCACACTGATGACGGCTGGGGTCGAACCTGTGACGGTGTCGAATCCGTAGTCGGTGACCCTTTCGATGGTGACGTCCGACCCGGAAAGCGACACTCGTTGGGCGAAGGTGAGCTGGGCGATGCCTAGGCGCTCCGCGACCATGGCAGGGATGACGCTCATGCGGGCGTCGGTGGACTCCGATCCGAAGACGATCAGATCGAACCCCCTACCTTCCAGCGCCGCCGCCAGCACCGCAGATGTCGCGATGGCATCGGACCCGTGCAGCGAGTCGTCGACGATATGAATTCCGGCGTCCGCACCCATCGACAGTGCTTTGCGCACCGTCTCGGCAGCCCTCTCCGGCCCCATCGAGACGACAGTCAATTCGCCACCGTGCGCCTCAGCGACCTGCAACGCCTCTTCAACGGCGTACTCGTCGAGCTCGTTCAACACGCCATCGGCGGCCGCCCGATCGAGGGTCGAGTCCGCAGCGGACAGCGTCTTTTCAGCCCATGTGTCCGGGACTTGCTTCACACAAACGGCGATCTTCATCGTAGGTACCTCTCCCTGTCTATCCACGACTGATGATGGCTGTTTCTCATGGTCGCGCAACTTCTCAAGTATATGTTACTCGCGAGTAACTTAGCCCCAGGGACTCCTCCTGAGAGTTGCCCTCGCGACTAGGGTCACCCCGTGCTCGACCTGCCCCCTAGCCAGCCAGATCTCGGCGATGCGGCCGCGGAATCTGTGCTCACCGGGGAGCGCACCTGGCCCGGAATCCCCTCCGAGAACTATTGGTTCGCTCGGCATGAGGCCTGCTACCGCTGGGCCTCGGCGGTCGTGTCCTCAGAGGCGGTTTCCTCATCGGTCCGCCACCGTCCCCACAGCATTCGACCAGGCGGCACGATTGTTCTGGACGCCGGATCCGGAGAGGGGTACGGCTCCGAGTGCCTGCGTTCGATCATTCACGACGCCGGCGTCGTGGCCATTGATCTGGATCTGCAGACGATGGGTCACGTGCGTCGGACCTATCCACACGTCAGCGCCCTGGTAGGCAATCTCGTTGCCCTGCCATTTCGGAATGAGTCCTTTCATGCATCGATCTCGCTGCAGGTGATCGAACACATTTGGGATCCCCTGGCATTCCTTCGCGAACTGGATCGCTGCACTCAAGGGCCCGTCATCGTCAGCACACCCAACCGCCCTGTGCACTCGCCGGGCTTGCCTGCAGGGGCATCACCGGTGAACCCCTTTCACGTGCGTGAATTTGACGTCGCAGAGTTGAAGTCTCTGCTCGTACAAGCAGTCGCACATCAACGCGGGCATCGCAGTCCCACCATGTACGGCCTGCACCACGAACAACGGCTCGAGCAGTGGGAGAACATCCACGGCTCTCTCCCAGAGCGACTGATCGAACTCGACACCGAGGCAATGGCTTTCGCGACCTCGGTGACACACAGCGACTTCACCATCGCACCCATCAATGATGACGATGAGTCAGCACACGACCTCATCGCCGTGTGGTGAGGCTTTGCGGTGACCACACCTACCGTCGACCGATTGGCGATAGTTCTGCACACCCACATGCCGTGGCTTCTCGGCTACGGCACCTGGCCCGTTGGTGAGGAGTGGCTTCGACAAGCCTGGGCGCACGCGTACCTCCCGATGTTCGCTCTCCTAAGGGAGCGAGCCGAACGCGGCTTGACGCATCAACTCACCCTCGGCGTGACTCCGGTGCTAGCCGCCCAATGGGACGACCGGACCTCGGTCCACGAGCAGGCTCGTTGGATCGCGGACTGGCACACGCGCGCCAGTGGCAAGGCGCTCGAAGCCTCTCGGACAGCCGACGAGTCTGCGGCCCGCGATGCTCAGCGCAATTACCAACTCGCCATCACTGCAGCACGGGAACTCAATGAGCACTGGTCCGCAGGCGGGTCCGCCGCCCTTCGACCGCTGGTCGACTCGGGGGTGATCGAACTGCTCGGCGGGCCCTTAACCCACACCTTCACGCCGCACCTGGCGGATCCGCTCATCGACCTCTCGCTGCAGGCCGGGCTCGCGGACACGACCGCTCGAGTCGGCCACCGGCCCACTGGTATTTGGGCTCCGGAGTGCGCGTACCGACCGGGGCTCGAGCAGTTCTACGCACGCCACCGAGTCGGCCATTTCATGGTCGACGGGCCGACGCTGCAACGCGCCGGCGCACCGTTGCACCAACCGCACCGAATCGGCGATACCGACGTGGTGGCTTTCGGTCGCGATCTCGAGCTCACCTATCGAGTGTGGTCCCCCGACAGTGGCTACCCCGGGGATCCTTGGTACCTCGACTTCCACTCGTTCGATCACGCCTGGGGAATGCGGTCGTACCGCGTGACGAACAAGCAATCCGATGCGAAGGATCCGTACGAACCTGAGGCCACTGCGGCGAGCATCGACCGCGATGTTGATGACTTCATCTCCGCCGCTCGAACGATCATGCTGAACAGCCCCACCGCTGATCCGGTCATCGTGGCTGCCTACGACACCGAGCTCTTCGGACATTGGTGGCACGAGGGCCCCGCGTTCCTTGCGCGCCTCTTGGACAAAGTGCCAGACGCCGGGATCCAGCTCACCACGCTGTCTCGTGAGCGTTCACGAGCCGATGACAGTCCACCGATCGAGCTCCCGAGCGGAAGTTGGGGAAGCGGTAAGGACTTTCGCGTGTGGGAAGAAGGCGAAGCGGGCGAACTCCACACTCAAGGACGCACTATTCAAAACGCAGTCTGTAAGTACTTGGCGTCTCACCGTCGATCACACAGCACCGGTCGAGATCACTTCGGAGACGCTCTCGCGACCGAAACGCTTCTTGCCCTCGCCAGCGACTGGGCATTCATGATCACCAAAGACTCTGCGGCCGACTACGCCCGCAATCGAGCCGACGGGCACTTTCAGCGGGTGGCCGAACTCCTCCACGGCGCCGGCCACGAACCCGAGCAATCGCGGATCCCCACGCGTGACACCCGCTTGCCGTTCCTCGATTCCCGAACGTGGCGTCCCGCGTCACACGCGATTGGCATCCCGTAATTGAATTCGACCGCGCGTTGCTTCGCGAGCCTTGCGAGCCATGTCCGCCACATCCCGGCGCACCTGTTCTGACTGTGCCTCCCGCACGCGACGATCGGCGATCACTCGAGCCGGGACTCCGCCGACGATGGAGAATTCGGGAATGTCTCCACGCACCAGCGCGTGCGCTCCCACCACGCACCCACGCCCGACGAAACTTCCGCGAAGGATGGTCGATTTCACACCCAGCCACACGTCCGGGCCGATGATGACCGGACTCTTCACGAGCCCTTGCGAGCGAATTGGCACGTGGGTCACGTCCATTCGATGATCGAAGTCCCCGACGTACACCGAGTCCGCAACGATGCATTCATCACCGATCTCTACGTCCAGGTGACAGTTCATCGTGTTGTTCTGACCAAAAACACATTTGTCACCGATACGCAGCGTCCCCTCGTGGCACCGAACCACCGTGCCGCTTCCCAGATGCACCCAACGACCGACAATGACCCGACCGACGCGATGCCGAACTTCGAAACGCGCACCCCGGCCAAGAAAAACGGGGCCGGTGAATGTCACCCCGCGCGTGAACACCACCACACGCAAGAACCTCACGTACCGGATGAGATACCAAGGACTTAAAGCCCGATTGTCGATGATCCATCGCAGTGTTGCCCATCCCCACCATCGCCACGGCTGCGCCGCGGATATATCTTCCCGCGCCGGCTCGACCGCGGGGTCGGGCACGTAATTCGACGTCTCACTGGACATCGAACAACAGGTTTCCGTTGTTTTCGACATCGTCCACCCACGCCCCGACCGCTTGTCGTGCACCGCTCCCCCGGGTAAGGGCGTTCGCCTGAGTGGCCCGGTACTCGCCCACGATGCGCTCGGTGATCGAGGCCCATCCGTGCTCGGCAAGCACACGGCTTTGGGCTCGATCCGCTCGTGCACGAGATTCCTGAGCGTCGTTGACACACGAGATAACCGCATTGGCGAGTTCGCGTGCGTTGCCGGCGTCGAAGGACCACCCGTGCCGATCGTTGTCCAAAAACTCCGCGAGGCCACCCGCCCTCGACGCGACGACCGGCGTTCCCAGAACGGCGGCTTCCAGCGCAACCATGCCGAACGGTTCGTAGATCGATGGGACGACGGCGACGTCAGCGTCTCGCACCAGAGCTCGTAGTGGAGCATCCGCAAGCCAGCCGGTGAAATCCACTTGCGATGCGACGTTCTTGTCGTGGGCCAGTTCTTTCAGCGCCTCCTGCTGAGATCCGCGCCCCGCAACCACGAGGTGAGCGTCGGGAAAGGCGTGGTGGATGAACGGCATCGCTTCGATCACCGTGTGTGCACCCTTCTCCCACTCCAACCGCCCGGTGTGGACGATGAGCGGGCGCCCCTGCCGCATGACGATGGGTGCGGCTGCATTCATGTCGACGAGAGCGGGCGGCGAACCGATGCCGTTCGGGATGACGGCCACATCCGACAGGCCGAACAGGCGCTCGACCTCCCACTTCATGTGCCTGCTGCACACCAGGATCCGATCCGCGTGATCCACCGACCACTGTTCAACGCTGTGAATGGTGCGAGAGAGGCCATTGGGTAACCACCCTTGATGACGGCCGGCCTCGGTCGCATGAATGGTGTGCACCCACGGAACACCGATCTCCTCGGTCACGGTGGCCGCAGCGCGAGCGGTAAGCCAGTCATGAGCGTGTAAAACGTCTGGCTTCCAGGTTCGATCCAGGTGCAAAGCCCGTCGTGTCATGGCTGATTCCAGGCCCGAGACCCAGCCCATGAGCGTCTCCGCATCGAAGGGAACAAACGGGGCATCTCGAGCAACACGGATGACCCTCACTCCCTCCACCAGCTCGTCGACTTCTTCCGCGGTGGCATCGTCAACGGTCATTCCCACGTGCGAGATCACCGTTACGTCGTGGCCATCTCGCGCCTGCTGGGCTGCCACGGCATGGACGTGACGTCCCAGGCCGCCATACACGACAGGCGGGAACTCCCACGACAGATGACAAATACGCACTACGGCTTCACCCCGGTCACGCCTACGTTGTAGAAGAATCCGTCAGGGACGACGGCGGAGAGGACGTTGCGGTCGAGAGCGTTCAATCGTTGCCACCCTCGATAGGCGAAGTTCGCCCACGACCAACCGAGCACACCCGGCTTCACCGCTGCCTCGAAGGTGCGCACCGGCCATCCGAACCACGCTGCCGTCAACTCTTCCGTGCACGTACGAACATCCACCGCACCAGCTCTCATGCAGGCCGCTGCAAGACGCTCCGGATCGAACGTATGCAGGTCGACGAACGCCTCCAACGCCTCTTCGCGTGACGATAGTTCGAGTTCCTCGGACGACCTCGCCCAGTTGTTGGGCACCAGCGGCACGGCAGCAGCAAAACGCGCAGACCACCACGTGAGCCGGGACAGGCGACGGGCAACCAAGTCCCCCTTGCGGGTTGGCTCGCCACACACGACGAAACGCCCACCCGGGCGCAGCACCCGCATGATCTCCCGCAGCGCCTGATCGACGTCGGGAATGTGATGGAGAAAGGCGTGACCAACAACGAGGTCGAAAGACGCATCATCGAAAGGCAGTTCCTCTACATCGGCGACCTGTCCCGAGACCTGCAGACCTAACTGCTCCGCGTTACGTACCGCCTGATCAACCATGCCCTTGGAAATGTCGGTCACGGTCCCCGACTTCGCGACACCCGATTGCATCAGGTTCAGCAGAAAGAATCCGGTACCGCCACCGATCTCCAGTGCGGTCTCCACGGGGAGGTGCATTTGATCGCCAACGAGGCGATCGAAGATATCTCGCGCGTACTCGATACACCGATCGTCGTAGGAAATGCTCCACTTGTCGTCGTAGGTCGCCGCTTCCCAGTCGTGGTAGACGACATTCGCCAACTTCGGATCACTCCAGGCAGCGTCCAGAGCGTCAACCGGCATCACGACGTCACTCACGGCGTCACTCACTGCGTCGCCCATGTCATTCGTCATCTTGTCGGTCGCCGTCCTCAGCGACCAGTGAACTCGGCTTTGCCGGGTCCGTTCTCCAGGAATGACTCCATGCCGATTCTTTGATCGTCGGTGGCGAACAGTGCCGCGAACTGCGCTCGTTCGATCTGAAGTCCCGTATCCAAATCCACATCGAGTCCCGCATCGATAGCCGCCTTCGCCGCCTGCATGGCAATCCGCGGTCCCTTCGCTAGAGCCTTCGCCCAGGTCAGTGCTTCGGAGTGAACATCATCCGGAGCACACACCCGATCGACAAGGCCGATCGCGAGCGCTTCATCCGCCCCCACGAATCGACCGCTGAAGACAAGATCCTTGGCGCGTGCGGGTCCGATGAGGCGCGGCAGACGCTGGGTTCCGCCTGCGCCCGGGATGATGCCGAGGGCAATCTCGGGTTGGCCGACCTTCGCGTTGTCGCCGGCGACCCGGAAGTCGCAACACATAGCCAACTCCAGACCACCTCCGAGGGCGTACCCGGTGATCGCCGCGATGGTGGGTTGGGGGATCTGGGCGACAGTCGAAAAGGCGCTGCGAAGACCACGCGAGCGGTGCACCATGTCGACGTAGCCCATCGTCGACATCTCGGCGATATCTGCACCCGCGGCGAAAACTTTCGGGCCGCCGTAAACGATGACGGCGCCGATCGATGCGTCTTCGGAAGCCATCTCAGCCGCCTGCCGGATCTCTGCTTGCACGGTGGCATTCAGGGCATTCATGGGTGGACGCTGCAGCGTGATCGTCGCGACGTCCGCGTCAACGGTCACGTTCACGAACTCACCATCGAAATCTGCCATCGGATATCCCTCACCTACGACGCGACGTACGACGCGCTCAATCGAAGTGGTCCTTCGCCGCATGAGCGTAGCCCTCGGTCTGATTCACCGATTCTCTCGTCATCTCCCGTCGTCTCTCGTCGCAGATGTTCGGGTGAGAACCCGCGCGCACTAGGGTTTATGATCATGGAGTTTCGGCACCTCGGGCGCAGTGGACTAAAGATCAGCACCCTGACTTACGGCAACTGGATTACGCACGGCTCGCAGGTCGACGACACCACCGCGCACGCGACGGTCCACGCCGCACTCGATGCGGGAATCACGACGTTCGACACTGCGGACGTCTATGCCGGCACCCGAGCCGAAGAGGTCATGGGTGCAGCACTGCGCGGCCAACGACGCGAGGGAGTGGAGATCTTCACGAAGGTCTACTGGCCCATCGGACCGGGTGTGAACGATCGTGGCCTGTCTCGCAAACACATCATGGAGTCTTGCGAGGCCTCGCTTCGACGCCTGCAGACCGACTACGTGGACCTCTACCAGGCACACCGCTACGACTACAGCACCCCGCTCGAGGAGACCCTGCGCGCCTTCGACGATCTTGTTCGTCAGGGCAAGGTGCTCTACGTCGGGGTGTCGGAGTGGACGGCGGACGAGATTCGCGAAGCCACGCGGATCGCCGCCGACATGGGATTCGACCGGATCATCAGCAACCAGCCTCAGTACTCGATGCTCTACCGAGTGATCGAAGCGGAGGTAGTGCCAGCATGCGACGAACTCGGCATCGGGCAAATCGTGTGGTCGCCGATGGCCCAGGGGGTACTCACCGGAAAGTACAAACCCGGGCAGCAACCACCACCGGGGTCGCGCGCGTCCGGAAGTGAAGGCGCATCGATCATCGAGCGGTGGATGCGCGACGACGTCCTTCATGCCGTTCAGCGACTCGCCCCTATCGCCCGCGACATGGACCTCACCCTGTCGCAATTGGCCATCGCCTGGGTGCTCACGAACCCCAACGTGGCCGCGGCGATCATCGGCGCCTCTCGGCCGGAGCAAATAGACGAAAACGTCAAGGCGGCAGGCATCACCTTGCCCGATGACGTCATGAGTGCGATCGACTATGCCCTCGGAGATCTCGTCATCAACGATCCGAGCCTGACCAAGTCGCCGAACCCACGCCCGTAGTCCGACCACGCGAGCACACGAACACCAACCGGGAGGAAGTCATGGGATGGACCTGGACCTACGCAAACGAATCCGGCACCGCCGTGTCCCCCGCTTCGGGCACGGGCGAAACGTTCGCCAATCAAGCCGACGCCGAGTCATGGATCGGTGAGAATTTTCGAACGCTGGTGGAAGAGGGAGTCGACACCGTCACACTGCTCGAAGACGGGTCGGCGACCTACGAGATGGGCCTGCACCCGGAATAGTCCATCTTTCAACCACCCCGGATACTCAGTATCCTTTGACACGAGCACCGGTGCCGTGGTCAGATTCGGGCACAACTGAATGCACGCGTTCGACGTCCAGGGGAAGTCGGTGCAAATCCGACGCTGTCCCGCAACCGTGAGTTCATCGAGGCCCGAGTCTCGAATCGAGCGAGTCGGAGCACCTGGCGAGCGCGAGCGGCTCCATCCGTCGAGGTAACGGGACGAGTCCACGGGATCACCCTGATGCGTCTCTCATGCCCAAGCATGAGAGATTTTTTTGTCGGGCGGTCGACCGAGACAGCGCTCCGGACCGCTCAACAGAAAAGAGATACGCATGGCTACTCATTTCGCCACCAGGGTCGGCAAAGGTGTCCTTGCGGCACTAGGCACCGTTTCGCTTTCCGCCGCTTTGCTCACAGCCCCGGCACACGCAGCCGATACCGGACTGTTTGGAATTCAAGACGCAACGTACGACGGCGTCTACCGTCAATCGCTCGCGATCGCCGGGCTGGCTGCCACCGATGCGCGCATTCCCGCAGCCGCGGTCGACTGGCTGGCTGACCAGCAGTGCGCCGACGGGTCGTTCGAAGCCTTCCGGTCGAACACATCGACCCCCTGCTCTCCCTCTGATCCGAAGAACTTCTCTGGTCCGGATACCAACAGCACAGCCATGGCCGCCATCGCGCTGTACTTGGCCGGTCGAACTGCACCCGCACGCGATGCCGCCGTGTGGCTGAACGACGTGCAGAACGACGACTGGGGCTTCCCCTTCTACGCTGGCGGCGATTCCGACGCAAACTCCACCGGGTTGTCGGTCGTGGCAATACAGACTGTCCAACCACAAGACAGAAGCGGCCGGGTCCCGAACGCACAAGCATGGATAGGCAGCCTGAAACTCAAATGCTCGAGCGGTGGCGGCCTTGCTTACCAAAAGGGTGGCCCAGCTAACGGTCTTGCTTCGTCCCAGGCGTACATGGGGTTGTCGGGAGCGCTTCCCGTTGACCCCGTTGACGCCCTTTCCCCAAACCCGGACTGCAAAAAGCGCAATGCCGTCTCCAATGTAGGCGACTTTTTGGCCTCTGCGATCACACAAGACGGGGCTGTCCAATCGGACTTTGGCTCGGGCGCCGACTACTCCTCTACTGGTTGGGCTGTACTGGGCCTCGTGGCCAACGGTGTCGGAAAGGGAGCCGTTAAGTCGGGCGTCAGCACGCTCACGAAGGACGCCAAGTCGTACACCTACTCCGATGGAGACCTTGTTCCCGCGGCTGCCGGTCTATTGCTCATGGTGGCCGCAGCCACAGACGAAGACCCGCGATCTTTCGGAGGAATCAACCTGAAGAGGGCCTTGATAGGCAGCATGCAGTGACGCTGGCTCGGCTGGGCAGCAGGCGGCGCGCTCGTCTCTCTGGCGCTGCCCTGCTCAGTCTTGCCGCACTTACGTGCGCGGGCGTAATGAGTATGCAAGCGGTCACGGCTCCCCCGATTTCTGCGGGCGAAACGGCATACCGCTACTGGAGTTTTTGGGCCAGCGAAGACGACGTGTGGACCTACGCCACTCAGGGACCAGCCACGATGGCGGCGGCCGACGGCATGACCCTTGGCTGGCGCTTCGGTATTGCCACCGAACGAGATACGTCCGCTCTCGAACCACAACTCACGCCCGTGCAGGTGTGGAAAGCATCGTGCGCCGCAATAAGGCCTCAGCCAGGTCTGGCCCGCGTCGCGTTCGCACTGGACTTTGGAACCAGCGCAGATGCACCCGCGGGCGAAATCCCGCCAGACTCCCGGAATGAGTGCGCATTCGTCGATGAGGGATCTTCGCTGGCTCGAGCGCTCTCGTCCGTAGCGGTTATTCGTGACGAATCGGGACTTATTTGCTCTTTCGACGGTTACCCAGCCTCCGAATGTGCACCCGTGATGACGGTCGAAGCATCGGCCTCCAGCGACTCAAGAGAGGTGGGTAATTCACTCGCCCCAGATCATGGCTCCACCAGCCAAGCATCTAGCGACAACCAAAGCGTCCAAGGGGTGGGGTCAAACTCACCCATCAGGTCCGTTGTCATCGGCGCCAGCGCGGTCACTGCCCTCTTCATTACTGTTGCACTCCTGCTGACCCGTCGTTCATCTCGGCGCGCTAGTCGGTCACCGTGAGATCGAAAGACATGACCCGACGATCCGGCTTCTGGGCACTTGGCGCACGCAGTTTTCCCCGCTGGTTGCATCCTGGAGCCTGGTGGCTATGGGCGCTAGGTCTGGCGGTTGCGGCATCTCGCACGACCAACCCTTTTCTCCTGCTCGGAATCGTAGGAGTGTGTTTCGTCGTCGTCCGGGCGCGCAGACCGAACGCTCCGTGGGCACGATCCTTCCGCTACTTTTTGATTCTCGGTGTCGCCATCGTCATCCTTCGCGTACTCTTCCAGATTCTCTTCGGCACTTCTTACGGTTCTGTCCTGATTCTTGACACCCCAGCGCTTGCCCTGCCGCCCTGGCTTGCCGGGATTCGTCTTGGCGGCCCGGTATATCTCGAGGGAGTGATGGCCGGCTTGTACGACGGCATGAGGCTGGCAACACTCGTGATCTGCGTCGGCGCTGCGAATTCACTCACCTCTCCCACCCGACTCCTCAAGTCTGTTCCTGCGGCGCTATACGAGGTAGGAGTGGCGGTCGTTGTGGCGATCAGCTTCACTCCCCGGCTTGTTGAGTCCGTCGTCGGAGTCCGAGCCACACGACGACTCCGCGGCCGACCGGCGAAGGGGCCGCGCGCTATCGCATCAGCAGCCGTCCCGATACTGCACTCCGCGCTTGAGGACTCTGTCGTGTTGGCCGCAGCAATGGATGCGCGCGGCTACGGTCGACGCGCTCACGTGTCGACCATCAATCGGAGGGTCGCAAGTGCATCTCTCCTAGGCAGTCTCATCGCCTTTGCTATTGGTACATACGGAGTTCTGGCCCCGGGGACTCCCCTGATGGTCAGTGCAACGTTTGTAGCAATTGGGGTGATCGGAGCATGCGTTGGAATCTCAATCGCAAGTAGATCCAACCTACGGACGGTGTATCGACCTGATCCGTGGTGGCTACCGGAGTGGTGGGTGGTCATTGCAGCCACCGCAGTCGCCGCGTCCTCCGTGGCTGTTGATGTGACCCAGCCGACGGCCATGAATCCAACGACTAACCCCTTGATCTGGCCCACTGTGCCCCTCGTGCCCCTGCTCGCGCTTTGCGTGGCCATGACACCCGCGATCATCACACCGAACCCGCCTTCACTTGTCGCGACACGAGATCCAGAAGTGGCGCCGGCATGATCATTTTTGACGACGTGACATTCACATACGCCGATGCCACACATCCGACCCTCGAAAAAGTGAACTTGGAAATCGTCGAGGGAGAACTCGCCCTCGTCCTGGGCGAAACGGGCAGCGGCAAGAGCACCTTCCTGCGCTTGATGAATGGGCTCGTCCCCCACTTCACTGGCGGCAATCTTCGCGGAAGCGTCATCATGAATGGCCGAGACACCGCCACGCACCCTCCACGCGAGCTCGCCGACTTGATCGGCATGGTTCCGCAAGATCCACTCGCCTCGTTCGTAAGCGACACCGTGGAGGAAGAGTTGGCGTACACCATGGAGTGCTTGGGTGTCGACGGAGCCGCGATGCGTAAACGGGTGGAAGAAACCTTGGATCTTCTTGGTATCGCTGACCTACGAAGGCGCCCCGTCACAACTCTGAGCGGTGGTGAGCGTCAGCGCGTGGCTATCGGAGCAGTCATGACAGCCCATCCAAATATTCTCATCCTGGACGAACCTACGTCAGCTCTCGATCCCGGAGCGGCCGAGGAAGTGCTCGCCACGCTCCAACGGCTGGTTCACGATCTTGGTGTCACCGTGGTCATTGCCGAGCATCGCCTCGAACGCGTCATTGAGTACGCGGACCAAATCATCGCGCTTGAACGACGTGAGCCGCAGACCAGCGCTCACATCCTCCAGGGGACACCTGCGGGAATCATGCGGGACTCAACCCTTGCACCTCCTCTTGTTCGACTCGGACGCTTAGTGAATTGGAATCCGCTACCCCTATCGATTCGTGATGCCCGAAGATCAGCCACTGGCCTGCGCTCTCTTTTGTCGGGAAGATCTCCGCATATCCGGCCGGTTCCCGATGAACCTGAAGTAGCTGCTCGTATTGAAGCTGGAGTGGTCGTATACGGTCCTGCGATCGCCCTACGCAATGTGGATTTCGAACTTTACTCAGGCACCATCACAGCACTCATGGGTCGAAATGGAGCCGGTAAGTCCACCCTGCTGAATTCCATAGTCGGACTGGTTCAGTTGTCTGGCGGTGTGGTGCACGTCGACGGGGTTGATCCCTCCGCAACGTCCGCGTCAAAATTGATGCGCCACGTTGGACTCGTGCCACAGGAACCGGCAGATTTGCTTGAAGCTGTGACCGTCGCCGACGAATGTCGCACGGCAGATTCAGACAGTGGCAGTGAGCCGGGGACGTGCCGGGCAGTTCTGGCGCTGTTGGCCCCGGAAATCACCGATGAGACACATCCCCGCGACCTGTCTGAGGGACAGCGTCTGCTTCTTGCACTATCGATAGTCCTCGCAGCCCGACCGCGGGTTGTGCTCCTCGATGAACCCACACGGGGACTCGACTATCCGACCAAAGCTCGGTTGAGCGCGATCTTGCGCGACTTGGCGGACAGCGGCCACGCTGTCGCACTGGCCACACATGACGTCGAACTCGTCGCCGAAACAGCTGATCGCGTAGCGATGCTTGCGGACGGCGAGCTAGTCGCCCAAGGCCCGACCTCTGATGTGATCACCTCATCCCCACTTTTTTCTCCACAAGTAACCAAGGTCGTGGCTCCTGAGCCATTCCTCACCGTGGAGGATGTCGATCGTGCCCTCCAGACCGAACCGGAAACGGCGTGACCGCTGTCATCGAGGGAAAGACGGCAAGCGCCGTGCGACTTGGAAGAAAGTCAGCGCTAGCAATCGCGTTAGCGAGTGCGATCGGGGTCATCGCTTTCGGCTGGCCACTCCTTGCGCCACCCGGATCGTCGGTCATCGCCCATGCAGATGATGCGCCATGGATCTTCGGGATTTTCACGCCTGTCGTCCTCTTCGTAGTCTTGGCACAGATCGCTGACCGCGACATCGAAGCGAAAGGAATTGCGCTTCTCGGGGTACTTGCTGCCGTCATCGCCGTTCTCAGACCGCTCGGTGGCGGATTGGCAGGGCTCGAGCCCATTTGGGTAGTACTCATACTCGCGGGAAGGGCTCTCGGTCCGGGATTTGGCTTCGCTTTGGGGTCGATCTCTCTCTTTGCCTCCGCTCTGATTACCGGCGGCGTCGGCCCATGGCTACCGTTCCAGATGATTGCGGCTGGGTGGGTTGGTTTGGGAGCTGGCCTCCTTCCGCGAAGATTCACCGGGGCGGCAGAGATAGCTCTTGTTGGAACGTATGCGGCATTCGCCTGCATCGCCTACGGCTTCATCATGAACCTCTGGTTCTGGCCCTTCTCAACAAATCTCCCGGCACAGATTGCCTTTGCGCCCGGAGCTCCACTCATGGAAAACTTGGTCAATTGGTGGCGCTTCAACCTCATCACGTCTCTGGGTTACGACCTGCCGCGCGCGACACTGACGGTTCTGCTGATCATCCTCGCTGGTCGACCCATCTTGATCGGCCTTCGGCGGGTGTCGCGGCTAGCGTCCTTCGACACAGAATTGCGCATCGAACCTGCAGCCAATCGATGACATGCGCGTCCACTTACTCGGAACCGGTGCAGCCGATGGCCTTCCAAATCCCTTTTGCCGCTGTCTAACGTGCGATGAGGCGCGCATTACAGGCGCCGTCCGCGCCAGGAGCAGTGCGCTCGTGAACGAGGTCATACTCATCGACCCCGGGCCCGACGTCGCCCAATCAATCGCACGGATAGGTAAAGATTTACGTGAAACCAAGCATTGGCTCATCACCCATGGTCACCACGATCACCTGGACCCTGTCCTTCTGTTGTCTCGGTCCTGGGCCATCGGCGATCAGCCTCTGGTGATCTGGGGTCCGCCAAACGCTATAGATGCGCTGGCGCCGTGGATTCCGCCTAAGAGCTGTATTGATCTGCGGCCCTGCACGCCAGGTTTCACGGCCACAATCGCTATCGACGATTCTCGCTATCGAATCACAGCTCACCGCGCCGATCACGTCGGTTCCGCCCACCACGCCGACGCCATCGCGGAAGAAGCGTTGCTCTGGTCCATTAGTCACGGTGATCAGCAACTGTTGTACGCCACCGATACCGGTCCGAATCCGCGCGTGCACCCTGGGCCATACGACCTCGTGCTCATAGATTCAACGTTCGGTGACAAGACCGACCATGGAACCGGTCATCTCGATTTCGAAACAATGCCAACACTTTTGGACGAGTGGCGCTCGACGGGGATTCTCGGCAACGATTCACGAGTCGTCGCCACCCACATAGGTCATCACAACCCACCCAGGGCTGAGTTGGTGAGTACGTTGCAGACGATTGGAGTCGAGGTGCACGACGACGGCACAGAACTGGACACGTCTTGCCGGAGTCGAGGACGTCGAATTCTCGTCACCGGCGGTACACGGTCAGGGAAGTCGCGGTTTGCTGAAGAGGTTGCCAAGCCGCATGCTGACGTCACTTACGTCGCAACCGCACGTCGGCGCCATGACGAGGAATGGAGCGAGCGGATTGCTGCGCACCGGGAGCGTCGACCCCCTTCGTGGAACACCCTTGAAACGCTTGACCTTGAATCCGTCATAACGCGCGCCCCGACAAATCGTGTAGTCCTCGTTGATTGCATTGGGCTGTGGCTCACCCACCTACTTGATGACCTGAATGCGTGGGGGCGCCTTCACGAGCGGAAATCGGTCATTGCCCAGGTGCACATCCGCGTCGACGCCTTGCGCACGGCCATCATGTCGAGCAGCGCATCGATCATCTGCGTGACGAACGAAGTCGGCATGTCGCTGATTCCTACAGATGCTGGCTCGCGTCTGTTCACGGATCTGCTCGGCTACACGAACGCACAGCTTGCGCAGGAAATGGACGAAACCTTTCTCGTGGTAGCAGGACGCCCACTCCGGCTCCCAACAAAACGAGCAACGGAGAAAGCCCTATGAAGCTTGTCATTCCTTCCGTCGATGAAGACGCACGCGCCCAGGCACTTCTTCGACAGATGACTTTGACTAAACCCACGGGTGCTCTCGGGCGTCTAGAAGATCTGTCAGCCTGGTGCGCGGCGGTTCAAGGAATTTGCCCGCCTACGACATTCCAACGCCCGGCCCTCGTAATTTTTGCCGGCGACCACGGTGTCGCGCGATCCTCGAAGGTATCGGCGTATCCCCCCGAGGTGACCGCCATGATGGTGATCAACTTCAGTCACGGCGGTGCTGCAGCGAACGTCCTCGCAAAGCAGCACAATGCTCACCTTTTCTCCTACGACATCAGCGTGACGCCAACTCCGGACTATCTCAACTTGGTGTCCAGTGAAGTCCGGGACTTTCATGTAATCGACGGTAGCAACGACATCGCATTGGGCGACGCCATATCGCTAGGTGTTGCACGCGCAGCTTTTCAAGCGGGACTTGCGATCGCGGCCCGCATCGTCGATACAGGAGCAGACCTTTTCATTCCCGGTGACATGGGCATCGGAAATACCACCGCGGCAGCTGCAGTCATCGGGCATTTCATTGGAGCTTCTGCCGAGGAAACAACGGGAACAGGAACTGGCATCGACGAGCAGTCCCTGGCATATAAACGTGAAGTGGTTGGTGCGGCAATTGAACGAATGAGGGACCGCGATCCACTGGCAGCGCTGGCTTCGGGGTCCGGAGCAGACATTGTGGCCATGACTGCGGCACTGATTGGGGTCGCCACGGCAAAAATTCCTATCCTGCTCGACGGCGTAGTCAGCTCTGCAGCGGCAGTCGCTGCAGAACATCTCGCCCCCGGTGTGCGCGAATGGATGCTTGCCGGGCACAGATCCACAGAACCTGGACAATCTCGGGCTCTGGCGTTCCTCGATCGAGATCCAGTCCTGGATTTGGGCATGTGCCTAGGAGAAGGATCTGGCGCCTTGACAGCACTCCCGATTATCAACTCCGCCATCGTCACCCTCGCTGAGATGGCGACGTTTGAGCAGGCGAACGTCAGCGATCGAAACTCGTGAAAAATCTCCTGCCAGACTCCCTTCGCCTCGCGATTGGGACACTCACTCGAATCCCGGTGCCTGCGCCTCGCTCAGTCACCCGAAGCACCGCAGGTCGGGCCATGCTCCTGGCACCAGCGATCGGATTCATCATCGCGGCCATCAGCGGTGTTCCGTTACTGGTACCGGGTTTAAATACGGGCGGCGCAATTTTTACTTCTGTCGTCACCATCGGTGTTCTCACCCTCCTCACGCGAGCGTTGCATTGGGACGGGCTTGCAGACACCGTCGACGCCCTCGCAAGTGGTAAGCCAGCTGCATCAGCCTTACAGATTGCGCGTCGCTCCGATCTCGGCCCGGTAGGTGCTGTCGCCATCATGACCGCTTTTGCGCTTCAGGTGTCAGCACTAACCGTTCTTGTGGCACCAGGTACTGGCTACTTAGCGTGGATAGTGGCATGCACCGCCGGAAGAGCCGGGCTCGTATTCGCATGCGATCGCTCCGTACCAGCCGCGCGGACTGACGGCCTTGGATCAGCCGTATCCAGGAGCGTTCCTCGACCGGCAGTCATCTTTACGGGCGCGGTCATGGCAATCATTAGTGCGGTCGGTCTGGCCACCCTCCAGCCGGTGTATGCGTCGACCCTTGCCGGACCGCTGGCCGCCTGGCTGATCATCCGACGAGCACGCAGGTCCCTCGGCGGCATTACCGGCGATGTTCTGGGTGCCATCGTGGAGGTGGGAACCACGGTCGTTCTCGTGGCCGCTGCATTCGGTTCGTTGTGGATTAAAAACTGGGGCTAGTCCGAGTTCACGATCGCCCGTGTCACCGGCGGCAGCAGTGATACCGCGATCCCGATGACGGCGGCCACCACCAACGCTGCCCCGACGATGCGAGTTCCCGCATCGGGAGCCGCCGTGAGCGGAACACCCACCACGAGGCCGAGAATCTGAGCGAGGATGAACGGCGCTCGCGCTCCGTACTTCGACAGCCACCACCCACGGGCGATGGCAATCAGACCGACTCCGAGAGCAGCGAAGATGACGACCTGCAAAACCAGGGCCGGCAGGTTGGAGACCTCCGGTGGTCCGGTCAGACCGACCCGGATGCTCTGAATGACGTCGTAGATCGCGTAACCGACCAGCACGATTCCTTCCGCAGCAGCGATAGCTGCCAGCACAATAAGCAAGGGTTGCGTCGGTTTCGGCACGTCGGCGAGCATAGGCTCCTCGCCATGCGGGCGCTGCTAGTCGTCAACCCACGCGCCACCACCACCTCGACCAGAACCACCGACGTCATCGTGCAGGCGCTGTCTCACGAACTGGAACTGGAAATCACCTTCACCACCCATCGTGGCCACGGGGTGGATCTCGGGCACTGGGCCCTCGACAACAGCCTCGACGCTGTGCTCACACTCGGTGGCGACGGTGTCGTGAACGAAGTTCTCAACGGAATTCTGCGCGACGGCCCCGGACGAGAGGTGCCGGCGCTCGGCGTAATTCCCGGCGGCAGCGCCAATGTCTTTTCCCGTGCCCTGCACGTTCCCAACGATCCGGTCGAGGCGACCGGGGTCATCCTGCGCGCCACACGCGATGGAGTGTTTCGCCGCATCGGTCTCGGGCACGTGACGACACCGGAGTTCACGCGCTGGTTCGCGGTCAACGCTGGCCTTGGCATGGACGCGCAGATCATCGCGTCGATGGAACAGCAACGCACGCGCGGGCATCGCGCGACGCCCCTGCGGTACTTCGTGACGACGGTGCGGGAGTATTTCGGGGAGCGGGATGGCCCCGAGATGCAGGTCACCCGCCCGGGATCTGCTCCGACCGCGGGCGTCGTCCTCGGAATCGTGCAGAACGCTTCGCCGTGGACCTATTTCGGCGCGCTCCCGATCGACCCCTGCCCCCACGCATCCTTCGAGACAGGACTCGACCTGTTTGCCCTTCGCAATCTGGGTCCGCTGACCACCGTCCGGGCCGTGGCACGCATGCTGACCCGCACCGACGGAGCCTCCACCCGATCGAGCATTGTGCGGTGGCACGACCAGGCCGGCTTCTCCTTCAGATCCGAACAGCCGGTGCCGATCCAGATCGATGGCGAGGGCCTGGGCACCACGCGGGACGCCACGTTCACTTCTCACCCGTCGGCCCTACTGGTCATGGGTCCCTAGCATAAACCAGACATTTAGTATTTAACGGGGCATGAAAGTGGGTCAGAAGTCCGAATCGTGGTCATTTAGGGTTGTGTCGGTGGCCCGCCTCTGCGAGGCTTGTAAAGCCCTAAGTCTTAGCGCTCGGGTCGCCTTCCTCCGAGGGTAGCCGGGGAGACCCCCCGCCCTCCTCCTAGTCGGGCCCGATCGTGAAGACTTTCACGAGTGCCGGCAACCCCGGTGCGCAGTTTTTTGGAGTGATGACGCGTGGACTGGCGCCACGATGCGGCCTGCCGTGACGAAGATCCGGAGTTGTTCTTCCCTATCGGCAATACCGGGCCAGCACTCATTCAAATCGACGAAGCCAAGGCTGTCTGCCGCCGATGCCCGGTAGTCGACGAATGCCTGCTCTGGGCTCTCGAAAGCGGTCAGGACGCCGGTGTGTGGGGTGGCCTGAGCGAGGACGAGCGTCGCGCCCTCAAGCGGCGGAACGCCCGCATACGCGCCCGCACGAACGTCTAGTCCCGGACGCCTAAACGCGACCCGACGGGCTGACGCCGTCGGTTACCGTCACTTATCCCCCGGCTAGGCGCGGGGACGGCGGCTACGTCATCTCCCCGTGGTCACGGTTGAAAGGTGTCGGGGATTACCACCCCGTGTTTGGTTGGGATCGAGTCGTATCCGCTGACCTCGGTGATGGGTCGAGCAACGCATCCATGGACAAGATCACCGATCGTCCGAAGCGGATCCCTGATTGGTTGCTCCGGTTGATTCAGCCAGCCAAGGCAGCGGCCCAGGTTGATCCAGATGACGAGTGGGCTTCCCTCCTGGCTCAACTTGATGCGCCAGACATTCAAGGTGATGGATCCCGTTGGGCCACCGCTGCATTGGAGAGCGAACTTGATCGGGTGCGGTCTGCTGTTGAGGGGGAACGAAATCACTCATTGAACCGGGCCTCGGTTTCCGTTGGGCAGATCGTCGCAGCTGGTTACTTGTCGGAATCAGTTGTTGTTGATGAGTTGGGGCGTGCAGCGTTGGTGTGCGGCCTGACCGTTGAGGAGGCAGAACAAACAATCCGATCTGGGTTGCTCGCTGGCTCGCATCTTGGGAGTGAGTGAGCCCGTTGAGTGGGCCGACCGCCCTCGCTGGGCCTTCATGAGGTGCCATCCAGCGCTGGCGGAGATATTCGGGGCATGCGACTGGTTGGCTCGTCGCTGTGTTTCCGGGGCTAGCTGACGAGGTTGCGAAGCACCCGCAAGGTAACCGAGAGGCTCGCGAGGTCGGGTTCCTCCACAGCGTTGATCTCCTCAAGAGTGGCGCGAGCGCGGGCGAGGCCTTCGGCGTTGGCTTCTTCCCAGGCTTGGCAACGCTCTTGGGGGTCTGCCTGCGCATCGGTTTCGTTGATGACGGTGATGGTGAGTGCTGCAATGGCTTGGTAGAGATCACTGCGCAAAGCCTGACGAGCGAGGGCCGCCCAGCGATCCCCACGATCGAGTGCCGTGATGCGCAGGAGGATGTGATCCATACCGTAGCGATCGGAGAGCGTGAAATACAGACGAATAACTGAGTCCGAAGACTCTTTCGTCCGAGCACAAATGTCTGAGATATCTAGCAGGAGGAAGACATCGAGGCTACTCGCAGCCTGACGAGCAAGTTCCTCTGGAGCGCCTGCTTCAACCAATCGCAGGATGACCCTTTCGTATCGCGCGGATTCATTGCCTTGGAGCATGGATGACACACCATGGGCGTGTTGGGAGATAACGGGCGTGAAGTATGCAACTTCTTCTGCGATGTCGATGTCCCCTGTGCGGTATTGCAGGAACCATCGGGTCGCGCGGTCAAGCAGCCGTCGGGTTTCCAACTGCAGTGCACTTTGCGCGGTGGTGGGGATCTGGTTATCGAGCTTGTTGACCCAGTCCCACATTTCGTCGATAGCGAAGACTTCCATCGCGGTCAGCGCGGCTCGGACTACCTGCTCGGCGCTGGCGCCGGTTTCCTCCTCGACTCGGAAGACGAAGGTGATGCCGCCGACGTTGAGCAGTCGATTCGTGACGACGGTGTTGATGATTTGGTCGCGGAGCGGGTGCTCGCCGATACTGATGGCGTGGGCATCGCGCATCGCGGGAGGGAAGTAGTTCAGCAGCGTGCGCTCGAACCAGGGGTCTTTGCTGAGAGAACACTCGTTCAACTCAGCCAGCAACGCGATCTTGGCGTACGCGAGTAGCACGGCCAGTTCCGGCGAGGTGAGGGCGTCACCCGCGGTGCGGCGGGTGACGAACTCCTCGTCGTCGGGCAGATACTGCAGCGCTCGGTCGAGGAGATCTTCGTGTTCAAGCTGGCGGATCATNCGTTGGTGCACGGTGACCAGGGCAGTCGCGCCNCGACGGGCGTTGCCGAGGACGACGTTCTGGTCGTAGTTGTCNTGCANCACCTTGGTGGCGACNTCNTCGGTCATNGCNTNCAGTAGTTCCTCGCGCTTGGGCGCNGTGAGGGTGCCNTCNGCCNTGGCNCGGTCNAGAGCNATCTTGATGTTGACCTCGTGGTCGGAGGTGTCCACTCCAGCGGAATTGTCGATGGCATCGGTATTGAGCTTCACGCCGTGCACGGCGGCCTCGATGCGCCCGAGTTGGGTAAGGCCCAGATTCCCGCCCTCGCCCACGACTTTGACCTTCAGNTGGGAGCCGTTGACGCGGACAGCGTCGTTGGCTTTGTCGCCGACGTCGTGGTTCTCTTCTGCTTGGGATTTCACGTAGGTGCCGACGCCGCCGTTCCACAGCAAGTCCGCTGGTGCTTGCACGATCGCGTGGATCAGTTCGGCGGGTGTGAGCGACTGCGTGGTCTCGGGAATATCGAGAACATCCTTCATTTGCGGGGTGATCGGGATGGACTTCAGTGTACGGTTGAANACGCCGCCTCCGTCGGCGATGAGGTGGATGTTGTAATCGGCCCAGGAAGAGCGCGGAAGGTCAAAGATTCGCTTTCGTTCGGCGAAGGACGTACTGGCATCCGGGTTCGGATCGATGAAGATGTTGCGGTGATCGAATGCGGCGAGGAGGCGAATGTGTTCGCTCAGCAACATGCCGTTGCCGAAGACATCACCGCTCATGTCGCCAATACCGATCACGGTGAAGTCTTGNGTTTGGATGTCGATGTCGAGTTCGCGGAAGTGGCGCTTGACGGACTCCCAGGCGCCCCTGGCGGTGATGCCCATGGCCTTGTGGTCGTAGCCGACCGAGCCTCCGGAGGCGAAGGCATCACCTAGCCAGAAGTTGNGTTCGGCTGCTACTTCATTGGCGAGGTCGGAGAAGGACGCGGTGCCTTTGTCTGCTGCAACGACAAGGTAGGGATCGTCTTCGTCGTGGCGGACCACNTTATCCGGTGGGATGACCTNTCCGTCCTTGAGNTTGTCGGTGACCTCCAGCATCGCGGAGATGAACTCGCGGTATGCGGCGCGGCCCTCCTTGGCCCAACCCTCCCGGTCGAGCGTGGGGTCGGGCAGGCGCTTGGGAAAGAAGCCGCCCTTCGCGCCGACCGGGACGATGACGGCGTTCTTGACCTCCTGCGCCTTGACCAAGCCAAGGATCTCGGTGCGGAAGTCCTCACGGCGATCGCTCCAGCGCAGGCCGCCACGGGCCACTGGTCCGAAGCGNAGGTGCACGCCTTCCACGCGCGGTGAATAGGACCAGATCTCGAACTTCGGTTTCGGCAGCGAGAGATCAGGAATGGAGCCGGGTTTCAGTTTGAAGGCGACCGAGCAGCTCTCGTCACTGGCGCGGGTGATGGCGTAAAAGTTGGTGCGCACGGTCGCGCGAATGAGGGTGAGGAACTGCCGCAGGATCCGATCGGCGTCCAAGCTCGGAACGGCTTCCAGGGCTTGCATGATGCGTTCGAGGAGACGGTCCTCGGTTTGCTGCCGGTCGCCTTTCTCCTCAGGGTCGAAGCGCGCCTCAAACAACTCAATCAACATTCGGGATATCTCGGAGTGATCGAGGACCACCTGCTCGAGGTAACCCTGGCCGAAGGTGGAACCGATCTGATGCAGGTAGCGGGCGTAGGCGCGAACGATCATCGCCTGCCGCCAATCCACACCGGCGGTGACCACAAGAGCGTTGAAGGTGTCGATGCCGCAGCGGCCATCCCAGCAAGCGCGGAAGGCTTCACAAAAGCGTGAGAACAGTGAGTCGAGTTCACGGCTGTCGCCGTCCGGAAGGATCACCCCGAAGGTGAGGATCCGCGCCGCTGGTCGGTTGGCGCGGTTGATCTCATAGGGGTGCTCGTCGATCACGTCCACCCCNAGGNGCTGCAGGATCGGCAGCACCTGGGTCAGTGGCATCGCCTCGCCCACGCGAGTCACGGTGAAGCGCAGCTNCCGGGCATCGCTGACNACCGGTCTGTAGAGACGCAGTTTCAGCTCAGCCGGTTCGAGTTGNTCGATAGCGAGCGTATCGTTNAGTCCGGTGGTCGGATCGAAGTCCTCTTTATAGGACTCGGGGAAGGCGTCGTCGTAGATCCTCAACAACGCTGGAGCCTGCGCCTCCCCCACGCGCTCGATTACGATGCGTGCGTACTCATCGGTCCACGATCGCGTTGCGGCCGCGACACGCTCTTGCAGGTAGTCCTCGTCGAAGGCCGGGATTCCCTGGCCGATGGGAACGTGCACGACGAAGTACAGGCGCGCGAGCACCGACTCGGAGACGCGGGTGGTGAACTCAACCGAGATTCCGCCGAATGTTTCCTTCAGGATCGACTCAATCTTCAACCGGACCGCGGTGGTGTAGCCGTCACGAGGCAGGTAAACCAGGCAGGACAGGAAGCGTCCGTAGTCATCGGGGCGCACGTAGAGCCGAGTTTGCCGGCGCTCTTGCAGGTGCATGACCGATTCGGCGAACTGCGCGAGGAGATCTTCATCAATCTGGAAGAGCTCATCGCGTGGGTATGTCTCCATGAACCGCAGCAGATCCTTCGCGCTGTGCGAGCTGGGGATGTAGTCCAGCGCGCGCATCACGTGGTCGAACTTGTCGCGCAAGATCGGGATATCGACCACCGAGTGGTTGTAGACAGACGCGGAATAGAGGCCGAGGAAGCGCCGCTCCCCGACCACGTTGCCTTCGGCATCAAACTTCTTGATACCGATGTAGTCCATGTAAGCGGCGCGGTGCACCGTGGATCGAGAGTTCGCCTTGCTCAGGATGAGCAGGTGCGGCTCNCGGGCCTTNGATCGCACACTCGAAGACAAGATCGCGAAGGACAGCGAGACGGCATCGTCTTCGTGATCATTCGCCGCTTCTTCGCGCAAGATGCCCAATCCACTTGCCGGCACCNGGCGCAGCGNAACCTCACCCTCAAGGGTGATCAAGTCGTATTCCCGGTATCCGAGGAACGTCAAGTTGTTGTCCACCAACCACTGAAGCAGTGCCCGCGCCTCGTGAACATCATGCGAATCGATACCGACCGGAGGGTGTTGGTTGAGTTCATGCGCAATGCTCTCGGCCTGTGCGCGCATCGGATGCCAGTCCGTTGTGGCCTTGCGTACGTCGCTCAGTACACGTCGAGTGGAGTTGATCAGCAGCTCAAGATCATCGGACACGAAATCGCTCTCGACCTCGACGCGCATCCAGGACTCGATGAGCGCATCAGACGGTGCCTGATCGACATCGATATCGAGCACGTCTTCGACTGTGCCGTCCTTGTTTCTCTTGACGGCTAGCTGTGGATGCACGATCAGATGAACGTTGCGTCCGCTGCGTACAAGGTTCGCGGTGACCGAATCGACGAGGAAAGGCATGTCATCGGCGACGATTTCGATGACGGAATAGTCCACTCCGGGAATGTCGGGAGTCCAACCACGTACGAGAGTCTGACCGGGCACGCGGTCGGTCGCCCAAACCCGCATCGCCTCNAGATCGGCCACCATGGTCGGGACTTCGTGGCCGGACATCTCTTCATCGGACATATANCGATAGAAGCGCGAAGCGAATGCCGCCTGCTGCTGGTCAGGAAGTTGCGTAAGGGCATCGCGCCACGTCAAGCCTGCCGCGTCACTCACGAGTATCGCCTCTCGCTGATCGAATCGACCANNGTTCCCGCTCGTCGCNTACGGTAGNCCTACACACCCCAGCTGCGCCCACNTCGGGAAAGAAGGTCACGAATGGCCAATGAATTCACCTACCGTCAATCTTTCGAAGCCGATCCGGCCTCGGTTTTCGCCA
>PBTV01000011.1 GCA_002729215.1 Rubrivirga sp.
ACTCCCGCCGCCCCTATCCAAAAGAATCCCCTGGGATGTGAATCATCCGGGACTATTTGGGTTGGGAAAGAAAGATCGGAGAATCTTGACGTGCCTTCCTTGGCTCCCGCTGGATGTGAAGGTTCGGCTTTGCTGACGTCGTCGCTGACGACTCTGAGCTCTCCACAACAGAAGATACTGGTTTGGGCCCGGTGTTGACTCCGTAGGAATGGAGCCGACATTAGTCCAAGCGAATCTCATGAATCCATAAAGAATGAAGAAAATGTTGGGAATAATGATGAGATGAAAAAGGCTGTATTCAAATTTATGACCTACGTGGGAATTTTCTTGATTCTTCCCGCACTCAAAATATTAGGAACAAGATTTTACGACAAAAATGTAGTACCCAAACTGATTAACTATCTCTGCGGAACAAAACCAATTCAGTACCAAAGACAAAAAGTGGTACCACTTGCGACCGGTGATGTTGTTGAAATCGGCATAGGACCTGGTTCAAATTTGCAATATTACGATGCCGAAAAGGTTCATAAAGTTATAGGAATAGATCCTTCACATGAATTGAATGCCATAGCTCAAAAAAGAGCTGATCAAGTCAATTTGGATATAGAGTTCAATTTCTCTTCAGCAGAGAACATCAATTTGATGGATGCAAGTGTTGATTCAGTGGTTTGTACATTCTCATTATGTTCTATACCAAACCCTCAATTGGCGTTGAGTGAAATTTATCGAATTCTAAGGCCTGGTGGAAAGTACTATTTTTGTGAACACGGCCTGTCCCCAGATCTATCAACAAGGACGTTACAAAACTTAACAAGTGGCTTCTATCCAAGCCTGTCAGGTGGTTGCCACGCCAATAGAGATGTCATTCATCTCATTACTTCTTCAGGGCTCGTAATTGAAGAAAGCAACACGATGTATCTTCCAGGATCAGTGAAGTTTTTGGGATATAACTATTGGGGAGTAGCTTCTCGTTAGAACTCCGCCAAGAGTGGCAATCCGCGAACGGTGACGCTCGACGAGGGCACTTTGTTGGTACTTCTTGCTTGTCGTAAGGAGCAGATGGAGCGACGACTTCACTTGGGTGAGCCGCCGAACCAGGCTTTGCGTATTTTTCACCACACGACTACCTCGCCAGATTGGATCCTCGAGGGCGACGTCACATTCGTCAGCCAGTTCCTCGGCCACAAGACTGGTGCAGAAATTGGTTCGGATAGTCAGCCTGACCGGATTGGCCCCTCCTAGATTGCGCGCCCGAGAGGACTCGAACCCCTAACCAACCGGGTAGGTCAAGCAGTATCCACCCCACGCAAGACGCACAACACACACGTCTATTCCCCGTGCAATAACGCATCACCTATTACTTAGTTGCACCCGGTATCGAGTGAGCATTGGTACAGAGATTGGTACAGAAACGACCCCCTACCCTCGGCGTCGGAGTGGGGGCACTCCTATGCCTAGGCCAACACCGCAGCAACGAACCAACAATCACCACGCCGTGAACCAAAAAACAACAGACACCCCACGCACACCCCACGCACACCCCACCCCACCCCAAACAAGACAAGAAACACCGCGAACTTTTTTTTGAAACGGGTTGAACACATCCGCCACCCCTGCGTCAAAAAATCCCCTGAGACTTGAATCATCCGGGTTTGTTTGGGTTTGGATTGAAAAAGGATGGGGAATCTTGTCGCTGACTGGCGCAAAGAAAGAATCAAGTTCCCGGTGTGTCCTGCGGCGTTAGGTAGTCAGGGATACCGGATGTGGGTGAATCCGTATCGGTGAAGAGTTCACTGCAAATCGGGCTCGCTTAACCCAGGAGGGAACGCCATATAGATATCGTCGATGAAGAGTGTGGGTTGGTTGATGAGGCTGGTGGGTGGTTCTTGTCCGGGTAGTGGGGTGGCGGTGAACGTGACGGCGCCTGCGCTTGGGGTGACGGCTCCGTCGTCGCGTGCACTCATCCCTACGCGGGGGTCACTGAACGTGACCGCTACCTGGACTCCGTTGGCGTTGATGACGGCGTTGGGTGGGTCATAACCGAACTCGTTCGCCCAGAGGTCCAAGAACTCGCTGGTGTCCCAGGTTTGGGCTTCGCGTTCGGGCCTGTCGGTGAAGGCAAGTGTCCCGGCACTTAAACCAGTGAGGGAAAGCGTGTAATCCTCACTGGTTGTGTCTTTCTGGAACTCACCGGATTCAGCGTTCATCACCAGCAACCACTCAGGCTGCGGCTCACTGTTGTTGTGCGCGATGACAGCGACACCAGCCAAGATGACAGTGAAGATGAGAAGACCGACACCGGCGATAAGGGACTTCCGCTCACGGGTCACACTTTGAGCCACTGACCCTACCCATGCCCAGCCTGGCCCGCGTGTAGCGGATGTAGCGGAAACACCAGCCCGGACCGGCGGCCGAAAGCCCTCACTCTTTATGGGTGGGGGCTTCGTTATGTGGAAACAAGGTGTTCACAACTGAGTAACCGTGGTGACTCTCCAGTGGGGGAACCTTGCTCTCTCCCAGTGGGAAAGACCTCTCCCCTGAGGGTGCCCCCACTCGTGGCCTCCCGCTTCGGGTGGGGGCTTCGTCGTGTCGTGACCGCTGTTTCTGGGCTTAGGGTTGAAGCATGAGCATGACGCCGCGCAACAAGAACATCCTTGTCACTCTCGGTTGGCTCTTGGCGCTAGGACTGCTGCTCTTCGCATTCATTCGGGCATGAGTTGCGTTGGTGGCTGAAGCTTCCATTCCGGGAGCCGTTAGGTGTCCGTGATGCGTCCTGTGACCATGCCGTAATGCTTCGAACTGGCACCCACACCCCGCCCCACGCAACACAAAAGACATCGCGAACTTTTTTTGAAACCGAACCGACACTCCCGCCGCCCCTCCGGCTTATCTATCCTCAGAAAAGGGAAGTGGCCACATCCGGTCGCTTGACGACGAATCCGTTGGTGAAAATGGGAAATCGCTTAGCACGTGGCGGCTGACATCTCGTAGAAAAGGTGAGTGCCGATCACCTCGATGGGCGCATGCGACTCATCGGCACATACTCGTACAACGAGTTTGGCCTACCTTCCAGAAAGCATGGCAGCGCTTAGGCTATCTGGGTGCGTATCGTCTCGTTGTTGCCATCAAGCACAGAGATCCTGTTCGGCATCGGGGCGGGCGCCGACGTGGTAGGCGTAACCTTCGAATGCGATTATCCGGCCGAGGCACGTGACCGGCGGATCGTGTCCACATCTTCCATGCCAGAGGGAATGGGTCCGAGAGAGATTGATGGTTTCGTAGCCGCGGCGCTTTCGCGAGGCGAGGACCTGTATCGATTATCGGCTGACGCTTTGCGTGAGTTGAACCCCGATGTGTTGGTTACCCAAGACCTGTGTGCGGTCTGTGCGGTGGATGTGTCAGTTGTCGAAGATGCACTCAAATACTTGGGGTGTCGAGCTGATGTGGTGACCATGGATCCGCACAACTTGAGCGAGGTCTTCGATTCGGTGCTGGTCCTTGGCTCACAGACAAACCGTGTGGAGGCGGCGCGGGAATTGGTTGCGTCCATGAACTCGCGAGTGGAGGCCGTGCGCTTGGCTGTGGCAGCTTCCGCGCATCCTCGCGTTCTGGTGTTGGAGTGGACCGATCCGCCTTTCGCGCCAGGGCACTGGATTCCAGAGATGGTCGAGATCGCCGGAGGGGTTCCGGTGCTGGGAACCGCTGGGGAGAAGTCCTACCGGGTCACCTGGGAACAGGTAGAAGCGGCCGAACCCGATGTGGTGGTCTGCGCGCCTTGCGGCTTTGATCTCGAAGGCTCGGTAAGTCTGTCTGAACGAGTGCGTGATCGTTTTCCAGGAATCCCCGTGTGGGCGGTCGACGCCAACGCTTCTTTTGCCCGGCCCGGGCCGCGGTTGGTTGATGGGATTGAGGCGTTGGCGGGGATCTTGAATCCTGGCCTGGTTCCAGCGCGTGACGACCTGGCTCAGGAACTTCGGAAGTCGTACAGAAGCCGGGGACGGAATCGTGAGAAATTGCAACGCTCAGAAAAAATCCCCTGAAAGTTCAACTATCCGGGGTTAACTAGCGTTGGAAGAAAATTGAACGGGGAATCTCGGCGTTGATTTGGCCTAAGGTTCAGGTGCGAAGGGAGAAATGATGAAAATTAAACGATTGGCCGTCATAGCCTCGTCGTCAGTCCTTGTAACGCTGCTTCTTGCGGCGTGCAGCAGCAACGGTTACTAGCCGTAGCGTTCTAGCAAGAGCAAGCAAAGGTGCAGTGAAGTAAGCAGAAGCCGTCCAGTCCAGAGAAGGAAGTGGGCGGCAACCGCTTGCGCAAAAAAAGTAAGACTTGCTGCGTCTCGCCGGTTTCCCTTTGTTCTGCTCCAAATGTCCGCAGGCTGGGGAGAATAAGTAGCAGGGGTGTGAGCGGGGTGGCTGAGCGATATACATAAGGCGAACTGGGCTGCACCGGCCGGTCTCGATACCGGGCTGCAAGTTGTCCGGCAAGAAACCCGCAGTAGTTCAAACGGCCGCGAGTGCGTAGATTCCAAGGTTAGAGTAGCGGTTTTCCGCGTCTCGGAGGGTGATCGTGGGTACACAAGTGAGCAAGACCCAGCAACTTGAGCATGACCACGAAGTTGGACGCCTTGCTCCGATGACCCGAAGAAAATTTCTGATCACCAGTGCGGCAAGCGCAGGTGTTGTGCTGACGAGTGGACTCATTCATGCAGCACCACTGTCTGCAGCAACGAAAAAGATAAATCTGCCTGGGTTTTCTGCCTTTGCCGAGTCAGTCAAGACCCTTCGTAGTGGCAAATATTTCCTAGTGGAGAGTAGCGGTCTACCGCTCCACAACATGATGGTTGGTATTTCGAATTGGCAACAGCAGGTACCTGTGCCTATGCCCTATACGGGAAGTAATGCCTGGCGAATTCCAGTAAATCCCAAAAAGGCATCAGATCCCATTTCCTTGAAAACCGAGCTCTACCGAGGAGCCGTTGCTCTTGCTGTAGATGGCGTACCGATATTTAACGCTCTTAATAATCGTGGGGAGGACACTTTTCTCATTGGTGAACTAGATGCGTGGGGCGGGCATTGTGGACGAGCAGACGACTACCACTACCACATTGCGCCACTGCACCTATCGGAGAAGGTGGGCAAGAGAAAACCAATTGCGTACGCCCTCGATGGCTACAAAATCTACGGACGAGTCGAGCCAAATGGTAGTAAAATGAGGACACTTGATGAATTCAACGGTCACATCTTCAAAGGTGAGTATCACTACCACGGCACAACTTCGTACCCTTACATCAACGGAGGCATGCGAGGACAAGTTACCGTGAGAAACGGTCAAATCGAACCCCAGGCTTCCACCCGTCCCTTTCGCTCCCCCGGCAAACCACTTCGGGGAGCGGTCATAACCAACTTCGAGCGGGAGGGAGAATTGAACTTCTCGCTCTCGTACACGCTCAACGGCTCGGTCTACATCATCAACTATGTTGCAAACCAAAGCAGGGTGACCATGCAATTCTCGAACCCCGATGGGTCTTCAACAACGGAGACCTTTCAAAGAAAAATTGCCGTCTAACCCGCGTCCTTCGCACATCAACTGGTATCGAGATTGGTACAGAAAACCAGCCCGACCCCCTGAACCCTTCTGGATTGCGCGCCCGGAAGGAGTCGAACCCTCAACCAACCGGGTAGAAACCGGTTGCTCTATCCATTGAGCTACGGGCGCCTGTGATGTCAGTGGTGCCTTAGCAAAAAAGCACTGGGCCTACTGTCTTCGGTGACCTGGCATGGTGGGAGTCTAATGCGGGTGCGCAACGTGTGGGGATCCGTTGCAGGCGCCTCTCGCTGAGGTGGTGGCGAACTTCCGGTGCCACCAGATCAAGAAGACGGACCAGGCGATAAACAGGAAAGCCAAGCCCAGGAGAAGCGCGCCGAGAACATCCGTACTCCAGTGCTTTCTGAGGATCATTCGCGCTGGCCCCTGAAGCAGTCCGATGACCAGAAAGGTCGAGCACAACCACGGAGCGATGGTGGGTGGCAGTAGGTACCANCCCGATCAGTGCGGCAGCGCACCACACGGTTATTCCCGTCAAGGTGTGACCGGAGGGGGANANGACAGNNTCTGTTGCNGCGCCTCGTGCGTGACCCAGGGTGGTCTTTCTCGACCAACGCTGAACTTCACGAGGTTGCNGAGCGCGATACTTCCCGCCGATAGCCCGAGGAAGAACACGGCCCAGGGCCACGCTCGCGTGTAGGCGAGAACGAGGACCGCGACAGTGATGAAGGCGATGTTGCGAGCGCCACCGAGCCACGCGAGGAATTCCGCGAGTGAAAACAGCGGCGGATGATCGATGCCGGCGGTGAAGAAACTCTCGGTGACCCGCAGATCGGCACCCGCGGGATTGTCGATATTTGTCAGGACGACGATGGTCGAAGCAAGAAAAAGAACTGCGGCTCCGGCGGCGATCCAAATTAGATAAGTGGCGNCAGTGCGGCCGGGCAGCGGTCGACGGGGAGTTGCTGATGGTCCTGTCATGAAGCGGGTGACTACCAGGAGCCGCCACCACCACCACCGCCACCACCACCGGCGCCACCGCCGCTGAAACCAGAGCTCGACGACCGGCTTGGGGGTGTCGTGGCGGTCCGGATCCCTCGACCGAAGTCAGACACCAGATAGGACCAGATATAGGCNTTCTCAGCGAAGAATCCGTAGCGACGCAGTTCCTCGGGCGTGAGATCTGGAAAGCCTTGAGACCAGGCCTCGTTGAGGTCGAAGATCACCGCGTAGGGGAGCATCGTGGCGAAGATCGCGCTGTCCGGAAGCCCCAACTTGTGCGCGAACTCTCGGCGCGATTCGGAGGTGTCGGTTCCGAGAACCTTCTTCAGGCCCTCGACCTTGGCGAGGAATTGAGCAGATTGCACCGTCTCGGTGCGAGGGGTAATGAGACGGGCCAATCCGAATCCGATCAGACACCCCACGCCCGCAGGGATCAGCACCGCGGTGATGTTGGTCGAGCCAAACACTCCGAGAAGAATTCCGAGCCCGAACATCGTGATGCCGGTGAACGCCAGGAAGTTCCACCTCTGGTCGGGCTTGCCACCCTCAGCATTTCGTCGACCGGATTTCCTGGCTTCCTCAAGCAGACCCTTGTAGGCCTCGGTCCAGGTGGTGGCCAGCGCGGAGTCGTAATCGTCGATGACTCCGTTCCCGGAGTCGGAAACGATCGAATCGACCAGTGCCTCCTCCCAGGGTCGGATGGGGTCAGTCCCCGACGTAAGTTTCGTGACGGTGAGCTTCTTGCCGTCTTGGCCAAGATCCACCCAGCGGCGGGCCGCGAGGTCGACGAGCGTCGCGACTATGGCGCGCGATCGGACATCGCTGTCATCGCCCTTCCACGCCACGCCCATCTCTGCAGCGGTGAGGCCGTCGGGAGGCGAGTACTGCGGGGGAGCCAACGGGATCGCTGCGCCCTTGTTCTTGTTCCGCGTCGCGATCGCCACGATGGTCGGCACGACGATCGCGATAGCGGCGATGACGAAGCCGATGAGGAGACCGAGCACCAGTCGATCAGCCTTTGGCGCTTCGATGACTTCCTCGACGGGTGCGGTGAAGGCTTCCTGGGGGAACGCAAGAATCCCCGTCAGGCTGTCGCCGGTGTAAAGGCGCNCAGAGGCGAAGACCGCGGAGTCGGTTCCGATTTCCACATCGCAGGGAATCGTCGAGCCCGCAGATCCGACGAAACACTCGTAGGCGAGGATCGGGCCCGGTCCTTCAACTCTGACCCGGGCCTGATCGATTGGCGCCTCCCATTCGCCGCCGATGAAGTCCCAGTACACCTCGACGTCGCCAGGCTCGAGCTCAGCGATACCGATCGCATCGACTTGCTCTTGTGTGTACTGGGTCAGGCCGTTGGCGACGGTGTATTGAATTTGGTAGTCGTGGGTTCCGGTGATGGTGANGTCGGGATCACCGATGCGCACGCGAAGGTAATCGCCCTCGTCGAAAATTTCGTAGGGCTCCGAGGAGCCATCTCGGGTGACCGAAAGGACGTCGATGTCATAAGCGCGAGCGCTTCCGTCATCGAGGTAATCACGGACGGGAATGTCGCGGAATATGCCGCGGCGCTCTGCGCTTTCAAAGTCGTAGANGATGGTCTCGGAAATGTCCATCACGGTGTCTGCGCCGATGGTCACATCGACGTCGAATGACGAGATCTCCTCGGCGTACGCACCGGGTGCGAGCGCGATCGAGGTTGCTGCGGCGCCGGCAAGCGCCCACGTCAGCGAGCGACGCATCAGAATTCCACGCTGGGTGCGTCTCGTCGATCCTCGTCGGGCTCGGAGTACATGTCTCGCTGGGTCACCTTCGCGACTCCTGCGAACCACATCCCCGGGACGGTGGTGAGCGCCGTGTTCAACTGNACGACTGCTTCGTTATAGAACTGTCGGGCAAACTGCAGTTCGCCCTCGACTTGCTGGAGTTGGCGCTGAAGTTCGATGTAGTTCTGGGTGGCTGTCAGCTGCGGGTAGGCCTCGGCGACGGCGAAAAGCCTGCCGAGGGCCTGGGTCAGGATGTTGTCCGCAGCGGCGGTTTCTTCCACGGTCGTTGCTTGACCGATCGACGCTCGCGCATCGGTAACCGCCTGCAGGGTGCTTTGCTCGAAGCCCGCGGCTCCNTTGACTGTTTCCACGAGATTGGGAATCAGGTCGGCGCGCTTGGTCAGGAGGGTGTCGATGCCGGCGAAGGCTCCATCCACCTGNATGTTGAGGCGGCGCAACCTGTTGAACTGAAGAACACCGACGATGAGAAGCAACACGATGAGAACGATGATGATGATGGCTACCCAGGACATACACACCCTCCACGTGTCGCTGANGCGAACCTCAGTCTTTCACGGGTGTNGANGCTCTGTGGGNNGGTTTNGTCCGATGTCGCNCTGCGNAGTGAACGCGGCAGGGTGAGGGAGGCTGCNCANGCGCCGAGGGCGAGNAGGCCGGCGAGCAGCCACGCGAGTAGATAGTCCCCGGTGACGTCTCTTAGCACCCCACTCGTGGTGGCGGCTGCAGCGGCGCCGATCATGTGCGCGGCGAAGACCCATCCGAAGACGATGGTTCCTTTCTCTCGACCGAACGCCCTGGTGCACAAGATCGCGGTCGGTGGCACGGTAGCCACCCAGTCCAGGCCGAACACCACCATGATCACCAGAATCGGGGGTTCGACCGATGGCCCGAGAATCGCGGGCAGAGCGAACAACGCGAGGCTTCTGAATCCGTAGTAGATGGCAAGAAGCTTGCGGGGGTCGAATCGGTCGGTGAGCCAACCCGAACCCAGCGTCCCGATCAAGTCGAAGAGCCCCACCACGGCGAGAAGGCCAGCGGCCGCGGTTGCGTGCATTCCTTCGTCGTGTGCGGCAGGGATGAAGTGCGTGGAGACGATCCCGTTGGTTGTCCAGCCGCAGACGAAGAAGGTCCCCGCCAAAATCCAGAAGGTGCGGTGGCGAGCGACCTCGACCAGCGTGCGAATGGTTGCTTTAGCCGCCGTCGCTGCGCTGCCCTCGGTGTTGTGCTCCTCGGCCGGCGGATTGTTCGGATCGGCGCCGTAGGGAAGAAGGCCAACATCACTCGGTCGATCGACGAGGACGAACCAGATGATGGGTATGAGCGCGAGCGCGGCGATTGCGATACCCCAGGAGACTGTTCGCCATCCGGTGGCCTCGATGACGTTCGCGATCAGGGGGAGAAAGACGAGCTGCCCGGTCGCCCAGGCGGCACCCATCACACCGAGCATCAGCCCACGGCGTTTGTCGAACCAACGGTTGACGACCAAGGAGCCAAAGATGAGCGCCGTGGCTCCGACGCCGAGTCCGACGATGACCCCCCACAAGATCACGAGATGCCAGGGGTCGGTCATCACGGTCGTCAGGCCGGTGCCGATCGCGATCAGAGTTAAGGCGCCAGCAGCGATGTTGCGCACACCGAAGCGCCCCATCAAGGCAGCGGCGAAGGGCGCGGTGAGTCCGTAGAGAATCAGGTTGACCGCGACCGCGATGGAAGTGACGGATCGTGACCAGCCGAACTCGTCCTCGAGAGGCACGACGAGCACCCCGACCGACGATCGGAACGCGGCAGACGTCATCAACACCAGGAAGGTGACTGCGGCTACCAGCCACGCGCGGTGAAAACGAGCCACGTGCCGAGCATACGGACGCCGTCCACCAGAAGCCCTTTCCACAGCGCACGGTTGGCGTGTGATGTCATCCACACCAACGCGCGCGTTCTTCACGACCAGGGTTACAGCACCGACGCTTGTTGCAGGAGAAATGACCAGCGAAGGAGTGATGAGCAATGAACGACCTGATGATGACGGTGGTGGGAAATGTGATTCGAGATGTCGATCTGCACTTCACCGGAAACGGTGACCCGGTGGCTTCGTTTCGTGTCGCTTCGAACACTCGCCGCTTCGACCGAGACAGCGAGCGGTGGATCGAAGGCGATACGCACTTTCTGTCGGTGACGTGTTGGCGCACGCTCGCGACGAACGTAGCGAACTCGGTAAAGAAGGGAATGCCGGTGGTGGTCTATGGGCGGATGCGTAGTCGTGAGGTGGAGCGTCCGTGCGGAGATGGCTCGCACACGGTGCGCTACCAGGACATCGAGGCATACGCGGTCGGGCCGGATCTTTCACGCGGCACCGCGGACTTCACGCGCGTCAAGAGCGCCTCGATCGCGGAGAACGAGACCCGAGTGATCGCCGATGTGATGGCCGCAGCCGCCATCGCCGAGGAAGACGGTGACGACATCAGCGGCGACACGCGAGATGGGTAGGCCCTCGCGTCGGCGTGAATTCGCCCCCAACGTCGTCGCGGGAATGTGTCGTGGGATTGCTCGGGCCGTGGGCCCCGGCACGAATTCCGAGCCACGGAAGGCAACTAGGCTTCCGGCCTGACGGAAGGGTGCCCATGGCCGAGTTCATCTACACACTGCAGAAGGCGCGCAAGGCGCACGGCGACAAGGTCGTCCTCGACGACGTCACGCTCGCCTTCCTGCCCGGTGCCAAGATCGGGGTGGTCGGCCCCAATGGAGCGGGTAAGTCGAGCCTGTTGAAGATCATGGCGGGTGTGGACGACGTGTCCAACGGTGAAGCCAAACTCATGGACGGGTTCACGGTCGGCATCTTGATGCAGGAGCCGCAACTCGATGAGTCGAAAACAGTCTTGGAAAATGTCCAAGACGGGGTTGCCGAAACCAAGGCGATGGTGGATCGCTTCAATGAGATCTCCACCGAACTTGCCGAACCCGACGCCGACTACGACACGCTGCTCGCGGAGATGGGCAAACTTCAGGAGGCGATCGACCACAAGAACGCCTGGGACCTTGACGCGCAATTGGACCAGGCCATGGACGCACTGCGGTGCCCAGACGGCGAAGCGGACGTCACGGTGCTGTCCGGTGGCGAGAAGCGCCGAGTGGCGTTGTGCAAATTGCTGCTGCAGGCACCGGATCTGCTGCTGCTGGATGAGCCGACCAACCACCTCGATGCTGAGAGTGTGAACTGGCTCGAGCAGTACCTCGAGCGTTACCCGGGAACTGTTGTCGCGATCACCCACGATCGATACTTCCTCGACAACGTTGCCGAATGGATCCTCGAACTCGACCGCGGACGTGCCTATCCGTACCAGGGCAACTACTCGACCTATCTCGAAACGAAGGCCACCCGCATGAAAGTGGAGGGTCAAAAGGATGCGAAGTTGCAAAAGCGTCTAACCGACGAGTTGGAGTGGGTTCGATCCAACGCTAAGGCGCGGCAGACCAAGTCCCGATCGCGACTGCAGCGATACGAAGAAATGGCCGCCGAGGCTGAGAAGACCCGCAAGTTGGATATGGAGGAGATTCAGATTCCTCCGGGTCCGCGCCTGGGCAACGTCATCGTCGAAGCCGAGCACTTGACCAAGGCTTTCGGGGATCGCATTTTGATCGATGATCTCTCGTTCTCTCTACCGCGAAACGGGATCGTCGGTGTGATTGGACCCAACGGCGTGGGCAAGACGACGTTGTTCACCATGCTGGTGGCGGCCGCGAAGGGGGAGACGGAGAACAAAGACGAACTCCCGACCATGGGTGAGATCAAAGTTGGGGAGACCGTCTCCCTTTCGTACGTGGATCAGTCGCGGGCTGGCCTCGATCCTGCCAAGAACGTGTGGGAAGTCGTCAGCGATGGCTTGGACTGGATCAAGGTGGGCAACGTCGAGCTGCCGTCCCGGGCGTATGTCTCGGCGTTCGGCTTCAAAGGGCCCGACCAGCAAAAGCCCGCCAAGGTGCTGTCCGGTGGCGAGCGAAACCGATTGAACCTCGCACTCACGTTGAAAATGGGCGGCAACCTGCTTCTGCTCGATGAGCCGACGAATGATTTGGATGTCGAAACGCTTGGGTCACTAGAGAATGCCCTTCTGGAGTTCCCGGGGTGCGCGGTGATCACGTCGCACGACCGCTGGTTCCTGGACCGGATCGCTACACACATCCTCGCGTACGAGGGTGACTCGCAATGGTTCTGGTTCGAAGGTAACTTCGACGCGTACGAGAAGAACAAGATCGAGCGCTTAGGCGAGGATGCCGCTCGGCCGCACCGGGCCACCTATCGCAAACTGACGCGCGACTGATGACCGTTTTCGACATTGAAGTTGCTAAACGCTTCAAGGACCTGGATCCCTACGATCACGTGAGCAACGCGACCTTCCTCGACTACGTGATGGAAGCGCGCGTGCGCGTTTATCGCGCCCTCGGAATGTACGACCGAGGAGTCATAGGGCAAGTAGTGGTCCGTCAGGAAATCAACTATCTGCGCCCAATCCGGTTCTCGATAGATCCCCTCATGACTCGAACGTGGTTCTCTCACATCGGCACCTCCTCGTTCACCATGGAGACGCAGTTGATCGACGAGGGGCATCTGGCTGCGGATGCGAAATCCGTCTTGGTGTGTTTCGATACGGAGTCAGGAACGTCTCGTCCGATTCCACCTAAATTTCGGCTGCTCATCGAGGAGCATCTGGAAAACTGACCCCAGGGAGGTCACGTGGAGACNACCGCGCCTGCCATCCTGTTGGACGAGCGAGAAGCTCGGGTTCTGTCCTTGGTGGGTACTCGACTCACGGAGTGGGACTCCGGGATGACCGCTCGTGTCATCGTCGGAGACTCCGCACTCGCCGTCTACGCCGTTCTCCCAATGGACGTGATGGTCGCGCTTGCTGTGCCGGCGCAGGTGGATGAGGNCGCTGTCGGCGACGACGTCACAACCTCTTTGGCGACCTTCATTCGCGGTGTGAGTGATGCCGTCGCCGAGAATCAGTCGGTGCGTTTTGATACAGCGTCACTCCCGCAGTTGACCGCCTCGGTGGGTCAGGGTCTAACGCTGGCGAGCCTGCCACCCTCCGACGGATGGCAGATGCCTATCCATGGGGTCTCCAGTGANATCACGCCCGAGATCCGCGAAGCTATCGATGAGTTTCGCGAGCGGACGAAGGGAATGCCCGAGTCTCAGGCGGCGGCTGTTGCGGAGGAGATCTGGTCGCGTGCTGCGTGGGCGGGATTACCGATGCGCGTGCTGCACGCGGCGAGACGATTGCGGCTCATGACCGATGAACCGTTGCGTGTAACCGCTGCGACCTGTGGTCCGTGGAAGCGTCTGTCGACGCCGCGGGGTCAAGTCTTCTCGTACACCGCTGGTATCGAAGCCCGCCTCGGCCTCCGCGTCGTCAGCTGACCAGACACACCAGTAAAGCATCTACACGGCCGTGTCGGGGCCCAAATGCCCTGATGCCTTAGGAAGTGGGTTCCGCCGTGAACACGCCACCGGCGGGTGGCTCGTCGGCCACATTTTGCATCGCGAAAGCGGCCCCTTGCAGATATTGCCACAAGATTCGCTCCTGATCAGGGGGAAGATCCTGCTCGTCCACGGCCGCCCGCATGTGGGTGAGCCACCGATCCCTGGCTGTTGAGTCGATGGAGAAGGCCGCGTGGCGCATGCGCAGGCGGGGGTGACCTCGTTCATCGCTGTAGTCGGTCGGACCACCCCAGTACTGCTCGAGGAACGACCGAAGGCGCCACTCGGCGGCGACGAGGGAGCCGGGCGGATACATCGGGCGAAGAACGTCGTCATCGGCCACGCGCGAGTAGAAGGCGGCCACCAGGCGCGTGAAGAAGTCCCGTCCGCCGAACGTCTCGTACGAGGTCGGCTCTGTTGGTGCGTTCACGCCTCGATTGTGTCGGACGCGTGCTCGAGTGTTGGTGAGTGGCTCATCGACTCGGCGCGCTCCACGATGTGTCGGGCCATCGGTGGGAACACGAATGCGTGGAAGGGCGCCACCGACCACCAGTACGCGTGACCGGCGATACCACGCGGCCAATACACCGCTCTCTGTTTGAGGATGGAGCCGCCACTGCCGTCAGGGTGGACCGAGAACTCCAGCCAGGCCCGTCCGGGCATCTTCATCTCCGCGCGAAGCCGCAGCAGACGCGGAGGTAGCCGCTCTTCAACGCGCCAAAAGTCCACCGCCTCTCCCACCATCAATCTGTTGGGGTCTCGGCGTCCGCGTCGAAGGCCGACTCCACCGACTGCACGGTCGATCAACCCGCGCGCCTCCCACAGAATGCTCGACGAATACCAGCCGTTGTGGCCGCCAATGCACTCGACGGCCGCCCACAGATCCTCGGGGGACGCCTGGGTGTGAACCTCGCGGACGTCGGTGTGCAGCGAGCCACCGGCCCAATGGGGATCACCGGGAAGCGGCTCGCTCGGAGCGCCGGGCGTCGATGCCCCAGTCCACCGCGTGGCAACGTTGGNCTCGCGGATGCGAGTGAGAGCGAGCTCGACGGCGCGATCGAAGTTGATCAGACCGTCGGGCGGATCGGGAATGAACTCGGCGATGTCGCGGTTGCGGCAGATGGCGGGGTGTTTGAGTGAGCGAACCAGGGGGCGAGCGATGGAATGCGGGACGGGAGTTACCAGCCCGACCCAGTGACTGGAGAGCTGGGGGCTGAGCAGGTTGATCGGCAGGATGATGCGCTTGCGGAGGCCGGCAACGGCCGCGTACCGATGCATCATCTGCTCGTAGGTCAAGACTTCCGGCCCACCGATATCGAACTCGCGGTTGACGCTCGGTGGNAGGTCGGCGGCCATTACGAGATAGCGCAGAACGTCGCGTACGGCGATAGGTTGCGTCTTCGTGCGGACCCACCGGGGCGTGATCATGGCGGGTAGGCGTTCGGTCAGGTAGCGCAGCATCTCGAACGACGCTGATCCGGAGCCGATGATGACCGCGGCACGAAATTCNACGGTGGGAACGCCCGATGCGCGCAGAATCTGGCCCACTCGAACACGCGAACGCATGTGGGGGGACATGTCGCGTTCGGGGACGTCAGGCGCCAGCCCTCCGAGGTAGACGATCCGGNGAAGAGAGCTCTCGCCAGCNGCCGCGGCGAACGTGCGCGCCATCTGGGTTTCCGCNTCTTCGAGGTTCGATCCCTCTTGCAGCGAGTGCATTAAGTAGTACGCGACGTCGATGTTCTCCATCGCTCGGGTGAGGTCGTCGCTGTCGTTCGCGTCGCCGGCGATGACCTCGATCTGATCCGCCCATGGGAAGTCACGCATCTTCTCCGGGCTTCGCACCAGAACGCGCACATTGTGGCCGCGCCCGACGAGTTCACGAACGAGCCGTCCACCGACGTAGCCGGTGGAGCCGGTGACCAAGCATCGCAACGTCATAGGTTCAGTGTCCCGGCAATCGTGCGGGGACGCGACTCAGGGGCGAGCCTTCCCAGGGTTTTCATCGGCGTTGAGCTGTTCTCCGGTCGCTTGTGGAGTCGAGCCACTGGAATCGCCCGGAGGCNTGGGGGGCACTTCCTGCACTCCGGCTTGGAAGGTGCGGACTTGAATGCCGTCGTACGGAATCCGGATACCGGCTGCGTCCAGTCCCTCCTTCATGCGTTGTCGGATGGCCCGACCTGCGTACCACTGGTTGCCGTTCGGNACGATCTTGGTGTTGACCCGAACCACGACGGATGTGGCGGTGAGTTCGGTGACGTTGGAGTAGTAGGGAGCGCCCAGCAAGACTCCATTGTATTGCGGATCNTCACCCATCTCTTTACCGACAGCATCGACGACCTGTTGCACCTTCGTGAGGTCCTCGTCGTAGGGAACAGGAATCTCGATGAGTGAGTAGGTCCACCCTTGCGACTGGTTCGCCACCGATTGGATCTGGCCGTTGCGGACGTACCAGACCACACCCCAGAAGTCGCGAATACGCGTGTACCGCAGGGCGGTCTCTTCGACCTCCCCGAGCACGATCCCACCGAGTTCCACCGTGTCTCCGATTCCCATCTGATCCTCGAAGATCATCGAGATTCCGTTCAGGTAATCCGCGATGTAGGTCTGGGCTCCGAAGCCGAGGACGGCGGAGATAACGGCGCCGCTGGCGATGATGGGGGCGATGTTTACACCGAGTGTGCTCAGGATCATCATCACGGCGATCACCCAGATGATGATGGTCAGGGCGTTCTTGGCCAGTGACCCGAGCGCGTGAGCCCGTTGGCCCTGTCGGTCCTCCATGAGTGTGGTCGCGAGTTCGTTGTCGTCTACACCGCGCAATTGACCCACGCGTCGTTTGGGTGCGCGACTGGTCACGGCCAGAACAGATCGACGAATGGCGCGGCCACCGATCCATTGCGCGACGAACGCGATGATGAGGATGATGACGACCCGAAGGACCACTCCGGTTGGACCGGCTGCGAATATGTCCTGGATCAACTCCTGAATGTCACTCATGTCGTCCTCATCTGCGGCCGTGATGGTTGTCGGGCTCTAGCCTTCCATGCCTGTCCAGTGGGCGAGAAACGCCAGTGTGTCTGCCGTTTCCTCCACCGCCGCATCGAGTTTGCGTGCACCGTGGCCGACGTTGCCCTCCGAGCGCAACAGAATCGGCCGTGATCCGGATGTCGCGGACTGCACCGCCGCACACATCTTGCGGCCGTGCATGGGATCGGTGCGGGTGTCGTTATCGAACACGGCGAACATCGTGGCCGGATAGTCGGTGCCGTCCACCACGCGGTGGTACGGGGAATACGCATGCAACCAACCGAACTGTTCGGGNTCTTCGGGGTCTCCGTACTCGACCGTCCANGTCGGGCCGAGTTCGCTGGTGGTGTAGCGGATCATGTCCAACAGGGGGGCGACGCACACGACGGCGTTGAACAGTTCCGGTTCCTGCGTCAAGGCGGCACCGACGAGCAGGCCGCCGTTGGAACCCCCGTAGATGCCCAACTGCTGAGGGGTGGTCCACCCGTCGGTGCTCAGGTACCGCGCTGCTGCGTGAAAGTCGTCGAAGACGTTCTGCTTCTTGTCGAGCATGCCGTCGCGATGCCATTGCTCACCCTCGTCACCGCCTCCACGCAAGCACGCGACTGCCCAGACACCACCGGCCGCAACCCACGACAAGATGGCGGCGGAGAACCCTGGTTGCATAGGAATACCGAAACCTCCGTACCCGTATAGGACGGTGGGTCGTGGTCGATCCGGCTTTGCTGTCGGGGAGACGATGAACAATCGAACTGTCGTGCCGTCAGCGGAGTCGTACGTGACCAGTTGCGAGTGCACGTCGGGAACCTCGACTGATCCGGGCGGTGTGGCGTAGAGCTCCACCTGGCGGGTGCGGGCGTCGAAGGAGTAAATCGTCGGTACCTGCGTGTGATCGGTGTAGGCGAACCAGACGACGGGTCCACCGGAGGGTTGTTCGATGGGCCCGGCGACGGTTCCGGCGCCTGGTAATTCGACCTCGGTGACAACGGCGCCGTCCGTTGCCCGCCGAAGAGTCATCACTGCNACTCCGTGGGCCGTCGTGGTCACCAGCAGTAGGTCCTCGTCGAGGTCGNGCCCGTCGAGGATGGCGACGGATTCGAGGACCGCTTCGGGATCCTCGGCGACGAGGTCGACCCACTGGCTCGATCCCCATTGACCAGGCTCGGTGACAGCGAGCTTGCCCCGGGGAGCCTCGAGGTCGGTGGAGACGAATACCCGTCCGTCACGGCCGAAGGTGAGCGATGTTTGAGCATCCACGTCGACCTGTACTTGCTGGAAAGCCGGGCGATCGGCGGGCGTGGTCGTCAGGTCGGCGACCCACAAGTCGTTGCGTGGCTCCGTGCCTTCTGCGGCGGACACCTGGAGCCAGCGGCCGTCGCGCGACACCTCAACGCCGTAGTAGTTCGTGATCGTCATGCCGGCGCCGAAGACATTCGCGTCTTTGGCGGCGTCGGCTCCCACCTTGTGCAAGAACACCCGGCGGTGAAATCCACGTTCGGACTCGGGCAGGAGTTCGGGAGGAAGGCTACGAACGTAGTAGAAGCGCTCGCCTCCGGGAATCCACGCGACGGGGGAGTAGCGGCAACGATCGATCGGTCCGTCGATCACCTCGCCGGTGGCAACGTCCATCACGTAGAGGACCGATTCTTCGGTTCCCCCTTCGGATACCTGGTAGGCGAGCCGTTCGCCTCCTTTGGATGGTTGCCACGCATCCAGAGTGGTGCTGCCGGTGGGGTCGAGTTCCATTGGATCGAGCAGGACTCGCTCGGAGCCATCGGCTTCGCGGACGAACAGGACACCGAATTGTTGACCGGGTTGCCGTTGCGTGAAGAACACTCGTTCTGACCGGTGAACGGGCAGTGAAACGGCCCCCGCACCCAGCAGCGCCTGCACGCTCTCGGCGAAGGTGTCCCGTGTTGACCAGGACTCGCGCTCATGCTCCAGTTGGGCGGACTGCTGGTCACTCCACTCCCGAGTGCGCGCGTCGTCGGCATCTTCGAGCCATCGGTATGGATCCATGACCTTGTGCCCGTGCATGTCATCGACCACATCGGTGCGTTCCGCCAGGGGGTATGTGCGCGTCATGCGGCCACCCTAGGCGCACGTATCGAGGGTAGTGACAAGCCCGCACACGTGATGGTCGCCGGTCGAGGGTCAAACCCGCACCGCCNTACAATCGGGGTATGGAACCTCTTCTCGCGCTCGGGCTTTTCGTCGGAATCCCGGTCGCCCTAGCCGCCGTGATCGCCGTACTGGTGGTGTCGCCTCGNGGCTCCTATGGCGAGCAGGGCGAGGAAGAACTCTCTCCGGGAGCAGTGCTGATCACCAGCGCCCCGGCTACGCCCAATCCGGCCGCATTGCCCTCAACTCGAACGGACCACAGCGCGACGGAAGGGGGTGCTCATGGAAACTGGTGAGCAGCCGACCTTGTCGGGATCCGAACGTCGGGACATCGAGCGAATCGTCGAACTCGCGCACGAGATCTGCGGATACGAATTCGCCGTGTACGTCGGCTCCTTGGACAACGGTCGCGAATCAGCCGTCGCGGTGCACGCAGGTCTGCAGCGGCCGGAGTCCGCGGTTCTCGTCGCCATCGACGCGTTGGCGCGATCGATAGACATCGTGACCGGGGAGCGGGTTCATCGCACCCTCACCGACCGGGCGTGCGAGTTCGCGTTGCTGACGCTGCGTTCGAGCCTCCAGGCTGATCAATGGGTGGCNGGCATCCGTGACTGCGTGATGCTGCTCGCCGANCAGGCGCGCGCACCGCGCACCTTGCACCTCGACGAGCCGGCCTAGCGAACTGGTGTGGCAAGCTGGCGGCGCGATAAACAGTCCCAGAGGCACACCACCGGACCGCAGATCCACCGGACCGCCATCGTGCAGACGCTCCTAGTCCGCGGCGCTGTCTCCGTCTCGCTCTCTCGCCCGCTGTGCTCGCAGCAGTCCGTCACGACCCTCCGCCACCAAGCGGGCAAGGGCCGGGCTCGGATCCGACGCAAGGAATCGGTCCGCGCGGTCGATCGTGGAGTCCTCTATCGAATAAATGGGGAACAGCCCCATCGTGATCGACTGCGCGATCTCCATGGTCCGTTCGGCCCACACTCCCGGTAGGGCGTCGAAGTAGCTATCGAGGTACGCGTCGGTGAGGTCGCGATGGTCGCGGTCTGCGAACCCCGCGATGGCCGCCTCCAACATGGCGTTGGGTAGGTCGGCGTTGTGGAAGATCTCCTCCCACGCCCATTGTTTGGCCTCGGCCGTCGGAACGCTGGCGCGCGCGGTCGCCGCTTGTCGACGACCCGTAGCGGTGTCATCGGAGGCGAGTTCTGTCGCGATGTCGTCATTCCCGCGCAGGCCTGCCGATACGAGTTGCAGCAGCAGGAACCACCGCAGGTCCGTATCGATCACTAGGCCGTCCCACTGTTCGGTGCCGTCCAAGAGCGCGGCAACCGTGGCCACATGCTCCGGAGTGGTTGCGGCGCTGGCGGAGGATCGGGTGAAAGCGAGCTGTCGATCGCTCCCGGGCTCGGACCTGCGTGCCAACTCAAGCGTCCTGCGGGCGAGGAGAACGAGGTATTCGTGTCGATGCGAATCGGCCGCGAATTGGTCGATCGCCATTCGGGCCTGACGAAGCACTCCTTGAACCACGCCGATGTCGGTTTCGGTCTCGATACCGGCGAGGACGAGTTGGACGAAGTCGCCGGTGGACACTTCAGCGTCGCGCGTCATGTCCCAGGCCGCGCCCCAGATGACCGCTCGGGCGAGTGAGTCGGTCAAGCCACCCACGTGCGCAGTGGCAGTGGCCCAGGAAGCCTCGTCGAGTCGAACCTTCGCGAAGGTGAGGTCGCCATCGTTGACCAAGAGCAGGTCCGCGCGCGCCTTGCCGATTAATTCCGGCACGTCGGTCGATGCTCCGGTGACATCCACCTCGACCCGCTCTCGAAGAAGCAATCGCGCATCGGTGACGTCGTACAAGCCGATAGCCACGCGGTGTGATCGCAGAGTCGGCTCGATTCCGGTCGGCGCCAATGGTGGCTCCTGTTCGATGCGGACCGATGCATACGCACCATCAGCATCCACGTCCACGTAGGGTCGCAGCAGGTTGACTCCGCTGGTTTGCAACCACTCGCCAGTCCACTGGGAGAGGTCTCGACCGCTGGTCACCTCGAGTTCGGTGAGCAAATCGTGCAACTCGGTGTTACCCCACGCGTGCTTGGTGAAGTACTCGTGAAGTCCGGTGAGGAACTCGCGCTCTCCCACCCATGCCACGAGTTGTCGGAGAGCCGAGGCCCCCTTCGCGTAGGTGATGCCGTCGAAGTTCACCCGCACCGCGTCGAGGTCGACCATGTCCGCCGCGATCGGGTGAGTAGAGGGAAGTTGGTCTTGCCGGTAGGCCCAGGCCTTGCGGAGATTGGCGAAGGTGGTCCAAGCCTCGGAGAATCGAGTCGCGTGCACGTTGGCGTGGTGCGCAGCCCACTCGGCGAAGGACTCGTTCAGCCACAGATCGTCCCACCACTTCATGGTGACGAGATCGCCGAACCACATGTGAGCCATTTCATGCAGGATGGTGTTGGCCCGCTGCTCGTAGGCCGCTTGCGTGACTCGAGAACGGAAGACGAAATCTTCCAGGAAGGTAACGCAGCCCGCGTTCTCCATGGCCCCCGCATTGAACTCAGGGACGAAGAGTTGGTCGTACTTTCCGAAGGCATACGGAATCTGAAACTGTTCCTCGAAGAACGCGAAGCCCTGCTTGGTCAGTTCGAAAATGTCATCGGCATCCAAGTGTTCGGCCAGTGATGCGCGGCAGAAGACACCGAGCGGGTAGGTGCCATGAGGACCGGTGTAGGAGTCGCGCACCACGTGATACGGGCCCGCGACAAGTGCCGTGATGTAGGTGGACATGCGGGCAGAGGCGTCGAAGTTCCACACGGCCATTCCCGGGCCGGCCGCCTCGGGATTGGGCGTGGGTGCATTGCTGATCACCTGCCAGTGACCCGGCGCTGTCACCGTCAACTGGAAGGTCGCCTTCAGATCTGGTTGCTCGAAGCACGCATACATTCGTCGGGCGTCGGCCGATTCGAACTGCGTGTAGAGGTACGTCTCATCGTCCACCGGGTCGATGAATCGATGAAGACCTTCACCGGTGTTCATGTAGCGGCACTGGGCGACGATCGTGACCGTGTTGTCACGGGCGATATCCGGTAAGGCGATGCGCGCACCGTCGACGACTTCGTTCGGATCGAGCTCGTGGCCGTTGAGTGTCACGGACGCCACATCGTCCGCGATCAGATCGATCCACGTGGCCGTCCCCGGCTCCTCGCTCTCGAAGATGCACGTGGTCGTGCTGCGGAAGGTGGCGCCGGTACCGGTGAGATCAAGATCAACCGAGTACGAGTGAACAGAGAGAGATTGGCTGCGGGCGTTGGCTTCCGCACGGGTGATGTTCTCGTTTCGAGGTGCAGACGTCATGCCATGATCTTTGCACCTGCGGCGCGTCGGTGCCTCTCGCGTTCGGCGCCCATCGCGCCCGATGCCGGTAGCGGAGTGCCCCCATGACCGGTCTAGGGAATACTCCCGTTCATGGGTTCACAGTCGACAGGTGCTGCGTGGCGCGGATTCGCGAGCGATAACTACGCGGGTGTGCACCCGGAGGTGCTCGAAGCCCTCGGCGCGGTCAACGTTGGTCACCAATCGGCGTACGGCGATGATGTCGTGACCGAGCAGGCGCGGAGCCTGGTGCGGGCGCACTTTGGTGCCGATGCCGAGTTCTTTCCCGTGTTCAACGGAACGGGAGCCAATGTCGTCGCATTGCAATCGGTCAACCAGCGTTGGCAATCGGTCATCTGCGCGGCCAGCGCCCACATTCACGTCGATGAGGGTGGAGCGCCCGAGTCGGTGGCGGGCTTGAAGCTGTGGACGGTGCCCACCGCTGACGGCAAGCTTCGCCCCGACGATGTCCAGGGTCAATGTTTCGACATGGAGTTCGTTCACCGTGCTCAACCCGGCGCAGTCAGCATCACCCAGTCCAGCGAGATGGGCACCGTGTATTCGCCGGATGAGGTTTCGGCTCTTGCGGAGGTAGCCCACGCGAACAACTTGGCATTCCACATGGATGGTGCCCGCCTTTCGAACGCTGCAGCTTCCCTGCACATGCCGGTGCGGGCCTTCACGGTCGATGCCGGCGTGGACCTCGTTTCCTTCGGGTTGACGAAGAACGGTGCGATGGCGGCCGAGTCCGTCATCGTGTTGAACGGTGATCGGGTGCAGGGAGTCGACTTCCTACGTAAGACCTCCATGCAATTGGCCAGCAAGATGCGCTTTCTCAGTGCCCAATTCGTGGCGATGTTGACTGATGACTTGTGGTTGCGCAGTGCCGGTCACGCGAACGCGATGGCCTCCCGCCTTCACGATGGTGTCGCCGACCTTTCGGGCGTGACCATCACTCAATCTGTTGATGCCAACGCTGTATTCGTCCTGCTGCCCGAGCAGATTGCCTCGCGCTTGCAAGAGCAGTTCCACTTCTATACCTGGGATCAAGCGACCGGTGAAGTTCGTTGGATGTGCGCGTGGGATACGACCGAAAGTGACGTGGACGACTTCGTTGCGGCGGTGCGGGGGGAAATAGCCTCCAGTGCCTGAAGGTCACGTCGTTCACAGCCAGGCACGGCGTCTGCGCACGCGTTTCCGAGGGTCGCCGGTTCGGGTCGATAGCCCCCAGGGTCGTTTCGCCGCCGATGCTCGTCGTATCGATGGGCGAGTGGTGGACACAGTGGAGGCCCACGGCAAACATTTGTTTATTCGTTTCGGTGATCTGTGGGTGCACGTGCACCTCGGATTGTTCGGCAAGTGGCGTATATCCCCTGGAGCGGCCCCGGATGTCCGTGGCCAGATTCGGCTCCGCCTGCTTAATGACTCCAGTTATGCGGAACTGCGCGGCCCCACCGTGTGCGAACTCCTCGACGACGAGTCCAAGAAGGCAGCCGTCGCCCGCATCGGCCCCGATCCGATCAAGAAGTCGGATCCGACCCCGGCGTGGAATCGGGTGGAGCGCAGCAACGCGGCCATCGGTGCACTGTTGATGGACCAAAAGGTCTTCGCCGGGGTGGGGAACATCTACCGGGCCGAGGTGCTCTTCCGGCACAACATCTCGCCCTACCGTCCCGGCAAGCACCTCAGCAGAAACGAATTCGATGCGGTGTGGGACGACCTCGTGGTTCTGATGACGCAGGGCACCAAACGGGGCCGTATCGACACCGTCCGTCCCGAGCATCTCCCGGACATCATGGGCCGCAAGCCGCGACAGGACCGTCACGGCGGCGAGGTGTACGTCTACCGGCGAGCCGGTGACGCGTGTTACCTATGCGAGGCTGAGATCGAGATGAACCAGATGCAGGCGCGCAAGGTCTACTGGTGCCCCGTCTGCCAGCCGGAGTGACGTAGGCGCGATGGTCAGTCGCTGAGGCCGTTGAGGAAGTCACGGGCAACGTCCCGCTGATCGTCCGTTGCCGAATCGAACGTGAACCCACCGTCATCGAGGCGCCGGACAACGCCGATGAACGGATGGAGCAGGTGGTCGCGCATGCCGTCGACGAACTGCCGTGCCACGATCATTTGGTCGCGAAATACCTCGCCAGCGGTGACGTCACAGACGTGTGTGAAGACAGCGTCCGTGGTGCCGGACTTCGTCCGGATAGCCGGGTCGTACAGGGTCGGAATAAGAACGACGAGATGGCCGTCGAGGTCTTGTAGTTGAACAACCATGGCCTATCGAAGGTCTCCCTCGAGCCAACGTTCACAAACGTCGGAGAACCTATACGTCGCGTGTCTCGAACGTGAACCACTGCGGATTCGGAAGAAGCACGATGAAATCACCGTGCGCGAAGCGTAGCCGCCGTTATTTGACAACCTTGATTTTGCGCTCCACCGCCATGGCTGTGAAGCCGGGAACTGCAGGCGCAGATTCATGAAGAGTAAAGGAGCCTTTCTTTTTCCCCGGCTTGAGGACGGCGCGCACCTCGACGAAGTCGCCCTTGTAGCGGAACTTGACTGACTTGATGGAAGCCGATTTGTTCTGTGCCTTGAGCCGCGCCTCCTGGCCAGCATTGGTGTCAAGGTTTGCCGTGTCATTGAAGGTCTTCCACTTGCCGCTCTTGACCTTGGGGCCACCACCCTCCCACGCCGGGCCAACCAGCGTCTGCTGCTGAATGGGCGGGGGAGTAGGAGAGGGAGGGGGAGTGCTGGCCGTGTTCTGAGTGACGCTTACCGGATCGCCCCAACCCTGCAGGTTTGTCGCGAGCACAGAGAACGTGTAGGACGAATTGGCCGTCAGTGTGCCGATGTTCGCGTTAGTCGTATTTGCTTGCACGGAGACCTGGCCGCTAGTCGGTCCTGCCCATTTGACTACGTATCCCGCTATCGCGGACGCTCCAGTGTCGCTCGGCGCGTCCCAGTTCAAAGAAACGGTGTTCGTTGAGACGCCTGTGACCTTTAAGTTCCGCACCTTGGAAGGAGTAGTTGGCTTCGGTGCCACCGCTGGCGCGATCAGGACGCTCTTGGTGGCCTGCCCTACGACAGGGGCTCCCCCAAGTAGTTGCTGTGTGGCCTGGGTTGTCAGCAGTTGCGCCCCTGGCTTCGTCGGCGTCCAGTTCATAGTGCCCGTCCATGTAGCGACCGGCGTTTCGGAGCCGTCACTCACGGGAGTGCATGTGCCGGAAACTGTGCCGAGGTTCGGACCGTTCTGAACCTTGAAGTCGAAACTCACGACTCCACCCTCGTCGTCGCAGTAGACGCCCGCATCACTCGAGACATAGGTGGCGGTCAGGACCTGATTGACTCCTACCTGACCGTTGTGAGTAGCGAGGGTGGTCGTTCCGCTGTTTGCAGAAGCCGGAGCGGCCAGCGCAAGAGACGAAGCCGCGAAGCCGACACAAAGGAAGGCGGCTAGCCGCGCCGTGGAAACGTGCATGAGTGCCTCCAAGCGTGAGGTGTGACTCTTCGGATTCTGAGTCCCATACTAAAGGGCGGGAGCGGCGCCCTGATGTTGATTCAACAGTTCTAGGCCAGAGGACGGAAAGGTTCAACCGGCGCCCTTCACGATCCACGGTTCACCGTGCATCAAGACCCCTGTGTCGAGAGCGTGCTCGGTGGCCAGTAGAAGTGCAGCGTCGGCTGTGGGTGCTTGGACGTCGAGGTGGCGCGTGAACGACGCGCTGATCGGGATTGCGACGGTGAAGGTCTCGAATTCCACACGCTCATCGTAGATTCCGCAGGTTCTCACGGCTTCATCAACACCGACGCTGGTCTTCCCTCCCGTGGCGTGATGCACGGCTGCGTCGATGAATGGGTCGATGAGTAGGGTGGAGTTCTCTCAACGAAAGGGTCGTCATGGGTTTTGGTCAAGTGCTGTGGTCCTTGTTAATCATCTTCTTCATGGTCATGTTCTTCATGGTCTTCTTCATGGTGATCATGGATTTGTTCGCCGACAAGAGTCTCGGCGGAGGCAAGAAGGCCGCATGGATCATCTTCCTTCTGATCTTCCCGCCCATCACCGTTCTTGTGTATCTGATCGCCCGCGGCAACTCAATGGCCGAGCGACGTCAAGCCCAGATGCAGGCCGCAGACGAGGCACAGAAGGCATACATTCAAACTGCCGTCGGCAGCGTCTCTCCCGCGGACCAGATTTCATCAGCGAAAGCGCTCCTGGATGCGGGAACGATTTCTCGGGAGGAGTTCGATCAGCTCAAAGCCAAGGCACTCGCGTCGGGCTGACAGCGTGATCGTCGTGTCGATCAAGCCTCGTAAGCGGGTCGGCACGGGTAGGACTGGTACCACCGGAGGTTGCGGTTGAGCAGGCCGATGGTCTGCTGAACCGCAACCTCCGACGTTCACGTGGGCCCCGGGATTCGGACGGCCCAGCCCGTCGGGTCCCCACGGTTTTCAGAATGTGCCCCTGTCACAGCATCGGCGCCAACGGGGACAAGAACCGATCGCGGGCGACGGTTCGCGAGGCGGCGCAACCGAATGCTGGTCGGACCGTCTTTTGTCTTACTCGTCCGTACTCTTCGGGTCACCGACCGGGTGACGAAGGCCCGGATGATCGGCAGGGATGGCTCGTTTCATGACGAACCACGATCCCAAGATGGTTCCGATCACTAGGACGTAGAAGAGTGCGCCCGATGCGGCCAGTCCCCAGAGGGTGTCGTTGGCGATGAACGGGAGCAGGATCGCGGCCCGAACCAGGTTCAGTAGCACCCACACCCATGACCCGCGGGAGTAGGCGCGCGCGAGGACGGGGTCTCGACGCCAACGCATCCCGGTGCCCATGATCGGGCCGACTATCACTCCGAGCAGTGGCCACCGAATGAAGTTGCCGATGACGAAAGCTAATGCTGACAACACGTTCAACAGCACGCGCGGCCAGAAGAATGCGGCGGGGCTCCCGGTGCGCCCGGCGAAGTATGCACCGAGCGCCACCACCGCGATCGCCCCGATGACGTGTGTGGGTCGCTTGCGCTCAAGTAGCCGCCATCCACCGAAGAAGGCGGCCAGTACGAGCGCCGCGACGATTGCGTAAGTCAGCGCGTCCTGGTTGCTGCTCGATAGCGCGGAGTAGACGGCCACGAAGACAACCGGTGGCAGGATGCTCTCGAGAGCTCCTCGGGGCCCTCCGATGAGAGTCTTGATGGGTTGCCTGTCATCGGCGGAAGAGCCCGAAGCGCCGGAGGGTTTGGGTCCACTGCCGGCGGGCACAACTGCACGATAGTTGAAAGAACGATGCTCGCCAGCCGACGCGTGGAGCAGCGGATGGCTCGGCTAGCGTCGCTCCTGTGACCGAGGCGCCCGCTGAGATCGTCGAACTGGCGAGTCAATGGCGAAGCGATCT
>PBTV01000002.1 GCA_002729215.1 Rubrivirga sp.
CGCCTTCTTCGCAGGAGCCTTCTTCGCGGGAGCCTTTTTCGCAGCCGCCTTCTTGGNNGNNGCCTTCTTCGCNGGAGCCTTTTTCGCAGCCGCCTTCTTNGGGGCCGCCTTCTTCGCAGGAGCCTTCTTCGCAGGAGCCTTCTTAGGGGCCGCCTTCTTGTCGGGAGCCTTCCTTGTGGCCGCCATCGTGATCTCCTCGGTTGCCGTTCCGCTGCCCGCCCGCACCCGCCGGGATGTTCCCCTCAGGCCGACGCGCCGCTGCGTGCAGGAATGGTAGGGGTGGTTTGACGGTCACGGGTCACCGGCACGCCGACCGACACGACTATCCTGCCCGTTCGGACAGGAGGCGCCATGTACAAGGCCGTGCCCGTGCAGATCGATCTGCCGGCAATGGAACACCAAATTCTGGATCTTTGGGACCAGGATGCGGTGTTTGAGNGCTCCCTTGCCCAAGCCGAGGGGCGCCCCCTGTGGACCTTTTACGAGGGCCCTCCCACGGCCAACGGCACTCCAGGAGCCCACCATGTGGAGGCCCGTGTCTTCAAAGACATCTTCCCTCGCTATCGCACGATGAAGGGGTACTTCGTGCCTCGTCAAGCAGGGTGGGACTGTCACGGACTGCCCGTCGAACTGGCCGTCGAGCGGGAACTCGGCTTCAGCGGCAAACAAGACATCGAAAAATATGGGATCGCCGAGTTCAATGAACGGTGTCGCGAATCCGTTCTCCGCCACGTCGACGAATTCACCCACATGAGCAAGCGCATGGCGTTCTGGGTGGACACCGACTCTGCCTACTGGACGATGGATCGGGACTACATACAAAGCGTCTGGTGGTCGTTGAAGGAGATCTTCGACGCAGGCTTACTGGTACAAGACCACCGAGTCGCTCCNTACTGCCCACGGTGNGGGACCGGCCTGAGCGACCACGAGCTCGCCCAGGGCTACGAGACGGTGGTCGACCCATCGGTCTACGTTCGCTTCCCCATCGAAGGTGGACCCCTCCACGAGCGCTACCCGTCTGCGGCGCTATTGGTGTGGACGACGACGCCGTGGACGCTGGTCTCGAATACGGCGGTGGCCGTCCGGCCAGACGCCACGTACGTGGTCGCGAAAACTGAGGACAACGAACATCTCGTCGTCGCACAGGAGCTCGTGTCACAGGTCTTCGGCGACAGTGACGTCGAGATCCTCGAGGAGTTCGCTGGGTCGTACCTCGAGCACACCCGATACCGGCGGCCTTTCGACCTCGTGGACATCCCCGACTCCCACTACGTCATCGTTGCCGACTACGTCACAACAGACGATGGAACGGGACTTGTTCACCAAGCACCCGCCTTCGGCGCAGACGACCTCGCCAGTTGTCGCAGTTACGGACTCCCCATCGTCAATCCGGTCAATCCGGACGGTACTTTCTCGGGTGCGACTCCCCTCGTAGGTGGAATGTTCTTCAAGACTGCTGACGAGGTCCTGGTAACCGATCTCGACGAGCGGGGTCTGCTATTTCGCCGTAACCCCTATGAGCACTCCTACCCTCACTGCTGGCGATGCCACACGCCGCTTCTGTACTACGCGCAGCCGTCCTGGTACATCAAGACGACAGCCGTTAAGGAAACACTTCTCGCGCAAAACGAGCAGACCAACTGGTATCCGCCGACCATCAAGTGGGGTCGCTACGGGGACTGGCTCACCAACAACGTGGACTGGGCCTTGTCCCGCAACAGATATTGGGGGACGCCGCTACCCATTTGGCGTTGCGAAGCCGGGCACCTCACAGCGATTGGATCGCTCGAAGAACTGTCTTCACGTGCCGGTAAGGACGTCGACGATCTCGATCCGCACCGCCCGTTCGTCGACGATGTCACGATTCAGTGCCCAGAGTGCACGAACACGGCGCATCGAGTGCCGGAGGTCATCGACTGCTGGTACGACTCCGGCGCCATGCCCTTCGCCGCATTGGGGTACCCGCGCCGGAATGTAGAAGAGTTCGCGCAGCAGTACCCCGCCGACTTCATTTGTGAGGCGATCGATCAAACCCGCGGTTGGTTCTACTCCTTGATGGCCGTCGGGACCCTTGTCTTCGGAAAATCGTCGTATAAGAACGTCGTTTGCCTCGGCCACATCTTGGACGAAGACGGTCGCAAGATGAGTAAGCACCTCGGCAACGTGCTCGAACCCATCCCCCTGATGGACACGCACGGCGCTGACGCGGTGCGCTGGTTCATGTTGGCCTCCGGCTCGCCATGGCAAGCCCGTCGCGTGGGTCACGCGGCCATCGCCGATGTTGTTCGTCGCACCCTCTTGACGTACTGGAACACGGTTTCCTTCCAATCGCTGTACGCGAGAACCGCGGAATGGTCCCCCTCGATGGCCGCCCCCCCGACCGNGGAGCGACCGCTCATTGACCAGTGGGTGCTGTCCGAAGCCGCGCGGGTCGCGCGGGATGTGGACGACGCCCTGGAANATTTCGATACCCAGCGCGGCGGCCGGATACTCGCGGAGTACATCGATGATCTCTCCAATTGGTACGTGCGCCGCTCACGCAGACGCTTCTGGGATGGGGATGCGGCCGCGCTGGCCACCCTCCACGAGGCCCTGCGCACCGTCACTTTGTGCCTGGCGCCCTACACGCCCTTCATTGCCGAACGCGTGTGGCAAGACCTCTTCCGAGCAACCGACGATCAGGCTCCGATATCCGTGCACCTGGCGTCGTGGCCGTCGATGGAGAACGCGACTATCGACGATGGTCTCCGCGACAACATGACACTCGTTCGTAGAGTCGTCGAGCTTGGGCGGGCGGCCCGCGCCGCGAGCAGCGTCAAGACGCGGCAACCGCTCTCGCGCGCCCTGGTTTCCGCACCCGGCTGGGCACAACTCCCCGTCGAACTCGTCGCCGAGGTTTCCGACGAACTCAACGTGCGNGCAGTNGAGGTCCTNGGTGAGGANGCCGGGCTGGTCGACGTTGTGGTCAAGCCNAACTTCCGGGAACTGGGAAAGCGCTTCGGGAAGCGGACGCCAGTCGTCGCTCAGGCAATAACCGATGTCGAGCCCGCCACCCTGGCGAACGGTGTACGTGGCGATGGCTCGTTCTCGATCATGGTGGACAGCGAGAGCGAGGATGTCTACGCCGACGACATCATCGTGACGGAGTCACCCCGCGAAGGCTGGACGGTCGCCAGCGACGCAGAAGAGTCGGTCGCCATCGATCTACATATCGACGACGAACTCCGCCGTGCAGGCCTAGCGCGCGATTTGATCCGGGGAATTCAAGAAACGCGCAAGTCGCTGGGATTTGACATCTCGGATCGAATCTCACTGACGTGGAGCTCACACGACAGCGAGATCGAAACCACTTTCGCCGAGCATGGTGCGGTGATCGCCTCCGAGGTTCTCGCCACGGCTATCGATCGCAACGACATGCCGGCNGACTACGCGCCAGTGGAAACCGACCTACCAGTGTTGGTCGGGATCGCCCGAAACTCTTAAGGGTGTGGGGAATCCGCAGGCGAGTCAATGTCGAGATCGTCGACGAGGGCCAGCTGTCGGGTGAGCATTTCTCGCACTCGATCGCGAATCGCAGCCAAACTTTCCCGGCCGACTGGTGGGACATCGCCAACAACGACGTTTTCTGTANTCGACGCCCCGCCAAGGTCCTGAGCCGTAGCCGCTGATGCACCGTCGTCGGTAGGAGTGACGACGGTTGCGTGGCCTTCATCGGGGCTAGCGACGGGTGCCGATTGAGCTTCCTGCAGTTCGTGCTGAGCGGCTGCCAAGCGACTCTGCAGCTGGTGAACCTGAGAGCGGAGTGCCTCAACTTCATCAACGAGTCGCTGAACTTCGCTTGACTCGTGGGCGATGGTGTCTTCCACCTGGTCGAGGAATGCATCGACCTCGGCCATGTTGTACCCGGCTCGAATGCGCGTTGTTCCGAATCGGGCGTCACGAACATTCTGTGCGCTCAAGGTCACGATCTTGACCCTAAAGCAAGACGACAAAATTGATGAGTATCTGAACCCCGAGTATCAGAATGAGAAATGCCAAATCGAGCGATACGCTGCCGAGTCGCAGCGGTGGGATCACCCGTCGAAGGGCGCGTAGGGGTGGATCCGTGATCGAGTACACGAATTCGGCGATCAACAGAAGCGGTCCCCGAGGCTGCCAGGATCGCGNGAAAATCCGGACGAAGTCCAGGACGAGGCGGGCGATCAAGACAAGCCAATAGAGCCACAGGACAGTGCCCAGGATCTGGCCGAAGATGCTCACCGTTTCAACTCTCCTCTAACGGCGTCGTCAACTTTGATTGAAGAACCCATCCTCAGCTATCTGTGCCCGCGCCTGATCCCCGAGATCGACGTTGGCCGGTGAGAGCAAAAAGACCTTGCCGGTGATGCGCTCAATGGTGCCGTGCAGTCCATAAACCAGGCCGGCCGCGAAATCGATAATGCGCTTGGCATCCATTTCGTCCATGTCGCCCAGGTTCATGATGACCGGCACGCCAGCGCGAAATTCCTCACCGATGCGACGCGCGTCGTTGTACGAGCGGGGGTGGATGGCCTCGATGCGGCTCAGGTCACCCATGGACGGGCGTCCCGCCGAACCGGAAGAGGCCGGCCGATCGGTAGCGGAATCCGGCCGAATGGTTCGAACCGCGCGAGGCTCGTTGATAGGCCGCACGCTGCGTACTTCGTACGCATCCTCGTCCTCATCGGATCGATCCCGGGAACTACGACGGCTGTTGCGATCGCGGCGGGACTCTCGAGCGGGTTCCTCGTAGTCGTCGTACTCGTCGTATTCATCGTAGGAGGCGTCCTCCACCAACCCGAGGTACACAGCCATCTTGCGCATTGCGCCAGCCATCGCCCACCTCCGTGATGTCGTTTTTCGCACTCGCGGACGCGTCTACGGCGACCGTGAATTTCTCCCTATCTGACGCTACTGCACCGGGGGGCGTTCCCCGAGTATCGCTCCCCCGATACGCACCTGTGTCGCCCCTGCGGCGACGCCAGCTTCGAGGTCGCTGCTCATGCCAGCCGAGATCTCCCGGGCATTCGGCCACGACGCTCTGACCAGCGCCGAAATCTCGTACAACCGATCGAAGGCAGCCCGTGGATTCACACCGGTGTCCGGGTGGGGTGCCACCGCCATGACACCCGCCAGGTGTAGAGCCTCGTGCCCGGCTACCGCTTCGGCGAGGGATTCCACGTCATTCGGATCGATTCCACCGCGTCCTGGGTCAGGCATCGGATCCAAGCTCACCTGCAGCAGCACCTGCACCGGTTTCCTGTCGAATCGCTCCACGGCGCCGGCAAGAGGCGCGATGAGTTCGTGTCGGTCNATCGATTCGACAATGTCCGCCCATCGGGCAACGGANGACACCTTGTTGCGCTGTAAGCGACCGATCATGTGCCAGCGGAGTTCGTCGCTGCGCACGCCCGAACGTTTCGCTCGCCCCTCCTGATCTCGGTTCTCTCCGACATCGGTGACTCCTAGTTCTGCGAGCAGCNAGATATCACTAGCGGGGAAGGTTTTCGTCACGACAACGAGTTGNACCTGGTCGTCGTCCTCCGTCCGACTCGCGGCAATCCGCGCAGCTTCGATACGCTCGTGAACATCGTGAAGTCGCTGAGCCAGGACCTCTCGCCTTGTGACCGTCACGATTCGTCCACACCATGTTGAGTGGGTGAGACCACGGCAAGTCCCTGTCGCCCCGAGCGTCCACCGCGGCCGTTTGCCATCGACCGGCGATAGCTGAACCATGTTGCCGATTCGTACGTGCATTCCCTGCCCTGCAGGAGTTCTTCGCCATTGATGGCGACACCCAGTTCCAATAACCGCTCCCTGCTCCCGGCGCGAATATCGATGCCAAAGCCCTCATCTTTCTGCTCGTGCGACGCCTGCTGCACATGCGCGGGTTGCTGTGAAAGGGATACCAACGCCGCATGAGCGACCCGCTCGCTCACCGCCGCTCGAACCGCGGCGTGCCGCGCGGTATCTACTCGGTAGCACTCGCCGCAGATCGCCGGGCCCAGAACCGCACTGATCTCTTCGGCTCCAGCGCTAGTCATCTCGGCCACTANTGATCCAATCACATCTTTGGCGAGCCCTTTCCATCCGCAATGCGCGACGCCTAGCACGGGCGTGCCGTCACTGCGATGACCGTGAAGACCTATGACGGCGCAGTCGGCACCCAACGCCACCAAGCCAATGTCGTGCCTATCAGTCACCAGCGCATCGACGTCGGCAAAAGTGTCGGGGGTTGTCACCCACGCCACGTCAGCACCGTGCGANGCCGCGATAAAGGCCAGCCCCTTCTGCGCCTTCAGAGCCGACGCCAGCATCCGTCGATTGGTCGCCACCGCACCTTCGTCGTCACCGACATGATCGGCGAGATTTCCCTCCGCAAAATCACCGACGCTGCGCCCACCATCGGCGCGTGAGATCACGTACGAGCAGGACGCGCCCGATGACGCCTGACTCGCACACGACCACGTGCCGGTGAGTGTCCGTAGGTCGGGGAAGCCCCTACTGCCACTCGCGTCCGCTGCCACGCCTTACCTCAGGAAATCTGGGATATCCAAGTCGTCGTCGGAATCGGCGAATGCCGCCGCCTTCGGCTGTTGAACCGCCGGGATATCACCCGTCGCGTCGGTGGACCGAACGGGAGCAGCCATCTTGCGGACCGGCGGCTCACCGCCTTCGAAGCCTGCCGCGATGACCGTCACGCGAACCTCATCGCCCAAGGTGTCGTCGATAACCGCACCGAAGATGATGTTGGCCTCGGGATGGGCGGCGTCACTAACGAGGCGAGCAGCTTCGTTGATCTCAAACAGACCCAGGTCGCTGCCACCGGACACCGACAACAACACCCCGTGAGCGCCATCGATTCCCGCTTCGAGGAGGGGGCTGGAAATGGCCTTTTCCGCGGCCTGCATCGCCCTGTCCTCGCCCCGCGCCGATCCGATGCCCATCAATGCGGACCCGGCTGCGTGCATGACGCTCTTGACGTCGGCGAAGTCCAGGTTGATCAAACCGGGTGTCGTGATCAGATCGGTGATGCCCGAAACGCCTTGCAGCAGAACGTGATCGGCTTGTCGGAACGCATCGATCACACTGATCTCACGGTCTGCCAAGGACAGCAGCCGATCGTTGGGGATGACGATGAGTGTGTCGACTTCGGCGCGCAGATCCTCGACGCCCTGATCCGCCTGCACTTGCCGGCGGCGACCTTCGAAGCCGAACGGACGGGTGACAACGCCGATGGTGAGCGCTCCGAGAGACCGGGCAACCTGGGCAACGATCGGTGCTCCGCCGGTGCCGGTTCCACCGCCTTCTCCCGCGGTAACGAAGACCATGTCGGCGCCCTGGAGGACTTCCTCGATCTCTTCAATGTGGTCTTCTGCCGCCTTGCGCCCAACCTCCGGGTTCGCGCCGGCTCCGAGGCCTCGCGTCAACTCGCGACCGATGTCGAGCTTGACGTCGGCGTCGCTCATCAAGAGCGCCTGTGCGTCGGTGTTGATGGCGATGAACTCCACGCCCTTCAAGCCGACCTCGATCATGCGGTTGACCGCATTCACGCCACCGCCGCCGATACCGACGACCTTGATTACTGCCAAGTAGTTCTGAGGAGCCGCCACTGCTGCTCGTCCTTTCCTCTACGTCGACGCGAGGGGGCGCATCAACTCGTGCGACTTGAGGCCGAAGTCTCAACCTTTACTTCAGGCTGAAACATCGTCTGGCCTTGAGACGGCCGGAGAGTAGGCGGTGCAACACCTTCGACGCAAGACGAAAAGCACAAAGTTTTGATTTTTTTTATTTCTTGGGGCCTTTTTCTCCAAAAGTGGCCGGTAGCGATGGCGCGCTGACGTCGTAAGACTGGGCGCGGCGCGGCAACAACGAGCGCAGAACTTCTGCCTTCAACTCTGCTTCCTGGGAATTTCCCCAGCGCACGATCGATTTGTTCCCGAGTTCCAAACGAATGTCATCGACGCTCACCGCCTGGATCACCCGGACCCGCTTCTCCAGATCCGCGGGAAGGGACGACGCGACCTTCACTGCCTCAGCAATGGCGCTGTCGTCGCCACGGATGATCGGATCGGTGAGCCACAACCCTCCGGGTGGATCGAAGAGGTTCCCCTCGGCATCCACACCCCGACGCTCTTGGCCTTGCATGACCACGGCCACCGGAGACCGTTCGGTCACTGCGATCACGACATCCTGTGGCCATGCGCGCCGAACCTCGACCGATGCCACCCACGGCAGCTCGAGCACTCGAGCCTGGGCCGAGGCGGTATCCAGGCGCGCGATCGGCATATCGACCGGGATGGATGCAGCCGATCGAACCTCCTGGCCGCCTACCAACTCCCCCTCGTCACTCAAGCCAACGACCGATACCTGATGCACAGCAAGCAGCGACGAGAACCAGGCGGCCCACACCGCACCGACGATCAGCGCCACCACCAGCACGACGCTGGCCAGTCGCCACCACCGTCGCCGTTGCGCCCGCGCCACCCAACGATCGGCGACCGCGCGACGCNGACGACGCCTGCGCGTGAACAGGAACCGTCGCCGGCGGACCTTCTGCTCCGATGCGGCTGCGCGCTCGTCGCCGGTTTCCCGATCTCGTCCCGTCATCGAAGCAGGGACGCTGTCTCCTTCGAGGCTCGGGTTATCGATCACCGTCATAGCCGACTCCGGAGGCGGTCGAGGACTTCGGTGCCCAGCATGCCGATATCACCGGCGCCGAGGGTCATCACCATGTCGCCGGCACGTGCGCGATCAGCGAGGATTCCGGCAACAGCGGTCCAGGACGGTTCAAAGATGGCGTCGCCCTCGGGCAGGGGAACATTCGCCGCGAGGGTTTGTCCGCTGGCTCCCGGAATCGCCTNCTCGCCGGGAGCGAACACCTCAAGCACTACCGCCACGTCCGCCAAGCCAAGGGCTTGCCCGAATTCCCGCACGAACATCGCCGTCCGGTAATAGTGATGGGCTTGGAACGCGACGATGACCCGGCCGGTCCCGACCACTTCGCGGGCCGCTCGCAAGGTCGCGTCNATTTCCGTCGGGTGGTGGGCGTANTCGTCNTANACNCGGANNCCCGCNACTTCNCCTTTGAAGTCGAAACGTCGACGGGTTCCAGAAAANGATTCGAGCCCTCNCCGAACATCAACGTCAGCGAACCCAAGCCCCGTCGCCGCAACATAGGCGGCCAGGGCGTTGAGNGCGTTATGTCGNCCNGGGACCTGNAGGGCGNTCCGACCGAGTCGAACCCCGTCTTTAGCGACGGTGANACTCCANCCGTNNNCGTCTTGGACCGGATCGATCATGCGAACCGTGGCATCGTCACTCTCGCCGTAACTGCGAACATCGATGCCCTCNGCGACGAGCCGTTCNCCCATCGCGCGGGCCCCCGGGTCGTCGGCNCAGATGACAACGAACCCNCCCGCAGNCGCGATCTGCCGTCCNAAATCGTCNAAGGCNTTTTNCAGCGCGTCGAAGGTCTCCCAATGATTCAAGTGGTCGGGTTCGACATTCGTGACGATCCCCACGANCGCCGGCAGCGCNAGGAANGAACCNTCGCTCTCGTCGGCCTCGACGANGAAGAGTTCACCNGTGCCNAGGTGCGCATTCGACCCTGATTCGTTTAACTCNCTGCCGATAACGAACGANGGATCGGCGCCACACGCTTGCAGGGTGACGGTCAACATCGACGTGGTCGTCGTCTTCCCGTGTGTTCCCGACACCGCGACCCCACGTCGACCACTCATGACTGACGCCAGGGCAGTGGCGCGAGACATTTCTGGGATCGAATGCTCTCGCGCGAACCGACGCTCAGAATTTGACTCCGGGATAGCCGTCGAATAGACGAGGGTGTCCGCGGTTATGGACTTCTGGTGGCCGACCGATACCTCGATGCCCAGGGCCCGCAGAGACTGCACTCGCCGCGATTCCTTGGCGTCGCTGCCGGTGACGTGCACCCCGCGGGCAGCCAGAACTCTGGCTATTCCCGACATTCCGGCTCCACCGATTCCGACGATGTGCACATGACCGAGGTCGGGCAGATCCGCCCCGTTCATCACCGACCCTTCCGTCGCTGCTCGACGACGTCGCCTACCCATCGCACCATCGCCTCACCGGCGTCCCGGTCACCGAGACAGAGGGCAGCCGAAGCCATCGTCTGGAGCCGACCCTCATCCTGTACCAGGGTGAGGGCCGTGGTCGTGAGCCACTCCGATGTCAAAGCCTCGTCCGCCACTTGCAATCCTCCACCCGCATCCACAATCGGACGCGAATTTCCCGCTTGCTCGCCGTTGCCGATAGGTAGGGGCACGTAGATGGCCGGCACACCGACCGCTGTCAGCTCCGCGCACGTCATCGCTCCGGACCGACAGACAACAAGATCGGCGGCGGCATACGCCATGTCCATGTGATCGATGTATGCGACGGGTCGATAGTTCGGGTGCGGGTCTGGGAGCAGGTTGTTCCTGCCCACTGCGTGTAGAACGCTGACTCCGGCGTCTGTCAGAGCTTGGATGCTGCCGGCGACGACATCATTCAGGTGCCGGGCTCCTTGGCTTCCGCCGAAAATCAAGACAACGGGTCCCTGGTCGGGAAGGTCCCACATCTGTCGTGCCGCGCTGCGTTGTTCTGCGACGTCGAGTTGTGCCACCGATGGACGAAGGGGGAGCCCCATAGGTAGGGCGCGGGCGAGCACCCCGGGATGGACGCTCGCGACGTTCTTCGTCCATTTCGCTCCGAGCACATTGGCGAATCCGGCTCGAGAGTTTGCTTCGTGGATGATCAAGGGAGTGCGGGTCAGCCACGCAGCCGCGTAGCCAGGTACGGCTGCGTAACCCCCGAAGCCCACCACCACGTCCGCCGATACCGCGCGCAGATGGGCAGCGGCCTGCCACACACCTTCGATGGTCAAGAACGGGAAGGCGACCGCGCTCGCAGACAGGCGTCGCGGAAAAGGCTGCGCGGTCGTAGCCACCAACGGGTAACCACGCGCGGTCACGAGTTCGGCTTCGAGGCCCCGGCTCCCGCCGATAAAGGAGACAGCGGTTGTCCGATCGCGTTGCACGAGAGCGTCCGCCGTCGTGAGGGCGGGCTCGAGGTGACCGGCTGTGCCACCGGCCGCGAAGACCACGTGCATGGCAAGGGACCGCTATCGGCGCCGGAGGGCCTGGGCCGTGCTGCGTCGTCGCAACGCGCGTCGGGCACCGGGTTCTTGACGAGCGAAGGCCATGAGCATGCCGATGGCTGTCAGGGTCGGAATCAGCGATGACCCTCCGTAGGAGACCAGTGGGAGGGTGACTCCCGCAACAGGAGTAAGTCCGAGGACCCCGCCAATGTTCACCACGGCCTGCACCACGATCCACGCCCCGACCCCGGCCGCGGCGTAGCGGACGAAGGAATCGTTGGTGTTCCGGCTGAGACGAAAGACCGCGAAGGCCAGCAGTGAGAACAACGCCAACACGATCAGTGTCCCCAGGAGCCCGAGCTCTTCGCCGATCACGGGATAGATGAAGTCCGTGTGGGCCTCCGGCAACGTCCCCCACTTTTCTCGGCTGGCACCGAGCCCCACGCCCCAGAAGCCACCGGTGCCGAGCGCGTATTGCCCTTGGGTGACTTGCCAACCGAATCCCAGTCGATCTGAGCCGGGATCAAGCCAGGACAGGATGCGGTCCATGCGGTAGGGGGCCGCCAACGAAAGAATCCACACTCCCACGGCTCCCACCGCAGCGAAGACGGCGAAAACCCGCAGTGGCGCGCCGGCGGCGAAGAGGACGCCCGCGAGGATGGCTCCCAGCATCACCGTGTTCCCGAAGTCACCCTCGGCGAGAACCAACACCATCATCACGGCTGCTACCGGAACGATGGGGATGAGTAGGCCACGCCAGGTGTCGAGTCGGCGAGACCGCCGCGAGAGAACTTCTGCGCCCCAGACCACCAACGCGAGTTTCGCGATTTCACTCGGCTGGAGCCTGAACGGGCCGAAGATCTCGATCCAGTTGCGTTGTCCGCCGACTTCAACGCCGATGATGAGGACGGCCACCAGCAATCCGAAAGCCACGAGCAGCAACGGCCACGCGAAGGCACGCCAGAACTGCACGGATGTTCGGGCCGCAAAGAACATCGCAACGACGCCGAGAAGTGCGAAGAAGGCCTGGCGTTGCGCGAGGGTGTAGGGAGATCCGAAGACGCGGACGCTTTCGATACTTGATGCCGACATCACCATGATCAAGCCGAGAAGAAGCAAGAGCAATGCCGAACCCATCAGCAGGTAATACGCGCTCAGGGGGTGACGGGCGAGCAGTGCCAGCGGGGAGATTGATCCGCCCTCGCCAGGGCTCGCGGATCGCTCGGATAGCTCCGGCGTCTGACTGCTCATGACGGCGAGCCCTGCTGCAGCACAGCATCAGCGAAGGCACGTCCACGTTCGGTGTAGTCGGTGAACATGTCCCACGAGGCGCACCCGGGGGCGAGGAGAACGACGTCACCAGGTCGGGCGAGCCCGGCAGCTGCATCAACAACCTCACCCATCACACTAGTTTCGGTGCGTTCCACGACGATTACCGGAACATCGGGTGCGTGTCGGGCCAAAGCGTCGCGGATTACCCCCGCGTCGCGCCCCATCAGGACCACCCCTCGGAGCCGATCGTGAATCTCGACGACCAAATCGTCGAATTCCTGCCCCTTCGCCACACCACCTGCGACCCATACAACCGACGGGTACGCCAGAAGCGACGTCTTCGCCGCATGGGTGTTGGTCGCCTTGGAGTCGTCCACGTATTTGACTCCTGAGAACTCGCCAACCTCGGCTATCCGGTGCGGAGCTGGCTGGAAGTCACGAAGTCCTGCCCGAACCGCGCTCGGATGCACCCCGTAGGACCTCGCAAGCGCCGATGCTGCCAGCGCATTGGCGATGTTGTGGGGAGCCTGAGGCCGAACATCGTTGGTGCTCGCTAGTTTGAGGGCTGCATCTCGGCGCTGGTCGAGGTAGGCCCGATCGACCAGCATGTCGTCCACGACTCCGACCATTCCGACGTCGGGAACTCCGAGCGTGAAACCGATGGCCCGACAACCCTCGATCACGTCCGCGCGTTCGACCATTCCCCGCGTCACGTCATTGTCGACCGAATAGATCGCGGAGTGGCGTGTGTGTCGGTAGATGCGTTCCTTGGTGTTGACGTACTGCTCGACGGAACCGAAATGATCAATGTGATCATCCGCGATGTTCAAGCATACGGCCGACCAGGGGCTCATCGATGTCACGAACGGGAGTTGCGGCGCGCCTACTTCCACCGCAATGACCTCGACATCGTCGTGCATGATCACGTCGACGAGAGGGACACCGATATTTCCTGCTGATACCGCCCGGGCTCCCGACGCCGTGAGCATCGACTCCAGCATCAGTGTCACCGTTGTCTTTCCGTTGGTTCCGGTTACGCACAGCCAAGGGGCATCTGTCGGACCGCGGCGAAGCCGCCACGCCAGTTCCAGTTCTCCCCAGATCGGAATCTCGCGGGCCAATGCCGGGGCCAACACCGGCGCGGACGGTCGAATGCCCGGTGACACGACCACCAAATCGCTGTCGAGCGGCAAGTCAGCAGCCTCACCGAACCGAATGACAGCACCCAGCGATCCGAGTACTTCTGCTCGTTCCTGGTGAATATCCCCCGGTGATTCGTCCACGATGGTGACCGATGCACCAAGTTGCATCAATGCGTCAGCACACGAGTAGCCGGCGACTCCCAGCCCGACAACACAGACGGACAGGCCAGACCATTGCGAATCTCGCTGCAGTGCACTCACCCGGTGCTCGGTCACGCACGTACCCACTCGGCGTAGAAGAGCGTCAATCCCGCTCCGATGCACAGTCCCTGAACGATCCACAACCTCACGACGATTTGAATTTCAGGCCAGCCGATCATCTCGAAATGGTGGTGCAACGGGGCCATGCGAAATACCCGGCGCCCGGTGAGGCGGAAGGAACCCACCTGCAAGATGACCGACACCGTGGTGATCAAGAAAAGCCCGGCCATGAAGGGCAGGAGCAACTCGGTACGACTGAGAATGGCTAGCCCGGCGATGCCTCCGCCGAGGGCGAGAGATCCGGTATCACCCATAAAGATCCGCGCCGGCGCTGTGTTCCACCACAGGAATCCGAAGCACGCTCCCGCGGCAGACGCCGCAACGATTCCGAGGTCCAAGGGATTCTGGGTGGTGTAACAGAATTCGGAATCAACGAACGAACAGTTCTGTCCATACTGCCAAATTGCGAGCAGGACATACGCCAGGAAGCTCATCACCGATGCTCCGACGGCCAACCCGTCGAGTCCGTCCGTCAGGTTCACGCCATTGGTAGTGGCGGTGATCAGGAACCACACCCACACCAGAAAAAACCCCAGGGGGAGAACCAGCGGGGTATCGCGCACGAAGGAAACCGCCATGGATGCCGCGGTCTCGCCATCGGCATCGGGGAACTGGACCGACAGGTACGCGAATGTGAAAGCGACCAGGGCCTGCCCGATCAACTTGGTTCTCGCTCGCAGACCCGTGCTGCGCTGTTTGAAGATTTTCAAGTAGTCGTCGGCGAGGCCGACCAAGCCCAATCCCACCATTAAGAAGAGCACCAGCAATCCGGAAGTACTGACCGGCCGCCACGTCAGCAGGTGCGTGCCGAAATACCCTGCAAGTACCGCGAGAATGATGGCCACGCCACCCATGGACGGCGTACCCACCTTCGATTCATGATCGGGGTAGGCCTCATTTTCGGTGCTGACGCGAATCGCCTGGGCGTGACCCCGTCGGGAAAGGAGTTTGATCAGAATCGGCGTTCCCACCAACGACACGACCGATGCGATCGCTAGGGCGATGACCACAAGTCTCATCGGTCACTCCCCTGTGTCGTCGAGTCGCTATTTAGAAGATGCTCCGGCACCCGCTCCATTCCTACCGCGCGAGAGGCCTTTACGAGGACGACATCCCCGGACTCGAGTTGCTCGTCCAACAGATCGATCGCTGCCTGCGGATCCTCCACCCAGACCGATTCGTCCCCCCACGACCCTTCGTTGCTCGCCGCCAGGTGCATCACCTTGGTGCCGGGTCCCACGCACACCAGGCGGGAGATGTCGAGGCGCACTGCCAGCCGTCCGATCGCATCGTGCTCGTCGGTAGACCTGTCACCCAACTCCAACATCTCGCCCAGAACCGCCCACGTTCTGCCGGACCCCTGCATCGCGCGCAACGTCTTGAGTGCAGCGCGGACAGAATCAGGGTTGGCGTTGTAGGCATCGTTGATCACGGTGATGCCACGCGTCGACGTTTGGACATCCATGCGCCAGCGACTTCGGGCCTGGGCACTGCTCAATGCTCGCGCAATGTCCTGACCCGACATACCGCACGAGACACCGACCGCCGCGGCCGCCAGGGCGGCCGAGACAAAGTGTTCGCCATGCAGCAAGAGCTGCACGGCGACCCTGTCTTCCCCGGGCACCGTCAGGTCGAACGAGGCTCGCCCCTGATTGTCGAGCTGGACACCTGTGGCACGGACTCCAGCAGATTCACTCTCGCCGAACCACACCACGGGAGCATCCGATTGCTCGCCCATGGCGCTGACCGCAAAGTCGTCACAATTCAGCACGGCGACATCGTCCGCAGACAATGCCCTCACCAACTCTGATTTTGCGTCCGCGATCTCCTCGGGACCGTTCATCATTCCCACATGCGCGAGCCCCACATTCAGAACGACCCCGATGTCCGGCTCTGCCATCTCAGCGAGATATCCAATGTGCCCAATCCCCCGCATCCCCATCTCGAGCACCAGATAATCCGTCGATGGGTCTGCCTCGAGGATGGTCAGCGGAACGCCGACTTCGGTATTAAAGGAGCCGCGGGCCGCGACCACAGCGCCGGGCAGAACGTCGGCGATCAGGTCCTTGGTTGTGGTCTTGCCTGAGGAACCCGTGACCGCGATCACCGTCGCGGAGAGTTCGTGCGTGCGGTACCAATGCGCCAGCCGCCCCAATGCCTCCAACGAGTTGTCCGTGACCAAACAGGGGACATCGGCAATGTCGCGATTCGTGATGATCGCAACGGCACCGGCGGCGATCGCTGCTGCCGCGAAATCGTGTCCGTCGACCCGCTCTCCCGCCAAAGCGCAGAAGACGTTACCGGCTTTGATGTCCCGAGAATCGACCGCAACTCCGGTTGCCTGAATTCCCGTCGTATCGAGAGCAGCATTGACCGACGCGTTAATCGCAGAGGCGAGGACATCGACAGGGAGCGGCTTCACTCGACACCCCTCCCCCACTCCCCGCCTCGACGATCGTGGATGAAGGATGCCAGCACGTGTCGGTCGTCGAACGCAATCTCGCCATCCGACCACTCCTGTGTCGCTTCATGCCCCTTGCCCAGGACCAGAACGACATCACCCGATCTCGCCGTCGCCACCGCGAGCCCGATGGCGTCTCGCCGCGAATCACACTCGTGAATCTCACAAGTTCCCTGCACTCCTTCGAGAATCTGCCGTCGAATGTCCGCCGGGTTCTCCGAACGCGGGTTGTCATCGGTCACGATGACGACATCCGCCCGACTGGCCGCCGTGCCCATATCCGGTCGCTTCTGCGGATCGCGGTCTCCCCCGGCACCGAAGACGACGACAACTCGTCCTTGTCCACGTGCGGCTCGCTCACGAGTTGCTGCGGAAACGACCTGCTCGATCGCATCCGGCGTGTGCGCATAGTCAACGAAGTAGTCGATTCCATTCTCGCGTCCGACGAGTTCCATCCGCCCTGGGATGCGCGCCGTCGCAGTTGCGTCCGCAGCAAGATCGAGCGGAACACCGACGAGACGTGCCGCCACGATTCCCACGGCGGTATTCGCGACAACAAAGTCGGCATCCACCGGAGTTCGCACATCGCAGGAGTCGACACCATCGGTCAACACCCACCCACCATCAACGGCGGTCATATTCCAGTCGGCGGCTTTTCCGGTGGTGCTGACGGTGTCGACGGGGATGACGGACTCCCGCGCAAGCCGCTCTCCCCACTCGTCATCGATCAGCACGACTCCCCGCCGCGAACGTTCCTTTGTAAAGAGCTCCGCCTTGGCGGCGAAGTAGGCCTCCATAGTCTCGTGATAGTCGAGATGATCGTGGCTTAGGCCAGTGAAAACGGCGACGTCGAAAACGACACCATCGACTCGATGCTCGCCGAGGGCGATGCTCGAGACTTCCATGACGATGGCTTCGGCTCCGTCGTCCACCATCGACCTGGCCATCGCCTGGATGTCGGGGGCTTCGGGTGTCGTGCGTGGGCCTGATGCGAGTTGATCACCGTTCAACGTCGAGCCCAGGGTTCCGATGACGCCACAACTGATGTCCCCGGCGCCGAGGGCTGCGGATATCAGAGCGCAGACGCTGGTCTTGCCGTTTGTGCCGGTTACCCCGATCATCGTCAGCGACCGCGTAGGGAAACCAACGAGGATCGCTGCAATGTGCGCGACCAGGGGCCGCGGTTGATCGTGGACGATCATCGGGAAATCACTCTGGTCGCTACGAGCAATGATTGATTGACCCTCGCTATCGGTGATGACCGCGACCGCCCCTCGACGGCATGCTTCATCGATGAATTCGGCTCCGTGACGATGGTGGCCGGGCAGCGCCGCGAAAGCAAAGCCCGGTTCCACCCCGTCGGACGACAGCGCGATACCCACGATGTCGATGTTCGCTGCTGCTTCATCGAGGGTGCGCGGCACATCCGCGATCGGGCCGCGACCGGCGTCACGAAGCACCTCTGCGAGCCGCATGGACTATCCGGTGGTCAACGAGAGCCGTGGAGCTCGCTTGCCGGAGGGAGGAATCTGCATTGCCTGCAGAGCATAGGTGGTTATCTCTTTGAACACCGGACCCGCCAACTCGCCACCGCTTCGCCCGCGCTTGGGTTGATGAACGAAGACTCCGACGGCCAGACGCGGAGCATCGGCCGGAGCCACGCCGATGAATGAGGCTGTGATGTCACCTGCGTAGCACCGGCAATCGAGATCTACAAACTGGGCCGTACCGGTCTTTCCGGCAACGCGGTAACCCGGAATTCGTGCTTGCGGAGCGGTACCGCCTTCCGCGGTGACCGCTTCCATCATCGCCATCACTTGTCGCGCGGTTTCCGGACGGACGACTCGATCGCCTTCGGCATCAGGGGTCTTCGTGACAATTCCCTCCGCATCGATCGTCGCGTCGATAATCGACGGCTTCACCCGAACGCCACCGTTCGCGATGGTGGCAAAAACATCTGTCATCTGCACGGCGGTCACCGAGTAACCCTGCCCGAAGGCCATTGTCTGGAATGTGGTGCCATACCACCTCTCCGGTTGGAGCATCAGGCCTGCAGATTCACCCGGGAGTCCCAGATCGGTTCGCTCTGTGATCCCGAACTTCTCCATGTAACGGGCCAGTTGTCGCTTGGGCATCTTCTCCGCGGCCAGGATCATCCCGATGTTGCTGGACTTGGCGAACGCTCCCGTCATCGTCAATCGCAGTGTCCCGTGCTCCCAATAGTCATTGATCTTCTTGCCAGCCCGTTCCAATTTGCCCGGCACCTTGATGGGTGTCAGCGGATCGACGACACCCTCATTGATGACCGCCGCTGCCGTGATCACTTTTCCGGTCGAGCCTGGCTCGAAGATGTCGGTGATCGCTCGGTTTCGACGATCATCTTCGGTCGATTGTGTGAAACGGTTGGGGTCGAAGTCCGGTGCCGTAGCCATCGCGAGAATCTCGCCGGTGCGAATGTCCATCACGACCGCGGCCGCGCTCGATGCGCCGGATCGTTGAAACACTCCCTGAAGAGCCTCTTGGGCGACGAATTGAAGGTCACGATCGACCGTTAGTTGAACATCTGATCCGGCGACCGCTGCGGTTGACGATTGATTCTGTGTCGGAATCACGCGACCTCGTGGACCGCGCTCGTAGGTCTGCTGTCCCGGAGTGCCGGTGAGGAAGTCGTTGAAAGCCGATTCGATTCCGGCCCCACCCGATCCATCTCCTTGCACGAAGCCCACGATGTGCGAGGCCAGGTCGCCTGCTGGGTACGTGCGCTGGGAGGTTTCTTCACTGAATATGCCTGGCAGTCGAAGGGAGTTGATTCGGTCCCACGTTTCGGGGTTCACTCCTTTCGCCACGTACATGAAGCGCTTTTCGCCAGTAAGTCGATCGGCGAGCACGTCTTGCGGAACTTCGAGGATCGGCGCAAGTTCCACAGCGAGTGCAGCAGGATCCTCAATCAACGTTTGATCCGCCGTCACGTTGCGGGCTTCGACCGTTACCGCCAGTGCTTGGCCGGTTCGATCCAGGATGCTGCCGCGATAGGCCGGAATCTCCAGAGTCCGTAGCCGCTGACTCAGCGCGGCATCCGCCAGAGCCTCACCCCGCACCGCCTGCAGGTCCACCAGGCGCGCTGCGAAAACAGAAGCGACGACAGCCGTTGCCAGGACCAGGGCGGTGCCTCGGCGCCGAGCGTTCCCGCGCCGGAAATCACCCGGTGTTTGGCCGGCTCCCCCGGAGCCCTTCCCACCAGACGTCGCTCGGCGCGGTCGCCGACTCTGGCTCTGCTTCGTTGGGTAGCCGGTAGCCATTACCGCCCCGCCTGTCCGAGTTCAGCACCATCAACGTCTGCTGCGCGGGGGCCGTCAGGGCCCACGAGAACAGCCCCGTCGGTCGTGGCCGTCTGACGCAAGGCCTGACGTTCTTCGTTACGACGTGCCTGCTGCGTCGCCGCATCGCCGGTGTTCTGGGCGGTGGCGTCGACCAGAACTGCGCCATCTCCGACCTGCCGCCGCTGCGCCGGAGGCAATTCATCGCCGCGCCCGTCAACGGGGAGAGGATCGATCAGCGTCGCCGTCAGGGAGCCTGCAAGATTGACTATCCGGGAGCGATCACCGGGAGCGGGCTTGGCTTTTCCGCGAACCTTGCCGCTGGGAACGGTGAGGAACACCGGTCGTGTGGCCGGGACCATGCCCAGCGCACGGGCTTTTGATTCGAGTACCGGCGGAGCGGCGGTAGCAGCAATCGCCTGAGTCAACGAAGCCTCGGTACGCGCGAGCTCACGTTGTTTCGACTGCAACTCACTCACGACGAAAGCTGTCTGGGCGACGGAAGTGTTGATGAGCAACATGACGATTAGCGCCAACGCCAACACGATGGTGACCACCACCGCGAACAGCCCTCGACTCGCCCGTTCCGGTCGCAGCGGAGCCACCAGTCGTAGGTGGGGGCGATCGCTTCGCAGTCTGCGTCCGGCCGCCTCAGTGGCGAACTCGGTGCTTTCCGATGGCAACGAGGGTGCAGATGAATCCGCCATAGGCGATTCGGTAGCGGTCGACGTGGCACTCATGCCGCCACCCGTTCGACGGCGCGTAATCGGACCGAGGCCGCCCGCGAGTTGGTCTCGATTTCCGCATCCAATGCCATTTCGGCTCCGCGCGTGAGCAACGTGAAGGACGGCTGCATGCTCTCGGGAACGACAGGAAGGTCCGGCGGAGCATCGATGGATGTGCGCGCCGCGAACTCTGACTTGACGATCCGATCTTCGAGCGACTGATACGACAGCACCACGACGCGGCCACCAACGCTAAGCACATCAAGCGCTCGGGGAAGGGCCGTGCGCAGCACCGTCAGTTCAGCGTTGACCTCTATGCGCAACGCCTGGAAGGTGCGCTTGGCTGGATTCCCCCCTCGGCGCCGGGCCGCGGCGGGGATAGCCTGCTTGACGATCGATGCCAGTTCCGACGATCTGGAGACTCGTTGGCCTTCCCGAGCGCGAACGATTCCACGTGCGATACGGGGTGCGAACTTCTCCTCGCCAAACTGCCGAAGGACGCGAACAAGATCTTCTTCGGCATAGTCATTCACAACATCCGCCGCCGTCAGGGCGTCCCCGGGATTCATGCGCATGTCCAGCTCGGAATCCTGCGCGTACGAAAACCCCCGTCGCGCCTCGTCCAGTTGCATGGAGGAGACCCCCAGATCGAACAGGACGCCATCAGCGAAGGCGATCCCCTGGTCCGCGAGGATGGAGGGGATCTCGTCAAACACTGCATGCACGAGGTGCACTCGCTCCCGACTTGCGGACAGTCGCTCTGCGGCGATCTCAAGAGCCTCGGGGTCCCGATCGATGCCGATGATGCGAATGGCCGGGAATCGATCCAGGGCCATACGGGAGTGGCCACCCAGCCCGACGGTCGCGTCGACGAGGACGGCGCCCGGCTCCGTGAGAGCCGGTGCCAACAGAGCAAGAACGCGCTCGCTAGCAACGGGCGTGTGGTGAACGAGTGGTGATGTCACGAGTCGACTTCCCCCTCGACCGGGACGAGTGTCCCGAGCGCGGGTCTAGGCCAAGCCCGCCACGACAACGGACACCACGTATAGGACCGTTCCGGTGGCGACACCTGCGACCATGACGGCCATGCCCGTACGGACGGGGTGGAACGTCGACGTCACGTCCGGGATTTCGTCGATTGCTGCCATGTCCTTCTCCTTGTTCGCGGTTGAGATGAACGTCAATTCCAGTTTTCGGGGTTCTGCTTGTTCCGTGTGGTGCTGAAAGGGACCAGGTCGGTCAGGTCCCCGCCCGCTTTGCGCTTCCTGGCACCGGGGAAGAGGTGCCAGGGGGTGCCCAGTGGGAGGAGGCCTCACCGCCTGTGTCACATCACGCCCGGAATCACCTCCTCGTCTATTCCGGAGAAGTCGTCCTCCTGGCTGCCCAGGTAGGACTCCCAGGTCGAGGAATCCCAAATCTCGGCGGTGGTTCCGTTGCCCACCACGATCACGTCGCGATCCAGACCCGCGTACTCGCGAAGGGGCGTCGGCACCGTGATTCGCCCCTGACGGTCGGGGATCTCATCCGAGGCACCAGAGAAGAGCACCCTCAGGTAGGCCCGAACACGAGCGTCTGACCGCGACGCTTCATTCAGGCGCTCGGAGTACGAGGAGAACTCCGCGGCCGGCCACACGACGATGGATCGGTCCTGGCCCTTAGTCAGAACCAGTCCGGCCGCCAATTGCTCACGGAATTTCGCCGGGAGAACGAGGCGGCCCTTGTCGTCCAATCGAGGGGCGTGGGTGCCCAGAAACATTGACTGCCCTTCCCCTCTCACACCACTTTGACCCCATTGACCACTGTGGTATTCCCAAGTACCTCCAATGTACTCCATTTTACTCCACGGTCAACCCCCCTTCACCAAGAATCTCCCAGCGGCTCCCCCGCTCATGCGCCCGCGACTTCCCCCGCGAGCCGAACCCCCCTGGGCCTCCACCGCTGCCTACAGTTCCCCCGTGACCAGCCCTCGGGTCTTCATGGCCCTGGCCTTCGCCGCGGCCTGCGCCCTGGCCGGCTGCTCCACCTCTTCCCCCACCGCCACCGACGCCCCATCAGCTGAGGCCAGCGCACGCCCGTCCACCAAGGCCTCGGCTACGCCCACGCCCACTCCCACGCCCACTCCCACGCCGACGTCTCCACTGAACGGCCTGCCCCAGCCCGATCAGGACGAACCGTCACCCGTTCTCGTCGTGAAACTCGACAACACCCGGTTCGCTCAACCGCACGCGGGGCTGGACCGGGCCGACATCGTCTACATCGAGGAAGTCGAGTACGGCATCACCCGCCTCGCCGCCGTCTTCTCTTCCGCTGTTCCCAAGCGCATCGGGCCGGTGCGTTCGGCCCGGATCACCGACATCGACCTTTTGGATCAGTACGGATCTCCCGCCTTCAGCTTCTCCGGCGCCCAGCGCAAGATGTGGCCAGTGATCGCTAACTCATCGTTGATCGACATCTCGCCCAACAAGGCTTCGTTCGCCTACCAACGTGATTTCAGTCGTCGGGCCCCATACAACTATTTCGTCAATGGTTTCGAGGGCCTCACTGCTGCGCCGGACGCATCGCAAGCGCGTGACATCGGACTGAGCTTCGACTCCACTCCTCCCCCGAACGGATCGGTCGGCTTGTCAGCACGTTACGAATGGTCTGCCTCGACGGCGGAATTCACCTACGACCAGGCCAGCCGTCTATACCGGGTGTCACTCAATGGCCGCAACGCCGAAGCGGAGGAAACTCCCGACGGTCAACGTGCGGCGACGGTTGTGATCCAGTACGTGAAACAGGAACCCTCACGCTTCTTCGACAAGGGCGGCGGCAACACCCCCCACGCGATCACCATAGGCAAGGGCGCTGCTGTTGTGCTGCGTGACGGACTCATGTATCGGGCGAAGTGGTCGCGCCCGGATGCCGAATCCGGTACCACCTTCACCGACGATCAGGGGCAGGTGCTGGCATTCAAGCCCGGACAACAGTGGATCGTTCTCGCCAATCGCAACGTCACCGCCACGCTGTTCCCCACGCCGCCGCCACCCAAAGACACTGACAAGTCAAAAGAATCAGCATCAGACCAATCGGAGTAAGCGAGCTCGGACTAAGCCGTCGAGGCATCACCCGGTGAGCAGGCAACGACGGACCGAACACCGTGGGTGTCGTAGTAGTAGAGGGCGATCTGCCGGAAGTCCGCAGCGATCGCGACAGCGACGTCCACGGGCATCCCCCACACCAACCACCCCGGCTCTCGCCAGGTGCCATCCGGCGAGAAGCCATCGGCCTGCCACACGTCGGTGTAGGCCGCCTGCAATACATCGCGCAGTTGGGCATTCGCTGCCTCGTTCTGCGCCCAACTCCGTCGTTCCGATCCCGGGTTGTAGGCCGTAAGAACGGCAGCGACGTCTGTCCGTGCAAGACATTCGAAAGACGGGTCCACCCACTCCCCGTTCGCTGGGTCCTGTGCCGTAACCAGTGCCCCCTCGTATACGGCGAATAGCGGGTCGGTGTCGCTCACGGTTTCATGATGCCAGCGTCGCCATTCATCGACACTCGGGGACGCCCTTCCGCCGTGGTCAACCTTCCCGGACAGTCAGTCGTCGTGATAACTGGCGAGCCCGGTCACGTATCCGCAGTGTTCGTAGATTCGGACATCAATGACCCTGGCCGCGGCGCTGGCGACTCCGATGCGAGGGGCGCTTCCGGACAGTTCAACGTCGACCACGGGCCAGCGAGCAAGAGAGCCCTCGAGCCCCTGCCCCGTCGCCTTGGCCGCCGCCTCTTTCGCGACCATGATGGAAATCGCGCTTAATGAGACCGTGAGTTCGCGCTCATCGGGCAGGAGCGCGCGCACGAGTCGAGTGACGTCACGATCGGCTCTCTCGACATCCACACCAATACGGCCGGGCCCAACCGCCCCGAGGACCAATCCCGAGGTGTGCGCGATTGACACGCCCCACGCCGAGTCCGCGATCACCGGAGCACCCGTAAGTGAGCGCTCCACTCGAACGTCCGTGAGCCCTACGGCCGTTGCGGCCTGACGCACCGCACCCCTGCCCATGGCCCATTCCGCCCACCGAGGGCTGCCCAATGGCGGCGCATCGGCACCGCCGGACAACTGCTCCCAGTCTGCCGTCACTCCTTCCGCCAGACCTCCGTCTGCCAGGACCTCGTGAGCGCGCTCGACGACGTCATCACCATCATCGAAGGCATAGGACCAGATCACGATGTCGTCGATCGGGCACGGCCACTGCGACGGCACCATCATCGGGGCAGTATTACGCGTTCCGGTAGTGCGCGCGGGACAGTTGCGTGAAAGACTCTTCTACTGCCCATTCTGGAAGGAAGGCAGGAGGAGCCTGTGCCCAGCAGCGTCGAGGACGAGCAGGTGTTCATCGACCATGCGCATTCGCTTCTCGACGAGCACATCGACCACCTCCGGTCGCGCATCATCACCACCACCAATGCTCCCAGCACGGGCACCGGCCAAGACGAACTAGAACGCGAAGCGCTACTGGACAATCTGCGCCTTCAACTACACGCCGCCGAGGCGGCACGCCCTCGAATGTGCTTCGGACGACTGCGATTCGACGGGGGTGACGACCACCACATAGGGCGAATCGGCATGCGCGATAAGGCCGGCGACGTTCTCCTAATCGACTGGCGAGCCCCCCAAGCGGCGCCGTTCTATCAGGCCACCAACAAGAATCCGATGGATGTCGTGCTCCGACGGCGCATCGCCACACGTCCATCACCGCAGGGTCCGCACGTTACTCACGTTGATGACGAAACCTTCGATGGAACCCACGAAGCCGTCGACCCGAGTCTGTCGGCAATGGAAGCGCCGCGCTCCGGCCGGATGGCAGACATTCTTGCCACCATCGCATCCGATCAAGACGCAATTATTCGCAGCGATCTCGACCAGGTCACCATCGTGCAAGGAGGCCCCGGGACTGGCAAAACCGTCGTCGCACTTCACCGAGCCGCGTGGTTGCTCTACACGCATCGCGAACGACTCGCACGTGACGGGGTGCTGATTGTCGGGCCCAGCAACGTTTTTCTTCACTACATCGATCAGGTTCTTCCTAGCCTGGGTGAAACAGATGTTGTTCTTCTGACACCTCGACAGTTGTATCCGGACGTGCGACCGACCGCGGACGATTCCCGTGACGTGGCACGCGTCAAAGGTTCGGATCGCATGGCACGGGTGGTGGCGCGGGCCGTCGCCGCTCGCGTACGCATTCCTCACAAGGGTTTGACGCTGGCGACGCACACGGGTATGCGGATACGCCTGTCCTCAGAGGAAATCGAGCAGGCGAGCAAAGGTATCTCCCGCAGTCGACGCTTCCACGACGGTCGCGATCCATTCTTGCGGCGCGTGCTGCAACAGGCAGCGCGCAATGTCGCTCGGGACACCGGTCACGACCCCGAAGACCGGGAGTACTGCGACGATCTGATTGCGTCGATGGTCGAGGACTCGACAGTTCGCCGGGAATTCAACTTGATGTGGCTTCCGACGACCGCCGAGCGGATCATCGGCCATCTGCTCACCGATGCATCGATTCTTGACGAAGCCGCGACAGGGATCCTCGCGGCCGACGAACGAGCAGCACTGCTACGCCCACCAGATGCTCCCTGGACATCCGATGACCTACCGCTGCTCGATGAAGCAGCAAACGCATTGGGGCCATGGGAGCCGCCCTCAACTGCACCCCCCGATGTCCCGGACTACCGAGAGTTGCAAGCCTCCGATGCATACCGCATTCGACCATCACACTCCGGCGGCAATGCCGGGTCCTTGGCCGATCGAGCTATTGACGACCGAGAGTGGGTCTACGGTCACGTGATCGTCGATGAGGCTCAGGAATTGAGCGCGATGGCCTGGCGCGCGATCCGCCGCCGGGCGTCACGCCGATCGATGACCGTGGTGGGCGACCTCCAGCAGTCGTCTCACCCTGCCGGTCCTCGCACCTGGGAGGAGGCGCTTCCCTGGGCTCGCAGCAAGACGGCGCTGCACACGTTGACAGTGACCTATCGGATCACTCGTCAGATCGCGGATGTGGCCACGCGCCTACTGCTCGACGCGGGTGGCGATCCACCCGTGTTGACCCCTATCCGCGACGGATCGGAGGTAGTCGAGGCATCCCTGCCACTATCCGACTTGCCGCAATACGCGCAGTCGGTGGCTTCTGAGGACGGACGCAGCGCCGTCATCGCGCCCGACTCGCTGCTGCCCCATCTGCACGAGTTGCTACCCGAGCCGCGCTTCGGTTTCGGCAGCGCAGCGCTCGATGCCCCCATCGCCGTGCTCTCAGCCCAACAGGCCAAGGGACTCGAGTTCGATTGCGTCATCGTGGTGGACCCCGATGCCTTGAGTTCTCAACACCCGCGCGGAGCAGACATCTACGTAGCGGCCACCCGGGCTACTAAGGACCTTCATATCCTTCGCGTTCTGTGATGGGCGAACCGTGATGGGCGAACCGTGATGAGCGAACCAGCAACGCAGAACGCCACGTGGAACGTCGAGTTTCTACTCCGACGACCTCGACTCTCGCAGAGTCTCCGTTACATCGGACGGTAGTTCCAAGTCCGTCGAAGACGCGACGCCGAGTTCCTTCATTCTGCGGGCTTGAACCATCACCCTGCCGTCCATCGAACCGATGAACTCGTTGTAGCCCTTCACCGCGCTCATCAAGCCTTTGCGCAACGTCCCGAGGTGATCGACGGCCTTTTCGAGCCTGGTCAACATCTCCGCACCCGCGGCCCGGATCTCCTCGGCGTTGTCCGTCATCAACTTGCGTTGATAGCCGAATTGAATTGTTCGCAGCATGCCGAGAATGGTCGTTGGCGTCGCCAGGACGACGTTTCGCGCAAAGACCTCCTCCAGCAGCAAGCCGTTGGTTTCCAGTGCACTCGAGAGCAACGACTCCAGGGGCAGAAACATCACGACGAAGTCTGGGCTGCTGTTGGATTCCCAATAGCGCTTGGACGACAGTTCCTTGGCTCGGGCCAGGACGTCCTCCGCGTGCTTGTGCAGGTGAGCGTCAATTTCCACTTCGTCGTCCGCCTTGATTGCGCGCCAATAGGCATCGAAGGGAAACTTCGCGTCGATGAGAATCTCGCCGCCTCCCGGCAGATCGACCACGACGTCCGGGCGTGCGCCACCTGCCTCGGTCATACGAGAGTCCTGACGTCGGAAATGAACTCCCTCGACAAGGCCCGAATGCTCGAGCAGTTGCTCGAGTTGCATCTCCCCCCACTGACCACGGGACTGACCTGAACTCATCGCGGCGACGAGTTGCTTGGTCGCCGATTCCAACGACGTGTAGTTGCGCTGAACGCCGTCGATCTGCGTGCGCAACTCCGCGGCGGATTTCGCCCGTTCGATCTCGGCCTGTTGGGTCGTGCGTCGAAGTCCTTCGAGTGCCTCGCGCACCGGTTCCAGGCGATCCTCGAGTGATTTCGCCGAGGACTTCTCCCCCTGCAACGACGCACGATCGGTCTCCAATACCCGAATCTGCCCACGAGACTCGATGATTTCGGCATTCAGGCGGGCAACCTCGGACTCGGACTCGGCACGAATGGCCTCGGATTGGAGCGCGAAATCCTTGCGACCCATCCGCCGGGAGACGATCCAGCCCACAACCATGCCAGCGACAAGCCCGAGGAGAACTCCTACCGCCACCACAACACCCAGGCCTATGTCCGTCACCATCGCCCCTTCCGTATCGGTGTCGTCAGGCTAGCGAGACCGACTGACATTTCACTTGGTGACGGGCACTAATCCGGACGCAACCCGGACCAATTGGGCATACGTCAACCCTTGGCTATCGATGCGGATATCGGAAGCCATTGGCTCTCCGGAAGTTATCGTGCGAGCGAGCAGCTCCACACTCCCCCCGAAGCGCACCACGTCTCGGCGATCACAACGACGTCGATCGCTGTTGGAAGGGTCTTGGCCCCGACAGTCCGCGAAGACCCGTGCCCGAACAACCCGCTTGCTCCCCGGGGCTCCTATCCGCACCGCGACCGTCTCCACCAGACCCTGTTCCGCACGGTCGACGGGGCGCGCCGCCCACTGATCGGCGGCGCCCTTCTGGGCGATGGTGAAGCTTGGCACCCTGCGGCCGTAGGTGGCGCCAGCGAAGGTCGCTCGATTCGACGACTTGCCGTACGCGATCACGTCGATCGGTCCGCGGCGTGGCAAGCCCGCGCTGTAGGTCGGACGCCATACCGCGACATCGCTTCCCAGGACGGTGGCAGCTTGCTGATACGTCCGTGCACCGGCGACGACATCCGCGGCGTAGGCGGGTGAGGCGCCCACGGCGACCAGGATCAGCACACACGCCGCGGACAGCTTCCGGAAGCGGCGTCGCGCCACGGTCAGCGGCGCCCGCGAGCCCAGAGAGAACACCACAGCACTGTACGTGCCGTCACGTCCTGCTATCGCACTCGTCCTATCGCACTCGTCCTATCGCACTCGTCTTACCGCACCCGGGCCGTTCGCGATGCCCGTGAGCACCACGAGCATCGGGTGAGTGTCGCCTTCATGCGCGTTCCGGGGGTAATCGACTGCGGGATCACCCGGTCGAAGCGCCCGTCGGTGACGGATGCGTAGTACGGCGCGCCCCAGCGCCGGTTCTTGGCGAACCGAATTTCCACCACGCCGGTGGCCGCCGACCTACCGACCGAATCGCTCGCCGTCGCGCGACCGCGGACACGCGTTCCCTCGTGGACAGAAACGGCCGTCACTCGGCTGAGGCGGGACGATGCCGGACGCACCCAGAAAGTCAAGGGGTCCAACTCGACGCTGTCCTCGCTTGCCGGTTCGATCGCACGAACAACGGTCGAGAGGCGATACTCCCCCGTGCCGTCGGCGGGGCAGACGAATATCTCGTCCAGCAGCTGCCCCGAGACGGCGTCTCCCGGCAGCACCAGAAAGGTGCCTTCGTTACGAACACTCTCACTACCGACTTTCGTCACCGTCGTCTCTCCCAAGATCGACGTGTCATCCGCGCGGCCGTAGGTCACCAGTAGCGGAATGAACAGGCACTCGGCGTCGACGAACTGCCAATCGTTGTCGAGCGTCACCGACACCTGGACCGACGCCGTGGATCCGGCGGGGCTCTGAACGATCTCCGCGTGAGCGGGCACGCCCAACCAGGCGAACACACACGCGCACACACACGCTAGGGCCGCACTCGCCGTGCGATGACGGCGCGTTCTATTCACCGGCGTCCGACGGTGACGAAGCCGGGGCGGGCGATGACTCGGACGATGACTCGGACGATGACGACGCCGATGATGACGCCGATGATGAAGATGACCAGTCGTGAATCACGCTGGTGCGGAGCATGACGTCTTGGACGGACCTATTGCGTGGACTGATGATCGCCCACACCAACCCTGGAGGGAAGACAGCACAGAATCCAGACCGCAGCATCGCCAGCTTCCACCCGAAGTGACGGCCTTGACGTCCGACCACTCTCAACCCCATCAGGTATTGGCCCAAACTTCGGCCGTTCGTCGCCCACATCCATGTCCAGTACAACCACATGAGGAAGTATCCGGCGAGCAGGAAGTAGCCCGACGGTGGAGTGACTTCTACTGTGAGATCGGGATCGATGACGGGGTTGAAAATGAGAAGGAATAACCACAGCCCCACCCATAAGAGCACCACGACGATGCCGACGAAGACGACGTCCAAGACAGCGGCGATCGCCCGGATGACAAACCCCGCACGGTCGCCTTGATAACGACGTCCGGCAGCGGGCACGGTCTCCAAGACCGGCGGTCCTTGCGCATCGTGATGGTCGCGGTATTGACCAAAAGACGTCATCGCCCAGACTCTTCGGTCGTTTCTGCTCGCGAATCGGGCTCGGACTCGGAGTCGGATTCGCCGCCGGAAACCGTGAGTTTGCGTTCACGTTGACGCAGCCGTCGCAACAGGACGGCGTCCACCATCGTTGAGATGATCTCGTCGGCCCGGATAGCCGACACGCGGGTGGTGGTGAAAGCGTCGAGGGCGACGCCGCCCGTGCTCTCGCGGATGATCTGCGGAAGGTCGATCTCCTCGATGATGTAGTCCGCGATCTGCAGCATAGGAATCCGATCGATCACTGCGTCAAGGTCGGTTTTTCCGACGATCTCGTCGACATCCACTCGGTCCATCACGATTTGCGTTATGTCAATCTCATCTAAAGCACGAAGGATGATCGACTGCAGATCCACCTGCCGCACGACAATGTCGGTGAGATCGATCCTCGAGATGATGACGTCGGCGATGGCAGGAACGGTCTTGTCGAGAACCGATCCGACAACGGAACGCAAGGTTGCCTCAGTCAGGGCAACGGCGGCCTGAGTGCTGTAGACCACCAGGCCGAACGTGCTTGCCGCCAAATCACGAGCAAGCGACAGCGAATCGCCCTCGGGCTCGTAGGGTCGAGAAACAACGACCACTTCGCGATCAGACATAGCCACCATCATCCAGGCTCGTTACTCCGTCAAAGGGCCGTTCGTAGCTTTCGGAAAGTAGTCCTGTCCGATGCCACTGGCCCGCTTGGGAACCATGACAGAGCGGAACCACGAAACAACCTCGTCTCCGTCCTGATTCAAACCCCGAGTCTTCATGCGGATGATGCCCATCTCGGGTCGCGACGACGACTCCCGCGCTTCCAAGCACAGACTCTCGGCGTAGATCGTGTCCCCGATATAGACGGGGTGGGTGAGTTTGATGTCGGTCCAGCCCAGATTGGCCACGGCGTTTTGACTCATATCGATGACCGACAGGCCGAGAACCAAGGCCACGGTGAGCCCCGAGTTCACGATGATCCGTCCTTCGGTGATGGGGTTACTCTGGGCGAGATCGGCGTTGAAGTGGTTCTGGTTGGTGTTGCAGGTCAGCAGGGTGAACCATGTGGAGTCCGCTTCGCAGATCGTCCGCCCGAAGGGGTGCTGGTATGTGGTGCCAACCTCGAAGTCTTCGAAGAAGCGGCCCAGTTGGGCGGGAACGACGTTATTCATCGTCCCATCATGTCAGCGATCGCCATCGGCGCGCTTGCGCCAGCGCTCTTCCATCCGGTCCATGAAGCCGCTTGAGCGTCCACCTTGCTTGTCGTCAACGGCGGGTGGGGCTGCAGCAGAGGCATCGTCGGTGCCTTCTTCGCCGTCCTCGGCCGCGGCCGATGACCGCCGGGTGAAGGCGAAGTAAATGAGTACGGCTCCAGCCAACATGACCACGAAGCCCACCACGCCGAGAATCGCGAGAGGAACGGCCATGCCGGCCAGCACAATGCCGAGGCCACCGAGAATCGCGAGAACACCCAGCGCCGCTCGGGATCGACTAGCGGCCCGACCACGAGACTGCAGACTCGTTGCGAACTTCGGGTCTTCGGCGTAGAGGGCTTTTTCCATCTGCTCAAGCAGACGTTGCTCATGCTCTGACAGCGGCATGGCGGCCCCCTCTCAACATCGCGTCGTCGTACCTTGGCGTTATTGTGCCCCACGGTCTTCGACCACGCTTCCTGGCGGTCACTCTCAGGATAAGTGGCAATCGACTTCGAGGGAAACCCGCACCCCGGTAGGGACAGCCATCAGTGGACCCGGCCCGGACGAATCGCTCCGGGGCCGTATCGCTGCCGCAGTCGATCCATGGCTACCTCGGCGTCGCGATGGCCACGGTCGGGGGTGTCCAGGGCGAGTTGGGTGGGGGTCTCGTCGGTAGGCGTTAGGCCCTCCACTCGCACCCCAACGAGTCGGATTCTCGCTCGCTGAAGACCCAGCGCACCGAACAGCGACCAGGCCGTGGCGTAGATGTCGGCACCGACATCGGTGGACACGTCGAGGGTCCGGGACCGGGTGATGGTGGTGAAATCTGCGAAACGCACTTTCAGACCAACGGTCCGGGCAACCGATTGAGATGCCCGCAAGCGACGCGCTACCTGGTCGGAGAGTCCGGCGATCCGCGAGCGAATCCACTCGTGATCATCGGTGTCCGAATCGAATGTCTCTTCGTTCCCGATGCTTTTCTCCGGCTCATTGGGAATGACGGCCCGAGGATCTGTGCCCCAGGAGAGATCGTGAAGATGACGACCCTGTGCCGTGCCGAGGGCTCGCTCCAAGGTGGCCACGGGTGTCTCGGCGATGTCGCCCACGGTTTCCAATCCGAGGCGCACCAATTGTTCTTCGGTTCGCTCTCCCACACCCCATAAGGCGCCGACGGGGAGTGGGTGAAGGAATTCGATGACCTTGGCGTGCGGGATGAGGAGCAGTCCGTCCGGCTTGCTGTGCGTGGAGGCGAGCTTGGCGACGAACTTGCTCGACGCCACCCCGACAGAGCACGTAATGCCAACCTCGTCACGGACTCGAGTTCGAATGAGCGTTGCGATGGCAACGGGTCGCCCCAGGCGACGAATCGCCCCGGCAACATCGAGGAAGGCTTCGTCAAGAGACAGCGGCTCGACGATCGGGGTGATGGATCCAAAGATGTCCATCACTTCTCGCGACGCCTGCGCGTACTGATCGTGGTGCGGAGGGATAAATGTTGCCTGCGGTGCCAGACGTCGTGCTCGGGAAATAGGCATCGCGGAGTGAATTCCCAGCGCTCGGGCCTCATAGGTGGCGGAAAGAACGACTCCTCGATTGCCGGTGCTGGCCCCCACGACGACGGGCGTACCTGCAAGTTCCGGATAATTGAGTAATTCGACGGACGCGTAGAAAGCGTCCATATCCACATGCAGGATCGTCGTTCCGGTGTCGTCATCACCGAAGTTGCCCAACCCTTGAGGCCGACGAACCTGGCTACGGCTCATACCCGCATCATCCCTTCCTGTCGCTTCTACCAGCCGGAGACACCAGGGCTGGAATGCATGAATTTGAGTGACCAAAAAGTAGTCTTTCTTGCGCCGTTGGACGGGATCTGACCACTACGGTTGGGAACAGTCATGTGGCCCTGTGCCGCTCAACGGAGGAGGAATCGTGAAGAAAGTCTTCAACCCAACTGTCTGGCTGACGGTGTTCGTCATTGTGGGAACCCTGGGATTCCTTAGTGGGGTGTTTGACCCGGAGGCCGCTGCGACGGATACATGGGGTGCAGGGAATGTCCTTGAACATGACGCCACGTACGAGTTGGCATTGCAGTTTGCATTCTTAGCTTTTCCCCTCATGGCTCTGTTCACATTGATCTTTATTCCTGGACGGCAGGTTCGGGCTCGTATTTTGACAGCGATCACGATCGGATTCCTCGTTCTCCCCATAAGTTTCGTATCCGTCTTTTTGAGCAATGGCGGGGAAGGGAATGGCTTGGAATTTTGGATTCCCTTCACCATCATTCTGGCGACACTCCTTTTCATCAGTGGCTTGAGCAACTGGAACGCCGACTCTCGATCAAACGTTCCCTCAAGCGAATAGTCCTTGACGCAACAACAGTTCATCCGAGCCGAGTTGGCGCTTCTGCGAACTCGTGTAGGCCGAGGGCGGAGTGGGGGCTGGTTTATCTAGCCACCCCCCACTCCCGGGCTGGAATGCCACAACCCTAAATACACGCGTGGGGCTGGGGCATGATGTCCCGTGAATTAGAAGTTCCAACGGCAACCCGTTGCTAGTTGCGATGCTCGTTTACCCATTTTGCTGACTTGCCAAAGAATAAGGAAACGAAGCCGGCTAGGAGTAAAACCGCGAATAGCACCGAGAAGGTGTTGTCTACCGCCCCAATTGAGCCTTCGTCGGTTGATCCAGTAAGAACAATTTGACCAATCAACCCGACCACGGCATAAATAGTGCCCGTGAGTCTAACGCCGGGTAGATATTGATTGCGGTAAAGCAACACACCGAACATTAGAACTACTACGGCCATGAGCCCAAAAACATCTTGGCTGAGGGAAAGATGTTGATATACAGCATTTGCATCGTCGCCTCCGATGCCATTTTCAGCTAGTTCGACGACATTGGAGTGATTTGAAGCCGCAAGGACGCTTGATAAGACGTGCTCAAAAAGGTGCAGTGCTTGAATGAAGCACAATGTCGCAAGGGCTACAACTTGCCATGGGCGAGTGGTCATTTGGGTTCCTTAATCAAGGTCGAATTTAAAAACATAGACATGGGCACGGTACGGGGAGAGCCGGCGCTCTGCATTAAACTTTTTACCTTTCAGCCAGATATTCCCGGGCTGGAGTGCCAAAACTTCCCCAGCGGACGATTCACGGAAACTCCGGCGGGAGTGATGTCGGCGTAGGGAGATTGCTGGAAACCACTTGCATGCACCAACACTTTCCGTGGCCCTGTTTGAACATCCTGCGCCTGCTCGGAAGCAGGGTCATGGGTCAATAACGAGCGAACAGCATCCATCCCTTCGTCTTTCCACAGTCGCCGCACATCCCCGAGGTCCCAGCAACCAGTGGCTCGCATCGACACTCCTCGTGGCCCGGATCGCCGAAGGCGCCCACGAATGATGAGCAACCAGGAGTTGAACAACGTCGATGCGTAGTTCTCTTGGACATCATCAAAGAAGGCCGCATCGATGGGGCCCGTGGAGTCATCGAGGGTTACGAAGATCACTCGCCGCCCACTACGCACGGGGGGACTTTGAATTGCGACTTTGACACCGGCGACCCATACGTCACTACCGGATCTTTGCTTCAGTAGATCGCAGGCAGCAGTGGCGCGCATCTCGCTCAATAGATCCTTGTAGAAATCCACCACATGGGCGCTGACGTCCAAGCCCAGGACCGACATCTCCGATCGAACTCGGTCGCTTGCTTTCATTTCCGGTAGTCCCGTAATCGGAACGTATTCAGCTGTTGATCCGAGGAGATCGAACGACAACTGCGTATCGATACCCGTCGACCGTGTGTGTCTGTCGATATCGGCGACCTGCAGCAACAGATCTCGGCGAGTAACGGGTGAGGGATGCAATGCGTCGAATGCCCCTGTCACCACCAGGTTTTCTGCAACCGGTCGCGACAACTCTGCTCGCCCTATCGCGTCGGAGAGCGAGGAAAAAGGGCGCCGATCGATCAACCTTTGGACTTCACGCTCACTGATACCCGCGACTTCAGTCAGGGGAACTCGAATAGCTTGTGCGTCCGCTCCCTCCACTTGATAGGCGTCACCCGAAATATTGACGTTGATACCTAGGACTCGGATTCCGTGCACTCGTGCGTCGTCGAGTAAGAGCCTTTTGGGATACATACCCGGATCGTGCGTCAATATTCCGCAATAGAAGGCCGCTGGATAGTGCGCCTTGAGCCATGCAGATTGATACGTGGGGAGCGCGAAGGCTGCTGCGTGCGCCTTACAGAAGCCGAAGGACGCGAATGCCCGAAGAATCTCCCACACTCGCTCGACAGTCGGGACGTCGTAACCGTGGTTGATGGCGGTTGGGTAGAACCACGCTCGGACGTCGTCTTGCCCGTCCGGTGATCCCATACTGCGTCGGCATTCATCGGCTTCGGCGAGAGAACATCCCGTCATAGTTGCGATGATGCGCAGCACTTGCTCGTGGAATACCACCACTCCATAGGTCTCATGCAATATCGATTCAAGATCGGAGTGCGGGTACTCCGGAGCACACCACCCCTGCCGAGCCATAAGGAATGGCGTAACCATGTCTGATTTGACCGGTCCTGGGCGAAACAGCGATATGTCGATGATCAAATCAGAGAAACGATCGGGTGCGAACTTGCCGAGAAGTTCACGCTGACCCGGTGACTCGATTTGGAAGCACCCCAAGGTCTTGGTCGATCGGATGAGCTCGAATGTTTTCGGATCATCAAGTTGACGATCATCGAGTTCGATGCTCTCCCCCGTGTTGTTCTCAGCCTCGGCGATCGCGTGCGCGATCGCCGACTGCATTCGAACCCCGAGAACATCGAGTTTGAGTAGGCCCATGTGCTCAACATCGTGTTTATCGAAATGACTCATGTGATAGCCCGCGGCGCTGCTCTCCACGGGGGTTCGATCGAGCAGCGTGGCATCGGAGAGGACCACGCCACACGGGTGCATGGCGATATCTCGGGGTAACCCATCGAGGCCTTCGACGAGGTCGAGGAAATGGTCGAGCTGTCCATCATTCGCGAGTTGTCCTATGTGAGAGTTCCGCAACTCGGGAAGATCACTCAGTGCACTGCGAGCTTGTCGAGCACGAATATGCGGAAACGCCTTTGCGAATGCATCGACTTCTCCCACGTCCATACCGAGTGCGGCACCAACATCTCGAACGGCATGTCGCACGCGATAGGTCTCCATCATCGAGACGCTTGCGACCCGGTCATCACCGAATCGATCGCGAATGAGGTCGTAGACCTCCAATCGTCGGGCTGATTCGACGTCGATATCGATATCCGGGAGCACTCGTCGAAGCGGTGACAAGAACCGCTCCATCAACAATCCGTGGCGAACGGGATCAACGCCACTGATCCCCAAGAGATGGGTAACGAGACTTCCAGCGCCGGATCCACGCGCAGCCACCCGTATTCCTCGGTCTCGAACCATGTCGACCACCTCGGCGACGGTGAGGAAATATCCGGAAAAACCGAGACTCGTGATGGTTCGCAGTTCGGCGTCGAGTCGATGCTCGGCTTGGCTTCTTTCTTCTTTCGAGTAGCGGTCGGGTATCGCTGCAGCACATCGATGGCGCAATAAAGTCGCGGCCTCTGCAACCGGGTCGGGAATCTCCCTTCCCAGCAGCACGTCGAGCTCGGGAACGAAAACCTTTCCCAGGCCCAGATCTCGCCCGGAGTCGAGTGCGCAGTACTGCGCGAGATGCCACGTATCTTCTAGTAGGCGTTGTCCACCGCGTTCGCCTTGTCCCCCTGACGCGTGGGCGATCTCCGCTGCGATCTCCGCCATTTCCTGCCCTGATTTGACGTACGCGTGGGCTCCCTGCTGGCGCTCGAGCCGTGGCGAACTCAACGGCACAAGCAATCGAGAGGCATCCAGCACCTCGGCGATACCGGCTTGATTGGGATGGGCGTATCGCACCGCGTTAGTTACAACAGCAGGCAACCGCTGCTCACGCGCCCATCCCAGCATGCGCGCTGCCGTCGCTGTGGAGTATCGATGTCGACGACGCAGCGGAAAACCCGGCTGCCGATGGGACGTGACACCGATAGCGAGATACCGATCGAACACCGCACGCCACGGCCGCGTCGCCGCCTCAGCGAGAGTCGCTCGCTCATCTGCGAGATATCGACCAACCTCGGAGTCCGCACCGAGAATGACGACTATCCCCTCGCTGTGCTCGCGCAACGCCGACCACGGCACCCACGGTTCACCGCGCGCGGTGTGATCGCCGATGTGTGCAGCACTCACAAGACGACACAGTGATGCCCACCCTCGCGAACCCGTCGCGAGCAAAAGGACTCGCGGACGTGTCTCATCAATCCACCGACCCCCGCGCGCCGGTGTCCGTGCCTGCACGTCCGGATGCACCCGCGCCGCCTGGGTTGCCTCGACCGCGATATCCACTCCGAGTACCGGTCGTATGCCCAGCCGGGAACACTCACGTACCCACCGGACCGCCGCGTACAAGCCGTCTCGGTCGGTAAGAGCGACGATCGACTGACCAAGTTCGGCACTGCGTTGCACGAGTAGTTCCGGCAGAGTGGCGCCGTACCGAAGTGAATGGCTGGAAGCTACGTGCAAATGGGCGAATGGTGGTGAAAAGACTCCCACGCCTAACCGACGGCACGCAGCCGTAGATCGAGCGCTGGCTGATGGGTCAACTCCAGTACGTCACAGACTCGAGCCAGGAACGTCTGCGCATCGCGAACGAGATCGTCCGCTGCGCGCGCGCCGACGCACGGGATTCCGGCTTCGGCAGCGGCACGGGTCTGGGCGCCAGCGGCAAAGAAATCCGCCCACTCCGACAGCGGCGGACACACCTCACGTAACACCACCCACGCGCTTCGCACTTGCTGACGCACCGGTCGGTTGGCGCGCACCTGAGAAGACCGGGAGGCAACAACAGCGATAACCGCGGCAGCTGCTCGTAAGGCCGCAAGGTGTGCGGCGGCGTATCGCTCGTGCGGGGTGCCCGCTAGCGCGGCACGAGCCAAACTGCGCTGAGCGCCGTGGATCAAATCGTCCGCGGCAACCGGCGTCATAGTCAACTCACAGAGATTCGATGCGGGGAGAGCATCACCAGAATGGGTCCCAGGGCTGGTCCTAGGGCGGGTCGAGTTCATCGCGAAGATCCCTTCTATATGGGTGTGCTGGTTTTCTCGACCCACGTGCTCGACCCACGTGCTCGACCCACGTGCTCTACTCCAAAACGGACCCCGGCCGCTGGGGCTGGGGTCGAGGCAACCTCAGCGGCCTACGGGCCCGTTTCGTTGAGTTCCACAGAACTCCCACCCCGGCCGCGAATCCGAGGTGCTTGGTCCGACGAGACATGTGCCCGAATAACCCTCGTGTCGGGCAACCCCGACCTACCAGGTATTCGAACACCTGTTCGAACCAGACACGACCGTAGCCCCCACCTCTGACACTCGTCAACCCCTGGCGCCCGGTCAGCCCGCCCACGTGCGGCCGCCAGGGCAATCCGGCAGGCTCGGGTGCTAACTAAGGAACCGCCCGTCGAGGAGGCTCGTTTCGTGCCCGAACCATCTGCCGACCTGTTAGACGATGACCACATCGACGACTTCTGCCTCCTGCACCCCCGCTGGAGCTACGACGGCACTGCCCTCGTGGCCCAGGTGAAGGCTACGACCTTCCTCCACGGCATCGACGACGTCGCCGCCATCGCCCAAGCAGCCGAGGAGATGGACCACCATCCGGATATCGACATCCGATGGAGGAACCTCACCTTCCGCCTATCGACACATTCGGCACACGGAGTCACCGGACTCGACATTGCCCTCGCCGAGCGGATCGACGCGATAGTTGACGCCGCACCCTGAGGATTCACGGCCGGTCAGCACTCTCGGTGCCTACCCCGTGATGGCTCCCTTCGAGGCGCTCCCCACCAGCTTGGCGTACTTCGCGAGCACGCCTCGGTCATAGCGCGGAGGTAATGGTTCGAACGACGCGAGGCGTTCGCTCATCTCCGCGGGATCGACGTGAACGTCCAGCGTCCGTTCGGGAATATCGATCGTGATGCGGTCACCGTCCCGCAGCAGCCCGATAGGGCCACCGTCGACGGCCTCCGGGGACACGTGACCAACACACAAACCCGTCGTGCCGCCGGAGAAACGGCCATCGGTGATCAACAGCACGTCCTTGCCCAGACCCGCACCCTTAATGGCGCCGGTGATCATCAGCATCTCGCGCATACCCGGACCACCCTTAGGGCCTTCGTATCGAATAATGACGACGTCACCAGCCTGGATAGTCCCGTCCTCGAGCGCATCCATGGC
>PBTV01000012.1 GCA_002729215.1 Rubrivirga sp.
CAGCAAACAATGAACGCCGGAAATTCACGACAACACCCTCCACCAAGGAACCGGAGCAGGAATTTAACAAACCACCCACCCGCACCACCCACCCGCACCCAGCAAAAACCAGCAAAGAAACGAGGCAACCTGAAAGACGCGAACCCGACCAATGCGAAACGCGCACGGGGCACACCTGGCAGGCGCGAACCTGACAAGCGCGAGCCTGCTGAACGCAGACGTGTCCCACGTGACTTTCGACGAAACGACGATGCCCAACGCAAGCCGCGAAACGTCGACGCAGTACCTCCAGAGGCGATTCCTTCATAACGTGGGGGCTACCGCCCAACCCCTTCAGGTACTCAACGCCAACGGGGCATTACGAAGTGTTGAGTGAGGTCTCGTCTTAGAGTATGGCCGTGTCTAGGGAGCGGAAGGCCGTCATGACCGGTGTCGGTGTGGCGCTGCGAAGGGTTATCCATGAGGCGTTTCTGTACTGACAGGTCATGGATGGGCACCCGGCGGACTTGGTTTGGGTTGGTAACGGTCGTCATCACCGTGGTTCTTTGTGGACTGTCGTCACCCGTTGTGGCCAGCGAACAGGTGTGGGAGGAGTTGAGAGACGGCACAGGGATGGTGATTTTGTATCGTCACGCCCTGGCTCCAGGGAGTGGGGATCCGTCAAACTTTGATATCGCCACCTGCTCGACTCAACGAAACCTGTCTAACGCCGGACGCTTCCAGGCTCGCGACATGGGTGCGGAGCTTCGTAGACGCGGAGTCAGGGTCCGTCGGGTCTTGAGTAGCCCGTGGTGTCGGTCGAGGGAAACCGCCGAGTTGATGCGACTAGGCCCGGTCCACACAATGAAGCGGTTCGGGTCTACGTACACAACTCCGGCACAGATCACCAAACGCCGCGCGGATTTAGCGTTGAGGACGATTGCCCGTCAGTCGGGCCGCACCGGTGTGGTTGTTGTTACGAGTCACCAAGTGAACATAAATGATCTGACAGGGATCGCACCGACATCGGGCGAGGGGATCGTCGTGCGATACGAGGGCAACGAGCTACAGGTCGTTGGGCGCGTCCCCGCCCCCGCCATTCGATAGACCACTGCTTGAGACGCAACCGTTCAATAGACAGACCTCCATTTACATCGCGACCCGGAGATTGACCTCAAACCCAACTGCTTTGTCAGAGGCGAGATGCACTTCCTCGCTCTCCCAGCATGCTTCCTCGCTTTGGTGTGTGCTGGCTTGGCTGTTGGGGTTAGTCGGCCCAGATGGGGTTGACGGCGGGTGCGGCAGATGAGGCGACGACGACTAACGAGCGCATTGACCGATTGATAATTTTTTACTGTTTCCAGCGCGACCCAATCACGCTAACCCCGATTGGGTGCGGGCCTCATATTTAAAATGGCTACGCCTGTGATGGGAACTTGTAAAACTACGCCGACGGTGGCTGGACCCGGGGATTGACCCCGGGTCCAGCCACCGTGTCCGAGGGGGGACTTGAACCCCCATGCCCCGTAAAGGGCACTAGCACCTCAAGCTAGCGCGTCTGCCAATTCCGCCACCCGGACGAAGGAAACAAGCGGGGCACAGCATATCCCTGCGCCCACGACCGTCGACGCGGCAGGATGGAAGCGTGTCCACGGCGCCAAGTGATTCCTTCTCATCTGAAATGGAAAGCGATGCGGTCGCCATTACGCGCGATCTGATTCGCATCGATACGAGCAATTGGGGTCCAGATCCTCGGACAGTGGGCGAGGCAGAGGCCGCGGAGTACTGCGCGGAGCGACTTCGCGAAGCGGGGTGGCATCCGGAAGTCATCGTCACCAGCAATGATCGACGCCGGGGAGTTGCCTTACGAATACCAGGCGTCGATTCCAGCGCCCCAGCCTTGGTGGTGCACGGGCACTTGGATGTTGTGCCGGCGGTAGCCAGTGACTGGACGCGCCCACCCTTCGCGGCGGAAGTCGATGACGGCTTCATTTGGGGCCGAGGCGCCGTTGACATGAAGAACATGGACGCGATGATCATGGCCGTTGTGCGCCACTGGGGGCGGACCGGGGAGAGGCCTCGGCGTGACGTCATCGTGGTGTTCTTTCCCGACGAGGAAGCCGGCATGGTGCACGGATCTCGGTGGTTCGTCGACAATCGACCCGACCTCTTCGCCGGAGCGTCTGAGGCCATCGGTGAGGTGGGTGGTTTCTCACTTTCCATCGCTGACGATCTACGGCTGTACCCGATACAGACAGCGGAAAAGGGCATTAAGTGGTTGCGGCTCAGGGCATCCATGCGCGCCGGACATGGCTCCATGATCCACTCTGACAACGCGGTGACCGAGCTTGCGCACGCGATCGTACGTATTGGACGCCACCGATGGCCAATACGTCGAACCAAGACGGTGGATCGATTCCTCGCGGACCTGTCACAGGCCTACGGGCTGGAACTCCAAGAGGACGACACGGAGGCGATCTTGGCCAAGCTCGGGACGCTGGGCATGTTGGTTGGCGCAACCCTGCAAAACACCGCGAACCCCTCGATGCTCGAAGCGGGCTACAAGGTCAACGTGATCCCGACCGAAGCGCTGGCGCAGGTAGACGGGCGATTCCTGCCCGGATATGAAGCTGAGTTCGACGAGACCATCCGGTCACTGGTGGGCGAGCACATCGACATCGAGAGCCTGAATGACGACGTCGCAGTTGAGACATCATTCGAGACCACCACGTTCGAACTCATGGCTAGCGTTCTTCGTCAGGAGGATCCGGCTGCGCGCGCTGTTCCGTACATGATCAGTGGGGGGACCGACGCGAAGGCTCTGTCCAGCCTCGGCATTGATTGCTACGGCTTCTCGCCGCTACGAATGCCCGAGAACCTCGATTACTGGCGGCTATTTCACGGTGTTGACGAGCGCGTGCCGATCGATGGACTCACGTTCGGCGTGCGCACCCTGTACCGATTCTTGATGTCCTGCTGACCTCCGTCACGCGGTGCGCATGACCCGGTAGATGCGGCGGCGGAGACGGTAGTGACGTCTGCCGTCCCGAAATATTCGTGTCCGATCCAGCTCCCATCGGCCGGTTTCTGCGGTGGACGTGAGAATCTGCCGCGCCTCCTCCCGTGGGGTATCGCGCGAGACGCTCACCTCGCGGAACTCCCAGGTGCTGTGGCGCTGAGACACGCTGCGAGCCTACGCCGAGAAGCGCGCGTTTACCGGCGTTGCGCCCAACCAGCCTCGGGATACCCCGCATCCGGCTCGGAAATGTCATCGAGGGCGGTGACAATCTCACTCGGCAATTCGAGTTCCTCACTGCCGAGGGCGGAGATCAACTGTTGCGTGGTGCGCGCACCCACAATGGGGGCGACAACGCCGGGGCGATCGCGCAGCCATGCGAGGGCAACCTCACCCGGTGCAGCATCGAGGCCTTCGGCGGCAGTACAGACCGCGTCCACGATGCGATGGGAGCGATCGTTGTTGTAGACGTTCACGAACCCGCTGGTTTCTGGATTCCCGCCGCGAGAGTCGATGGGGATGGAGTGCCGGTACTTGCCTGTCAAAACACCTCGGCCGAGCGGAGACCACGGCAAAATGCCGATCCCAAGCGACGGGGCCGCGGGGACGATCTCTCGCTCGATTCCCCGCTCAAGCAAGGAGTACTCCATCTGCGTAGTGACAAATGGGGCTACGCCGCGTGAGTCCTGCAGCGTGCATGCACGAGCTGTTTGCCACCCGCTGTAGTTGGAGATTCCTACGTAGCGGGCCTTTCCCGATTGCAGTGCGTGATCGACGGCGGACAGTGTCTCTTCGATCGGTGTCCAGGAGTCCCAGCGGTGCAGTTGCCACAGATCAACGTGGTCGACGTCCAAACGCTTCAAGGACGCATCCAGGGCGCTCACCAGGTGACCTCTGCTCGCATCCAGCCGACGCTCGGTGTCAGGGCGTTGCACCGCCTTTGTTGCGAGCGCTATGTCGGCCCGACAATCGAATTCCTGAATGAGCAAGCCGAGCATTTCCTCGCTAACGCCTTTGGCGTAACTGTCGGCGGTGTCGATCAACGTGCCGCCAATATCCAGGAAGGCAGCCAACTGATCGCGCGCTTCAAACTCGTCCGTTTGGCGGCCCCACGTCATGGTGCCGAGGCCGATGCGTCCCACCCAGAGCCCGGATCTGCCGAGCGGTCGTTGCTGCATAGCCGCACGCTATTGGTCAAGGGGCCGCGAAAGCGTGTTTGGCCCTAGGGTGGCGCTATGAAATTGGGAGTGAACCTGGGTTACTGGGGTGCCGGTAACGACGCAGACAATCTCGAAGTGGCACGCGAAGCTGACCGTCTGGGCTACGCGGTCGCGTGGGCGGCCGAGGCTTACGGCTCCGATGCCGCCACGGTGCTCAGTTGGATCGCTGCTCAAACGACGACTATCGACGTCGGATCGGCCATCTTCCAGATTCCCGGTCGAACACCGGCAAATTGCGCGATGACCGCGGCAACATTGGACACGCTGTCCGGGGGGCGGTTTCGTCTCGGCCTCGGTGTGTCCGGGCCGCAGGTGTCTGAGGGTTGGCACGGAGTGCGATTCGACAAGCCTCTCGCGCGGACACGGGAGTACGTCGACATCGTGCGCATGGCCCTTCGTCGTGAGCGAGTGTCCTACGACGGCGACTTCTGGCAGTTGCCGTTGCCCAACGGTCCGGGAAAGTCACTGAGGCTGACCGTTCACCCCGTCCGTGAATCCTTGCCGATCTACCTGGCGGCGATCGGGCCGAAGAATCTCAAGCTGTGCGGCGAAATCGCCGACGGATGGCTCGCGATCTTTTTCAGCCCCGAGGACGCGGCCGGGCTCATGGAGCCGATCGTGGCTGGTCGAGCGACGGTCGACAAGACGATGGAGGGATTCGATGTCGTCCCCACCGTGCCCGTTGTTCCAGGAACCGATGTCGAAGCGTGCGCGGAGTTGGTGCGCCCGTACGCGGCGCTGTACGTCGGTGGCATGGGCTCGCGAGACAAGAACTTCTACAACCAGTTAATGAGTCGCATGGGATACGAACAAGCGGCGATCGACGTCCAGGACAGATACATGAACAAGGATTACGCCGGGGCGGCCGCGGCGGTGCCGTTCGAATTCTTGGATAAGACATCTCTGTTGGGACCGCCCGAACGAATCGGTGAACGAGTTCACGCATACGCTGAGGCGGGTGTGACAACGCTCAGCATCAGTTCCTTCGCGGGAACCATCGATGAGCGCGTCGGTACGCTACGGATGATGTCGAAGGCGTTAGAAGCGTCGGGGCTGGCTGATTGATGGAAGAGCCCATGGGGTGGCTCGAAGCAGTCATCCTTGGGATCGTTCAGGGGCTCACAGAGTTCCTACCGATATCGTCCTCCGCCCACGTTCTCATCGTCTCTCGGCTGTTCGGCTGGGGTGATCCGGGAGCCGCCTTCACCGCCGTCACCCAAATCGGCACTGAGATCGCGGTGTTGGTCTATTTCCGTCGTGACCTGGCGCGCATCGCGTCGACGTGGTTCGTGAGCCTTCGGCGACCCGAGGTGCGGGGGAGTATCGATGCACGGATGGGCTGGTACGTGATTATCGGAACGCTGCCGATAGCCATCCTCGGATTCACTTTCGCGCCCGTTATCGAGACTGCCGCCCGCAATCTGTGGCTCGTGGCAACGGTATTGATCGTCTTCGGCATCGTGCTCGGTCTCGTCGACCGCTGGGGCGCCAAAACCAAGGCACTCGAGGCCCTCAATGCAAAGGACGGATTGCTGTTCGGGTTCGGTCAGGCCCTGGCGCTGATCCCGGGGGTGTCACGTTCGGGTGCCACGATCTCGGTGGGCTTGGCCATGGGATATTCACGATCTGCTGCGACGCGCTATGCGTTCTTGCTGGCTATTCCCGCGGTCCTCGCATCTGGTCTGTACGAGGCGACGAAGATCGGCTCTGATGTCAACGTGCAATGGGGTCAGACCATCCTTGCCACGATCATCGCGTTGAGCATCGGATATCTCGTCATCGCGTGGCTGATCCGTTGGGTCTCAACGCGCTCCTTCCTTCCCTTCGTCATCTACCGGGTCGTGTTGGGCAGCGTTCTGCTGGCGCTGCTGGCGACGGGAACAATCAGCGCGATCTAGGTGTCACATGGGCCACTGGATGTGTGCGTGCCGAAGAAGTGAATGCCTCATAGGCTGATGTTGTGCCCACCATCGTCTTAGTTCGCCATGGTCGAACCGCAGCCAATGAGCGAGGGATCCTCGCCGGCAGGAGCCCGGGCGTCACCCTGGACGAGGTAGGCCGGAGCCAGGCCACGACCNTGGCCACTCGGCTNTCCACGGTNCCNTTCGCCACNATNGTGACNTCCCCCCTCGAGCGCACCCGCGANACNGCTGCNCATATCCACGCGCANCAANNNCANANCGCCAGCGANGTGGTCGTCGACGAGCGGTTNATCGAGTGCGACTACGGNACGTGGACCGGACAGTCGCTGGCAACGCTNGCNAAGNAANCANTGTGGAAGCANGTGCAAAGTCACCCNAGCGCNGTCACCTTTCCCGACGGGGAATCCCTCATGGCCATGAGCATGCGCGCGGTGGCGGCGATCCGTGAATGGAATCAGCAGTCGAGTGACGCCGACGTCCTTGCGGTCATCAGCCACGGTGACGTCATCAAGGCGGTGCTCGCGGATGCGCTCGGTATGCACCTCGATGCCTTCCAGCGGTTAAGCGTCGATCCGTGCTCGGTGTCGATCGTGCGATACACGGAGGCNCGCCCCTTCGTTGTGCGGATCAATGACACNGGATCCGACGTGGCGTTTCTGGCGAGCAAAGACGCAGAAGTCTCGACCGACGCGCCGGTCGGTGGGGGAGCCGGTCGTGGCTAGGCGAATATGGGAATTCCGGCTGCCCGAGCGTTTCGTGGTCGGCACGGTGGGAATGCCGGGGGAGCGGACTTTCTACCTGCAGGCGAAATCCGGGGATGAGATCGTCTCCGTGGCCTTCGAGAAGCAACAGGCGGACGCGTTGTCGGACCGGATAGATCAACTGCTCGACGAGGTCAGAGGTTCACGCGCGCCCGAAGAAGTCGTTCCCGAGAAGGCCCCGGTGGAGCTGTCGGATAACGCGCCGTTGGATCTGCCGCTTGAAGAGGAGTTTCGTGTTGGTGCGATGGCCCTGGGGTGGGACGAGGCGAACAATCTCGTCATCATCGAAGCCCATGCCGTCTCGGACGTCGAAGGCTTCGAGCCACCGGAGTTGGCCGACGATGATTCCGAGGGCCCAGACACCGTTCGCGTATGGATGTCTGCTCCGTATGCGCGAGCCTTTGCCGAGCGGACTCGGGTCATCGTGTCGAGTGGTCGTCCAGCGTGCCCCTTCTGTCAGCAGCCTCTTGATCCGCAGGGACACATGTGTCCGAGAGCCAACGGATATAAACGGCGATCGTGAGCACCGGCATTCCCGGCGAGACTATTGACGACGCCTGGGCACGCGAGATTCGTGAACGTCTTGCACACGATGACCTCGAAGTGGATGGGCAACTCGTCTCCGCAAGCAACACAACGTGGAGGTGCAGTCTCGGCGACTCCCTGAAGTGCGTGTACAAACCGCAGCAGGGGGAACGGCCGCTTTGGGACTTCCCCGACGGCACCTTGAGTGGCAGAGAGGTCGCCGCACACCTTCTCGACCGCATGCTGGGGTATGACTTGGTCCCACCGACCATCTGGCGCGAGGATGGACCAGCGGGTCCGGGAATGTGTCAACTGTGGGTAACCGAGGATCCCACGCAGCGCCTCGTCGACGTCGTGCCGACCGATCGCATCCCGCCGGGCTGGCACCACGTCCTGAATGCCGAAGATGGGTCCGGGCGGCCGGTTGCCTTGGTGCACGCGGAGGATGAACGTTTACGACACATGGCACTACTCGACGCTGTCATCAACAACGGGGATCGCAAAGGTGGACATGTCATCACCGATGACGCGGGAGGCGTGTGGGCTATCGATCACGGCGTGTCCCTGGCGAGCGAACCGAAACTGCGGACGGTTCTGTGGGGATGGGCGGGGGAGCCGATCCACGACGCCGACCTGACCAGGCTGGACCAGCTGGTTGCGATCTTGGAGGGCGCCAGNCCAAACGCGGAGGCTGCGGCCTCGGTTGTCGAACTCNCCGCATTCGTGAACGCACTCGAGCTGGCGGCACTGAGGTCTCGNGTGCGGGCATTGATTGAAACAGGTCGCTACCCGTTCCCGAATGAAGAGTGGCCGGCGATTCCGTGGCCCGTCTTCTGAGCGCGCACCGTCGCGGCACGCACGCCTCGCTAGAATCGCCACGTGGAGTCATGGTCGGCGCCCATGCCGCGCGCTCTGCGCGGGAAGGGAATATCACTCGCGCTGTTCGATACCTCGACGGGGGTCGTTCGTCCGACGGCGCCAGCACCAACCGCAACAATGTACGTGTGCGGGATTACTCCGTACGACGCCACACACATCGGGCATGCGAACACCTACGTCGCTTTCGACATGATCAATCGCGCCTGGCGAGACGCAGGACATCAGGTCCGTTACGTCCAAAACGTGACTGACATCGATGACCCTCTTCTCGAGCGAGCGGTAGCCACCGGTGAAAACTGGAGGGCAATTGCCGATCGCGAGACAGCACTGTTCCGCGAAGACATGGCCGGTCTCAATGTCCTGCCCCCCGACCACTACATCGGTGCGGTGGAGTCGATCCCGTCGGTTGCTAGCAAGGTGATGCAATTGCAGGAGTCGGGAGACGTGTACGCCGTCGATGACGATCTGTACTTCCGAGTCAGGAATGACGAACACTTCGGTTCAATTGCAGGGTTAAGGGAAGACGACATGGTGTCCGTCTTCGCCGAACGCGGGGGAGACCCCAGCCGGCCCGGCAAGGAGCACCCGTTGGATTGCCTCGTGTGGCAAAACGCACGTCCCGAAGAACCTGCCTGGAATACGCCACTCGGCCACGGCCGACCTGGATGGCACATCGAATGTGTTGCCATCGCTCTCGACTATCTCGGTCCCACCATCGATATCCAGGGTGGGGGCTCGGATCTGGTATTTCCCCATCACGAAATGGGTGCGTCCGAAGCACACAGGCTCACCGGCGAGTGTCCGTTCGCTCGGCACTACGTGCATTCGGGCATGGTCGCCTGGCAGGGGCACAAGATGAGCAAGTCTCGGGGCAATCTGGTCTTCGTCTCGCAGTTGATTCGCGATGGGATCGATCCCATGGCGATACGACTTTCGCTACTGGCCCACCACTATCGAACGGATTGGACCTGGACGCCGCACGGACTCGAAGGCGCAGCCGAACGGCTACAACGCTGGACGGCAGCGAGCCAGTTGCCTTTCGGGCCGCCTGTCGATCCCCTGATCGCTCGAGTACGGGAGGTTCTTGCGGACGACTTGCGCACACCGTCGGCCCTTGATGCGGTCGACTCCTGGGTCCAAACCGCCCTCACGCGGGGTGGGCAGGAGCCCACGAGCCCCGGCGAGATGGCCACCCTTGTCGACACCCTGCTGGGCATTCGGCTTACGTGATGAGGCATACGACTGGCAGGGGAGTGCGACATGAGTGAGCGGGTAACGGTCGATCCAACCGATTGCCCGTCATGGTCGGTGCTACGGACCGAGGCGGATCGAATGCGTCAGAAGTCGATTCGTTCACTCCTGCGTGGTGATCGGGAATTCCTAAGAATCAACGCAGCGGCGATGTCCTTCGACTTCAGCCGACAGCGTCTAGATGCTGCCGTTGTCGATTCTTTGATCCAGCTTGCCGAGGAGACCGGTGTCCGGCAATCGATAGATGCAATGTTCGCCGGTAACAGGGTGAATGGCACGGAGGGTAGGGCCGCGCTGCACGTTGCTCTGCGCAGCGGGCTGGAGGATCAGTACGCGGTCGACGGGAACGAGGTCGCAGAAGACGTGCACGGCGTGCTGGAACGCATGGAAACATTCGCCGAGGAGGTGCGATCAGGCGCCCATCGGGGAGCCACCGGCGAGCGAATCACGGACGTTGTCAATATCGGCATTGGTGGCTCTGACCTGGGCCCGGCGATGGCGTATCAGGCACTGCGGGCCTACCGCGACCCGAACATCACCTGTCATTTCGTCTCCAATGTCGATCCCGCAGACATCATCGATGTGCTCAGTCAAGTCGAGCCCGAGCAGACCCTGTTCATAGTCGCGTCGAAGACGTTCACCACGGCAGAGACGATGATCAACGCCCAGCGAGCTCGCGCCTGGATTGTCGACCAGCTGGGGGACGGCGCGATCGGCGCGCATTTCGCCGCGGTGAGCACGGCCGAGCAGCACGTCCACGAGTTTGGGATCGAACCGGAGAACGTCTTCGGGTTCTGGAACTGGGTGGGTGGTCGGTACTCGCTGACCTCCGCGGTAGGCCTGTCGACCATGCTCGCGGTAGGCCCTGCGTGTTTTCGAGAACTGCTCGACGGTGCCCGAGCCATGGATATTCATTTCCGCGAGACACCCCTCGCAGACAACGCTCCGGTGCTGATGGGTCTATGTGCCGTGTGGAACCGGAATTTTATGCAAATGTCGACATCAGCGGTCCTTCCCTATAGCCGTGATCTGGCGCGACTGCCGGCGTATCTGCAGCAACTAACCATGGAAAGCAATGGCAAGTCGGTCAGAGTCGATGGAACACCAGTCACGTATGACACCGGCGCCGTTTACTGGGGGGAACCGGGCACCAACAGCCAGCATTCGTTCTTCCAGCTGCTGCATCAGGGCACCGAGGACTTGTGCAGCGACATCATTATTTCGGCGCGACCAACGGCGTCGGATCAAGCGTCGGGGGCCGGGGTCGTCGATCAGCACGACGTACTCATCGCTCACGCACTAGCGCAGGCATCTGTCCTGTCCGTTGGCCTGACACGTGGGGAAGTTGCCGCGACAGGTGTCAGCGAGGACCTGGTTCCGCACAAGGTAATGCCGGGAAATAGGCCGGTGAGCGTGATCATGATGGATGTCCTCACACCCTTTGCGCTCGGGGCGCTCCTGGCCGCCTACGAGCACAGCGTTTTTGTGCAGGCGTCCGTATGGCAGATCAATCCCTTCGATCAGTGGGGCGTGGAACTAGGTAAGAAAGTGGCCAGCGGGATTGTGGACGACATTCACCGACGTCAAGTGGAGGATTCGGAACTTGATCCGGCCACCCAGAAGTCCCTGGCCGCCTACCTGGCGCGCCGTGATGAGGCTTCGTCCTAGAATTGCCCGCGGCCGACCCTCGAAAGCGCGATATTAGTCTGCGTTGCGGCGCTTGAGATACCTCTCGAATTCTCGAGCAATCGCCTCTCCACTGGCCTCGGGAAGGTCGGTCGTATCCCGGGCTTGCTCCAATTGCCGGACGTAATCGGCGACTTCTTCATCGTCTTCGGCGAGCTCGTCGACACCTACCTCCCAGGCCCTCGTGTCTTCCACCAAGTCACCGAGCGGCACAGGGATGTCCAACACGTCCTCGATCTTGCGTACGAGGGCGAGCGTCGCTTTGGGGCATGGCGGCTGACCGACGTAATGCGGTACGGCTGCCCATAGAGAAATCGAGGGCACCTCGAATCGCTGACACGCCTCGTGCAACACCCCGACGATGCCCGTGGGGCCCTCGTAATTGCTGGCATCGAGCCCGTACGTTTCGATCAAGCTTGGGTCGGAGGTCGACCCGGTGACCGGAACAGGTCGCGTGTGCGGGCTGTCCGACAACAGTGCGCCGAGAGTGACGACCATAGAGATGTCCAACTCCGCCGCCAGGCCCAGAATCTCCCTGGTGAATTGCTGCCATCGCATATTCGGTTCGATCCCTTGGATCAGCACTACATCGCGTGGAAACAGGGGAACGCGAGCCAAATAGATGCGGGTGGTCGGCCAATCAAGTTGACGAACACCCGCAGAGTCCACGCTGATGTGCGGTCGATTCACTTGATAGTCGTAATAGTCCTCGGAGTCGAACTCGGTGATGTATTCCGCACCCCACACATCCCGCAGGTGGGTGATGGTTGTGCTGGCTGATTCACCTGCGTCGTTCCATCCTTCGAAGGCGGCGATCATGACGGGGTCGCTCAGGGCAGGTATCCCTTCGAACTCGATCATTCCGTCTCCCCGCGGTTGCCTGGGTGCTCCAGCACAGTCTCCACGAGACCCGCCACGAGCGCCGGCCATTGCAGCGGAACATCGTGGTCGGCCCCGCTCCAACGTTGAAGATAGAACGCAGATCCGAGCAGTTCGATCGCTTCGCGACGGGCGTCCAGCCAGGCGTCGGCCACAGATCCCGCTGCATCTGTTGAACTCGAGCCGTCCGACGGGTCAGGGGCACCCGGTTCACAGAGGACTACCCACGTGGGTCGAGTCGTCGCCGTGATGTCGGGGACCGGGTCGTAGTCGAACAGGCCATCGAGCACGGCCATATGCCGTTCCATTCCAAGGCGAGTGAACGCGCGCCCCAACTCGTCGACCCGAAACGTCGGAGCCAAGGCCCGTCGGATGTCTTCGCTCCAATACGCCGAGAGATCGCCGGCAGCGATGGCCTCCCACAAAGCGGGCTCGGGGATACCCAAAGCAGGAGGACGAAGAGCCTCTCGAACGTCCTGTGCCGACCTGCCCGACGCCACGAGATGACGAGGCCCGAAGAGGCCACCGTCGATCAGTATGGCCGCACGCACACGGTTTGGAAACGCAGCTGCCGCGTGTAGGGCAACCGACGCTCCCCAGGAATGTCCCACGACGACTGCTTCCGACACACCCGCCTGGTCGAGAACCTCGATTACGTCTTGAGCGATACGAGGAATGCTGAAGTCGGATTGCGGGGTGACCTGTGGTCCGGAAGCCTCTCCGTGGCCACGCTGATCCACGGCGATAACGCGCCTGCCCGGTAGCCGGGCGAGGACGGGACCCCAGTACTGCTGCTGTTGGGTCAAGCCGTGCAGGAGAACAACCGGTAGGCCCGAGGTTGTTCCGTCGTCATGGTCTGTGTAGACGGCCACAGCGCCGTCGGACAAGGTCACTCGCACCATGCGAACGCTATCGGCACGAAGTGCCACCCCTGGACCGTGGCTTCTAGGCTGCCAACATCATGAGGGAACGCTCGAACGCACCGGCCGCGGTCTTGGTGGATCTCGATGGGACGTTGGTCGATAGCGAGCCGGTCTGGTGGGAAGCACAGAACGAGGTCATGTCCTCCTGGGGAAGCTCGTGGACTACACCTGATCACACGTACTGTCTCGGGGGTCCGCTGGAGCGAGTCTCGGGCTATATGGCCGATCGCATCGGTGCCCCCGCTCGGGCCGAGGAGGTCGGACGACAACTGTTGTCGGCGGTGGAGATGAGGATGCGCTCACAGCCACCACGCTGGCAACCCGGGGCGGTGAATTTCCTCCGTGCCTGCCGGCGATCAGAGATTCCCACGGGTCTGGTTACCGCTGCATGGCGGATCTTGGTTGATGCGTCCCTCGAGCGCATTCGCGCTGATGTCGGCGGAGCACCCTTCGACGTCGTAGTGACGGGGGACAGCGTGACCGCTGGTAAGCCGCATCCGGAGCCTTATGAAGCCGCAGCCCACGCAATCGGCGTATCCACGCAGGACTGCCTGGCCGTGGAGGATTCACCGATCGGCGTGCAGTCGGCGCTCACCGCGGGGTGTGTGGTGGTTGCGGTTCCTCAAGGCGCGCGCATCGATGACGCAAACGCCCTGGTCGTGGACACGCTGGAGAACAGGCAGCCACAGGAGTTGTGGCTGGATGCTCGGCGGCATGGGCGCCTGTAGTGGCGCGTTGTAGCGGAGTGGTGTGGCAGTGATCAGCGTGCGCTACGCCGGTAGGGCCGGCATGGGTGGCGTTTGCCCGCCAAATTCTGGACAAGAGTCCTGGAACGAGCACCATCCACACAACGCCGACGGAGTGGCGGGGAAACCCTGGGTGGCCGCCCGAGAGATGGCGTCGCTGAGCGCCATGATCTTGCGTTCGGTTGCGAGCAACTCGTCCTCAGCAGGTTCGTAACTGATGCGCTGCCCGTCGCCGAAATACAACAAGTCAAGACGCGCTGGGACCTGGCCAGTTGTCCGCCACCACAGCAGGGCGTAGAAGCGCATCTGAAACAACGCCTTCGCCTCGAATCCTGCTCCAGGGCTGCGACCCGTCTTGTAATCCACCAGACGCACGAGCCCCGTGGGGGAGACGTCGACCCGATCGATGTATCCACGCAACGCCAAACCCGACGGGAGTTCTGTGGAGACGCCCATCTCGAGGGCGTGTGGCTCCACGCGGCGAGGATCCTCGAGGGTGAAATACGCATCCAGTAGGCGCTGGATCGGAGCGAAAACCGCGTTCGCAACCTTGGTCGGCTCATTCAGAGCGAGACCCTGGGCAAGGATTTCCGCATCCTTGGGTGCCTCCAGGCGCATGCGATCCCAGTGCTGCGCAATCAGCGTGCTTGCCGTGTCGGTTGTTCTCTGCGCTGCCGGCACAGTGAATAACTCTTCCAAAGCTGCGTGCACGAGCGTCCCGCGTAACGCGGCGGCCGACGGTTGTTCCGGGAGTTTGTCGATGACGCGAAGCCGATATAGCAGGGGACACGTCATGAAATCATTAGCCCGGGATGGGGACAGCGACGTGGGGAACACGCGATCAAGCGTACGGTTCGCCCAGGCGGCTCGCAGACGTGCTGAGTTCACGAGCTGGCACAAAAGATCTGTCATCAGACGTCGAGCATCCGGCAGCGTGTCCGGCGGCGGTCGCTACTGTCCTCACGTGCCGCGCAAACGACCCCCGCATCCACCAGCTCCGCGTGATCCGGTGGATGTCTCGACGCGGGCGCGAGGGCCCATCGGTGCGGGAGAGCTCGTGCAGTTGACCGATACTCGGGGGGTCAAGGTCACCATTACGACGGTCCCGGGTGCCATCGTGCACACCCACCGTGGGCAGATTCCGCACGATTCCTTGATGGGGCTGGCCGAGGGATCGATCACCACATCGACGCGCGGGATTGACTACCTCGTGCAGCGCCCCCAACTCGACGACTACGTGCTCGGCATGCCGCGCCAGGCAGCAGTCATCTACCCAAAGGACGCTGCCCGGATTGTGGCGCTCGGCGACATCGGTTCCGGATCCCGCTTACTCGAAGCCGGAGTTGGATCGGGTGCTTTGACCTGCTACCTACTCAAGGCTGCGGGTGCCACGGGCGCGGTGACCAGTGTCGAGCGACGCTCGGATTTTGCAGAAGTGGCACGCGAGAACGTAACCCGGTGGTTCGGCGGTATTCCGCGATCATGGACGCTGATGGAACGGGACCTTGTCGAGGTAACAGACGGTGACATCCCGACGGGAAGCCAGGACACCGTCATTTTGGACATGCTCGCCCCGTGGGATTGCCTCGATGTTGCCGATCGAGTGCTGCGGCCAGGGGGCTCTCTGGTCAGCTACGTCGCCACCACCACGCAGTTGTCCCGCCTGGTCGAGACGATGCGACTGTCACAGCGATGGACCGAGCCGCGAGCCGAGGAGAGCATTGTTCGGACGTGGCACCTCGACGGACTTGCGGTCCGCCCAGATCACCGGATGTCGGGCCACACCGGGTTTTTGGTGGCCGCTCGGCATATGGCGCCGGGGGAGAAGCCATCCCCGCGCCGTCGGCGACCTGCCCCGGGGGCCTACGGAGAGGATTACCAGGGTCCGGGTGCAGATCAGGTAGAAGAGGGCGAACCGGGTTAGGGTCAGGACTGAATCCCACAGGGAGCTGACAGATGGAGGTTTCGATGACCGAACCCAGCCCCGAGAGTCGTTTGCTCGCCGTCGAGACAATCCTGGGTGAGGTGCGGGGCGAACTCGCTGCCCAAAAGGATCACAACGAGCGCCTCATCACAACGCTGCGGGAGGCGCGCGAACAGATCGTGGCGCTCAAAACGGAAGTGGACCGATTGGGTGAGCCCCCAAGTGGATATGCGACGTTCGTGGAGGCACACGAGGACGGCTCCGTTGACATCATGGCATCGGGACGCAAAATGCGGGTTGCCGTAAGCCCGGGCGTGGGCGTTGACGCGTTGGTTGCGGGCCAGGAGGTCGTGCTCAACGAATCGATGAACGTCGTCGGCAAACGGGACTACGAGGTCGTCGGCGAGATCGTCACCTTCAAGGAGATGCTCGGAGATGACCGGTGCGTCGTAGTGGCAAACGCCGATGAGGAAAGAGTCGTTCGTCTCGCGCGCTCGATTGCCGGAGTTGGGCTTCGCGCCGGAGACGCCCTGTTGTGTGACGTCCGCAGCGGCTACGTGATCGAGCAGGTGCCCCGTGCAGAGGTCGAGGAACTGGTCCTCGAAGAGGTTCCGGACATCGGATACGACCAGATTGGCGGATTGTTCAATCAGATCGAGTCGATTCGGGACGCTGTTGAACTGCCCTACGTGCACGCTGAGCTTTTCAAAGAGCACGAACTGAGGGCACCGAAAGGAATCTTGCTCTACGGCCCCCCAGGATGCGGCAAGACGCTCATTGCCAAGGCGGTCGCGAACTCGCTGGCCAAGAAAGTCGCCGAGAAGACAGGCGTCAGGGAGGCGAAGAGCTTCTTCCTCAACATCAAGGGACCGGAACTTCTCAACAAGTACGTCGGTGAGACCGAGCGGCATATCCGACTCGTCTTCCAGCGAGCCCGCGATAAGGCTTCCGAGGGTATGCCGGTCATCGTGTTCTTTGACGAGATGGATTCGCTGTTCCGGACACGCGGTAGTGGTGTGAGCAGCGATGTCGAAAACACCATCGTGCCTCAGTTACTCAGCGAGATCGACGGCGTCGAGAGTCTCGAGAACGTCATTGTCATCGGCGCATCGAACCGTGAGGACATGATTGATCCTGCGATTCTGCGCCCGGGTCGGCTTGACGTGAAGATCAAGATAGAACGGCCGGATGCCGAAGCGGCGCGGGAGATCTTGAGCAAGTACCTGGTCCCGGGCCTCCCGATACACGCCGACGACGTCGCCGAGCATTCGGGGGATTCGGACCTTGCCTGCTCGTCAATGATTGATCGGGCCATCGAGAGAATGTATGCGGAGTCCGACGAGAATCGTTTTCTCGAAGTGACCTACGAAGGTGGCGATAAGGAGGTTCTGTACTTCAAGGACTTCAATTCCGGTGCGATGCTGGAGAACATCGTGTCGCGTGCCAAAAAGTCGGCCATCAAAGAGTTCCTCGATACTGGTGAGAAGGGCATTCGCGTGCAGCACCTGCTGGACGCCTGCGTAGATGAGTTCCGAGAAAACGAAGACCTGCCCAATACAACGAACCCCGATGACTGGGCGCGCATCTCCGGTAAGAAGGGAGAGCGAATCGTCTTCATCCGCACCCTGATTCAAGGCAAGCAGGGTGGAAGTCCGGGACGCTCTATCGACAACGTTGCCAATACCGGTCAGTACCTGTAGCGCCACGCGACACGCAGTGGCGAGGAATCACCCGGAGGTTCATCTGTGAGCGTCCATCGGATCATGGGCTTGGAAACCGAGTACGGCATCAGCGTTCCCGGCCACCCGACGCTCAACGCCATGGTCACGTCCTCTCAGATCGTCAATGCTTACGCGTACCTGGTTTCTCATGGCGCTAGGTCGAAGGCACGATGGGACTACGACGAGGAATCGCCCCTGCGGGATGCGCGTGGTTTCGACATGTCACGGAGTGAGGCTGATGCCACCCAGTTGACCGACGAGGACCTAGGACTGGCGAACGTGATCTTGCCGAACGGAGCTCGGCTATACGTGGATCATGCCCATCCGGAGTACTCGACACCTGAGGTTTCCAATCCCCGCGACGCGGTGTTGTGGGATCGCGCCGGTGTCAACGTCATGAACGCCGCCGCCGAGGCCGCTGTCGCCGCGCCCGGTGGCGAGCGGATCCTGCTCTATAAGAACAACACCGACAACAAGGGCGCGTCCTACGGCTGCCACGAGAACTATCTGATGCGAAGGACCACTGCGTTCGCCGACATCGTGCGTCATTTGACGCCCTTCTTCATTTCTCGACAGGTGTTCACCGGCGCCGGGCGACTGGGGATCGGTCAAGAGGGCCAAACGAGTGCTTTTCAATTGAGTCAGCGTGCGGACTTCTTCGAAGTGGAGGTCGGCCTCGAGACCACGCTCAAGCGACCGATCATCAACACTCGGGATGAGCCGCATGCCGATCCAGAGAAGTACCGACGGCTGCACGTGATTGTTGGGGACGCCAACATGAGTGACACTGCGACGTTTCTCAAGATGGGAACCACGGCGATCGTTCTCTCCATGATCGAGGACGGCTACCTGGACACCTTCGATGCCATGCCGGTGGATCCGGTTCGGGAGATGCACCAGGTTTCTCACGACACCACGCTGACGCACGTCATCGCTGTGTCGCGGGGCAGCCAGTGGACAGCTATCGATATGCAGCGGGCCTTTTTGGAACACGCGTGGAACTACTGCCAATCACGCACCGATGCGGATTTTGACGAACAGACGAAAGAAGTCTTGACCATGTGGGGCGACCACCTTGACCGCCTGCAGAGCGATCGGATGAGTGTTGCCAGCACGATCGACTGGGTGGCGAAGTTGAGCCTGCTCGAAGGGTACGTCCGGCGTGATGGGCTTGCCTGGGATGATCCTCGACTGCATTTGGTCGATCTGCAGTACGCGGACATCCGCAGTGACAAGGGCCTCGCGGCTCGATTGGAGCAGCGGGGGCGCCTGACCCGGATGTTCGATGACGAAGAGGTTGATCGCGCTCGCCAGCAGCCGCCCCAGGACACACGCGCATATTTTCGGGGCGAGTGCGTGCGTCGCTATCCGGAGTCCATTGCCGCAGCCTCCTGGGACTCCGTGGTGTTTGACATACCGCAGCGCGAAGCCCTCCTACGCGTCCCCACACTCGAGCCCACGCGAGGCACGTACGGTCACGTGTCGCACATCCTGGACGCCAGTCCGGACGCTGCGTCTTTGATCGATGCGCTAACGGAGGACTAGACCGGTAGCCTGGTGCCATGCCCGGTCAAGAGAATGCTGAATATCGCAAGGCGAATCGCCGTGATCAACACGACGAGGAGGCTCAGGCGCCGGCCGCGAAGGAAACCGATAGCGCCCTCGACGGTGACGTCGATGCCATCCTCGACGAGATCGATGGTGTGCTCGAATCCAACGCTGAGGACTTTGTGAAGTCGTTTGTGCAAAAGGGCGGGCAGTGAGCCACGACTCCCCGTCTGCGTTCGGTTTGGTTGGAACCGCGTCCTTCACGGAGTTCTTGAACGCCTCGGGTAATGCGTCGACTGTCGGCCGATCGGCGGGGTCTGCTGCTACCGGTGTGTCGAACGGTCTCGACGCACCCCACGGAACAACGATCGTTGCGCTCGTCTGCCGCGACGGAGTTGTCATGGCCGGCGATCGCCGAGCGACGATGGGCAACATCATCGCCCAGCGTGATGTACAGAAGGTCTTCGAAACTGACGCCTTCTCTCTTGTCGGTATTGCAGGCACCGCTGGTCTCGCTGTCGAACTCGTACACCTTTTCCAGGTCGAACTCGAGCATTACGAAAAGATCGAAGGCACCCCGCTGTCGCTCGAAGGCAAGGCCAACCGCCTGTCGTCACTGCTACGCGCGAATCTGGGTATGGCCATGCAGGGCCTTGCGGTGGTCCCGCTTTTGGCGGGATTCGATGCGACCCAGGAACGCGGGCGAATCTTCTCGTACGACGTCACGGGTGGGCGCTATGAGGAGCACGACTTTCACGGCGTCGGTTCGGGATCTTCCTTCGCCCGTGGTTCGCTGAAGAAGTTATTTCGCCCGGATGCCGACGCCGATGCTGCGGTCCGCGTGGCGTTGGAAGCCCTGTACGACGCCGCAGACGATGACAGTGCGACCAGTGGGCCCGACCTTGCACGACGTATTTTCCCGATGGTCTCCGTCGTCACCGCGTTGGGAGTCCAGCACATAGACGAGAGCCGGCTGGCACAGGATGTGGAGCGGATGATGGCGGAGCGACTCGGTCGTCCGGATGGACCTCACGCAAGCGTGACGGGGGATCCATCATGAGTGTCCCGTTCTACGTTGCGCCAGAGCAGATCATGAAGGACAAGGCGGACTTTGCACGGAAGGGAATCGCCAGAGGACGCAGCGTCGTCGTCGTTCAGTGCACGCAAGGCGTCGTTTTCGTTGCCGAGAACCCGTCAAAGGCCTTGCACAAGATCAGCGAAATCTATGACCGAATCGGTTTCGCGGCGGTCGGCAAGTACAACGAGTTCGAAAACCTGCGCGTGGCCGGCATTCGTCTGGCTGACCTACGGGGTTACTCCTACGACCGGAGCGACGTGACTGGTCGTTCCCTGGCGAATGCCTATGCACAAACCCTCGGATCCATCTTCACCGAGACGGCAAAGCCGTATGAGGTCGAGATCGTGGTCGCGGAGGTCGGTGCGGATGAGTCCGCAGATCAGATGTACCGCCTCACCTTCGACGGCTCGGTGGCAGACGAACGCGGATTCGTCGCGATGGGGGGGTCGGCTGAGGCGATCGAGGGTGCGATGTCCGCCGTGTGGCAACCGAACCAGGATCTGGGGACGTCCCTGCACCAGGCGGTCACGGCACTGGGACAACACGGGACGGACGAGGACCGGTCATTGAGCGCGGATGACCTCGAGGTGGCCATATTGGACAGAACTCAACCCAGGCGCCTGTTCCACCGGTTGGAAGGCGATGAGCTAGCCGACCTGCTGCTGAGCGCCTAAGGCTCTGCGTTTCGGGCGCGAAACTCATACAGTGGTCGTATGGATCGCCGCATTTTCGGAATTGAGACCGAATACGGCGTCACCTGCACCTTCCGGGGTCAGCGTCGACTGAGCCCTGACGAGGTAGCACGCTACTTGTTTCGGCGCGTCGTTGCGTGGGGAAGAAGCAGCAATGTCTTTCTGCGCAATGGGTCTCGGCTGTATCTGGATGTGGGCAGCCACCCCGAATACGCGACCGCGGAATGCGACAGCGTGCAGCAGTTGATCACGCATGATCGGGCTGGGGAACGGATCTTGGAAGGCTTGTGTGTGGATGCGGAGCAGCGGCTCCGCGAAGAGGGCATTGCTGGCGACATCTACCTGTTCAAGAACAACACCGACTCGGCGGGCAACTCCTACGGATGTCACGAGAACTTTCTCGTCGATCGCTCCACCGACTTTCTCGCCCTGGCGGAGGGGTTCATCCCGTTCCTTATTTCGCGTCAGATCATTACGGGCGCGGGTAAGGTTCTCAACACCCCTCGAGGTGCTCGCTACTGCGTAAGCCAGCGCGCAGACCACATCTGGGAAGGGGTATCCAGCGCAACGACGCGGTCCCGGCCCATCATCAACACCCGCGACGAGCCACACGCGGACGCTGACTTGTATCGCCGACTGCACGTCATCGTCGGAGATAGCAACATGAGCGAGACCACTGCAATGTTGAAAGTGGGAGCAGCCGACCTCGTGCTGCGCATGCTGGAGTCAGGTGCGGTGATGAGGGATCTGTCGTTCGAGAACCCCATTCGGGCCATCCGAGAAATCAGTCACGACACAACGGGTACGCGCACAGTCACCTTAAACAATGGTCGGGAGGTCACTGCATTGCAGATGCAGACCGAATACCTCGAGAAGGTGGCGCAATACGTCGATCGGCGTGGCTTAAGAGCCGACCCCATGATCGATCGGGTCATGGACTTGTGGGAGCGGGGCCTGAAGGCTGTGGAGGCGCAGGACTTCAGTGCAGTGGAAACTGAAATCGACTGGGTGATTAAGCAGCGGCTACTTGATCGATACATGAAGAAGCATGATCTAGCGCTCGATGACGTCCGCATCGCTCAGCTCGATCTGGCTTATCACGACATTAGCCGTCAGCGTGGGTTGTTCTACTTGCTGGAACGCAAGGGCCTGGCAGCCCGCGTGACCAATGACGCCGAGGTATTCGAAGCGAAAGAAGTGCCGCCGCAAACAACTCGAGCCAAGTTGCGAGGCGACTTCGTGAAACGTGCCCAAGAGCGGCGGCGTGACTTCACCGTGGATTGGGTCCACCTGAAACTGAACGATCAGGCACAACGAACGGTTCTGTGCAAGGACCCCTTCGCGAATGTGGACGAGCGAGTCGAACGCCTACTTGCGAGCATGTGAGTGGGAGTGGCGTAGCCTGCAGTGGTGAAAATCGTTCTTGGGGCAGCGGCCCTCGTGCTCATCTCCGCGACGGCATGCTCATCTGATTCCTCGGATGCCCCTGTCGCCACACCTGCGGCCGCGTCACAGACGTATCTGGTCACCGACTGCGGCAATCCGGGGGAGCCGGTGACGGCGGATTCGGCGTCGGGGGCGTCCATCACGTCCGACGTATCGGTACTCGATGAGGACGTGCCGGTGGTGTACGTGGCTGAGGGGGCCGCGCCCGTGAGTGACCTCATCACGGCGGAGTTGCGCGCCGGATCGGGTGATACGGCGGCACTCGATGACCTCATCACGGTCGAGTATTGCGGCGTTGGCTTATCCACGGGAGCGTTGTTCGATGCGTCCTGGGCGCGCGGGACAGCCGCTACCTTCCCGCTGTCTCAAGGTCAGCTGATTCAAGGATGGGTGGACGGTATCCCGGGCATGCAAGTGGGCGAGCGGCGCGTACTGCTGATCCCCAGTGACCTGGCCTATGGAGATTCGCCGCCACCTGGGATAGAGCCCGGGGAGACGCTGCTGTTCATCGTTGAATTGCGGGGTGTAGGTGCCGGGTAATCAACCGTAGGAACCCTCGTAAAGGAGAGCTAGTGAACGAGAAGCCAGAGATCGACTTCATTGACGGGCCACCGCCCAACGAACTCGTCATCGATGACATCGTGGAGGGCAGCGGTTCTGCTGCGGTGGCTGGAGACACCGTCGAGGTTCACTATGTCGGTGTCGACTTCAGCACAGGTGAGCAGTTCGACGCGTCCTGGGATCGGGGGGAATCCATCGTCTTTCCCTTGTCTGGACTCATCGCGGGGTGGCAGGAGGGGATCCCGGGCATGAAGGTCGGCGGACGCCGTCAATTGGTGATCCCTCCGGAGCTCGCCTACGGCCCCGCCGGATCTGGGCACCGGCTCTCCGGCGCCACTTTGGTTTTCGTGATCGATCTTCTGGATGTCCGCTAGCTCGCAGGTGACGCGCACAGAGCGTCTCCTCAACCTGGTCATCGCCCTAATGGCGGCGCGCTCACCGATCTCGCGCCAAGCCGTCCAATTGAGCGTCGTTGGGTATGACCCTTCGGCATCGACGGCTGCCTTTGAGCGAATGTTCGAGCGGGACAAAGATGAATTGCGATCCATGGGCATACCCATCGAGACGATCGCGGATGCGCACGGTGAGGTGCTGGGGTACCTGATCGACACCGCTGAGTACGCGACCCGGGACGTCTCGTTCGACGCCAATGAACTGTTGGCCTTGAATTTGGCAGCATTGGTGTGGGACGACGCCATCTTGCGTGCGACCGCGACCACGGCGGTGCGCAAGCTCGAGTCGACCGGAGCGGTCCCCACTCTCGTATCGGAGCCCGCAGCGATCCCGAGCTTCGCCCACGTGAGCGCCAGCGATGCAGCCCTGTTGCCGCTTATGCGTTCTGTGCGAGATCAAAAGGTCGTTCGATTCTCCTATCGCAAGCCCGAGGGGACCGAATCCAGCAGACGCGTCGATCCTTGGACGTTGCACGCCGACGACGGCCGCTGGTATCTCAGTGGGTGGGATCACGAACGCGGAAGTGCGCGTACCTTTCGGGTTTCCCGCATCGAGGGATCGGTCACCGTGACCGCAGAGTCCAGCACGACCGAGCGGCCCGCGGCGCCAGCGGTAGATGCCGAAGACTCCGAGGATGATCTAGAGATCGGTTTCGTGCTTCCGGCACGGCAAGGGGCGGAGTTGCGGCGCCACCCGACCTTTCGTCCAGCGCCACCCGACCTTTCGTCCAGCGGTTCTGACATGGGCTCGGTGTGCACCATCCGTGATTCGTCAAGGCGGGCGCTATCTCTGCTGTGGCGCGCAGGGCCGGACGTGTATCCGGTGTTCCCCCAGGACGTAGTCTCCGCGTTCCGCCGAGGACTCGAAGAACTGGAAGCCGACCACTCATGAGTGAGACCGCTCCCGAGAGACTGTCCAGGCTCTTGGCCCTTGTCCCGTGGCTGCGGGCGCACGATGGGATCACCATCGCTGAGGCTGCTTCGCACTTTCAGATCTCCGAGGAACAACTCTCCAAGGATCTGTGGCAGTTGATCGTGTGTGGGATTCCCGGATACGGACCGGACCAGCTCGTCGACATACAGTTCTGGGACGACGACCGCATCCACGTCCTCGATCCCATTACGTTGGAAAGGCCCTTGCGTCTCACGGGTGAAGAGGTCGCCGCCCTGCATCTGGGCCTGAGGGTTCTGAATAACCTTCCGGGTGCCCAGGCGCAACACTCCATTCTCTCGGCGATGGTCAAGTTGGAGGCCCTTGGAGAACCCACGCTCACGCTCGACATCACGATGGCCGATCAATCGTCTCTTATCGCAACGTTGGATGACGCAATATCCCACGGGTCAGTGGTGGAAATTGAGTACGCATCTGGACACGCGGACGTCATTGAGATGCGTCGCATCCAACCGCGCAGCAGTTTTTCTGTCGATGGATTCGTGTACGTGCATGCCTGGTGTTTTCTTGCAGACGACGTGAGAACCTTTCGAACAGACAGAATCGTCTCCTGCTCGCCGGCTCTCGACGATGCGCCGCCTAGCGCCCCGGCAGGTGAGGACCCTCCGGCACTTCGGCGCGACCCAGAGAACATGAGTACAGCGTTGATTCACATAGCCCCCGAAGCGTTTTGGATTTTGGACTCTGAACCTGTGGTGCAGGCACCCGAGACATCTGCGGAAGGTGCGGGTGAGGACCCGGAGGATGGCGTCTTTGCGGAAATCCGCTACGCCTCGGATAATTGGCTCGCGCGGTGGGTGATGGGACACGCGGGCATGGTGTCCGTTGTCGAACCGGTGGAGGTACGGAGTCTAGTTCGACAGGCTGCCCATTCCCGGCTGCATCCCGGCTAACATGGGGGGGCACGCTCCCACCCGCGCGCAATCGAAGGAGCCTGGACAATGCCTAACTTGCGATGGCAGGAACTGCTCATCATCGTCGCCCTGGTGCTGTTGCTGTTCGGCGCCAAGCGCCTTCCGGACGCTGCTCGTGGCCTGGGACGGTCGCTACGCATTTTCAAGGCTGAGACCAAGGGGCTCGTCGATGGGGAAGAGGACGAGGAATCCTCGGCTGATGCCTCGGGCAGCAACTCTGCCCAGCCACCTGCACCACCGAGCGCAATTGAGTCGCCCTCGCGCGACGCACCCCCAGCCAACTCCGAACCCATCGAACACGATTCTGGTGAGCGTTCCACGGAAACCAACAACGGCTAAGCGCCCCTGTGGCAGTACAAGAGCAGGGCAATGAACAAAAGGCGGCAATGCCGCTCACCGAACATCTACGTGAGTTGCGCTCCCGTCTGGTTAAGTCGGGAATCGCCGTCGTTGTCGGCATGGTGGGTGGCTGGATCGCCTATCCGACGATTTTCGAACTACTAAGTCAGCCGTTCGAGGGCGCTGTCGAGCAGGCGCAAGCAGAGGGTCGCGATGTCACCCTGGCCCTGACCGGGGTCACAGACCCCTTCATCTTGCAGCTGCAAGTCGCGGCTATCGCGGGAATAGTTCTGGCATCACCGGTGTGGCTCTATCAGCTCTGGCGATTTGTCACGCCCGGGTTGCACAAGCACGAGAAGCGATGGGGGATCGCGTTTGTTGCGGTTGCTTTTCCATTGTTCCTCGCCGGCACTGCCCTTGCGTATTTCGTGCTTCCGTTCGGGCTCGAAATTCTTCTGGGATTCACACCAGAGAATGTAGAGAACATCGTGTCCGTCGATCGATATCTCCGATTCTTCATCCGAACGGTGATCGTCTTCGGAGTTGGCTTTCTGACACCACTGTTCATCGTCACGTTGAATTTCGCGGGAATCCTGACGGGCAAGCGCCTCATGTCGTGGTGGCGGTGGATCATCTTCGTGGTCTTCATTTTCGCGGCCATCGCCACGCCGACGGGCGATCCCATCAACCTCGTGTTGTTGGCTGGGCCCATCCTCATGCTGGTTGTGATCGCCGTCGGAATTGCTCTTCTCAATGACCGGCGTCGAGCCCGACGAGGTCTCGGTGAACCGGACTACCGTGAATGGGACGACGATGAAGCCTCACCCATTGCTGAGAATCCGTGATCAAGATCATCGTGAACCCCACCGCAGGTGGGGGGCGTGCGGTTGACCAAGCGAGCACTTTGGCTCGAGCGTGCGCCGATGCGGGTATGTCTGTGCACGTGCACGTCGCTTCGAATCGAGACGATACCGTGCGGACCGCCATGGAGACAGCTTCCCGCGGCCTTGTCATTGCCTGCGGTGGGGATGGCACCGTGCACGATTGCCTTCAAGGCGTGATGCGGGCCGATGTGGCTTCGCCTCGCCTTGCCATCTGGCCCGTGGGCACCGGAAACGACATTGATCGCGGCCTGCACCTGACGAACGCGGAAACGGATTCGACCGACGCAGACGCTGAGGGCCAGCCCGAGACTCTCGTGTCGCCCAGCGACGTTTTCGCCGACGCGGTTGCCGATGAGCGATATCGCGCGGTTGACGTGGGCTCGGTGCAGTGCGGGGACGGTGAACCCCAATATTTCCTTGGGGTTCTCTCGTGCGGGTTTGACTCGGATGTCAACGAGCGCGCCAATGCCATGCCGTCGCGAGTGGGAAAGGCTCGATACCTGCTGGGCGTCGCCCGGGAATTGCCGACTTTTCGCCCCCGTTGGTACTCCATCGATAGCGATGGTGATGATTGCAGCATGGCGGGCATGGTGCTAGCCATCGGCAACGGACCCGCCTACGGATCGGGCATGTTGGTGTGTCCGGCGGCGGATATGGCCGACGGACTGCTGGACGTGACCTTGGTAACGAACGCTCCCAAGAGAACGTTCGTCTCGGTTTTGCCCCGCGTGTACTCCGGTCGCCATATCGACCATCCGTCGGTGACATCGTGGACAGCCGAACGGCTTCGGATAGATGCGCCGGACTCGATTGTGTACGCCGACGGCGAACGAATCGGACCCCTGCCCGCAACGGTCGCCCTCAGCCACCGCGCCCTGGAGGTGTTGGACGTCTACCACGCCTAAGGTGGCCGCTGTGTCTGGTGTTTCGCCCGCTGATCGCTATGCAGCTTCTCGGCAACGTTTGGCAACGCCCCAGTCCGAGCAGTTTGCTCGCCTGTACGACTTCGCACTGGATGAATTCCAACTGACGGGGTGTCGCGCGCTAGAAGAGGGCCGGGGGGTCCTCGTTGCCGCACCGACCGGATCCGGCAAAACCGTTGTAGGCGAATTTGCGATCCACTGTGCCGTGCAGTCGGGGACCAAGTGCTTCTATACGACCCCCATCAAGGCTCTCTCGAACCAGAAGTACGCCGAGTTGGTGGAACGATACGGGCGGGAGACCGTGGGGCTCTTGACCGGCGACACATCCATCAATGGCGAGGCGCCCGTCGTCGTCATGACAACTGAAGTCCTTCGCAACATGCTGTACGCCAGCTCCACGACGCTGGACAACCTCAGCCACGTGGTGATGGACGAGGTCCACTACCTCGCGGATCGATTCCGGGGCGCCGTGTGGGAAGAAATCATCATCCACTTGCCGTCAGAGGTTGTCGTCGCCGCGCTGAGCGCGACGGTGTCGAACGCAGAAGAGTTCGGTGCATGGTTGTCCACGGTGCGTGGCGACACGGAAGTCATCGTCGAAGAGCACCGGCCAGTTCCGCTGTGGCAACACGTCATGGCGGGCCACCACCTTTACGACCTCTTCTCGGATGGGCACCACGTCAACCCCGAACTCATTACCCTTGAGCGCGGAGTTCGATCCGGTTTGCCCAACCACGGGGGATCAAGACGAGGTTCACGAGGTCGGCACCAGCGTCATCGGCGAGCCAAACTCACGCCCTGGCGTAGCGATGTCGTGGAAGAGCTCGGCAATGATGGCCTCCTCCCGTGCATCTACTTTCTGTTCAGCCGTGCCGGGTGCGACGACGCGGTGCAGCAGTGTTTGCGATCGACGATTCGGCTGACAACCGCCGATGAGCGACAAAGCATACGATCAACCATCGCCGAACGAACGATGGGAATCTCAGACGAGGATCTCGCGGCACTGGACTACGTCGACTGGGCCGAGGCCCTGGAGAGGGGCATCGCGGCCCACCACGCCGGCATGCTCCCGGCATTCAAGGAAGTCGTCGAGGATCTGTTCCAACAAGGTCTGATCAAGGTCGTGTTTGCCACTGAAACTCTCGCGCTCGGTATCAACATGCCTGCCAAGAGTGTTGTGTTGGAGAGGCTCGTCAAGTGGAACGGCGAGGTGCACGCGGATTTGAGTGCGGGGGAGTACACCCAACTGACCGGACGGGCCGGCCGTCGTGGCATCGATGTGGAAGGGCACGCTGTCGTCCTGTGGTCCGATGATCTGGATCCGGAGGTCCTGGCTGGATTGGCATCCACCCGCACGTATCCGCTGAAGTCATCGTTTCGGGCTTCTTACAACATGGCGGTGAACCTGGTCGGCACTATCGGGCGTCAGCGTTCCCGTGATCTTCTGCAAACAAGCTTCGCACAATTTCAGGCGGATCAATCCGTCGTGGGGCTCAGCGCCGAAGCCACACGTCTGCGTGAAGCACAGGTCGGCTACCGAGAAGCAATGTTCTGCCACCTAGGTGATTTCACCGAATATGCCCGCATGCGTGAAGAACTGTCCCGGGCGGACAAGAGGGCCGGACGTCGATCTCAGATGGCGCGGAAGACGAATGCCGAGGATTCTCTGATGGCACTGCGGTCCGGTGACGTTATTCGCATTCCGCGCGGTAAGCGTGCGGGGCCCGCGGTGGTGCTTGCGGCGGCTGATCGACCGGCGGATCCCCGGCCGCAAGTGTTGACCGCCGAGCGACAGATCCGACGGATCTCCACGGTCGAAGTACCTGGCTCGCTCGAGGTGTTGGGACGCGTCAAGATTCCTCGCCACTTTTCCGCCAAGGACTCCGGCATGAAGCGCGACTTGGCTCAGCGGGCTGTCGCCGTTGCTGAGTCAGCGCACAGTAGCTCGGCCGCGAACGCGAGCACGAGCCGAAACCCAGGTGCGGACTCCGGGGTGGACTCTGGCGACGAAATCTCCGACATGCGTTCGCGGTTGCGCGCGCACGCCTGCCACGGATGTGAAGAACGCGAAGCCCATGCCCGCTGGGCGGAGCGGTACTACCGTGCGGAGCGACAGATTGCCGAATTGGATGGCCGTATTGCCGCGCGAACACACAGCATCGCGCGTCAGTTCGACCGCGTGTGCGAGACGCTGACCGAACTTGGCTACCTGGCGGGAACCACGGACAACCTCCACGTCACCGACCAGGGGCGCATGCTGGGCGTGCTGTATTCGGAATCGGATTTGCTCATTGCGGAGTGCCTGCGTGCCAGCGTGTGGAGCGGATTGGAGCCGCACGAACTGGCCTCCGTGGTCGCGGCGATCGTATACGAGGCTCGCCGTTCGGAAGGCGACGTGGGGCCGGCGGTGCCCGGCGGGGCTGTAGAGACCGCCCTGACGGGCGTGCACCGCGTCTGGGCGCGTCTGAGCGAGATAGAGCGGGCTCACCGACTCAATCCCGAACCCGAACCCGACGCGGGCTTGGTCTGGGCTGTGTATCGCTGGGCACGCGGAGCGAGCCTGCTCACGGTGCTGACGAGCAACGACGTCAGTGCCGGGGATTTCGTTCGTTGGACCCGTCAGGTCATCGATGTGTTGGAGCAGATCTCCCAGGCCGCGAGCGATTCGCAGGTGACGGCCGCTGCCCGTGAGGCAGCCAACGCCTTGGACAGGGGAGTGGTGTCTTTTCAGCCCACCGCTCCCTGAGCGAAACGCTGCACCCCCCATTCGGCAAGCAGGTTCTCCCACGTCTGCGGGTGGCTCGCTGCGGTGGGGATTGGTTGACTCACGATGTTCTGGAGGTGGGGGATGGGAACGTCGCGCCTGATGGCCGCGACACGTTCGGCGGCGTCCAGGTATTTCATGTTCTCCACGACGAGCCGCGCGAGTCGCGGAGTGAGTGGTCGTTCAACAGATTCAGTTGCGCTGGCCTGTCGCACCTTCTCCAGGGTGCCAAAAGCGCTAATCAGCGCGACCGCGGTCTTCTCCCCAATGCCCGGCACACCGGGCAGCCCATCGGATGGGTCACCTTTCAGGATTGCGACGTCGAGATACTGCGACGGGGTGACACCGAAACGCTCGACCACGGCATCGGCATCCAACAGCGGCCATGAATCCATCCCACCCTTCACGGTCATGACAACACGGACCTCCCTGCCGACGAGTTGCACGAAGTCACGATCACCGGTGACGACCACCGTGGAATAACCCCCGTCACTCGCTGCTCGAGCAAGCGTCCCGGCGACATCGTCGGCTTCAAACTCCCGAACGCCCACGACCGGTACACCCCAAGCCTCCAGAATCTCGCGGATGGCGCCAATTTGTGGGCCGAGTTCATCGGGTTCGGCTTCTTCATCCCCCGCAGCAGACTCTTCCTCGACGCGGTGTGTTTTGTAGCTCGGGATGAGGTTGACCCGCCATTCGGGGCGCCAATCGGTGTCCCAGGCGCATAAGAGCGTTCGTGGCTGATAAATGCCCCGCAGTCGTTCAATGGTCTGCAGCACGCCACGAATCGCGTTGTGCGGGTGCCCATCGGGCGCTGTCATGGACGTGGGCAGGGCGTAGAACGATCGGTAGTACAACGACGCTGTGTCGAGGATCATGACGTCGACATTCGAGGTGGGCACGGCGGAAGTCTGGCACGCCTTACGGTTATCCCGTGGAACTCGAACTGCTCTCGCGCCTGCAAGTAGCCATGCACGACGATGACGTGGCGGCCATGGTCGTCACACCGGGAGCAGATTTGCAGTACATCGCCGGCTACGACGCGAAGCCACTCGAGCGCCTCACCGCACTCGTCATCCCACGGGACGGCTCACCCGTCTTGGTAGCACCGGCTCTGGAAGCTGGCGAGGCCCGCGAATCCACCTTTGCTCGCCACGGCGGAGATGTCATCACGTGGACGGAGACCCAAGATCCCTTCCTTATCGTGGCGGACCTGGTCTATGACGGCGCGTCCGGAGCGATCGCCGTGGACGACCACATGTGGGCACAGCGGGTATTGCGACTGCGGCAGGTCATCAACGACCGGCCCCAGGTGCTCGCGGGATCGATTCTCAACGATCTGCGGCAGCAGAAGACATCGACCGAGATCGAACTCCTGCAGGAAGCGGCCGCGGCAATTGAATCGGTACACCGTCTCGTCCCGTCGATGGTCCGACCAGGGATGACCGAAAGCGCGGTGGCTCACCGCATCAGTGCCGCGATCATCGACGCCGGGCACACAGGTGTGGACTTCGTCATCGTGGCCAGTGGCCCCAATGGCGCTAACCCGCATCATTCGGTCTCCGAGCGCGTCATTGGTGTCGGTGATCCGATCGTGATCGACATCGGTGGGACTATGCCGGGCGGCTATCGCAGTGACTGCACGCGAACCTACGTCATCGGTGAGGCAAGTGCCGATTACAGCGCAGCATTCGAGGTGCTGCGCCACGCACAAGAGTCAAGCGTCGCATTCGTCAACGGCCAGCGGACCTGCGAGTCGATCGACGCTCATGCCCGAGGCCTGATGCACGACCATCACCTGGACGGGCGACCCCTCGACGACTACTTCATTCACCGGATCGGTCATGGGATCGGGCTCGAGAGTCACGAAGAGCCGTACCTGGTCAAAGGTAATACCGACCTTCTCAAGCCCGGCATGGCCTTCAGTATCGAACCGGGCTTCTACGTGCCCGGACGCTTCGGTGCCCGGATCGAGGACATCGTGGTGTGCACCGAGGACGGGCGACGCAACCTGAACACTCTGAGTCGCGATCTGATGCGGATTCCTGCGTGAGCGCATCCACACGCACACTGCTGGTGAACGCCGAGGTCTACTCGTCTTCGGACCCGTTCGCGACCGCGCTCATGATCGACGATGGAGTGATCACCTGGGTGGGTGATGATGCGGGGGCCCGTGTTCACACGGACCTCGCTCATCGGGTGGTGGATCTTGAGGGTGCTTTTGTGGCACCCGGCTTCGTGGACTCTCACGTGCATGCGACCAGCACGGGTCTGCGGCTCGTGGGACTCGATTTATCGGATACCCGTAGTGCCCAGGATGTCCTCGACGCGGTCGAGAGGCGGGCGATGGAATCGACGACGGGGTTCATATACGGGCACGGGTGGGATGAAACGATGTGGTCGGATCCCCGCTTACCAAGCCGGAGCCAGATCGACCAAGCCGCACGAGGCCAGCACGTGTATATGTCTCGCATCGATGTCCACTCGGCACTGGTTTCCACCTCGCTTGTCGATCGATGCCGGGGTGTCGATGGGGTAGCGGGTTTCTCTTCCGAAGGAGCCGTCTCGCAGAGCGCGCACCACCTCATTCGCGAGCTCGCGTTCGAGCAAATATCAACGCGGGACCGCCGAGAGGCACAACTGGCAACGCTGTCTTTGGCGGCATCGAGGGGAGTCGTGGCTCTCCACGAGATGGGTGGTCCCACGATCGGGGGCGCAGAGGATCTGCGGACCCTTCTTGAGCTAGCGGGCGACAAAGCTGGCCCCAAGGTCGAGGGTTACTGGGGCCAACTCGCATCCGAGGGCGGTATTGAACAAGCCCGAGAACTCGGTGCCAGTGGCGTCGGCGGAGACCTTTTTGTCGATGGTTCGCTCGGCTCGCACTCGGCGGCTTTAGATCGGCCGTACTGCGATGCAGCCGACATACGCGGTGTCTTGTATCTGTCTGAGGACGACATCGCCGACCACCTGGTCGAGGCCACCCGGGCAGGATTCCAAGCCGGTTTCCACGTCATCGGCGACGCCGCCTGCGCGGCAGTAGCCGCTGGCTTCCGTCGAGCCGCCGACATTGTCGGCGAACAGATGCTGCGAGCGCGCCGCCACCGACTCGAGCATGCCGAAATGCTGTCCGATGCCGACATCGCCACGGTCATCAACCTCGGGGCGTGTGTGAGTATGCAGCCGATATTCGATGCACTGTGGGGTGTGCCCGACGGCATGTACGCCACGCGGTTGGGCCACGAGCGCGCCGGCTCCATGAATCGCTTCGCGACGATCGTGGCCGCTGGAGGACACCTAGTTCTGAACTCTGACAGCCCCGTCACGCCCATCGATCCCTGGTCCATCGTGCGAGCGGCAACCAACCACACGGTGCCCGACGAACGCATGACGGCGCGCGCCGCGTTCGCGGCGGCGACCAGAGGAGGATGGCGTGCCATCGGCGATTCCCGGGCCGGTGTGATTTCCGTCGGGGCGCCAGCACACCTCGCCGCGTGGCGGGTCGCAGAACGCGACGTTCATGTTCCGGATACCAGGGTCGCGGGTTGGTCGACCGACCCCCGATCCGGAACTCCCGGGCTCCCGGTTTTGACAGGAGATCTACCGGAGTGCCTGGCAACGTGGGTTCACGGTCGGGTTGTCTTCGGTGACGACGTCGTCGGGGCGGACAGTGGTTGATCCAGATTCGCAGTCCCGAATAGGCGTACTCGCCGCTGTCGCGATCGCTGCGGTGTCCGGCGTGGTTACCGCCTTAGCGTTCGCTCCGATCGGCTCGTGGCCGCTGGCCTTCGTAGGGGTGATTGGCGTGTTGGCGGTGCAATGGCGTACACGTTGCCGCCGCGGGGCCCTGACCGGATTCATCTATGGGCTCACCTTCTTCCTCGTACTGCTGTCGTGGATGACGGTCATCGGCATGGACGCGTGGATCCTGCTAGCCGCGTACTGCGCTTTGTGGAACGCCGCCCTCGGTGCGCTGGTGGCACCGCTGAGTCGGCTACGCGGTTCGGTGCTTTGGGTGCCGTCGGCCTGGGTGGTTATGGAAGCACTCAGAGGCCGCGTCCCTTTGGGTGGCTTTCCGTGGGGAGAGATCGCGTTCTCGCAAGGCAATTCACCGGTGAGTGCGCTCGCTTCAATCGCAGGAATGGCTGGCCTGACCTTTCTCGTCGTCGCGCTCGCGGTACTCACAGTCGAGTCGATACGGCGGCGGAAGTTTGTCCCTGTTGCGCTCCCCGCGGCGGCGGTCATCGTCGCGATCCTCGTGATCCCGCGCCCGCTGACCGTGGGCGGGCAGGAATCAACGGCGACGGTGGCCGTCGTACAGGGAGGGACCCCCGGAACGGGCATGGACGCTTTGTCGGTGCGTCGGGCAGTTCTGCAGAACCATGTGGATGAAACCTTGGCGCTAGCGGCTGCAGTGGATGCGGGAGCCGAGCCGCCACCGGACTTTGTCGTCTGGCCCGAGAACGCCTCCGATATTGATCCCTTTCGCGATCCCTCGGCCGCAGCGCTTATCGACGAGGCAGTTCAGGCGATCGACGCGCCGGTGCTTGTGGGTGTGGTCCTCACCACTGAGGATCCGACGAAGGTCGCGAACGCCGGCATTGTGTGGGATCCCGTGTCCGGACCGGGCGAACGCTACGTGAAGATGCACCCGGTTCCTTTCGGGGAGTTTCTACCGTTCCGCGATCAGCTGACGGCCTTGATCGGACGCTTCGACCGTGTGCCGCGCGACTTTGTGCGTGGAACCGAGCCGGGGATTCTGAACATCGGGGGAGTGGTGGTCGGTGACGCTATCTGCTTCGAGGTCGCCTACGACGATGTCTTTACCTCCGTAATTGCCGGCGGCGCGGAAGTGATCACTGTGCAAACGAACAATGCCACTTATCAGGGAACCGGACAGCCGGCGCAACAATGGGATATCGAGCGGCTGCGGGCGCTAAATGCCGGTAGAGCCGTGGTGGTTGCGTCGACTACGGGCATCAGTGGCTTCATTGCACCCGATGGCACCGTGGATCAGCAACTCGGCGAAGGTGAGACCGGGTACCTGGTGTCCGAGGTACCGCTGAGCACCAGTCGAACGCCCGCGTCACTGTTGGGGGCGGCGCCAGAGGTCATCGCTGGTGTGGCCATGCTTATTGGTGTGGGGCTCGGTTTCTATGTACGTCGGCGCCGTGCCGCGTTGGTGCGGAGTTCCACCGATCAATAGCGCGTCCGGTGATCCCTGCGCGTCGGGTGCAGCGGTTACGCTGGGTGAGTGCCCGAGTTGCCCAATGCGTCGGATGATCTCGGGCGTGTTCTCGTCGTTGTCCCTACCTACAACGAGCGAGAGTCCTTGCCGCAGATTACGACTCGTATCCGAGCGAGCGTCCCCTCCGCACGCATCCTGATCGCCGACGATAATTCGCCGGATGGGACCGGAGCGATCGCTGACTCGCTGGCCGCCGCGGACGATCAGATACACGTCATGCATCGAGCGTCCAAGGCCGGACTCGGAGCGGCCTACATCGCCGGCTTCACGTGGGGACTCGAACACGAATTCGATGTTCTCGTCGAAATGGATGCCGACGGTTCGCATCAACCTGAGCAGCTGCACCGTCTTTTGGACGCGCTGGTCGATGCCGACTTGGTGCTTGGATCTCGCTGGATAGCCGGTGGTGGAACGCAGAATTGGTCGAAGGGCCGAGAGGTTCTGTCCAAGGGCGGAAACACCTACGCACGATTGATGCTGGGTATTCCTGTGCACGACGCGACGGGTGGATATCGCGCTTTTCGAGCGCGCACGCTGCGCGGAATCGACCTGTCCAGTGTCGCGTCGCAGGGCTACTGCTTCCAGGTGGACCTCGCGTGGCGGACGATTCAACGCGACTTCGTCGTGAAGGAGGTCCCCATCACGTTCGTGGAACGCGTCGCCGGAACAAGCAAGATGAGCAGAGCCATCGTCGTCGAAGCGCTATGGCGGGTCACCGAATGGGGAGTGCAGTCCCGAATGAGCGGACTTCGCAGGGCGCTACGTGGCGCAGGCGGGGTGTAGGCCGCGTGCGTTTCACAACTCGCCTAATCGTCTTCGGTTACCCACTCATCGAATTCTTGCTGCTGTGGTTGCTCGCCAGCGTCATCGGTTGGGGGTGGGCCCTCATCGGGATCGTCCTCGGTGTTCCCGTCGGAATCGCGATCATGCGCAATGCAAGCGCAGGCGCTCCGTTCGCGCTGGAAGAGACCGAACCCGAGCACGCGCTGGAACGCGTCGGGTCCACCGCCGGGCTGTTCCTCGCGGGGCTTTGTTTCCTGGTCCCCGGGTATGGATCAGATCTCGTGGGGCTTGTCCTCCTACTCCCGCCCATCCGTCGGTGGGTGATCCGCCGGATGACCCGCGGCTTCGACTCCTTTGCGTGGGTTGATCGAATGCCCGGGTTCCCCTCCTCCGGCACCGTCATTCAGGGGACTGTCATTGGCACCGAGGATCCAGATGTTTCGGATTTTCCGCGCATTTCCGATTTTCCGGACAGCACCGGCAACCCAGGTGACGCTGAGGACGAACCCCAACCACCGGGGGCAACTTTTCCTTCGTGAACCGCGGGAACCCTGTGAGCGCTTCAGGCGTCCAAACCTCGACCGACCAAACGGACTGGACTAGGGGAGGCGGCGATGGGCGAGACGTCAATGAAGGGGACCCGGTTGGGGGCCCTCAGCCTGGAGCGCGACGATCGCGTGCAACCAGCGCAGCGCAGGGTTGTCCGGTACGCATGCCCTGAGGGTCACGTATCGAACGTTCCGTACTTCGTCGAAGCCGACGAGATCCAGCGCGAGTGGACCTGCAGGTGTGGAGCTACATCCATTGCCGAAGAGATCGCCCCAGAACCTCCCAAACAGGTAAAGTCGGCCCGGACGCACTGGGACATGTTGATGGAGCGACGTACCCGCGAGGATCTCGAAGAACTTCTCGAAGAGCGCTTAGCCCTTTTACGGGCGTCTCGGGGCGAAGAAGAACTACCACGGTCTGCCTGACGGCCACACGCTTCAAAGACGTGCCGCCTGGCACGCGAATCACCGGGGCGGGTAACGACGATCTACCGCGCCAGCAGGACGACGACCACCACGAGTACGGCTATCGCTGTTCCGATCCCGATCCACGGAACGACCTTGCCGGACCGTCGATAAACGGGCTTGCCGGACCCGTCTGAGATTTCTCCGGCTTGCCGCAACTTGTCGTTGCCCTGGGCGATTCGAGCTGCATGGGCGGCACGTTCATCTGCCGTGCCCTCCTTCGGGGCCGTCGTCAGAAATTCATCCTCGGGAATAAAGTCGGGAACATCAGGAAACTCATCGCCGTTTGGCTCCGGGGGAGTAGTGGTCATAACTCAACTATCGCACGCACTGATCAGTCCGCACCGGCATCGAACGCGGCACGGTCGATCGCCTCGTCCCGTTCGCGCTCGGTTGCAACGTCCTCAGTTGTGGCGCCTCGATCGGCGATTTGCTGTGCAATGCCGGGAGTCAGGTCACCCATGAGATGCAGTTGCGCCCGGCGAAGGGTCCCGGCTCCGGCATACATTTCAAGCTTCGCTCGCGAATCGGAGATATCCAGGTTGCGCATGGTGAGTTGACCAATTCGGTCGTCCGGGCCAAACGCAGCCTCCTGGGTGCGTTCCATACTTAAGCGGTCCGGGTGGTAACTGAACATCGGACCGCTGGTGTCGATGATCGTGTAATCGTCACCCCTGCGAAGCCGAAGCGTCACGGTTCCGGTGATTGCGCTAGCCACCCACTTCTGCAGCGATTCGCGCAGCATCAATGCTTGAGGATCTAGCCAGCGCCCTTCGTACAACAAACGCCCGAGCCGACGACCCTCGAGGTGGTAATTCGCGATGGTGTCCTCGTTGTGAATCGCGCTCACCAATCTTTCGTACGCAATAAACAACAGAGCCATTCCCGGAGCCTCGTAGATCCCGCGACTCTTCGCCTCGATGATCCGATTCTCGATCTGGTCCGCCATGCCAAGTCCGTGTCGGCCACCGATCGAGTTCGCTTCCCGGACGAGGTCGACGGGGGAGTCGAAGGTGCGTTGACCGATAGCCACTGGTAGGCCCTGCTCGAACGTCACCGATACGTCTGCGGTTTCGATAGTCACCGACGGGTCCCAAAAGCGAACACCCATGATGGGTTCGACAGTCTCCAAGGACACGTCGAGATGCTCGAGTGTCTTGGCCTCGTGAGTGGCACCCCAGATATTCGCATCGGTGGAGTACGCCTTCTCGGCAGAGTCTCGGTACGGGAGGTTCCGTGCAGACAGCCAGGAGCTCATTTCGGCGCGGCCTCCGAGTTCCTCAACGAAGGTCTCGTCCAGCCAGGGCTTATAGATCCGCAGCGCAGGATTCGCCATCAGCCCGTAACGATAGAAGCGCTCGATGTCGTTGCCCTTGTAGGTGGAACCGTCGCCCCAGATCGAGACGTCGTCGTCGGCCATCGCCCGGACCAACATGGTGCCGGTCACGGCCCGGCCCAGCGGTGTGGTGTTGAAGTACTGCCTGCCTCCGGAACGGATGTGGAAAGCGCCACAGGCGATCGCCGCCAAGCCTTCCTCGACGAGCGGCCCGGTGCAGTCGACAAGTCGCGCAGCCTCGGCGCCGTATCGCCCGGCTCGGCTCGGGACAGACGCGATGTCCGGCTCGTCGTACTGGCCAATGTCAGCGGTGTAGGTGTACGGAATGGCTCCCTTTTCCCTCATCCAGGCCACAGCAACCGATGTGTCGAGACCGCCGGAGAACGCGATTCCTACCCGTTCACCGACCGGAAGTTGTGCGAGAACTTTGGACACGTCGCACAGCCTAGAACCCTGCGTCGTGTGCTCTACGCGCGGAACACCGCCAGCCGGGTGTCTTGGGTGGACACCGTGGGTTCAGGGAAAGCTGTCACCGCAGGGGGGCTTCCCCCATGAATCACGCCGATAATGCACATTATGTCTGTTGCAACAGCACAATGCTGTGCCCGCTAAGGGCCTGAATTCCCGATTCGATCCCCGGAACTACGCCTGCGTGAGTTCCTCTGGGCGCGGGCACGCGCACACCAGATTGCGATCCCCGTAAGCACCGTCGATTCGTCGCACCGGCGGCCAGTATTTACCTGCATCCATGCCGCTAACGGGGAACGCTGCGATCCGAGCCGGGTAGGCGTGCTGCCATTCGCCGATCAGGCAATCGGCCGTGTGGGGAGCGTGGACCAGGGGATTGTCATCCGACGGCCATTCCCCTGCTCGGATGGCGTCGATTTCGCCCTTGATGGCGATCATCGCGTCACAGAACCGGTCGATCTCCTCGGCGTTCTCGCTTTCCGTCGGCTCAATCATCAGGGTGCCTGCCACCGGGAAGGACATGGTGGGAGCGTGGAAGCCGTAGTCCATCAAACGCTTGGCGATGTCGTCCACGCTAACACCACTCTCGGCGGTCACCGGTCGAATGTCCACGATGCACTCGTGGGCAACAGTTCCGTTCGGGGCCGTGTACAGGATCGGGTAATGCTCCTCGAGTCGGTGCGCGATGTAGTTGGCTGACAAGATCGCGACGCTGGTCGCTTCCCGCAGCCCCTCCTCGCCCATCATGCGGATGTACATCCACGGGATCGGGAGAATGCCGGCGCTTCCCCAGGGCGCACCACTGACCGGCCCCATTCCCCCGTCCGCATATCCGCGTCCACTCGGACCTGCGTCCGGTCGCAGTGGATGGCCGGGAAGGAAAGGCGCCAGGTGGGCGCGAACCCCTATCGGCCCGACCCCGGGTCCCCCACCACCGTGCGGGATCGCAAACGTCTTGTGCAGGTTGAGGTGCGAAACGTCCGCACCGAACGCACCCGGCTTCGCCAAGCCCACCAACGCGTTCAGGTTGGCGCCGTCGATGTACACCTGCCCACCGGCCTCATGCACTCGCGAACAGATCTCCCCCACCGCTTCTTCGAATACGCCGTGGGTCGATGGATACGTGATCATCAGCGCGGCCAGATTCTCCCGATGCTCGTTGATCTTCGACTCCAGATCGGTCAGGTCTACATCTCCGGACTCGTCGCACGCCACGACAACAACATGCATACCCGCCATCACGGCGCTCGCTGCGTTGGTGCCGTGGGCGCTGCTCGGAATCAAGCACACGGTCCGCTGCGCGTCACCATTGGCTTGGTGATACGCCCGAATGGCCATGAGGCCCGCGAACTCCCCCTGCGATCCAGCGTTCGGCTGCACGGAGACCGCGTCGTATCCCGTGATCCCAGCGAGCCATTCTTCGAGCTCGGTGATCATCTCCACATACGGGCGCACCTGCTCGGCCGGCGCGAACGGGTGGGCATTGGCGAATTCCGGCCAGGTGATCGGCGCCATCTCCGCTGCGGCATTGAGCTTCATCGTGCACGACCCCAACGGGATCATCGTCCGGTCGAGAGCAAGATCCTTATCGGCCAGCGAACGCATGTAGCGCATCAGCGCCGTCTCCGAACGGTGGCGATGGAAGACCGGATACGGGAGAAGTTCTTCCTCGCGGCCCAGCTCGCCCATGCGGTCGCCGTCCGCGACATCGGCGAGATCGAACCCCCACTCCTCGGCGAGTGCTTGGGCCTCGTCCTGCGATGTTGTTTCGTCGATGGTCACGCTCACAGTGTCTGCGTCGACGACTCGTACGTTAATGCCAGCGGTCCGCGCCTGGTCGGCGAATTTCTGCGCCGCGCCAGGGACCTGCAGCGCGACCGTGTCGAAGATCAATCCTTCGTGCGGAGACAAGCCTCCGTCACGAGCCCCGGCTCGAACCCTCTCGGCCAGGTGGTTCACTCGCCGCGCGATACCGCGCAACCCATCGGGACCGTGGTAAACCGCGTACATGCTGGCCAGCACCGCGAGCAGGACCTGCGCGGTGCAGATATTGCTGGTGGCCTTTTCACGCCGGATGTGCTGCTCGCGAGTTTGCAGGGCCAGGCGATACGCCGGCCGCCCGTCGGCGTCCACGCTGACCCCCACCAAGCGACCCGGCAGGGAACGTTCAAGACCCGACCGGACCGCGATATATCCGGCGTGCGGACCGCCGAAGGCCATCGGAACGCCATATCGCTGCATCGATCCGACGGCTATATCTGCACCGAGCGCCCCGGGTGAGCGCAGGAGCGTCAGCGCCAACGGATCCGCGTCCATGACGACGAGTGCTCCCCGAGCCTTCGCCGCCGACAGCACTGCGCGCGGGTCGACTATCCGCCCGGTAGAAGCCGGATAGGCCAGTACGACGCCGGACAGTTCACCGTCGACCAGACCCTGGTCGGGGTCGAACTCGACAATCTCGATTTCCACCGGTTCCGCCCGCGTGTGAACGACAGCGCGAACCTGCGGGTGCAGTCCCACATCGATGGCCACGCGTCGCACGCCTCGGGGTCCGTGTTTCACAGCGATGGCTACCGCTTCGGCTACCGCTGTCGCCTCGTCCAGCAGCGACGCCCCCGCCACCGCCAGACCGGTGAGATCCTCTACGAGGGTTTGGAAGTTCAGCAGAGCCTCCAATCGGCCTTGCGAGATCTCCGGCTGATACGGCGTATAGGCGGTGTACCACCCGGTGTTCAGAAGAATTCCACGCTTGATCGCTTCGGGAATCACCGTGCCGTGGTAGCCCAGGCCGATCATCGACGTGGGAAGTTCCATGGCGGACGTGCGGGATTGCAGTTCGTCTAGTGCCTGACTTTCACCGACGGCGGCGGGAACACTCATGGGCCCGGTGTCCGCGATCCCGGCTGGTACGACTGCCTTAATGAATGTCTCTAGATCGGAATATCCGAGGGATGTCAGCATGACCAAGCGGTCAGCGTGATCTGGTCCTATGTGGCGGGCTCCGAAATCCATAAAACGCTCCAGGGTCGAGGGCGAACAGCATTGCTACTGCTCCCCCTCTGTTGACCACGCACAGCGCGACCTGAGAGCTTCACCGCATCCGCATGCGGCTTGCACCGTCGGTAGGGACATGTCCCTTTTCCAGAGGTGCCTACCCGTGCGGTACCTGTGCCTGAGAGTTTGACGGGGCGCTTGCTCCTTCGGCGGCCTCTGCAGTGGCTGTACAGCGACTCTCTCCCGCACGGGATGTTTGGCTACGCCAGCATAGCTGATGCCGGTTCAGCCGGCGGCCCGTTGGGCGCGGCGTTGCGCCAATTCGTCCGTGACGCCCGCCGGGGCAATTTCCTGTCCGTCAGGGACCTCTGCCGGGAGGGTCGCCAAGGTTCCCTCAACCTCCCGCCACACACTGCCCACGGCGATTCCGAACACTCCCTGGCCCCCGCGGACCAGGTCAACGACCTCGTCAGCGCTTCGGCACTCGTAAATGCTCGCGCCGTCGCTCATCAGGGTGATGTGCGCGAGGTCCTCCCCTTGCCGAGCGGCGAGATGGTCCACCGCGACACGAATATTTTGCAACGAGACACCGGTATCAATGAGTCGCTTAACGATACGAAGGATCAAAATGTCGCGAAAGCCATACAGACGTTGGGTGCCTGACCCGGCCGCTCCCCTGACCGTGGGGGCCACTAAGCCCGTGCGCGCCCAATAGTCCAACTGCCGGTACGTGATGCCGGCTGCGGCGCACGCCACCGGGCCGCGATACCCGGCATCGGCCGGCAAGGGTCGCAGTTGCGCGTCATCAAACAGCGCGCCCTGGTTCGAGGCGCTCTCCCCTGTCTCTGCGGGCATCTGCCTACTGGTCACGTCTTCCTCCTCGTTCCGCTTCACCCTACTGCGGGACCGAACCCACAGATGTGGATCGGCGTATCGAGAGAAGCAATGGCTCAGAATCTAGGGAGCCCGGAACGGTCGAACAATGCGACACGCCCCACCGCCGCGGACGTAAGTCTCAACGTGAACTGAAGGCTCAGGAAGCGTTCCCGAAATCCTCAGGCGAGATCTCGTCCAGGAAGGCGCGGAACTTCTCCACTTGATCTTCTTCTACCGGTTCGTCCTCGTCGGGAATCTCGATTCCCGCCTCCTGAACCACCTCCTCGGTCCCCACGATGGGAACGTCGGCACGCAGGGCCAGAGCGATGGCGTCCGAGGGACGTGCCGACACCTCGAGTCCGGACGAGAACACGATGATGGAGTAGAAGACACCATCACTCAGGTCGGTAATCCGCACCTCCTGCAGTGGCGCGTCCACGGCCTTGAGCAGGTCGAGCATTAGGTCGTGGGTCAAGGGGCGCGGTGGCACCACTCCCTGCTGGGCATAGGCGATCGCCGTCGCCTCAACGGCACCAACCCAAATGGGCAGGTATCGCTCACCGTCGGTCTCTCGCAGCAGGACAATGGGGGTGTTCGACGGCATTTCCATGCGGACGCCGACGACCTCAAGGCCGATCATGCTGCCAGCGTAACTGCGCTCCACCGGCGGCGATACGTCAACGGTCACGCTCTGAGTGAAACAGCCGCCACTGGGGACCGCCGGTATCCGGATCCAAAAAGTCCCCCAGCTCGCGATACACAGACGGGCAACGAGCGCGTCACACGGAGGCGACTTACGCCTTGCCGGCGCGGGTGAGTTCGGCACGGAGTAGCGACGCGTGCAATTGCACGAACAAGGCGGCGATCTCTCGGATTGCCTCCTGGGACCGAACTCTCGAATCCCCCTCCCGACCCGTGGTCCGACCAAACGGTGTAGCCATCTGCTCGATCAGTCCAGATTCTCGATCTGCGACCACTCGAAAACTGCGCATATGTCGGCCCTCGAAACCGAACCCTGCCAGGCGCGCGGCAAGTTGGCAGATCGTCGCCGCATCCTCGTCGTAATGGCCCGCCGGACTAACCCAGACCAGGCCAAGCTCCTCGAGTTCGGCTACGTAGGACTCTTCGAGTTGGGTCATCTCGGCCAGTTCGGCACGCGTCAGCCGCAATCGACCCGCCCCCGGCCTAAAGTCCTCCTGGCGCATGCCACTACCCGCGATCACCGTGCTCTCAGCACTTTCATCAAGCTGCTCGCGTATCACCTTCAACGGAAGGTATTGGTCACGCTGGAGTGTGAGCACGTCTCGAAGCCGTCGCACATCATCATCGGCGAAGCGACGATAGCCGCTGGCTGTTCGCGTAGGGATGATCAAACCCTCGGTTTCAAGAAACCGAATCTTGCTGATGGTGACGTCCGGAAAGTCACGCTTGAGCAGACTGTGGACCTCGCCAATGCTCAGCGTGCTCTTATTGGACGACTCCGCCGCCTCTGAGGCGCTCATGTTCCGGGCTCTACGCCTACCAAGAAGACGAACCGAAACTTCCCGATCTGTACTTCGTCTCCACCCTTGAGACTTTGATCGTCTACGCGGACCCTGTTGACGTATGTGCCGTTGAGGCTGCCCACGTCGCGAACACTCCAGCCCTCGGACCCGCGTCGAAACTCGGCATGGCGACGACTGACGGTCACGTCGTCCAAGAACACTTCCGATTCCGGGGAGCGACCAACTTCAACGATGTCGGCATCTGCGGGGAGAAGAAATTCACTGCCCTCTGCCGGTCCGCGGTGCACGATTAACAGCGCGGATTCCGACGGCAATTCTCGATGAATGCCCGTCCCGAGGGCCGCAGCCGGTCCAGTACCGGTGGCCGGGCCCCCCTGGCCGGAGACGGTGGATATCGCCCCTGTCGCCCCGATGTCACCGTCCATCTGTGCGTCGATCTCCTCGGCGTTCTCGCTTTCCGTCGGCTCAATCATCGTGGCTCCCTTCGCGGCCGCCGTGTACTCCCCTGGTTCTTCTAGCCTAGGCCCCGCTGGTCAGGCCCTCGTATTCACGCGCCGACATCAGCCCCTCGAGCTGCCTGTTTCGCTCCGACTCGTCACCGCAGTCAATCCTGAATAGCCAGCCATCGCCGTAGGGATCAGAGTTGATGGTCTCGGGGACGTCGTCGACACCGCCGTTGACCTCGACCACCTGGCCGGTGATCGGGGCGTACAGTTCGCTGACACTCTTGGTCGACTCCACCTCACCACAGGATTGACCCGCCTCGACACCGTCACCCATACCCGGCAACGAGACGAACACGATGTCTCCGAGGGCTTCCTGGGCGTAGTGGGTGATGCCCACCGTCACGATGCCCCCCTCCCCGGCGCGGACCCATTCGTGCTCCGCCGTGTAGTGCGCGTCCTCAGGAATCATCAGGCCCTCCCCTATCGATGTCGACGATCCGAATAACGCTGTGAATGTAACCGTGAAAACCGCCCTGGTCGATCCTACGCGTTCATCTACTGCGCCCGGAGGTGATCATTTCCCGGGCGTAGCGGATGCCCGCCCACCAATACAGGAAGGTTCCCCACAGAGCGAAGGCCCACCCACACACGGACAGGGTGGTGCCCAACACACCCGGCAACGAGCCGAGAAGCAGCACCGGGAAGCCCCAGAACAAGGCGAACGTTCCCGTCTTTCCCACGTAGGTAACCGGTAACGCGATGCGACCCGAACCCCGCAACATGGGCATTAACACCAGCAAGAACAGATCGCGAGACAGAAGGATCACCACCAGCCACCAGCCGATGACATCGCGGAGCGCCAGCCCTACCAGCGTCGCGAGAATGTAAAGCCGGTCGACGGCCGGGTCTAGCAGTACGCCGAATCGACTGCGCTGATCCAACCGTCGAGCCAGATATCCATCTATCCAGTCGGACGCTCCCGCCAAGACGAGCACGACGAAGGCAGCAACGTCGGCCTCTTCGACCAGTACCAGCCACAGGAACAGTGGGATACCGAGCAACCGTAGGAAACTGACGAGGTTGGGCACCGTCCACACATTCCACGGCCCGCTCGATCCAGGCGCGTGGTCTTGTTCGCGGATCTCAGGCGTGTGCCCGCTATCGGATGTCGTCATCGCACCTCCCAGCCTGCCCTCATGCCTTCCAGTTTGCCTGTCTGCCCGGCCACCTCTCGAGGTCGAGTATGGACTGCACTCTCGGCTCGACTCTGCTATTCGAGAACAAGAACGGCGGTCGCCACAACCCCGACAGCGACGACCATCCCACGAAGCACGACCTCCGGCAGGCGCCTCGCCCAGCGGCCACCGAGGTATCCCCCGGCGGTGGAACTGACCATCAGAACCATCGCGGCAGGCCACACCACGTAGCCAGAGAAGGCAAACACCACCGCCGCCACCACGTTGGCGACGGACGCGAGGAGATTCTTCGCGGCGTTGCTGTACTGAACACGGGCGTCGTATATCCACGTGAGAATCGCCATCAACGCGATCCCCTGAGCCGCACCGAAATATCCTCCGTACACCCCCACGGCCCCCGTCCACGGCCACAAACGCCGCGGTTGTGTAGCCGGCGCGGGGGCCGATGCTCCTTGTCGCGTGGCGCGTAGCCGTGCGCGCAAGGGCTGCAAGGCAACCATCACCGTCGCGGTAGCGATCAGCCACGGAACGATGGATGCGAAGACTTCCTCGGGAAGAGCCACCACCAGCAGGGCGCCGAGTGCCGCTCCGATCGTGGTGGCGATAACCGGGAATCGAAGGGCGGTAAGGCGATCGCGCAGTTCTCGCCGATAGGCGTATGTCGAGGCGAAACTGCCGGGAAACAGGCCTGTGGTGTTCGTCCCGTTTGCCGCAACAGGCGGAACGCCTACCGCCAGCAACGTGCTGAAAGTGATGAGCGTTCCGGAGCCCACCACAGCATTGATCGCACCGGCGACTCCACCGGCCGCAACCAAGACAAGAACGGCTGTCCAGGTATCCATCACGGAGCCGACTGTCCGCGCAGACGTTCCTGCTCCACCAATGCACCGCGATCGGCAAGCTTGTCGAGGGTTCGAAACGCGGTGGCCAATCGGTGATTTCCTTCCAACAAGTCGCGCTTGCCATCTAAGAACGCCCAGTAGCCAGCCGTGAAGGGGCACGCCTTCTCTCCCACCCGGAGTTTCGGGTCGTACACGCAATCACCGCAGAAATCAGTCATCCGCTTCAAATACGCCCCACCGGACACATACGGTTTGGTCGCCATCTCTCCGCCGTCGGCATACAGACCCATTCCGATGACATTGGCCGTCATCACCCATGGATATCCGTCGACAAATGCCCGGCGGAACCAATCGTTCATCACCTGCGGCGAGTACCCGCGCTGAAGAGCCCAATTGCTCAACACCATCAAACGAACAATGTGGTGGGAGTAACCCAGATCCCGCACGTACTCAAGCGAGTGGTGTAAACACGCAGCCTCCACTTCCTCGACGGATGCCTCCAGAAACCAGGCCGGTGGCTCCACGTCGTTGTTTAGCTCGTTGCGGAATTCATAATCCTCACCCAGATGCCAATACAAATGCCAGACGTATTCCCGCCATCCGATGATCTGTCGGATCAATCCTTCGACACTGGCCAGGGTCGCTTGATCCGCCCGCCAGCGCTCCTGCGCCTGAGCAACCACCTCTGCGGGATGCAGCAGCCCTAGGTTCATTGGCACCGACAGCAGTGAGTGAGCCATGAAGGGATCCCGCCATAGGACGGCGTCTTCGTAGGGCCCGAAGAGCGCGAGCCGGTTGTCCAGGAAATCTGTCAAGGCGGTGACGGCTTCGCTTCTGGTGACCGCGAAACGGCGCTGTCCGTCGTTTCCGAGGAAGCGGACTCCGTCGGCCTCCCACTCGTCAAGTTGCTGCCGCACGCGCGCATCGATGTCGTCTTCCTCGGGTTGCCAGGGTGGTGGGAGCGGGAGGTGGGTTTCTCCCTTGGGTGGTGGGAGGCGATTGTCGTGGTCGAAGTTCCACTTTCTGCCCTCCGGCTTTCCGTCGGTCATGAGGACGTCGTGCCTGGCCCGAACCCCCCGATACCAGTCCTCCATCAACAGTCGCTTATCCCCGCGACCGTTGACCCAGGCCTGAAATTCCCCGGGTGAGGTGAACCATCCCCGCTCCGGATGAATTGCGGACATCCCGAGCGATTCGACCAGTCGCCTCGCCGGACGTGACGTACCGGCGACAGCATCGAGATTGGCGTGACCCGAATCTCGGTAGATCTGGACGCCCTCGGCGTATGTCGCGGATTGGATGAGCGATACGCGCTCAGGTTCTTCCTCCGCGCGATGGTGCAAGGCGCTCAGGATCAAATGGGCCTTTTGCCGGTGGTAGGTCCGGCGCTCGAACACTGAGCGCGCCTCAATGAGCAACAGGGGCCCGCCGTCATCGAAATGCGGTCCCAGTTGATCGGCGAACAACCAGCGTGTGGTGTCGTACTTACCACTCATGACTGGCTCATCACCGCGCTCCACCTCTCACCAATCCGCCGCACGTCGAAATTCATCCCGAAAGTGCGACACAGGAGTTGATTTGTCAGAGTCTGGTCTAGAGGGCCGGCGGCGACCATTCGACCCTGTCCCAGCAGCAGCGCATGCGTGATCCCCGGTGGAATCTCTTCCAAATGATGCGTCACCAGCACCAGGGTGGGCGAATCCGGCTTGTGCGCGAACGTAGCCAACATGCCGACCAACTCCTCACGCCCTGCTAGGTCAAGGCCGGCCCCGGGCTCGTCAAGTAGCAGCAGCTCCGGATCGCTCATCAGGGCGCGCGCAATGAGTACCCGCTTGCGTTCTCCCTCGGACAGCGACGCGAACGGACGCTCGGCAAATGACGACGCCCCCCAGTCGTTCAGTAGTCTATGGGCGCGGGCCCGATCCTGGGCTTCGTACGACTCTCGCCACCGTCCGGTTACTCCGTACGCCGACGTCATCACCACATCGGCAGCCTTCTCGTGCATCGGAATGTCGCGCAGCAGCGAACTACTGGCGAAACCAACCCTCGGCCGCAGATCGGCGATGTCCACCTGGCCCATACGCTCGCCGAGGATGGATACCGTGCCCATGGTCGGGAACATCCGAGTCGCGGCGATTGACAAAGCGGTTGTCTTCCCCGCTCCATTGGGGCCCACCACCACCCAGCGATCCACATCGTCGACGGTCCAATTCACGTTGTGCAGCAGCCAGGACTGACCACGCCGGACGCCAACATCGGCCATAGAGATCACCTGCACGCCAACACCCTAGGTCGTGTCTCGAGGTCGTACCCGCGAGACGGTTCTCGGCCTCGGTACCGTTGTGTTCCGATGAACACCCACACGGACCATCACACGACGATGCTCGTCACCCTCAGTGGGCGCGATCGTCCCGGAATCACACGGGATCTGTTTACAGCATGCAGTGCCCAGCCCGTCGAGGTCACGGACGTCGATCAGATCGTGATGCGTGATCGCTTGACTATCGCGGCGTCGGTTGATGGAGCACGAGCTCATCTGGAGAAGTTGCGACCCGCTATTGAAGAGCTGGCCCACCGCTTGACGATGGATTACGCGATCTCGATCGAAGAAGGTGCGGCCACCTCGACCCACAATCTTGGCGTCCCGCACTTCCAGGTCACGATGATGTCCGCACAGTTGGTGCCCGAGGCGATTGCGCGGATCACAGACGTCATCGCCGACAACGGGGGGAATATCGACCGCATCCGCCGCATTGCCAGGTATCCGGTCACGGCGGTCACTTTCGAGGGACGGGGCGCGGAGCCAGATTTCATCCGCCGGCCCCTCGCGGAGTTGGCATCTACCCTGTCGGTTGATGTTGCCGTCCAGGAGCGCAATCTCCAGGCCCGTGGCCAGTATCTGGTTGTTCTCGATGTCGACTCCACGGTCATTCAAGACGAAGTAATTGACCTTCTCGCGGCGCAATCGGGCCGGCACGACGAGGTGGCCGCCGTCACTGCACAGGCGATGGCAGGCGAGATCGACTTCACCGAGTCGCTGTATCAACGTGTGGCTCTCCTCGAAGGATTGCCGGAGTCGGTTTTGGATACGGTCAAGGCGCAAATTCGCCTCACACCGGGAGCGCGGACCTTCTGTCGAACCTTGAATCGTCTTGGCTACCGGATCGCATTCGTCTCCGGAGGCTTCGGGCAGGTCGTGTCACCTCTCGCCAACGAACTCGGTATCACCGAGATTCGTGCGAACACTCTGGAAGTGGAAGACGGGCGTTTGACAGGACGGGTGGTCGGAGATGTCGTCGATCGGCCCGGCAAACGCAAGGTGCTCGAGGAACTCGCGGTCCGCTTTGGAATCCCCCGACATAGAACCATTGCCATCGGCGATGGAGCCAATGACGTCGACATGCTCGAGGCAGCCGGCTTGGGAATCGCCTTCAACGCGAAGCCCGCCGCCCGGGCCGTGGCCGATACCTCGGTAACGACCCCGTACTTGGACTCTGTCTTGTTCCTGATGGGAATCACCCGCGACGAGATCGAACGCGCCGACTCCGTCGATGGAATCACGGCACGAGCAACGACTGACTTGGGCGGTCCGAAAGCGTAATCGTTTCCTTGGGCAGCCGGCTTCGGCTCTAGGCCCCTTGCGAATGCACTCCTCCGTCGACGTGCACGATCTCCCCGGTCGTCGCGGCAAACCACGGGGACAACAAAGCCACGCACGCGCGGGCAGCCGGAGCTGGATCGGTCAAGTCCCATCCCAGCGGTGCGCGCTCCTGCCACACCTTCTCGAACTCGTCGAAGCCCGGAATGCTCTTCGCAGCCATGGTGCGGATCGGTCCCGCGGCGACCAGGTTCACCCGGATGCCCTCAGGGCCCAGATCACGGGCGAGATACCGAGCGGTGGATTCCAGCGCAGCCTTGGCCACCCCCATCCAGTCGTAGGTGGGCCACGCGACGGAGGCATCAAAATCCAAGCCCACCACGCTCGCTTCGGATCCCATGCGCGGCTTTGTTGCCATCGTCAGGGACGCCATCGAATAAGCACTGACATGCATGGCGGTTGCCACGTCCGGCCACGGGGTATGCAGAAAGTTTCCCCCGAGAGCTGACTCCGGTGCGAAACCGATCGAGTGCACAAGTCCGTCAACCGTCTCGCAGTGCTCCCCCAGCCGGGCTGCGAACTGGGCGAGGTCGTCATCGTTGGTCACATCCAACTCGACGATGGCAGGCTCCGTCGGTAGTCGCGATGCCGATCGCTTCGTCAGAGACATCGTCCGGCCGAAACTCGTGAGAATGACGTCCGCACCCTCATCTTGCGCCAGCCTGGCGATGTGGAAGGCGATCGACTGATCAGTCAGAACGCCGGTGACGACCACCGTCTTTCCGGTCAACAACCCCATCGCAGCCTCCTAGTGGCCCATCCCGAGACCGCCATCGACCGGAATCACCGACCCAGTGATGTATCCGGCATCTGGACCGACGAGGAACTCCACGACAGCGGCTACTTCGTTCGCGGAAGCGTATCGTCCCAACGGAATGGCACTGAGGATCTCATCACGTCGACTTTCCTCGAGCTCTGCGGTCATATCCGTTTCGACGAATCCGGGCGCGACTACATTCACCGTGATGCCCCTCGAGCCCAATTCCCGGGCCAATGAACGCGCCACTCCCACCAAACCTGCCTTGGACGCCGCGTAGTTCACCTGCCCAGCACTGCCGAGGAGCCCGACGACGGATGAGATCAACACGATTCGGCCAGTCTTCGCCCGGATCATTCCCCGGGCAACACCCCGGCACAGTCGGATCGAGCCGGACAAGTTGGTCTGCACGACGGAGTCAACCTCTTCATCGCTCATGCGCATAAGGAGGTTGTCCTTGGTGATGCCCGCATTCGCGATGAGTACACCGATGGGTCCGTACGTTTCCTCGATCTGGGACAGTCCATCGGCGATGGACGCGGTGCTTGAGACATCCATCGACACTGCGCCGGTCAGGGCACACTCGTCCGGACCGGTTCCGGAGCGGCTTGCGACGACCACCCGATGGCCGGCATCGACTAATCGGCGCGCGATGGCCGCACCAATTCCCCGATTGCCACCCGTTACGACGGTTACACCCGTGCTCACGTTCCGGCCTCCTGTTTGGTGCCCATGTGCTTATCGTTGCGGCGCGAAACCAGTCGGTTGGCGACGGCTACCGCAGGAAAGGCACCAAGAAACACAAGCGGTGCCCACGACGGCTGAAAGATGCTGACGAGGCCAACGATGACGAATGAACCGAAGAGGACGTAGCCCCGCACTAGGCCTCGGGTGTCGCGGTCGTCTTCCCGGTCACGTTCATCAACTGCGAGCAGGTCCACATGTCGTCTCGCATGGATCGCCATCCAGACACCTAACCCGCTGATTGCGGCCAAGGTCCACCAATACAACAGGCCCAGGCCTCCGCGTCCGGCCACAGCATCGTTCGCCGCTTCTCCGTACATGGCCGTCGGCCATGGCAGGAAGACGATGAGAAGCAACCAGGCGACGTTGAGGCGGAAGATCGTTCCGTCGAAGCACCGCATAGTGTTGAAAACCCGATTGTGCGCTGCCCACATGAAAATGACGACCACGAACGACAAGACGAACGCGAAGAGCTGCCCGCTGTTGGCAGCCACCACATCCCACACTGACTCACCCGACTTCGGTCCGGCAACATCAATGATCGGCAGCAGCTGCAAAGTGATGCCGATCGCCACGACGGCGTCCGTGAAATTGACCAAACGGTCAAAAGACCTCCGCTCCGATGACGTGATGTCGGAGCGCGGCTGATCAGGCATCTTCCAGACGGTAACCGACTTTGACCGTCACCTGAAAGTGATCCACGTCGTTGTTGCGGACGTATCCGCGCACCTGTTCCACCTCAAACCAGTCAACGTGACGATGCTCGGATCCAGCCCGTTGCACAGCATTTCGGACAGCTGTTTCGATGGAGTCCGCCGAGGTTCCCACCACTTCGCTGATTCCGTAGACACGCTCTGACATCGCTTGCTCCTGACTCTCGAATCCACTTACCTCGACGCGCGGCCCACCACATTCGGGTTTACCTTATTGGGGTGTCCGACCCCACCCACAGCATCACAAGCGCCCAGCACTCACTGAGCAGCGAACAGGCGCGGAGGACACGCAAATACCTCATCTCCATGGGTATCCGCACTATCTGTGTGATCGGCGCCATATTCATTCCCGGCTGGCCTCGATGGGTATTGATCGCCGGCGCCGTCGTGCTTCCCTACCTGGCCGTGGTGATCGCCAACAGCGGTGGTTCTCGAGAGGGGAAAGCACCCACCGATGTGCGCCCACAACCGGTCGCCGCCCTTCCCGCGTCCGGTACCGCTCTCGAGGGCGTGGTCATCGCTCCCGACGACCACGCTGGGGACGGCTTTCCCAGTAACGATCGTGGCAATACCGGTGATCACGATCCACACGAGTGGCCGCACACTTCTAAAGTGAAGTAATGCTCGCCGCTCTCCGTATGCGCCGATGGCAGGGCTTCACGGTCGTCGTTCTGATAGCCATCATCGGTTTCGGACTTCTGAGTCGATGGCAATGGCAGCGTGCCGAAGAAAAGCGCGTCGCCCAGCAGGCACAAACTCTGGCAGAGCAAGAGCCCGTTGTACCTCCGGCAGACGAACCGCTTCCGGAATTTACCGCTGTCACCCTCACCGGCGAATACGCAGCCGGCTCCTTGCGACTTGTTCGTCAACGCCCGTTGGAAGGCCGCAACGGGTATTGGGTGCTGGAACTGCTGCAGACGGAATCCGGCGATATTTGGGTGCTCCGCGGGTGGGTGCCCGCGGGTCCGCGCTCCAACATATCTCCCGATGTTTCGTCACCACCGGGTCAAATCACCGTCGACGGTCTCGTGCGTCCACTACCCCGCGGAGAAGAGCTAACCGACCGCGGCGGCCTTCCCGGCGATCAGGTCACCGAGGTCGAAACGGCTCAGCTGCCTATGCCGGGCAACGCTGATTGGTATGTGCAAGCACTCAACTCAGAACCCGAAGATTCCGTCACCATCGTGCCGGTCACTCGGCCCGATGAATTGCAAAACGTCTCCTACGCGGTGCAATGGCTGCTGTTCGCAGCTGTGGCTATCGGGGGCTGGTTCTACTTCCTGCGACGCGAGGCTAAAGAACTCGACTAGCCGTCGCTGAATTGCGTGCGGTACAGCGTGTCGTACATGCCACCAGCAGCGAGCAGTTCGCCATGGGTACCTTGCTGGATGATGCGCCCCTCGTCGACGACCAAAATTTGGTCCGCCCGTTTGATGGTCGACAAGCGGTGAGCGATCACAAGGCTCGTTCGTCCGTCGAGTGCCGAATCCAATGCGCGCTGCACCAGCCGCTCGTTTTCGCTGTCGAGGTGGGCGGTGGCCTCGTCCAGAACAACCACCCGGGGAGCCTTGAGGAAGAGGCGAGCGAGCGCCAAACGTTGCCTCTCGCCACCGGACAACCGGTATCCCCTATCGCCCACGACGGTGTCGAGTCCATCTGGCAGCTGCTCGATCAAATTGATGATCTGCGCGTCCTCGCACGCCTGCATCAAGTCATCTGCCGCCGCATTCGGCTCTGCGTAGCGCAAATTTGCGCCGATTGTGTCGTGAAACAGGTGGGCGTCCTGGCTCACAACCCCGATCGCCGATCGCAAGTCGGTACGAGCAATTTCCCGTACGTCCACACCGCCGAGCCGCACTGCTCCGTCGCTTGGGTCGTACAGGCGGGCTACCAACGCTGTAATGGTGCTCTTTCCGGCGCCCGAGGGACCCACCAGGGCCGTCAACGAGCCGGCCGCCGCGGTGAAGGAGACGTCGCGCAATACCGGCTCGCTGGAGTCCACAGATTCCTCGCGTGCCACCGATTCCAGGGACGCAAGAGAAACTTCCGCAGCAGTCGGGTATGTGAAGCTGACCGAATCGAACTCGACTCCGAGGGCCCCGGACGGCAATCCCCGAGGCTCAGCCGGCTCTCGCACCAACGGATCTAGATCCAGAACCTCGAACACTCGCTCGAAGGACACCAGCGCCGTCATGACATCCACTCGCACATTACTCAGAGCGGTGAGTGGTCCGTACAGCTGCGCGAGCAGGGCCACGAGAGCCAGCAGAGTCCCCAAGGTGATGGCTCCCTGGATTACCAAGTTCCCGCCGAGGCCGTAGGTGACAGCGGTGGCGAGTGCTGCGACCAGCGTCAGTGCGGTGAAGAACCACCGGTTCGCCATAGCAATGCGGATTCCGATGTCCCGAACGCGGCGTGCGCGACCGGCAAACAGCGACGCTTCATCCTGCGGCCGACCGAACAGCTTGACAAGCAGGGCTCCCGAGACGTTGAAGCGCTCGGTCATCTGCGAGCTCATTTCCGCGTTCAGGCCCATTTGTTCTCGCGTCAACGCCTGAAGGCGTCTGCCCATGTATCGGGCGGGGAGCAAAAACACCGGCACGAGGATCAAAGAGGCGAGCGTGATCTGCCAAGACAGCGCGAACATCGCGACCAGGACAACACTGACGGAAATCAAATTCCCGAGAACTCCGCCAAGCGTCGACGTGAAGGCCTGTTGCGCGCCGATCACATCACTGTTGAGTCGTGAGATCAACGCGCCGGTCTGCGCCCGAGTAAAGAAGGCAATCGACTGATGCTGCACGTGGTCGTACACCTGGCTACGGAGGTCGAAAATCAGTCCCTCCCCAATGCGTGCCGAATACCAGCGACTCACGATCCCGAATGCCGCGTCCGCAATCGCGAGGCCCGCAATAGCAAGTGCGGTCCACGTCACCAGTGACGCGTTGCCAACGCTGATGCCGTCGTCGACGATTCTCCTGAAAAGGAGCGGCTGCGCCACGCTCAGTAACGATGTGACGACCAAGGTGCCAAGAAACAGAGCAATGAGCGGCCGATACGGACGCGCATACCCCAGGATGCGTCTGACAGTTCCTCGCGCGACTTTTTGTCCGGTGACCGATCGATCCCGTGTCATCGACTGGTACGTCTGCCAGACGGTACTCATGCTCAAGTGGATGACGGACCGAATAGTGCTGCAAGTCGACGTAGTTGCACATCGCGTTCGGCCTCCCATGACTGTTGATCACGGGCGACAGTCCGCAATACCGCTTTCAGGTCTCGCAGCGCTCCGATGTCCAACCCCCGCAACTGCTCGATGAGAACCGCTACAGCCGCAGATGCGTCGTCGGCGACGCGGTGCACCACTCCCCATCGTTGGGCCTCGTGGGCGCTGAGGAAGTCACCGGTTGCGCACAGGGCGAAGGTTCGTCGATACCCGAGTGCGTCGACCAGCGCCCCAGTACCGCCAAGATCGGGTATGAGACCAAGAGAGGTTTCTCGCATGGCAAAGCGAGAGTTGGGCGCCGCAACGATGACGTCGCTGGCGAGCGCCAACTGGAATCCAGCACCGATGGCGTTGCCCTGAACTTGGGCGATCACTACCTGCGGAATGTTGCTCCACACCGCGAAGCCGGCCTGCGCAGCAGAGATGAAGGGATTGGGGTCGTCGCGGAGCTGCTCGATCATCGGTCCGGCCAGTGCATTCCGGTCCAGTCCGGAGGAAAAATCATCCCCCTCGCCCCGCAGAATTACGAACCGAACATCATCGGGCATCGATCTACCGATATCGGCAAGTTGCTTCCACATCTCGGGAGTCTGTGCGTTTCGCACTTCTGGTCGTGTCAGGCTCACTGTCGCGCGATCACCGTCAACGGTGACTGCGATGTGGGTGGATTGCTCCGAACTCGCATCCATGGGGTCCTCCTTCAGGCCAATTCGACCAAATCGATGTACTCGTCGCTCCACAAGTCTTCGTCACCGTCCGGCAAGAGCACTACTCGCTCGGGTTCAAGTGCCTCCACAGCCCCCGGATCATGGCTAACCAGGACTACCGCTCCCCCGTACCGCCGTATCGCGTGGAGAACTTCCAACCGTGATGCGGGGTCAAGGTTATTCGTCGGCTCGTCCAGCAGCAGCACGTTGGCGCCCGACACCACCAGGCATGCCAGTGATAGTCGCGTCTTCTCACCCCCGGACAGGACACCGGTGGGTTTGCGGACACTCTCCCCGGAGAACAGGAAAGACCCAAGGATCGTCCGGCGACGGGAGTCATCGAGGTCTGGGGCCGCGTGGGCGAGTGTTTGCTCCACCGTGGCGGTGGGATCCAGCGTTTCGTGCTCCTGGGCGTAGTAACCGATGACAGCCCCGTGGCCGGTGTCCACCGACCCGGTGTCCGGTGCATCCACTCCCGCGAGAATCCGCAGCAAGGTCGTCTTCCCCGCACCGTTCAAACCCAAGATCATCACCCGCGAGCCCTTGTCGATAGCCAAATCGACATCGGTGAAGACCTCAAGGCTTCCATAGGAGCGTGAGAGACCCTCTCCGGTCAGGGGCACCTTCCCGCACGGCGCCGGGTCGGGGAACCGCAGTGACGCCACACGATCTTGTTTGCGATCTCCCTCGGTTTCGGCGAGCAGCTTGTCCGCGCGACGGAACATGCTCTGGGCTGCGCGCGCCTTGGTCGCCTTAGCTCGCATGCGCTCGGCTTGATCGCGCAAAACCGCCGCCTGCTGCTCGGCATTTCGCCGTTCGCGACGGCGCCGCCTCTCGTCCACCTCTCGAGCCTCGAGGTACTTGGCCCACCCCATGCCGTACTGGTCGATTTCCTGCCGCTGCGCATCGAGGTGCCAAATCTTGTTGACGGTGTCCGCCAACAATTCCGCGTCATGGCTTATCACGATGAACCCACCCGCATAGGACCGCAGGAATTCACGCAACCATCGAATCGAGTCAGCGTCGAGATGGTTGGTGGGCTCATCAAGCAAGAGAACGTCTGCACCGCTGAACAAAATTCGCGCCAATTCCACACGTCGACGCTGGCCGCCGGAAAGGGTTCCGAGTGTCGCGTCCAAAATGCGGGAGGGAAGGCCCACAGATGCGGCGATCGTTGCCGCTTCCGATTCGGCGGCGTACCCTCCAAGCGCCAAAAACTCCGCCTCGGCCCGCTCGTATCGCCCAGCCGCCTTGTCCCAGGCGTCTGTTCCTTCGGGCACGTCCGCCATCGCCTCGGTTACTCGGCGAAGACGGGCCGCAATGTCGGTCAAGCCACGGGCGTCCAGGATTCGATCACGTGCCAATTCATCGGTATTGGCGGCCCGGGGATCTTGCGGCAGGTAGCCGACCGTTCCGGAGGCTCGAACGTCGCCCGACGTCGGTGCGCGGTCACCCGACAACGCTTTCATGAGGGTTGTCTTGCCTGCACCGTTGCGCCCGACGAGGCCGATGCGATCCCCGGGCCCCACACGCAGCTGGTCAACCGTCAGTAGCAATTCGGGGCCGGCCCGTAATTCAATATCGGAAGCCGCGATCACTGCTGGGACGCCGCTCGGTGCGATCTACACGTTGAAACCGAGACTCCTCAGCATTTCCCGGCCATCATCGGTGATCTTGTCCGGACCCCATGGCGGCATCCACACCCAATTGATCCGGAAGTCGTCAACTACCTCCAGCAAGGCCGCCCGCGTCTGGTCCTCGATGACGTCCGTCAATGGGCAGGCCGCCGATGTCAAGGTCATATCGATGGTGGCGATGTTCCCCTCTTCGACGCTTACCCCGTACACCAGCCCGAGATCGACGACATTGATGCCGAGCTCAGGATCCACAACGTCCTTCATCGCCTCGAAGACGTCATCCTCTTGCGCAACCATGGCGTCCATCATGCTCCTTCGATCAGGCGTCCGGCGTCGTGGGCTTGTCAATCTCGATTCCAGCCCTGAGGCGGGCATCCTGCAGCGCGACCCAAGGTAAGAGAGCGCACTTTATCCTCGCCGGGTATTTCGAGACACCCGCGAATGCAATGCCGTCTCCAAGTGCGTCCTCGTTCGGTTGTCCCGCACCTTTGGAGTGCATCAACTCGTGAAAGGCACGCTCCGCATCCGCCACTCGATCGAGGGTCGCGTCCTCGAGCAGCTCGGTCATCACGCTTGCACTCGCCTGCGAGATGGAGCAACCCTGACCTTCGTACCCGACGTGCAGATGATCGTCGTCGTCTAACCGAACACCAACGGTCACCTCGTCGCCGCAGGTCGGATTGACCTGGAAGCTCTCCCCCGACGCGTGGTCGAGCAAGCCCGCGCCACGCGGATGCTTGTAGTGGTCGAGGATGATCTCCTGATACAAGGCTTCGACGTTGTCGCTCATACCACTCCGAAGAACTCTTGGGCAGCGCGCACACCGGCGGCGGCCGCGTCAATGTCGTCGAGGTCGTTGTAGAGGTACGTCGACAGCCGAGTCGTCGCCGGCACCCCGTATCTCCGACACGTCGGCCACGCACAGTGGTGACCCACTCGCACCGCCACGCCTCGATCGTCCAGCACCTGGCCGACATCGTGGGGATGCAATCCGTCGACCACGAACGAAATGGCGCTGCCACGATCGACGGTGGATTCCGGCCCGATCACGCGAACGCCCGGCATCTGGGTCAGCGTCGCCAACGCGTGGGCGGTCAGCTCGTGTTCGTGTTGTTCGATCGCCTCGATGCCCACGCCGTCGAGATAGCGCACCGCCGCTTCCAGGCCGACAGCCTGCGCAACCATCGGCACACCGGCCTCGAAGCGCTGAGGAGCCGGAGCGAAGGTGCTGCCCTCCATGGTGACGGTTTCGATCATCGATCCCCCCGTCAGGAACGGGGGAAGACTGTTCAGGACGTCGCTACGTCCCCACAGCAACCCGATCCCGGTCGGTCCGAGCATCTTGTGACCACTCCAGGTCAACAGGTCGGCGCCAAGGTCCTCCACATTCACGCGCATATGAGGAATGGACTGACAGGCGTCTACGATTCCGAGGGCTCCCACTTCTCGCGCCCGGTCCATGATCGAGCGGACCGGGTTGATGGTTCCCAGGATGTTCGATTGATGCACGATGGAGACGGCCGCCGTGGTGTCGTCGATGACGGACAACTGATCCATGTCCAAACGACCGTCCTCGGTCAGGCCGATCCAGCGCAGTTGCGCCCCTGTCTTCGCGCAGAGTTCCTGCCACGGAATGAGATTCGCGTGGTGCTCCATCTCGGTAACCACGACCGAGCTCTCCGGTGTGAGCACCAGACGCGGATCGACCACCCCCCCTTGCGCAGCCTTCGCCGTAGCGTTGCTAAAGGCGTACGCGGCGAGGTTGAGGCTTTCCGTCGCGTTTTTGGTGAACACGATGTCCTCCGCGCGCGCACCAACGAAACCGGCGATTGCTGCTCGGGCACTTTCGTACGCATCGGTTGCTTCTTCTGCCAGCTGGTGGGCTCCCCGGTGAACCGCCGCGTTGGACGTCTCGTAGTAGGCCCGCTCTGCATCGAGTACCGCATAGGGCTTCTGGCTGGTAGCGGCACTATCGAGGTACACCAACGCACGACCCCCACGCACAGTCCTTTCCAGAATGGGAAAGTCCTTGCGGAGTCGGGAAACGTCCAACGCGGTTGACATCATCAGGCCGTCGAAAGATCCGCAAAACGTTCGTAGCCGTCGGCCTCCAGCACCTCGGCAAGTTTAGGGCCACCCGTCTCCACGATTCGACCACCGGCGAACACGTTGACGACATCGGGTGTGATGTAACGGAGAATCCGGGTGTAGTGGGTGATCAAGAGAACCCCCGCGCCGGAATCCTCACGGAATTGGTTGACACCATCTGACACGACGCGCAGCGCATCGACATCGAGGCCGGAGTCGGTCTCGTCGAGAATTGCGATCTTGGGCTTCAACAGCGACATTTGCAAGATCTCGTGCCGCTTCTTCTCACCGCCGGAAAAGCCTTCGTTGACGTTGCGCTCCGCGAAGGTGCTATCCATCTGCAAGCCGGCCATCGCCTCCTTCATCTCGGCAATCCAGGTGCGAAGTTTTGGCGCCTCGCCTCGAATGGACGTGGCAGATGTGCGAAGGAAGTTGGATACGGACACACCCGGCACCTCGACGGGGTATTGCATCGCGAGGAACAGGCCCGCGCGGGCCCGCTCGTCCACGCTCATGTCCAATACGTCTTCACCGTCGAGGACGATGGATCCTTGCGTCACGGTGTACTTGGGATGGCCGGCGATGACGTAGGCCAGCGTCGACTTTCCTGAACCGTTGGGGCCCATCACCGCCTGAGTGCGTCCGGACTCCACCGTCAGGTCGACACCCTTGAGGATGGCGGTCTCCCCTGCATCCGTGACGACGCTCGCGTGCAGGTCCGTGATCTGAAGTGTGCTCATGTCTTGTCCTTAGGTCTCGTTTCTCACTACTCGCTCGAACTGTGCAGTTGGGGGGTTGGATCTATCCAAACGCGCGCATCGTCACCGTCACCAACAACGTCTACGCGGTAGGTGGGAACCGGTTGCAGGGCCGGCAAAGACAGTGGCTCACCGGTCCGCAGATCAAATTGCGATCCGTGCAACCAACATTCGATAGCGCATCCCTCGACCTCGCCTTCGGAGAGGTCAACATCTGCGTGCGAGCATCGATTGCCAATAGCGAAGACTCCTTCGTCACACCGGACCAAGGCAATGTCTTGACTCTCAACCTCGATCTTCAGGGCCCTGTTTGGGGCGAGGTCTCCCGCTCGAGCAACGTCCACCGCATTGCCCATACTCATGCGTCCACCCCCGTCAACTGCTGCTCGATCGCATCCATACCGATGCGCTCTTCGATCCTCCGGATCACGTCCCGGCGCAGATCGGCATCCTTAACCTTGTCAAGAACTTCAACGAAGAAGCCCCGGACCACCAGTTGCCGGGCAAGCTCTTCGCTGATGCCTCGCGACTGCAGGTAGAACAACTGCTCGTCATCGAACCGCCCCGTGGCGCTCGCATGTCCAGCGCTGACAACGTCACCTGTTTCCAACTCCAGGTTCGGCACCGAATCGGCGCGCGGACCGTCATTGAGGAGCAAATTCCGGTTGAGTTCGTATGTCTCAATCCCTACCGCCTCGCGCCGAACAACGACATCGCCGATCCACACGGTGTGGGCGTGCGCGCCCGAGAGCGCGCCCTTGAAAACGACGTTGCTGACGCAGTGCGGCTCGCTATGGTCGACAAAGATACGAAACTCTTGAAATTGCTCGTCCGACGCGAGGAACGCCCCGAGCAGCTCGGCTGAGCCTCCGGGGCCGGCGTAGCGAACGTTTTGCCGGAGTCGGATGATCGAACCACCGAGCGCGATCGCCAGCCCGAGGAAGGACGCGTCCCGCCCCACCGTCGTCCCCCATTGCCAGACATGGCGACTGGTCCGCGGACCGTCGTATAACGCTAGCACGGTGAGATCTGCTTGGTCTGCAACGTCGGTAACCACAATTCCACTCACGTCGGTGGTCATGTCGAGCCTCAGCACGATCGTGGCTTTGGAGAAGGCTCCGGCGCAAATTTCGATCCGTCCGTAGTTCAACCCTTCACTTCCGGCCAGATCCACCACGACGATTTCGTCGACCTTTCTTTCGGCCGGAATCGCCACCGACACGACCGAGGAGGCGTGGGTCCGCACGAGGGCCGACGGCAGATCTGACGCCACCCAGTGGGCGGCCTTCTCAACCGTCGACGAGTTCCTTTCCGCCGGAGTCATCGTGACGAATTCAGATTCGACGGCCGTCACCAACCCGCGTTGCCCGGACTCGAAAAAGTCACTGAGTTTGGCAACCGGCGTGAACCGCCACTCCTCCTCGCGCCCGTGTGGCGTCCCGTGATCTCCAGGATCGTTCGACAGTATGCGGGGCGCGAGGTCTGACGGGGGTGCCTGAACGGTGCTCACCCAACAGCCCCTTCCATCTGCAATTCGATCAGCCGGTTGAGCTCCAGTGCATACTCCATGGGCAACTCGCGAGCGATGGGCTCCACAAAGCCTCGAACGATCATCGCCATCGCCTCGTCCTCGTCGAGACCTCGCGACATCAGATAGAACAGTTGATCCTCACTGACCTTCGACACGGTGGCCTCATGCCCCATAGAGACATCGTCTTCCCGAACGTCGACGTAGGGATAGGTGTCGGACCGGGAAATGTCGTCCACGAGTAGCGCGTCGCACTTCACCGTGCTCTTGGAGTGGTGTGCGCCCTCGTGCACCTGCACCAGGCCGCGGTATGAAGTGCGACCACCTCCACGTGCGACCGACTTCGAGATGATCGACGACGACGTGTGTGGCGCGGCGTGCACCATTTTGGCCCCGGCGTCTTGATGTTGCTTCTCCCCCGCGAAGGCAATCGACAAGGTCTCACCTCTTGCGTGCGGACCCGTCATCCACACGGCTGGATACTTCATGGTCACCTTCGACCCGAGGTTGCCATCGACCCATTCCATCGTGGCGCCCTCGTGGGCGATCGCGCGCTTCGTAACAAGGTTGTACACGTTGGTCGACCAGTTCTGGATCGTGGTGTAGCGGCAGCGCGCGCCCTTCTTCACAACGATCTCGACAACTGCGGAGTGCAAGGAGTCGGATGAGTAGATGGGCGCGGTGCACCCCTCGACGTAGTGAACGTAGGCGTCCTCGTCCACGATGATCAGCGTCCGCTCGAACTGGCCCATGTTCTCGGTGTTGATGCGGAAATAGGCCTGCAAGGGAATTTCGACGTGCACGCCCTTGGGAACGTAGATGAACGAACCACCGGACCAGACGGCTGTATTGAGCGCCGCGAACTTGTTGTCGCCCACTGGAATCACCGACCCGAAGTATTTGCGGTACATGTCCTCGTACTCGCGCAAACCGGTATCGGTGTCCAGAAAGAGGACTCCCTGCTCCTCAAGATCCTCGCGAATCTTGTGGTAGACCACCTCGGACTCGTACTGCGCCGCGACACCGGCGACCAGCCTCTGCTTCTCGGCTTCGGGAATGCCGAGCCTGTCGTAGGTGTTCTTGATGTCCTCAGGAAGATCTTCCCAGCTAGCGGCTTGCTTCTCCGTCGACCGAACAAAGTACTTGATGTTGTCGAAATCGATGCCGGTGAGGTCAGACCCCCACGCAGGCATCGGCTTCTTGTCGAACAGGCGCAGCCCCTTCAAGCGGAGATCCAACATCCACTCCGGCTCGCCCTTCAGCGCCGAAATGTCACGCACCACATCCTCATTTAGCCCACGTCGCGCGCTCTGGCCGGCGGAATCGGTATCCCTCCAGCCGTACTCGTAGTTGCTGAGCTCGGCGATCGTTGCCGCCTGCTCGTCGGCCGTGGTGCTCATGGCGCCACCCTCTCCCTTTGTCGGTGCATTGCTGGTGCGTCGGTCTGTGAATTGTTGGAGGCCTCGTTATCGGCATGCGAAACGGAATGGCGGGAATCTGCGGACCGCGCCGGGATGAGCGTCGTGCACACTCCGTCTCCTTGCGCGAGGGTCGCCAAACGGGTGACGTGACGACCCAGCAGGCGCCCGAGAGCATGTGTTTCGGCATCGCAGAGTTCAGAAAACTCTCCCGCCGCATCGACAACGGGACAGTGGTGCTGACATAACTGCGCGCCGTCGCGAGCTAGTGGTTCAACGGACGCCGCGAAACCCTGCTCGGTCAGCCGTTCAGCAACCTCGTGAACAGTGGCGACGACCGTTGTGGACGATCCCACACCGGCCAAGAGACGATCGGCACGGTCGGCAGCGAACTCTGCGACCGCTGTGCGTCCATCCCGCTCGGCTAAGAACCGAAGAGCCTCCAACGCCAGGGCGTCGTACGCCTGCTCACAGGCAGCCCGACCCGCAGCCGTGAGCGAGAAGACCCGGCTCGGGCGCCCGCGTCGCGGTCCCGGATCCGGGCCGTACGGGGCTCTGTCCGATGCCTCGACCAGATCCGCGTTCTGCAANGCTGCGAGGGGCCGTCGGACCGCTGTCGTAGATGTTCCCAACTCCTCGGCGAGGGCCGAGGCTGTGCTCGGGCCGTTTTCGGCCAGGCTCCGGGCGAGGCGTTCCGCCGCCTCGGTGGGGAATTTCATAACAATATTGTGTCGTAATTCGCCTGGCCCGCAACACCGGGGTCGTCGGCGGAGATCCGCCGAGTCGTGTCCTCGGCTTCTCGTGATTACGCTCCCTAGGTGACCACGACGCTTGACTCCTCACCCAGCCCTGCTCAGAACCCCGGTCCGGCCGACGGGGGGCGCACTCGCCATCCGGGCAAGGCGCCGCGCTGGGTCCGCGGCGTCTACATCGCAAATCTTGTCGCGCAGTCGGGAATCATCCTGACCGGCGCCATCGTGCGCATCACCGGCAGCGGTCTTGGATGCCCGACGTGGCCCGAGTGCGTCGACGGTTCTTACGTACCCACGAATCGGCAGCCTGAGTCCTGGCACAAGTACGTGGAGTTCGGTAACCGTCTCCTGACGTTCGTGTTAGCGGCGGCCGCGATAGCGGCCATCGCGGCAGCGCTAGTTGACCGACATCGCCGGCGCACCAGCGGTTTGGAACGACGCACCGCCCTCACTGTCTTGGCCTGCGTTCCCCTCGCCGGCACCGTCGTGCAGGCGGTGCTCGGGGGAATCACCGTTCTCACGGGTTTGAACCCCGCCACCGTCGCCGCGCACTTTCTAGTGTCAATGGCTCTCGTCGCGGTCTGCGTCCTGCTCGTGGTGCGGTCCGGCGAGGTGGGCGACACGCCCGTGGTGCGCACCGTCCATTCCGCCGTCCGACTCCTCACCTGGGGCTTAGTGGCGGCGACCGCCGTCGTCGTCTTTCTGGGGGTCATCACCACGGGCAGTGGACCCCATTCCGGTGACGCGGAGGTGGAGGCGCGGTTCTTGTTCGATCCACGCACCGTCGCCTGGCTGCACGCCGACACTGTCTTTTTGTTTCTGGGGTTGGCTGTCGGCCTTCTCGCGGCCGCCTCGGTCAGCCGGGCGCCTTCCGCGCTCCTGCGGCGCACCTGTCTTGTTCTGGGTATCGCTCTGGTCCAGGGTCTCGTCGGGTACACGCAGTACTTCACAGGTCTTCCCGAGCTACTGGTCGTTATTCACGTTCTCGGCGCCATCGCCGTGTGGATCGCGGTCTGGTTTCTTCCGCCAACGCTGCGGACTCGCGGCAACANCGATGCTCGTGTCGATGACCTCGTCAGCCGTGCCCTTCAAACACCTGAATAGGCGAACCAGCGAAGAATCCCTGCCTAGACGACGAACGGGTCCAGTCCGACCAGCAAAAAGATCACCGCCAGGTAGGAAATCGAAGCGTGGAACAACTGCATGGCCCGCTTCAGAGTCCCGTCTGAGTAATCGTCGTCGGCCAGGTTCGGATCCCGGCGATCGCATCGAATGCCCGCCCAGAGCCGATACGCCTGGACGGCAAACGTCAAACCAAGGACCACGGCGCCGACGGAGTAGATCCAGCCCATCGGCGCGACGACGATCAAGGCCATGGTCGCAGCGACCATGAGCCAGGTGTAGGCGACGATGTGTCGGGCGACACTCAGCGGCCCCCGCACAGCGGGCAGCATCGGGATGCGCGCCGCCTGGTAGTCCTGCCGGTACTTGATGGCCAACGGCCAGTAGTGCGGTGGNGTCCAGAAGAAGATNACCGCGAACAGCACCACTGGAGTCCACGTGAGGGACCCGGTAATCGCGCTCCACGCGATCAAGACCGGCATGCAGCCAGCGGCACCGCCCCACACGATGTTCTGGTCCGTTCGACGCTTCAGAATCATCGTGTAGCCGACGGCATAGCCAACGATCGCTAGCAGCGCGAGGAGCCCGGACAGGGCATTCGCCAAGACCGTGAGCACCGTGACGCTCAGCGCCGACAGAATCAATCCCTGGATGAAGCCTGCTCGCACGGAGACTTGGCCNGTGGCTGCCGGGCGGCTGGTGGTGCGGTGCATAACTGCGTCGATGTCTCGGTCGTAGACGCAGTTGAAAGTGTTCGCAGCTCCGGCGGCGAGGGCTCCGCCAACCAAGACCGCGATTGTTGCTCGCACGGTGGGCAAACCCTGAGCCGCCAGAAACATCGTTGGCACGGCTGTGACTAGGAGAAGTTCGATGATCCGCGGTTTCGTGAGAGCAACGTGCGCTCGCACTCTCTCACCAACGCGACGACGAGCGGCGATCGTGGTGGCCATGCACAGCTCCCCTCTGAACGATTCGTAAGCCAGTTCGTCGTGACCTAGTGTGCGGCGACCACATCGAGCACTGCCGGATTACCGTCAGAACTCACTAGTAGTGACAGCGTACAAGTCATCTGCTGCCCTAGCCCTCCCGTAGGGTTACGTCATGTCTTCGAGCGAACCGGCCCACGAACAATCGACCCCATTCGCCTGGGATTCCGACGACCGCCAGGCGGTTACCTACCTTCGCGCTCTGGCTATGGATGCGGTGCAGTCCGTCGGCAACGGTCACCCGGGAACAGCGATGTCGCTTGCGCCGATCGCCTACCTGCTTTTTCGAGACTACGTCCGACACGACCCATCTGATCCCTCCTGGCCGGGACGCGATCGATTCGTCCTGAGCGCCGGGCACTCGAGTTTGACGCTCTACGGCCAACTGTTCCTCTCGGGAATCGGCCTNGACATGGACGACCTACGCTCCTTCCGGCGCTGGGGATCACTAACCCCCGGGCACCCGGAGTTCGGGCACACCCCGGGTGTCGAGACGACCACGGGGCCGCTGGGCCAGGGCGTGGCCACGGCCGTGGGAATGGCGATGGCGGCCCGTTTCGAGCGGGGTCTTTTCGACCCGGACTCACCNAACAGTCCTTTCGACTACCGGGTCTGGGTGATGGCCTCCGACGGTGACCTGGAAGAAGGCATCTCCGCGGAAGCGAGTTCCTTGGCCGGTCGCCAGCAGTTAGCCGGCCTCTGTGTCCTGTGGGACGACAACCGCATCTCCATCGAGGGCGACACGGCCCTCGCGTTCGACGAGGACGTCGTTGGCCGTTACCGGTCCTACGGCTGGGACGTGCACGAAGTCGACATGCTCGACAACGGTGATGTCGACATCGCGGCCATCGATGCAGCGCTTCGAGCGTCGTCAGCCTGCACCACGGCTCCGAGCTTCATTCGCGTGCGCACGACAATCGCGTGGCCTGCTCCGCACGCGCGTGGCACGTCTAAGTCGCACGGGTCCGCGCTGGGTGATGATGAAGTGGGCGCCACGAAGAGNNAGTTGGGCCTGGATCCGNGTCAGGCTTTCGTCTTCGATCAGGCGCTTCTCGAGCGAATCCGCTCCGAAAGAGCGATCCGTGGGGCAGCTCATCGAGCCACGTGGGCCGCGGCCATTGATGCATGGAGAACCTCGCAACCCTCACGAGCCGCACTGCTGGACCGCCTCACCGCCCACGACTTGCCCGACGACGTGGAATCCGTCCTGCCGTCTTTCGAATCCGGCGCTGCGATCGCGACCAGGAAAGCATCTGGGGACACCATCAGTGCGCTAGCGACNGTCATGCCCGAGCTGTGGGGAGGCTCGGCGGACCTGGCTGAGTCGAACAACACCTCGATCGCGGGCGCCAAGAGTTTTCTGCCGGAGGAAACCGCAACGTCTTCGCCGTTCGGTCGGGTCATTCACTTTGGCATTCGCGAGCATGCCATGGGAGCCATCGTCAACGGGATTGCGGTGGATGGCCTCACGCGGCCCTTCTGCGGGACTTTTCTGGTTTTCAGCGATTACATGCGCGGCGCCGTACGACTTGCCGCGTTGATGCAGGCACCGAGCACCTTCGTGTGGACGCATGATTCCATCGGCCTGGGTGAGGATGGGCCGACTCACCAACCGATCGAGCACNTGTGGTCCCTTCGCGCCATACCCGGATTCGCCGTGTGTAGGCCTGCGGACGCACGCGAGACGTCCGCCGCTTGGCTCGCCATTCTCCGCCGTCGGGAACCGATCGGAATCGTCCTCAGCAGGCAGGGCCTCCCGGTTCTCGACACCGAACCGACATCGGTTCTCGATGGCGTGCACGCCGGTGGCTACCTGGTCCGGCACGCGCCCGAACCTCGCGCAACGATCATGGCCACCGGATCGGAGGTGCACCTTGCCGTCCAGGCCGCAGAGCACCTAGCCGGTGAGGGCATCGAGGTGAACGTGGCGAGCCTGCCGTGCCTGGAATGGTTCGACCAACAAGAACGGTCGTATCGGGACGCGGTGATTCGCCCCGATGTTCCTGCCCGAGTCGCCGTCGAGGCCGGATCGACCATCGGCTGGCATCGGTACGTCGGCGACGACGGCGCCATCGTCGGCTTGGATCACTTCGGTGCCAGTGGTGACGCATCCCGGTTGTTCTCCGAATTCGGTGTGACAGCGGATGCCGTTGNCGACGCCACTCGACGAGTTCTGGCNGCGCTGAANTCATGACCCCCTCGGTTCTCACGGAGCTCACGGCGGCGGGAGTGAGCCTGTGGTTGGACGACCTGAGTCGTGCCCGTTTGGACGGCGACCTGCAACGCCTGGTGCAGGAGCGGGCAATATCCGGCGTCACGACCAACCCGACGATTTTCCAGAAGGCAATCGCCGGCGGTGGGGATGATTACGCGGCGCAGTTGCAGGATCTCCGAGTGACGGGCGTCGACGTGGACTTCGCGATCCGCACACTCACCACCGACGACGTTCGCGCCGCGTGCGACATCCTTGCGCCCGTCTACGCGAGCACTGGTGGTCTCGACGGGCGGGTATCCATCGAAGTCGACCCGCGGCTGGCGCATGACACAGAGGCCACCGTTAACCAAGCGCGCGAGCTCTGGACGCTGATGGATCGCCCCAACGCCATGATCAAGATTCCCGCTACCACTGCCGGGCTGCCCGCCATCACTCGGACTCTCGCCGAAGGTATCAGCGTGAACGTCACGCTGATCTTTTCGATCGACCGGTACCGCGAGGTGATGGCTGCGCACACCGCCGGGATAGGGCGCGCGCACGATTCTGGCGTGGACGTGTCCGGCATTGAGTCCGTCGCGTCGTTCTTTATCAGCCGCGTGGACACCGCCGTCGACGCTCAGCTATCCGAGAGCACTTCGGCGCTCGCCGACGGACTCCGGGGACGCGCTGCCATCGCCAACGCCCACCTCGCGTGGCACGCGTACGAGATTCACACCGCGTCCGATGACTGGCGTCGACTCGCGGCCGCGGGAGCCCGCCCGCAACGCCCGCTGTGGGCCAGTACCGGCGTCAAGCACCCCGACTACGACCCAACCCGGTACGTCATGCAACTCGCAGCGCCCGGGTGCGTCAATACGGTTCCTGAGTCGACGCTCGAGGCAGTGGTGACCGAAGGCCGGTTCGGTGGCGACACGGTCTCCGGTCGCCAGGAGGCCGCCCAATCGGTTCTGGAGGATCTGGCCGAGGTGGGAATCGACTTTCAGGAAATATGCACAGANCTGGAGGCCGCCGGTGAGACGGCATTTGTCTCGTCGTGGGAATCGCTACGAACGACAGTGGAGNGCGCNCTGCAGGCGTAGCCCCTTCAGCGGTGGGGGCTGTGTCTACTTTCCGTGCAGTCGATCCAGCGCTTCTTGCAAGATCGCCGCGCCATCTTTGTCTGAGCGTCGCTCCTTTACGTAAGCCAAATGGGTCTTGTACGGCTCGTTCTTCGGTGGCGCCGGAGGATTCTCCTTATCCGATCCGGCGGGCANACCGCAGCGAGCGCAGTCCCATTCCTCCGGAACTTCGGCATCGGTGGCGAAGCTCGGACGCGACTCGTGCCCGTTCGCGCACCAGAAAGACACGTAGATTCGCGGGGCTGCTTCTCCGCGCTCGGCTTCACCCATCGGGCCTGCCCCGACACGGCTGCCNCGAATCGCACTGCCTCCGGCCATGNATTTCCTCCTGNTGTTCGACGCCGCTNGNTGAAATGACGTGTGATTGCCTCGACGAACTAGGTGCTGATGATTAAGCCGACGGCCACGATGCTCGCAGCCCACACGAGCCCGATGCCCACCGTGAGCCGGTCGAGATTCTTCTCCGCCACCGACGAGCCTCCGACCGACGAGGTTACGCCGCCACCAAAGAGGTCCGACAGTCCCCCGCCCTTGCCGCGGTGCAGCAGGATCAGGACGACGAGCAGCGAACTGGTGATTGCCAGGAGCACTGCGAGGACGATGGTGAGAANGGTGATCATCGGGGAAAACGATACCTGCGAGGTTTAGGCCAACATCTCGGGGTGTAGCCGGTACCGGACTATGCCGATGAATTCGTCCGGGTCGAGGCTTGCTCCGCCGACCAAGCATCCATCGACGTCCGGCTTGCTCATGATTCCCGCCGCATTCGCCGCTTTCACCGATCCGCCGTACAAAATGCGGACGGACTCCGCGCATGAGGCTCCCAGGCGCTGCTCGATGTCTCTCCTAATCGCCGCGCACACTTCTTGGGCGTCGTCGCCGGTCGCGACCTCACCGGTGCCGATCGCCCAGACCGGCTCGTAGGCAATGACGAGCCCACCGACCTGGTCCGCGCTGAGACCATCGAGCGACCCCCGAATCTGGTCCAGCACGAAGTCGACATGTCCGCCCGACTGACGAACGGCCAGACCTTCACCGACGCACACGATGGGCACCAGATCGTTCGCCAGTGCCGCCTTGGNCTTCGCGTTGANGAGCGCATCATCCTCGCGGTGGTTTTCTCGCCGCTCGCTGTGCCCCGCGACAACGAAGGTGCATCCCAGTTTCGCCAGCATGGATCCGGAGACTTCACCGGTGAACGCACCGGATGCATGAACGGACAGATCCTGACCGCCGTACGCGATGTCGTAGTGGTCTCCTTCGATGAGGGTCTGCACGCTGCGAACATCGGTGAATGGTGGGAGAACCGCGACCTCAACGGCCTCGAGGTCCTTCTCGTTCAACCCGAAGGCCAGCTTCTGAACGAGGGCGATCGCCTCGAAGTGGTTGATGTTCATCTTCCAGTTGCCAGCCATCAAGGGCTTGCGCTCGGTCATTCGTTCTCCTTGGTGTCATCCATGTCTGTGCTGGCCGCTGCCAATACCGCCAACCCGGGTAACTCTTTGCCTTCGAGGAACTCCAAGCTCGCTCCCCCACCGGTGCTGATGTGATCGAAGCGCTTCTCGTCGACTCCCAGGATCCGAATTGCTGCCGCCGAGTCACCACCGCCGACAACCGTCATCCCAGGGGCTTGCGCCATGGTGTCGGCGACCGCCCTGGTCCCCGCCGCGAACGGCTCCATCTCGAACACACCCATCGGCCCGTTCCACACGATTGTGCCTGCAGCGGCGATGTACCGAGCAAACTCCTCCACGGTTTTCGGCCCGATATCCACACCCATCCAGCCGTTCGGGATCTCGTCCGCCGCCACCACCTTGATGTTGGCATCCGCAGCGAAACGATCGGCGACCATTACATCGACGGGAAGAACCACCTCGATGCCACGCCGACTGGCCTGTTCCAGGTACGCCTCAACCGTCGCTAGTTGATCGGCTTCCAGAAGAGAATCGCCCACCGAGAACCCTTGGGCCGCCAAGAATGTGAAGGCCATTCCGCCGCCGATCAGGAGTCGATCGACGTGGGGAATCAGATTGCCGATGACTCCGAGTTTGTCGCTGACCTTTGACCCGCCCAGGATGACCACGTACGGCCGTTGAGGTTGAGCCAGCAACTGCGAGAAAACTGCCGACTCGCGCTCCACCAGCCGACCAGCCGCGTGCGGCAGGAACGCAGCGAGCTCGGTTACCGAGGCCTGCTCTCGGTGCACGACACCGAAACCATCGGAGACGAAGAAGTCCCCGAGGTCGGCCAACTCACGGGCGAGCGCGGCTCGCTCGGCTGGGTCCTTACTCGTTTCACGAGCATCGAATCGGATGTTCTCCAAGACGACCACACCGCCGTCCGATGCTCGGTTGAGTTCGTCTCGCGCCTGAGCCAGATCGGCCGCCAGGGGGACGTCGATGGACAACACACGAGACAGTTCCTGCGCTACCGGTTCCAGGCTCGCTTCCGGGGTCACGANACCTTTGGGTCGCCCGAGGTGGGCGAGCAGCAGGATGCGTGCTCGGTGTTCCCGCAGGTACTCGATGGTAGGCAATGCCGCGTGGATGCGGCCCGTGTCGGTGATGACTCGGCCGCCAGCGCCGTCGTCGGCCAGGGGGANGTTGAAGTCCACCCGAACGATGACGACATGGCCGGCGACCTGGAGATCATCCAGGCTCGGCATGCTCACGGTGTGGCGCCGACCAACCCGACGAGATCGACCAGGCGGTTGCTGTAGCCCCACTCGTTGTCGTACCAGCCGAGCACCTTGGCCATGTTGCCGTTGGTGTTCGTCATCCCCGCATCGAAGATGCACGATGCCGGATCGGTCACGATGTCCGTCGACACGATCGGATCCTCAGTGTATTGGAGAATCCCCTTCATCGGTCCGTCCGCTGCTTGCTTGACTACAGCGTTGATCTCCTCCTTGGAGGCTGCTGTCTTCAGCTCGACGGTCAGGTCGGTAGCCGAGCCGGTCGGAACCGGAACGCGCATGGCATACCCGTCNAGCTTGCCCTTCAAGTGCGGGAGGACGAGGGCGATCGCCTTCGCGGCTCCGGTGCTGGTCGGAATCATGTTTATCGCGGCAGCCCGAGCCCGACGCAGATCACTGTGCGGGAAATCCAGGATTCGCTGATCGTTGGTGTAGGCATGAATGGTCGTCATGAGGCCGCGCTCGATGCCGAATGCATCATCGATGGCCTTGGCCATCGGAGCCAAACAGTTGGTGGTGCAGGAGGCGTTGGAAATGATCACATCCTTGGCGGGGTTGTAGTCCCCGTCGTTGACCCCCATGACGATGGTGATGTCCTCGCCCTTGGCGGGTGCGGAGATGATTACCTTCGACGCTCCCGCATCGANGTGCTTGCGGGCGTCGTCGGCAGACGTGAAAATTCCCGTGGACTCCACGACAACGGCGGCACCTACCGACGCCCAGGGCAGATTCGCCGGATCTCGCTCAGCGAAAACAGGGATCGATGTGCCGTCCACCACGATCGCGTTCTCTGCTGCTTCCACCGGCACATCGATGCGGCCGAGAACTGAGTCGTATTTCAGTAGATGCGCAAGTGTGGTTGTGTCCGTGAGGTCGTTGATGCCCACAATCTCGACGTCCGCACCGCTGCTGAGTAGAGCGCGGAAGAAGTTGCGGCCTATTCGACCGAATCCATTGATACCGACCTTGATGGTCACACAGTCTCCTCGTATTGCCGTGATGGTTGTGCCGGCTGGTCTGCTCCACGAGGCCCGATGTCCACCATCGGCGATCCCTCATATGCATCCCAGGGCCAGATAACGCTTACATCTTAGTGACGCAGGTTACGTTTATGTGACGCCGGGACCGCTCGGGGCGAATCGGAATTTGAACCCTTCGGCGGGCTAGTCGTCTGCAAGATCTGCGTCGGCCAAGGCGGCTTCGGTATCGGAGATTCCAAGCTCGGCGGCGCGCTTGTCCGCCAGGGCCAGCAAGCGACGGATTCGGCCCGCAATGGCGTCTTTGGTCATCGGCGGGTCCGCGAGCGCGCCGAGTTCCTCCAGGCTGGCTTGCTGGTTATCCATCCGTAATCGACCAGCCACGACGAGATGGTCGGGGACNTCGTCCCCGAGGATTTCCAACGCCCGCCCTACCCGGGCGCTCGCAGCGACCGCTGCTCGAGCCGAGCGTCGCAGGTTGGCGTCGTCGAAATTGGCCAGACGGTTCGCCGTTGCGCGCACCTCCCGACGCATCCGGCGTTCCTCCCACGCGAGGACCGATTCATGGGCACCCATCCGGGTTAGCAGCGCCCCGATGGCGTCGCCGTCGCGAATCACGACGCGGTCCACTCCACGAACCTCACGGGACTTTGCACCGATCCCAAGTCGGCGAGCCGCGCCCACCAGCGCGAGCGCGGCTTCGGGTCCAGGTGCGGTGACTTCCAGGGAACTCGACCTGCCCGGTTCGGTGAGGGAGCCATGCGCGAGAAAGGCNCCCCGCCAGGNTGCTTCGCAGTCGCAGAGCCCACCGGCGACGATGGCCGGTGGCAGGCCGCGTACCGGACGCCCACTGCCATCCACAATCCCGGTCTGCTTCGCCAGCGCCTCACCACCCTGNGATACCCGGACTACATATCGAGTTCCCTTGCGAATGCCGCTGGCCTGAACCATCGACACTTCGCTGTCGTGACCGTAGATATCGAAGATGTCCTTGCGGAGGCGTCGAGCCGTTGCGCCGGCGTCGACTTCGACTTCGACGACAATCGCGCCACTAACGATGTGCAGGGCCCCACCGAANCGCAGCAGCGATGACACTTCTGCTTTCCGGCAGCACGTTTTCGTCACTTCGACGCGGCTGAGCTCATCCTTGACCGCCGCCGTCATTGCCATCGTCGCGCTTCCTCCCATCCTCGAGAGAGAACCGTATCGAAAACACGCGCCAACTTCCCCGGGTCGTGCCGATCTGCGGTTGCCGAGACATCGGCGAACGTGACCTCACTCGCCCACGATGCACAGACGGACACCAAGTTGTCTCTGCCGGCGCCCCCACGAATATGGGTCGAATCGGCGATCACATGATCAAACGTCACCTGCGGAGCATGACGCTTTAGCGCCTCCAAGTGCTCCTCCGGAGTGAATCCACCGGTCTCTCCCTCTTGCTCCACGAGATTCAACACGAGCACCCGAGTNGCCGACGAGTCCGCGACGGCATCGCCAATCTCCGGNACNANCAGGNGCGGCATCACGGAGGTGAACCACGAGCCCGGCCCCATCGTAATGACGTCTGCCGCCTCGATTGCCGCGACGGCCTGTGGGCACGCCTTGACCTGGGGCGGCTCCACCCACACCCGCAGCACCCGCCCCCGAGTCGTCGCAACCTCCACTTGCCCATGAACCTCGCTGACCTCCGCCAGACGCTGCCCGTCGTGACCTCGAATGGCCGCCACAATCTCCAGTGGGTCAACGCAACAGGGCAGGACCCGACCACTACAACCCAGCAGGCGGACGAGCTCATCGAGTCCCGCGACNGGATCGGACGTCTTCTCCCACAACCCGGACAGCAGCAGGTTTCCGAGAGCATGCCCGGATAGCTCGCCGCCGTCGGAGAATCGAAACAGCAGGACATCCACCCACGGCCGTGTCTGGCCGTCGTCGTCACACAGGGCGGCGAGCGCCATCCGAAGTTCTCCGGGGGGGCAGAATCGCTCGCTCCTGGCGCAACCGGCCACTCGAGCCTCCGTCGTCGGCGACTNCCACGATCGCCGTCACGCGATCGGTCAACTGCTGGAGCGCCCGCAGACTCACCGCTAATCCGTGTCCCCCGCCGAGGGCCGCAACCAAGGGCTGGCCAAAGTGGGTGGTGTCCGCCTCACCCATGCCCTACTGCTTGCCGAGATCTCGGTGCTCGACCCCGACGACGGCGTGCGGTGATTCCAACATGGCGGATAAGACTTCGGCGAGGGCCACGCTGCGATGCTTGCCGCCCGTGCAACCCACGGCGACGGTGACGAATCGCTTCCCTTCCCGCAAGTAGCCGTCCCGCGTTGTTCGTACCAAGGCAGCCAGATGTTCCAGAAACGCATCCGCCCCGTCTCCTGCCAGGACGGCGTCGGCGACCGCGGCGTCACGCCCGGTCAGATCCCGTAGCGACTCATCCCAAAACGGGTTGGGCAGGAATCGGGCATCGGCGACCATGTCGGCGTCCACGGGTATGCCGTGCTTGAAGCCGAAGGACATGATCGTCACCCGCAGACGCTCGTCCGGTTCGGCGAACGCGCCATCGATGGCGCGCCGTAGTTCGTGCACGTTCAACTGCGTGGTGTCGATGACCAGATCCGCGGTCGATCGCAGATCGCCGAGAACCAGCCGTTCCCGCCTGAGGCCGTCCAGGATTCTGTTTCCCTCCTGCAGCGGGTGCGGCCTTCGCGACGACTCGAATCGTCGAACGAGTGATTCNTCGGAAGCCTCGAGGAAGAGAACCTGAAGGTTGACACCGTCCCGACGAATGCTGGCCATAGCCTCGGTCAACTGCGGGAAGAAGGATCCGCCGCGTGCATCGACCACCACAGCGACTCGATGCACATCGGGGTTCTCGACGGCGACGTCGACAACTGCGCCGATCAACATGGGCGGGATGTTGTCGATGACGAACCATCCGGCGTCCTCGAGAGCCCGAGCCGCGGTCGATCGACCGGCTCCGGACATACCCGTGACGAGGAGAACATCGAAAGCCTCCTGCGTCATCGTGACCTCGTCATGAAACCGACGCTAGCGCCTGGTGCACCGTGGTGGCGACTGTAGGGCCGATTCCGGGAACCTTCTGTAGTTCATCTGTCGTGGCGGCGCGGATCGAACGGACCGAACCGAAATGGGCGAGGAGAGCCGCGGCCTTCTTGGGGCCAAGGCCGGGAATATCATCGAGTGCGCTTCGCCGTTGCCGTGCCGTGCGGCGCTTTCGGTGCAAGGCGATCGCGGTCCGGTGCGCCTCGTCCCGAATTCTTTGCAACAGATAAAGCGCTTCGCTGGTGCGCGGGAGGATGACGGGATCGATCGACTCCGGCGTCCACACCTCTTCGAGTCTCTTCGCCAACCCGACAACCGGGATGTCACCGACGCCGCTCTCGGTCAATGCCTGTTGCGCGGCGGCGACCTGTGGGGCGCCCCCGTCGATCACCAGCAACCCCGGTGGATACGCGAAAGACGGCGGGCCGCCACCCTCACGCTCAACATCACTGTCGCCCTGCACATCGGCAACGTCGTCGACATCCGACCCCACTCGCTTCACGCGCGCAAAGCGACGCTCCACAACTTCGCGAACCGATGCAAGATCGTCTGCTCCCTCGGTGCGAATGATGAAGGTTCGATAATCGCGTTTGCGCGGAAGACCGTCCTCGAACACAACCAGTGATGCGACCGTGTCCGTTCCCTGCAATGTCGACACATCGACGCATTCGATGCGCAACGGCGCTTCGGCGAGATCTAGGTACGTCTGCAGCTCCGCAATCGCCTCGCTCCGCGATGTCAAATCGCTCGAGCGTCGCATTCGGTGTCGCATCAAGGCTTCCGCCGCATTGGTGGTTGCCGTTTCCATCAAGGCGCGCTTGTCCCCACGCTGGGGCACCCGGATGTCTACCGTGAATCCTCGGCGTGAACTCAGCCATTGCGCGAGCGCGTCGGCGTCGGTCGGGGCATGTGACAGAAGGATCTCTCGCGGTGGAACCGCGCTGTCGATCTCCACGCCATCACGCGCGGCATACAAGCGCTGAAGAACGCGTTCCCCATAGCCACCGACGGACAGATCCTCCGCCTTCTCGACGATGAAACTGCGCTCACCAATTAATCGACCGGCGCGGACGTGGAAGACCTGGACCCCTACCTCCAAGGGGTCGTCATGGAGAGCAACGACGTCTGCGTCGGTGCTATCTCCAAGGACCACAGCGTTGCGCTCCATCGCTCGCTTCAGTGCGCCCATGCGATCCCGCCACCGACCCGCCTCCTCGTAGTCACGGCGTTCCGACGCCTGTTCCATCGAGGCACGCATGTCCTTGATGAACGCGTCGGTTTGCCCTCCGAGGAAACGGCTCATGTCGTCCACGCGTTGCCGATAGTGCTCCTCGTCTATCCGGCCCACGCATGGNGCGGAGCACTTATCGATGTAGCCAAGAAGGCACGGCCGCCCCAGCTGCGCGGCCCGNTTGAAGACGCCATCTCGACACGTTCGCACTCCGAACACCTTCGATAGTTCATCAAGGGTTTCTCGAATCGCCCACGCATGGGCGTAGGGACCGAAGTAACGAGTGCCTTTTCGTCGAGGTTCGCGGACCACCGCCGCGCGTGGGAACGTTTCGGAGACAGTCAAAGCGAGGTACGGGTAGGACTTGTCGTCGCGGTACTTGACGTTGAAACGTGGGTCGTACTCCTTGATCCACGTAAACTCCAAGGCAAGTGCCTCGACTTCATTCGCCACCACGACCCAGTCGACGCTATTGGCCGTTGTCAGCATCGATTGCGTTCGCGGATGCAGGGCGGTGAAGTCCGCGAAGTAGGAGTTCAGCCGGGAGCGCAGCGACCGCGCCTTGCCCACATACACAACGCGCCCGTGGGCGTCCCGGAAACGGTAGACGCCGGGCGCCTGCGGAATGGATCCAGAGGCCGGCCGGTATTCGCTGGGATCGGCCATCGTCGATGCCCTAGGCGAGGACGACCGAGTTTCCCTGCACCTCCACGGGAACCGCAGGCAGGCCTTCGGCTGCAGGTCCGGCGATCACGCTGCCGTCCGTGGCAGAAAACAGCGATCCGTGGCACGGGCACACGATCTCGTTGGACTCCACCGACGACACCAAGCAACCCTGGTGCGGGCACACTGCACTGAACCCCTTGACGTCCCCGGACGTTGGCTGCACGAGCACGACGGGTGGATCGGAGATCACCACACCTCCTTCGACCGGTATCTCGTCAACGGATGCGAGACCATCGACTGCCTCTTGCGCAGCGGCCTCTTCAGCCCCTTCAACGTCCTCGACTCCTGTCTCCTCGGCCGAGCTCGGTGCGGCCTCGGGCGTCGAAGAGTCCTCCTTTGGTGATGGGGATGGTGCCGCCTCCGCGGAAGCCGCCGTGTCCCCCGAAGCGCTTTCACCGCCGCCGCACGCCACCAGGATGCCGCCGACGGCTACGAGTCCGCCCCCGGCAATAACGTCGCGTCGTCGAAGAGCAGGAGCCATGCAGGCATAATACGGGACCGATTCGGCGAAGGCACGTTCACAGCAGGGGCTGCAGAAAGCGCCCTGTATGGCTGGCGTCTACAGCCGCGATCGACTCCGGTGTTCCCTCCGCGACAACCGTTCCTCCGCCGGAGCCCCCCTCTGGCCCGAGGTCCACGATCCAGTCGGCAGACTTGATGACATCCAGGTTGTGCTCGATGACGATGACCGTATTGCCCTTGTCCACCAAAGATTGAAGGACGCCGAGCAGTTTGCGTATGTCTTCGAAGTGCAAGCCGGTGGTGGGCTCATCGAGAACGTAGACGGTGCGACCCGTCGAGCGCTTTTGCAGTTCGCTGGCGAGCTTCACCCGTTGCGCCTCTCCCCCGGACAACGTCGGTGCCGACTGACCCATGCGAACGTATCCAAGCCCCACATCGACCAACGTGGACAGATGTCGAGCGATAGCCGGCACCGCCTCGAAGAAGGTCAAGGCGTCTTCTATCGGAAGATCCAGCACCTCGGCGATGGTCTTGCCCTTGTAATGGACCTCCAACGTCTCTCGGTTGTACCGATCACCGTGACAAACCTCGCATGGAACATAGACATCGGGAAGGAAGTTCATTTCGATCCGTATCGTGCCGTCGCCGCTGCAGGCTTCACATCGTCCTCCCTTCACGTTGAAGGAGAAGCGACCCGGCTGATATCCCCGCACCTTGGCCTCTGCGGTCGCGGCAAAAAGCTTGCGAATGTGATCGAAAACGCCCGTATACGTCGCCGGGTTGCTCCGTGGCGTACGTCCGATGGGACTTTGGTCGACGTGCACAACCTTGTCGATTTGATCAGTACCAGAGATGCTTTTGTGCTTTCCTGGCACGAGCCGGGCGCCGTTCAAGTCTCGAGCCAGGACGTTGTACAGAATGTCGTTGACCAGGGTCGACTTGCCTGATCCGCTCACCCCGGTCACGCAGACGAAATTGCCTAGGGGGAATCGCGCAGACACATTCTGCAGATTGTGTTCACGTGCTCCCTTAATGGTGATCCATCCACGCTCCTGCGGTCGCCGCAGCGCCGGCACGCCGATACCTCGACTCCCCGACAGGTACTGACCAGTGACAGATTCCGCATTCGTGACGAGTTCTTGCACTGTTCCACTGACGACGATCTGCCCACCGTGCTCCCCGGCTCCAGGTCCAATGTCGACAACCCAGTCGGCTGCGCGAATCGTGTCTTCATCGTGCTCGACCACGATCAGGGTGTTCCCCAGGTCTCGTAGGCGAACGAGCGTCTCGATCAGACGGTGATTGTCGCGCTGATGCAACCCGATGCTCGGCTCATCAAGGACGTACAGGACACCCACGAGGCCTGATCCGATCTGGGTCGCTAAGCGGATCCGCTGCGCCTCACCCCCCGCCAGAGTGCCGGCAGCACGATCCATAGACAGGTAGTGCAGACCGACGTCCACCAAGAATTGCAGGCGCTCGTTGACTTCCTTCAACACACGCGACGCGATGACGCTTTCTCGATCGCTGAGGGCAAGCCTGCTCAGCACCTCAACGGCCTCACCGATCGGTAGCGAGGCGATGTCGGCGATCGACTTGCCCTCGATCGTGACTGCGAGCGTGAGTGGCTTAAGTCGGCTCCCAGCACAGGCACTGCAGGGGACTTCCCGCATGAACCCCTCGAACCGCTCCCTGGACGCGTCGGTTTCGGCTTCCGCGTGCCTGCGCTTCACATACGGAACGACCCCCTCGTATTCGGTGTAGTACGAACGGCGCCGTCCGTAGCGATTGCGGTACTGCACGTGAATGGGCTCGGCGTAGCCCTCGAGTATCGATTTCTTTGCCCGCGCCGGAATCTTCTTCCAGGGCGTTTCGATTTCGACACCGAGTTCATCGGCGATGGCCTCGAGTAGTCGGGAGAAGTACCCCGAGACCGTGCCGCGGGACCACGGCGCGATTGCCCCGTCGCTCAGCGACCGATCCACATCCGGGACGACCAGTTCGATGTCCACCTCTCGAGTAGTTCCAAGTCCCGAACATTCAGGGCACGCCCCAAAAGGAGAGTTGAACGAGAAGGACCTCGGCTCNAGTTCCTCGAAAGACAAGCCGTCCTTCGGGCAGGCCAGGTGCTCGGAGTAAATCCGCTCTCTCTCGGCATCACCTTCCTTACGATCGACAAAGTCCAGGACCACGTAACCGTGCCCTAGGCCAAGGGCCGTCTCCACACTGTCGGTAAGCCGACGTCTGGATTCCTTGTTCACGGTCAATCGGTCCACAACGACCTCGACGCTGTGGCGCTCCTGCTTTTTGAGCTTGGGGACTTCGTCTAGTCCGTACACGACTCCGTCGACCCGGGCCCTGGAGTACCCCTGTGTTTGCAACTGTTGAAAAAGCTCGCCGTATTCCCCCTTGCGGTCGCGAACCAGAGGTGCCAGCACCTGGAATCGGGTCTTTGCTGGCAGGTCAAGAACCTGGTCGACGATCTGCTGCGGTGTCTGTCGGCTGATCGGATCCCTGCACTCGGGGCAGTGCGGTCTTCCTATCCGCGCGTAGAGCAGGCGCAGGTAGTCGTAGACCTCCGTGATCGTTCCCACCGTCGAGCGCGGATTGCGAGAGGTTGACTTCTGATCGATCGAAACCGCCGGTGAGAGCCCTTCGATGAAATCGACATCCGGCTTGTCCATCTGTCCGAGAAACTGACGCGCATACGCCGAAAGACTTTCCACATAGCGACGTTGCCCCTCGGCAAAGATGGTGTCGAACGCCAACGAGGACTTGCCGGATCCGGACAGCCCAGTGAAGACGATCAGCGCATCGCGAGGAAGGTCGAGAGATACGTNCTTCAGATTGTGTTCCCGTGCGCCACGGACGATGAGGCTCTCGCCAATCACCAGGGCCCCTCTCTCGGCATCATCTCTGTTCGCGCCTGTCGCTAGGGTGCCGAACATGTACTTCGGCTCNACAAGCGTAGGCGCTCCCGCACTCAACCGCGAACTGTCGACGATGGTCATCCGCAAGCTAGCGGTTGGCCCCATNGACNACAACGTCTATCTGCTGCGCTGCACCGCTACTGGCGAGCAACTCCTGANCGATGCCGCAGACGAGTCGAATCGGATTCTCGATCTCGTGGGAGGCGACAGACTCAGCGGCGTCGTGACCACGCATCGCCATCACGATCATTGGGGCGCATTAGCCGACGTGGCCCGCGCGACGCATGCGCCAACCTACGCCCATGATGCGGACGCCGACGCGATCGATGTGCCGACGCGACATCGATTGCGCGACGAGGACTCCATCACCGTGGGCGACGTCATGCTGGGAGTGATCCACCTGGTCGGCCACACCCCCGGGTCGCTGGTCATCACTTTCGATGATCCACACGGACACACCCATCTGTTCACCGGTGACTGCCTATTCCCCGGTGGCGTGGGTCGCACCTGGTCGCCGGAAGATTTTGACACCCTGTACCGCGGAGTGGTCGAAAAGATCTTTGACCGTTTTGACGACGACACCTGGATCTACCCCGGCCACGGTGACGACACGACGCTGGGCCGCGAGCGACCCTCATTGGATGAGTGGCGGGAACGGGGCTGGTGATCGGGGATTCCACCCGACATCGCAGACAACCGCCATCTGTTCGTCGCACGTCACGCACACAGACAGACACCTCGTAGGCTGCCCTGGTGGCATCGGCGCAACCCAAAGAATCGGCGGCGGCCTCAACTACTGCACCGTTGGGCGCCTCGCGCATGGATCGGGCCTGGGCGCACATCACCGACAACAAGCCAGATCCAGGANACCCTCGACAAGTTCGAGCGCAGGGCCGGCTGGACGCGTACGAGCACCGCACCGCCCTCGCCATGGTGCTNTTAGCCGTTGGCTATCTCGTCCTGTATTCGTTCTATGTTCTCGACGAGGGCCTCACCTCTCAGGGGCTAGACCGACTCGACACCGCAATGAACGTCATTTGGGTGGTCTTCATTGCCGATCTCACCCTTCGCACCGTCCTGGCCCCCAAGCACATTGCTTACCTGNTTCACCATCCGCTCGATGTCATCGCGGTTGCNGTTCCTGCCTTCCGAGTGCTGCGCGTCCTGCGGGTGCTCACCGCCGGTCAGTGGCTCATCAGCCGGGGCAGCCGGTTGCGCTTCGGCAGGACCGCGACGGCTGTGNTCTTCGCGGTGGCATTCTTGACGTATCTCAGCTCGCTCGCTGTGCTCAACGCTGAACGCGGGGCCAAGGGCGCAGATATCAAATCCTTCGGCGATGCTGTGTGGTGGTCACTTGTAACCATGGCCACCGTGGGTTACGGCGATTACGTGCCGGTCACCGCGAACGGCCGAATTGTCGCCGTCGGGCTCATGGTCGTGGGCATCTCGCTTCTAGGCCTGGTGGGAGCGTCCGTTGCCTCGGCGGTGGTCACCCGCATCGGCGGACGGGCCCAGGAGGGACAGTCGGAGGTCAAAAAAGATCTCGAGGCACTGCGCACCGAAATTGCCGCACTACGGCAAGCCCTACTCGATGCGGGTGTCAGCGGCANGACGCAGCCGTCCCCGACGGATTCCGCTCCCCCTGCAAGTCCCGCTAAGCCTGCTCACCAGCNTTCTCCTCCGGAGTAGCCGTCAGGCGACCCGCATGGGCAATAGCGTCCGGATCCCGACGCGTCTTGATCCAGGAAGCGATCGTCACGACAACAAGCACCACCCCGATGAAAGCCAATGACCACGACGTCTCGATTTTTGGNACTGNTTCNGGGAATACCTCGTGGAAGTAGGTAAGGACGAGTTTCACGCCGATGAACATCAAAATGACCGCTAGGCCGGTCGACAGATAGACGAGTTTTTCGAGCAGACCCTTGAGCACGAAGTACAAGGCACGTAACCCGAGCAGGGCAAAGGCATTGGCCGCGAACACCAGATACGGCTCCTGCGTCACTCCGAAGGTCGCTGGGATTGAGTCGAGTGCGAAAAGAAGGTCGGTGCCGCCGATCGCGACCATCACGAGCAACAACGGAGTGGCGACCTTGATGCCATCGATGATGGTGAAGAGCTTGGTCCCGTCGTAGTCATCGGCGAACCGGTAACGCTTACGAACGTTGCGAATGACGATGTTGTCCATCGGGTCCGGATCCTCATTGCGGTGACGCATGAGCTGAAACCCTGTCCACAGGAGCAACACGCCGAAAAGCACGAATGTGAAGGCGAATAGGGAGATCGCCGCCGCGCCGATCGCAATGAAGATGGCGCGCATCACGAGCGCNAGGACCACTCCCACGAGGAGCACACGTTGATGCAAGTTGGCCGGTGTTCGGAACTGGGTGAGGATGATGATGAAGACGAACAAGTTGTCCACGCTCAANGACTTTTCGACCAGGTAGGCAGTGAAGTATTGCGTGCCGAAGTCCGCTCCGGCCCAATTCCACACAATCATCCCGAAAGCGATCGCGACGCCGATATAGAAGATGCTCCACAGCATGCCCTCGCGGAACATCACTTCATGAGGCTTGCGGGTGACCGTGAAGAAGTCGATCAAGATCAGGAGAACGATGGCGCCGATCGTGATCGACCACACGAGCAGCGACGTGTCCATCTTCGAGACTCTTCTTCCGTCCGAGANTGCGTTTGGTTGGCGTGAGCCTAGCCCGTGGCTTCCCGCATCCCGCGTAGCTCTGTCTTCAAATCAGACACTTCGTCTCGTAGCCGCGCCGCTAGTTCGAATTGCAAATCTGCTGCGGCCTGATGCATCTGGGCGGTGAGTTGCTCGACGAGTGAGACCAACTCGCTTTCGGCCATGGACGCGGTTCGACGGGCCGGCATGGGGGTCCCACCCGATGGACTGCCGATTAACGCCTCAGTGTCAGCCTCTTCTCGCACGAGAAGGTCCGTGATGTCCGCTATCCGCTTTCGAAGGGGCTGCGGATCGATTCCGTGCTCGGTGTTGTACCTGACTTGCTTGGCTCGACGACGGTTCGTCTCGTCGATCGCCTGGCGCATCGATGGTGTGACGGCATCTGCGTACATGTGNACCTCACCGGACACATTTCGGGCAGCGCGGCCGATGGTCTGAATGAGTGACGTTTCGGACCTCAGGAAGCCTTCCTTGTCCGCGTCCAAGATCGCGACCAGCGAGACCTCGGGCAGGTCCAGGCCCTCACGAAGCAGGTTGATGCCGACGAGCACATCAAAGACACCGGCGCGTAGTTCACGCAGGAGTTCAACTCGTCGCAACGTGTCGACTTCTGAATGCAGATACTGCACTCGGATGCCGTGTTCTCCCAGGTAATCGGTCAGATCTTCGGCCATTCGCTTGGTAAGCGTGGTCACGAGGGCGCGCTCGCCCCGGTCGGCACGCACGCGCACCTCGTGCATCAGGTCATCAATCTGCCCCTCGGTCGGCTTCACCAGAATCTCGGGATCAACCAATCCTGTCGGTCGGATTACCTGTTCAACCACATCTCCTTCGACACGACCCAGTTCGTACGCGCCCGGGGTTGCCGAGAGATACACCGTTTGCTTGATGCGCTCCACGAATTCCGCCCACGTCAAAGGCCGGTTGTCCAGCGCCGAGGGAAGGCGGAAGCCGTGCTCAACGAGTGTTCGCTTTCGCGCGGTGTCCCCTTCGTACATCGCACCGATCTGCGGCACCGTGACGTGGGATTCGTCGATCACCAGCAGGAAGTCCTCCGGGAAATAGTCGAGCAGGCAATGCGGTGCGGAGCCGGGCGGCCGACCGTCGATATGGCGNGAGTANTTCTCGATACCGGAGCAGGTGCCNACCTGTCGCATCATCTCGACGTCATAACTGGTCCTCATTCGTAGCCGCTGAGCCTCGAGTTGCTTGCCCTGGGCCTCTAGCTCTGCGAGTCGCTCCTGCAACTCCGCCTCNATGTCGCCGATGGCGCGCTCCATGCGTTCTGGCCCGGCCACGTAATGGGTCGCAGGGAAGATGTGCATCTCTTGGTCTTCGGTCAGGATTTCTCCCGTGACCGGGTGCAGCGTCATCAATCGCTCGATGTCATCTCCGAACATCTCGATGCGAACCGGATGTTCTTCATACATCGGAAAAANCTCAACAGTGTCCCCGCGAACCCGAAAGGTCCCCCGCTCGAAGGCGATGTCGTTACGGGTGTACTGGATGTCGACCAGCATTCGCAAAAGAACATCTCTCTCGCGCTCCTCNCCTACGCGTAGCCGCACCATCCGATCGACGTACTCCTGCGGAGTGCCCAATCCGTAGATGGCCGAAACCGATGCGACAACGAGCACATCCCGGCGCGTCAACAATGAATTCGTCGCGGAGTGGCGCAATCGTTCTANCTCCTCATTGATGGAGGAGTCCTTTTCAATGAAGGTATCGGTCTGCGGCACATAGGCCTCAGGCTGGTAGTAGTCGTAGTACGACACGAAGTACTCGACGGCGTTATTGGGCAGTAGCTCTCGGAACTCTGTCGCCAACTGCGCAGCCAACGTCTTGTTGGGTGCCATCACCAATGTCGGCCGTTGCAACCGCTCCACGAGCCATGCTGTTGTTGCCGACTTACCTGTTCCGGTTGCGCCGAGCAGCACTACGTCGCTGTCACCACCATCGATGCGTCGGGCAATCTCCTTGATGGCCTGCGGCTGGTCCCCTGCGGGCACATAGTCCGAGACAACCTCGAACGGCGCGACCGTTCGCTGGAGATCTGTCACGGGCCTGGTCATGCGGGTCGCCCGTCCCACTCCGGCCATAACGCGTCAACTTGTGCGCGCGTCGCCTCGTATGAGCCGCTGTTGTCGATCACGGCGTCCGCGGCTTCGAGCCGCTGCTCTCGGGACACTTGACGCAACATTCGCTGGCGCACATCCGCCTCGTCCATACCTCGCTGCACAGCTCTGTCGATTTGCATCGACTCGGGCACGTCCACGACGACGACCACATCAACGACAGACACCTGTCCACTCTCCACGAGCAGCGGCATTTCATACACGACGATCTCTGAAGTTTCCTCCGCGCGAGAGATATCGCGTTCGGCCTGCTCACGAATGGCCGGGTGCGTGATCTCGTTCAAACGTCGAGTTCCCCGTTCATCGGCGAAGGCGCGCTGGGCAAGCAGCGCCCTGTCCAACGAACCATCCTCGAGCAGGATGTCCGAACCGAACTTCTCCGCTAAACGCCCGAGCACTGAAGAGCCGGGTGCGACCACGCGGCGAGCAATCTCGTCCGCGTCGACGACCGCGGCGCCCATGTCGGCGAGCATGTCGACCACCGTGGATTTCCCGGAGCCGATTCCCCCGGTGAGACCGACACGCACCTGGCCGGTTTCTCGCTAGTCGTTCGTGAGCTTGTCGCGCAGCGCCTGCAGGGCCTCGTCGGACGCAAGCGAGCCGTCGGTGTCCTCACCCTCGGACGAGTAGGAGGTCGCGTCCCCACTTTCCACGGCGGCGGCTTGATCGGCCTCTTGGGCTTCGCTCATCTGCTTGCGATGCGCTTCCCATCGTGCGTGCGCGTCGGCGTACTCCTGCTCCCAAGCCGCCCGCTGCTCCTCGAAATCGGTCTTCCATTCACCGGTCTCTGGATCGAAGCCCTCGGGCCCGATGTACTTCCCGGCGTCGTCGAACGCCGGAGCCATGCCGTACAGATACGGGTCAAACTCTTCCGAGGCCTGGGTGTCTGCCGAATCGTTCGCCTGCTTCAAGGACAGCGAAATCCGTCGACGCTCGAGGTCAATATCGATGACCTTGACGAAGAGCTCGTCCNCCACCTGAACAATTTGCTCGGGCAGTTCGATGTGCCGCTCGGCGAGTTCGGAGATGTGCACCAGACCCTCGATTCCCTCGTCGACGCGAATAAATGCGCCGAAGGGAACCAGCTTCGTCACCTTGCCGGGCACCACCTGGTTCAACTGATGGGTCCGCGCGAAGTGCTGCCACGGGTCCTCTTGGGTCGCCTTGAGCGACAGCGAGACCCGCTCTCGATCCATATCGACGTCGAGAACCTCAACGGTCACCTCGGTGCCTACCTCGACTACCTCGGACGGATGATCGATGTGCTTCCACGACAACTCTGAGACGTGGACAAGACCATCGACGCCGCCAAGGTCGACGAAAGCTCCGAAGTTCACGATGCTCGACACCACGCCGGACCGGATCTGTCCCTTTTGCAGTTGCGTCAGGAAGGTCTGTCGAACCTCCGACTGCGTCTGCTCGAGCCACGCCCGCCGGGACAGCACCACGTTGTTCCGGTTTTTGTCCAACTCGATGATCTTNGCTTCGAGGGTCTTGCCGACGTACGGCAGCAAATCCCTCACTCGGCGCATCTCGACGAGGGAAGCGGGGAGGAATCCGCGCAGCCCGATATCGAGGATGAGTCCACCCTTGACCACCTCGATGACCTGTCCTTCGACCACGCCGTCTTCTTCCTTGACCTTCTCGATCGTGCCCCAGGCGCGCTCGTACTGCGCCCTCTTCTTGGACAGGATCAGCCGGCCTTCTTTGTCCTCCTTTTGCAGGACGAGAGCCTCCACCGAGTCCCCCACCCCCACGACCTCGTTCGGATCGACGTCGTGCTTGATGGAGAGCTCACGGGAGGGGATCACACCCTCGGTCTTGTAGCCGATATCGAGAAGTACTTCGTCTCGGTCGACCTTGACGATGGTGCCTTCGACGATGTCACCGTCGTTGAAGTATTTGATGGTCGCGTCGATCGCGGCCAGAAAATCGTCCGCGGAGCCGATGTCGTTCACGGCTACTTGAGTAGGAGTGGACGTGGAGGTCGTAGGAGCATTCATAGGAGGGGAGATCCGTTACATCGAAGGATCCAGCGGTCGCTGGGCCCCCCAAGGCTACGGCAGGGGCGTCAGGGGNGCTCGACAGCCCCCGCAGCCGCACGTATCCGCCANCCACGCGGTGGCGAGCCCCCATCCGGCCCTTGGTCGGGCTCTAATGGCCCGCGACCTGCCAGTTCGATCCCCGCCCCACCGACACATCCAGTGGTACCCGCAACTGCGCGGCCGCGCCCATCTGCGAGCGGACGAGTTCCTCGACCTCCTGTGCTTCGCCCGGAGCCACCTCAATGACCAGTTCGTCGTGCACCTGCAGCAACATGCGGGAGCCGAGGCTGCGCTCGGTCAAGGCCCGGTCGACGTTCAGCATCGCCACCTTGACGATGTCCGCAGCGGTCCCCTGTATGGGGGCATTGAGAGCCATTCGCTCTGCCATTTCCCGACGTTGACGATTGTCATGATTGAGATCTGGCAGGTACCGCCGGCGCCCGAACATCGTCTCGGTGTAGCCGCGTTTGCGAGCCTCGGCCACGACCCCGGCGAGGTAATCGCGCACGCCACCGAATCGAGTGAAGTACTCGTCCATCAGATCCTGGGCCTCGTTCGGCGATATCCGCAATTGTTGCGCTAGCCCGAATGCGGACAGTCCGTAGGCCAGGCCGTAACTCATCGCCTTGATGCGGCGCCGCATCTCAGGATCGACGTCGGATTCATCNACCCCGAACACTCTGGCCGCGACGAAATTATGGAGATCTTCGCCGTTTAGGAACGCCTCGATCAGCCCGTCATCGCCCGATGCGTCCGCCATGATGCGCATCTCGATCTGGCTGTAGTCCGCCGTCATCAATGACTCGAACCCGTCACCCACGATGAANCAACCGCGGATTCTGCGTCCGGCTTCTGTGCGGATGGGGATGTTCTGCAGATTGGGGTCGGACGACGAAAGCCGACCGGTGGCTGCGGCCGTCTGGCGGAACGTGGTGTGGGTTCGTCCGTGATCATCGACCAAGGGCAGCAGCCCCTCCACCGTCTGGCGCAACTTCGACACATCCCGCCACGCCAGCAACTGCTCCAGGACAGGGTCCTGGGTTGTGGCGAACAGGTTCTGCAGTGCCTCGGCGTCGGTGGTGTACCCCGTCTTAATCTTCTTGGTCTTCGGCAACCCACGATCGACGAATAAGACCTCCTGCAACTGCTTAGGTGATCCCAGATTGAAGGTGCGGCCAACGATTTGGTGGGCCGCGTTCTCCGCCTCCCGCATGGTGGCGCAAAACTCCTCGGACAGGCCTTGCAATCCGGCGCGATCCACAGCGATGCCTGCGTACTCCATGCGCGCCAAGAGCCCAGCCAGAGGAATCTCCATCTCAGCGAGCAGCGAGTAGATGTTCTCGTCTTTCAAGCGTTCCTGAACGACCTCCGCGATGTCATGTACTGCCCGAGCTTGGGTTCCGAGTCCGTGGAGTTCCTCCTCACCTCCGCCATCAAAGGCCAACTGCCCGGAATCGTGTTGGTCGTCCAACGTGCGATCGAGAAGCCGTGTCGCGACGTCCTCGAGCGCGTAGGAACGAGCCCCGGGGCTNTCTAGGTAGGCCGCCAGCGCCGTATCCACCGATACCCCCTCGATCACCGCGTCACCGCCGGTGTGTGTCAGCAGGGCAAGGTCGGGCCCTTTCACATCGTGAATGCGCTTGTCGACGGACGAATCCATCAGCCACGCGTGGAGCGCGTCCCGATCCTCGTCACCGCCGAGGGGCANCACGANCACNGACGNGCCGTCGCAGACGGCAACCGCGTCGATCACGCCGCGCCCCGCTGCCCAGGTTCCACGAAACGCCATGGCACCAACGGTGACGCCCGCCAGCACCTGCGGCACGGCGCCCGCCTCGCGTATCTCAATGTCCATGGCGGGTGGCTCGTCATGGCCACGGTTGTCGTACGAATCGTCACCCCCCGTGCCGTGTGGAAGGGACTCGACCCGTGACCGCAACGCCGCGAACTGCAAGCTGTCGAACAACTCGCCGACAGAAGTCCTGGACCACTCGCGCCATTGCAGGGAGTCGAGATCAACCGCCACGGGTACGTCTCGGACCAACTCAGTGAGTTCACGGTTGACGAGCACCTGCGGCACGGCACCGCGCAAAGCGTCACCAACCTTCCCGCCCACCTCGTCCACATGATCGATCAACCCCGCAAGGTCGCTGTAGGCGTTCAGCCACTTGACTGCGGTCTTCTCCCCTACGCCGGGAATGCCGGGAAGATTGTCGCTCGGGTCGCCGCGTAGGGCCGCGAAGTCGGCGTACTGCCCGGGAATCAATCCGTACTTCTCGACGATGGCTTCGGGTGTCATCCGAGCGAGATCTGATACTCCCTTGCGTGGGTAGAGCACAGTGGTCCGTTCGTCGACCAACTGGAAGGTGTCACGGTCACCGCTCACGATGCCGACGGTCAGGCCGCGGGCGGCTGCCTGGGTAGCCAGCGTGGCGATGATGTCGTCGGCCTCGAACCCCTCTAATTCGAGCCAATTCACCCCGAAAGCGCGCACCACCTCTTTGATCAGTTCGATCTGGCCCTTGAATCCTTCCGGTGACGCCGACCGCGTGGCTTTGTAGTCCGGGAACTTCTCGGTTCGAAAACTGCGGCGTGAGACATCGAAGGCCACCGCNACGTGACTCGGCTCCTCATCACGCAGCAGATTGACCAACATGGACGTGAACCCGTACACGGCGTTAGTCGGTTGACCTGTGCTCGTACTGAAGTTCTCCACCGGCAATGCGTAGAACGCTCGGTAGGCCAACGAATGTCCGTCGAGCACTAATAAGCGTTCGGGATCGGCCATACTCCGATCCTAGGCTTTTCTGACGGCTTGCTCCGGACGCTTACTCCGGACGTTTGCCCGTCCCTGTTGCAACTACGCGTTGGCGCGGCGGGACCTACGCTGTCGGTATGGGAGATGACGCGGTGCACGATGATGTTCTCGACACATTGACTCAATGGGGCGTGGGGGCACTCGGCGAGAAGCTGGGTATTGAGTTCATCTCGGCGGATCGCGAACGCGTCGTCGCGACAATGCCCGTTGAAGGCAACACCCAACCCGTAGGGCTCCTTCATGGAGGGGCCAGTGCCGTGCTCGCCGAGTCACTCGGCTCAATCCACGGCACCCTGCTCGTCGCACCCGAAAGCGTGGTGGTCGGGATCGACCTGAATTGCACCCACCACCGATCAGTGACGGCCGGTCACGTGCGCGGTGAGTCCCTGGTCCTCTCGGCCGGGCGCACCNTCATTTGCACGGAAATCCGGATCGTCGACGATGCCGACCGGCCTGTCTGCACCGCTCGCTTGACCTGCCTCGTACGGCCGGTAGCGAAGTAGTAACGAAANGTGGCAATTGGGGCGACCGGGTCCCAAATCGCCGGTTGGGCCGCTAGTGTGGCNNGGATGCTCTGATCGGCGAGGAACGCCGTCAGGCGACCTCGGGAGGTTGGCNTCGTGCTGATCGCAGTCCGCGCCGCAGTCTCGGCGGTGGTGCTGGCGGTTCTGTCCCTCCTGGGTGTGACCATTCTCGGCGCGTCAGCGGCCCACGCCGTGGATACCACGCTCGTCGGGAACTTCACCGCCCCGGACGGGTCGAGCATCCCGGACGTNTCCATCNCGGTGAGCGACGATGCCGGGTTCAGCGATACGGCAACATCCGACGCGAACGGCGACTTTGCGATTCCGCTACCAGGAGGCGGCACCTACGCCATCGAAATCGACGTGACGACGCTGCCCGACGGCATTGCACTGCAGACTCCTGAGGATGCAAGCCGATCCCTCCTGGTCCTCGGTGGGNAAAAGAAGATCATCACCAAACTCGTCGAGGGTGAAGGCGGTGGCGGGAACGACGGTGGCTTCCTGGACGTCTCCGGTGATCAAGTCCTGCAACTGCTTTTCGACGGCGTCTTATTCGGCATCATGATTGCTCTCGGGGCGCTCGGACTGAACCTCGTTTTCGGCACCACGGGCCTCACCAACTTCTCCCATGGCGACCTGCTGACCCTCGGTGCATTTACGGCACTGATCCTGAACGAGGCGGGTCTGCACATCATCATCGCCGCCCCGATCGCCATCGTCATCGCGGCGGTGCTCTTCGGCTGGGGCCAGAACAAAGTCCTGTGGCGTCCCTTGCGCCGTCGCAAGACCGGACTGATCGCCATGATGATTATCACCATCGGTCTGGCCATCGTGATCCGATATGGCGTAGCCCTGTTCTTCGGTGGCGCGCCGCGAAACTTCAACCAGTACGCCGGCCAAGCGGGCATCGAGATCGGCCCGGTCAGCACTACCCCCAAGGCACTCATCCTCGCGGGGCTCGCGACCATCGCGCTGATTCTCACGGTCATCTGGGTGCAACGCTCACGGATCGGTAAGGCCACCCGCGCGGTCTCGGACAACCCCGCCCTGGCATCGGCAACGGGCATCGACGTGGAGAAAGTGATCGCGGTCGTGTGGACACTCGCCGCTGGGCTGGCCGCCTTCAGCGGCATCTACCTCGGCTTGACCCAGGACAACATCTGGAACATGGGGCAGCGAGTCCTCCTGATCATCTTTGCGTCGGTCATCCTCGGCGGTCTCGGCACCGTCTACGGCGCGATCATCGGTGCCCTCGTCGTCGGGGNTTTCATCCAGCTCACCAGTCTGGTGATTCCAACAGAGATGAAGACCGTCGGCGCCCTGTTCGTCATGATCGTGATCCTGATGATTCGCCCGCAGGGCATCCTCGGCAGACGCGAGAGGGTGGGCTGACATGGATTGGAGTTTTGTCCTCACCCAGACCCTCACGCAGGCCATCGGTATTCAGGCCATCATCTACTGCCTCGCAGCAATCGGCCTCAACGTCCAGTTCGGGTACACCGGGCTGCTGAACTTCGGTCAGGTGGCGTTCGTCGCCGCGGGCTCGTATGCGGTTGGCGTAATCGTTCTTACCTTCGACCTGAGCNTGTGGCTGGCCATCGTGGTGGGCGTCATCGTCGCCCTCGTGATCGCGCTGATTCTGGGTATTCCGACCCTACGCTTAAGGGCCGATTATCTCGCCATCGTGACCATCGCCTTCAGCGAGTTAGTTCGTCTCACCGTGCGCTCGATCGCCTTCAAGGATGTTCTTGGGGGCGCGCAGGGCCTCAACGGAAAGCTTGGCCAGGACTTCCACGACACCAACCCCTTCCCGGCTGATTTCCAGAGTTTGCCTGTGTTGAGTTGGACGCGGCAGGACCTGTGGGTGGTCATCGTCGGCTGGATCCTGGTGGCCTTGTTCACGCTCCTGGTGTGGCTCCTAGTGCGTTCGCCGTGGGGCCGGATCGTCCGTGGCATCCGCGAGGACGAAGCCGCCGTGGTCTCTCTTGGCAAGAACGTGTTCGCCTACAAACTGCAGGCTCTGATGCTCGGAGGCGTGATCGGAGCCTTCGGCGGCATCGTCTGGGCCGTCGCCAAACAGTCGGTGCAGCCGGACACATTCCGACCGGAGTTCACCTTCTTCGCTTACACGATTCTGCTGCTGGGTGGGGCGGCGCGGGTGTTCGGCCCCATCGTCGGCGCCATCTTGTTCTGGATGATCCTGGCCGGCACGGGCGAGTTCCTCGGACAGGCCATCCAGGCAGGCTGGATCGACTTCCTGCAGCCAACCGACGTCGGCAATATTCGCTTCGTTCTCATGGGCTCGGGACTGATCGCCTTGATGGTCTTCCGGCCTCAAGGCATCTTCGGAGACAGAAGGGAGTTGGCGCTCGATGCCAAATGACCAAGCAGTCTCTGGCTCCAGAGCTGCATCCGCCCGGGCAGCGCTGGCCACCGTGGAACCCCGCCCCGGCGTACCCAAGCCCGACCCGATCATGGTCGCCGACCACGTTCGCCGGTCCTTTGGCGGCCTCACAGCGGTGAACGTGGAACACGTCGAGATTCAGCGTGGGGCGATCACCGCCCTNATCGGGCCCAACGGTGCGGGGAAGACGACGTTCTTCAACCTGATCACCGGATTCGACAATGCCAACGAGGGCACCTGGACATTCAACGACCGCCAGGTGGCCGGGACGGCACCGTACAAGCTCGCTCGAATCGGCATGGTGCGCACCTTCCAGCTGACCAAGGCCCTCAGCCGCATGACCGTGATCGACAANATGCGACTCGGCGCCAAGCACCAGACGGGTGAGCGCTTCTTCGCGGCCATATTTCCCTTCCTGTGGAATTCCCAGGAAAAGTCAGTTGGCGAGAAGGCTATGGGGCTGCTCGAACGGTTCAACCTGCACGAGAAGATCGGCGATTTCGCCGGGTCGCTCTCCGGTGGCCAGCGCAAACTGCTCGAGATGGCTCGCGCTCTCATGGCGGATCCAGAACTCATCATGCTGGACGAGCCAATGGCGGGCGTGAACCCGGCCTTGAAGCANAGCCTCCTTGGCCACATCAAGACCATGCGAGAAGAGGGCACCACCGTGCTCTTCGTTGAGCACGACATGGACATGGTGCACGACATCAGTGACTGGGTCATCGTCATGGCCCAGGGTGAGGTCATCGCCGAGGGTCCTCCGGATGCCGTGATGAAGGATCAGGCGGTGATCGACGCTTACCTGGGAGCCCACCACGAGGCCCAGTTGACCGAGACTGGGGAATCACTCACCGAATCCTCGGACGGAGACAGCGCATGAACTACACCGAGCCAGCCGATCCCGTCGGGCCCGACGGCCCGGATAACGCGCACGTCTTCGAGAGCGAACTGGATACGAATGCCGAACAACTCGCCACACCCCACGCGGCGACGATGGAGCAGGTGCACAAGTCAGAGGCGGTCGGGGCGCTGGTGCGGGCCGACGGCCTGTACGCCGGCTACTTCCCCGGGGTGAACATCCTTAACAGCTCCGATCTGTACGCCAAGGACGGGGAACTCGTCGGCATCATCGGACCCAATGGAGCGGGCAAGTCAACCCTNCTNAAGGCNATCTTCGGCCTCGTCCACATCAACACCGGCGCTGTGNTGCTGCGTGACGAGGACATCACGAATCTCAGGGCCGATCAGCTCGTGCGACGAGGCGTGGGCTTCGTGCCGCAAACCAACAACGTGTTCCCCTCGCTCACCATTGAGGAAAACATGGAGATGGGCGCCTTCCAAGACCCCAAGAGTTTCTCGGCGCGGTTCGACACGGTGGTGGACCTATTTCCCACGTTGGGCGAGCGGCGGAAGCAACGCGCAGGGTCACTCTCAGGCGGCGAGCGTCAAATGGTTGCCATGGGACGCGCGCTCATGATGGAGCCGAACGTGCTGTTGCTCGATGAACCCAGCGCCGGCCTCTCCCCCGCCTTGCAGGATGAGGTCTTCGTCCGGGTGCGCGAGATCAACAAGACAGGCGTCACGATCATCATCGTGGAGCAGAACGCACGCCGATGTTTGCAGATCGTCGATCGGGGTTACGTCCTCGACCAGGGCAAGAACGCGTATACCGGTAGCGGCAAGGATTTGGCCAACGACCCGAAGGTCATTGAGCTGTACCTCGGCACGCTTGCCCAAGCCTGACCGCCAGCAAGCGCTGCGGGAACACGACATTCCACACACAGCGGAGCGCTCGGAGCAGACGTTAAGCGGACCTAGGGCCACCGCATCCGTCCGAACTCCCACCACCAAGGTCTGAGCAGNCCCTTCCGCGACAAGAGCACTGACGGGTTGTCCACCGATGGCCGGGGGCAAGTGTGCAGCGTCGTTGCGGGGACACCCCCCAACGAGTGCCTCGAAACGACCTGTGGACCTGGAGCGAGGCCTCTGGGGCGCGTGATCAGAGCGCGGTATCGCCATGTCAGGCAGCAATTTCGCGGTCCCGGGGAGCAGGTTCGCGTAGAAAGCGGTGGGCCCCGCCTCCCGGAGGAGACGGGGCCCACACACGTGGTGACTTGCTGCTACGGCAGCGGCACGTCAGCGGTGATCTTGCCCAGTGACTCGAACTCAGTGTTCGAGGTGTACTCGTTCACCTCAATGGTGCCCTGCGCGAGATCGCCGTACTCATTGAAGTCGACCGGGCCAGTTACACCCTGGAAGTCGATATCAGTACCGGCGTCGAGTAGTGCCTTGCAGTCCGCCCAGTTGTCACACGCCTCGCCACCGTTACCGGCAACCTCAGGCAGCGCGGTTGCGATGGACGCGCCGTCGGCGCATCCTGCAGCCTCAGCGGCCAGGGCGATGAGCATGGCGGCGTCGTAGGACTGNGCGCCGTAGGCGAAGTCCGTGAGGTCGGGATCGACCTCAAGCAGGCTNTCGTTGAACGCAGTCAGGTCGGCCTCGCCCGAAGGCACGGTCGCCCGAGTTCCGTTCATGGTGCCAGCCGGGAAATCCTCGTACGCGGTGGTCGANATGTTGCCATCCACCAGGTAGATCTGGATGTCCTGCGGGCCAGCGCCCTGCTTGATCATCTCCTGCAGGAGCTTGACCGACTCTTCGAAGCCGATCACGGTAACTGCCTGCGGTCCGCTCGCCACAATCTCGGCTACCTCAGCCTCGAAGGACGGAGCAGCGGGGTCGTACAGCAGATCAGCGGTGACGGTTCCACCAGCATCGCTGAAGTCCTTGACCACAGCGTCCTTCAGTCCTTCACCGTACGGATCCTGACGGGCGATGACGGCCATGGACTCCACGCCGTTGTTGATCGCGTCAGCTGCGATGACCGCACCCTGGAGGACGTCAGACGGCGCAACACGGAAGTACAGGCCGTTGTCCGGGTACGTGGTCAAAGCAGGCGCCGTGTTGGCCGGCGAGAAGTGGACCACACCGTTGGAGGTGATCTTGTCGATGACGGTCAGCGAAACACCCGAGGATGCCGCGCCGATGATCGCCTGAACGCCCTGGGACAGGTGCGAGTCGACGGTCTGGCTGGCGATATCCGTGGTGGTGTCGCCAGAGTCACCCTCGATGTAGGTGATCGGGTTACCGAGGACTCCGCCTCCAGCGTCGACCTCCGCGATGGCCTTCTCAACACCAGCGAACTCGGGCGGCCCGAGGAACGCAAGGTCACCGGTAGCCGGCAACATNGATCCAACGATCAGGGTGTCGGTCTGGCAAGTGGCTTCTTCTTCTACTTCCTCAGCCGCGGTCTCCTCGGCAGCCTCCTCTTCAGGAGCCTCTTCCTCCGTGGGTTCCTCGGCTGCAGTCTCTTCAGCAGTCGTCTCTGCCGGAGCAGCCTCGTCGTCACCGCTGCTGCAAGCAGCGAGTGCGAGGGAGGCAGCGCCGAGCACAGCGACGGCCTTGAGGGCCATAGTGCGCTTCATGCAGTTCTCCTTGGACATACGAAACAACGGCGATCGCCGTCGCAGTGNGATAACAGTAGGCGTGGGGTGTTTCGGAGTGGTAACCGAGGCCCCGTCCTTAGCCCATTCGTGACCGGAATGTGACCTAAAGAGGGATTCCCCTCCCCTCCTGAATCGTGCCAAGACCCCCAAGCGTCCCCCCAAGCGCGTCCCCCGCCCGCGGACCCCACCAGCGTCGTTGAGCAGGTGTACGAGGCCTCCCGTCAGGCCTCGTGGNGGCGCTTAGGGCGTGACCTGGCCCGAAAGAAGCGCTGTCGCGGCCTCCGACAAGGTGACACGGCGATCCATCGCCGCCTTGCGCAGCCACGAGAAGGCTTCTGGTTCAGACAAACCGAATCGCTCCTGGAGGACCGCCTTGGCGCGCTCGACTTGCTCCCGAACCTTCGCTCGGTCCCCCAAGGCCTCCACCTGCCCCTGCAAATCTTGGATCTGGCGCCATCGAGCCAGCGCCAAGGCGATGCTCGGTTCGAGATCCGCCATCGTGAAGGGCTTCACCACGTATCCGACCGCTCCAGCTTCCGCAGCCTTCATCGCGACGTCTCGCTGACTGAAGGCGGTCACCATGACGACCGCGCACAGGTTGTCCCGCGAGATTTCCTCGGCTGCCGACAGCCCGTCACGCACCGGCATCGCAATATCCAAAAATNCAAGATCCGGTCGGTGCTCTCGAACCAGTTCAACTGCGCGCTCTCCATTGAAGGCTTCGGCGACGACGTCGTAACCGAGCTCCTTCAGCATCTCCACCAAGTCCATCCGGATGACGGCCTCATCCTCCGCAACAATCACCCGAGTGGCCACGTCGCTCACGGTGCCACACTACGCACCCAGCGGGAGATGATCTCTGCCCGGCGCACCTCGCGGGTCTTCGGCGCAACGCACAATGCGCGGCACTACTGTGTGGCCGTCGCCCCGGTATCCCAACCGGTAGAGGAAGCGGTCTCAAACACCGTCCAGTGTGGGTTCGAATCCCACCCGGGGCACGTTTACTTCGACTGACGGGACGAGGCCGCGACAGCAGCCAGAACTCCGTTGACGAACTGTGGTGATTCATCCGTCGACAGATCCGTGGCCAGGCGAACAGCCTCCGAGATAGCTACCGCGTCGGGCACATCGTCTGCGAACGAGATCTCAAACACGGCCACTTGCAGGATGGCCCGATCCACCAGGGGCATCCGCTCCAATGTCCAACCGTGGGCCGACGCGACNAGAGTTGCATCGATCTCCGCCTGGTGTGCGCGTACGCCCTCCACGACCGTGACCGTGTATTCATTGAGCCGATCCTCGCCCGCAGCCTCACGGCGGCGCACCTGCTCGGCAAGCACGGTTCCGACGGGGACCGAGCGAGCATCGGCCTCGAACAGGATGTCCAAGGCCCGCTTACGGGCCTTGCCGCGTGCCGCCATTTAGTCGTTCACGCGACCGAGGTACGAACCATCGCGGGTATCCACCTTGACCTTGGTATCAGATTCGATGAACAGCGGTACTTGAATCTCTGCGCCCGTCTCGAGTGTCGCAGGCTTGGTGCCACCGGTGGAGCGATCGCCTTGGACTCCCGGCTCGGTATACGTGAGCATCAACTCGACCGACGCCGGCAACTCCACGATGATCGGACTACCGTCGTGNACCGAGACGTTGGCACTGTTGTTCTCCAGTAGGTACTTCTCGGCCTCGCCAACGACGGCGGAGGGGACGGGTAACTGCTCGTAGGTGGAGTTGTCCATGAAGACGAAGTCATCTCCGTCGCGGTACAGGTACTGCATGTCGCGACGGTCCACCGTGGCTGTCTCTACCTTCACACCGGCATTGAACGTCTTGTCCACCACCTTGCCGGACATGACGTTCTTGAGCTTCGTGCGAACGAAAGCTCCGCCCTTACCGGGCTTGACGTGTTGGAACTCCACTATGGACCACAGTTGGCCATCAAGGTTCAAGACCAACCCGTTCTTCAGATCATTTGTCGTCGCCACGCCACGCTCTCCACTCTCACGTATCTACATTCCCGCGCTCGTCCATNTCGCGCTCGAACATTCTCGCGCTGCCACCACAGTCGGACGCCCCTGCAGTTAGCCGACTCTAGTCAGTCCGCGCTCCAGATCAGTCAAGACCTGCGGCGCATGAGCGACCACGACAGTGTCCTCGATGCGCACTCCTCCCCTGCCGGGCAGGTAGATCCCCGGTTCCACCGTGACGACCGCGTGCTCAGGCAGCACTGCTGAGCTGCTAGCAGACAGCATCGGTTGCTCATGGATGTCCAAACCAACGCCATGGCCGGTCCCGTGCGCGAACGCTTCACCAAAGCCCGCCTGGGTGATGAGCTCTCGCGCGGCTGCGTCAATGTCGCCCGCGATCACCTCCGGCGCAAGTGCGTCGCGCGCGGCTTCCTGCGCTCGGAGCACCAGCGAGTGGATCTCGTGCTGCCACTCGTCCGGCGCGGCCCCGACGACAAATGTGCGCGTCATGTCTGCGTGATAGCCCTCGACCTTCGCGCCGCAGTCGATCACAAGAAGATCTCCCACGGCGAGCTGGCGGTCACCGGCGCGGTGATGCGGCAGCGCGGAATTCTNCCCACCAGCGACGATGGTGGCAAACGCTCGATCCTCCGCCCCGCATTCGGCAAAAGCAGCCTCGAGCCGACGAGCAACGTCCGCCTCGCGGTCACCAACGGTGATGGTGTCGGCAACCTGCTCGAGGGCCCGGGCGGTGATGTGACCGGCGCGCGACAGCGCGTCTAACTCCTGTGCGTCCTTGACCATCCGCAACGGCACGACCGGGTCGGCAACGGCGCGCACTGTCAGGCCGGCCTCGGTCAATTGCTGCGCGATCCCGACCGGCGTTCTGTCATCGAGATCGATTTCGCAGCCCGTGCACAGGCCACGCATCGCACCAACAACGTCGCGATCGATGATGGCGACTACATCCGGACTTTCGTGAGCTGCCTGCTCGCGGTACCGGCCATCGGTAACCAGATGCACCTCATCGGTGCCGATGACCACGGTGGCGTTGCTTCCGGAGAAGCCGGTCAAGTAGCGAACAGACGCCAGGTTCCGGGTAACAAAGACGCCCCCAAAATCCGCCGACAACGCGTCCCGTAGTCGAGAGCGTCGCTGGTGGTAAACCGTCACGATGAGGACTGCAGACCGGCGAGTGCGCGAAGCGCCAGCCGGTATGAGTCCAGCCCGAAACCGGAGATCGTTCCGTTGGCAACACCGCCGACCACCGAGGTGTGCCGAAATTCCTCCCGGGCAAGTGGGTTGCTCAGGTGCACTTCGATCAAGGGTGCCGTCAGTAGGGCGCAGGCGTCGCGCACCGCATAGGAGTAGTGGGTGAAGGCCGCCGGATTAATGATCACCGGAACCGATTGGTCTGCCGCATCGTGCAACCAAGCGATCAATTCGGCTTCATCGTTGGTCTGTCGGACAACCGCAGTGAAACCCAGGTTAGATGCCTCGTGCTCGATTCCCTCGACGACGCTCTCGTAGTTCGTATCGCCATAGATGTCCGGCTCGCGCGTTCCCAGACGATTCAGGTTCGGGCCGTTGAGCACCCACACGCGATGCTGACCATCGGACATGACAACAAGCCTACGCGGTCACAGCGCCATATGCGGCGTGCAGGAGCGCTGGGTCGGGCCCTTCCCAGAACACCGGATTCTGCAAACCGTTCAAGATGACGAAGCGAAGAACACTGCCGCGGGCTTTCTTGTCGACCTGCATGGCGGATAACAATTGATCCCAACGATCCCCGGGGTACCTCGTAGGAAGACCGAGTTGTTGGAGCAGATCTCTATGGCGCTGGACATCTGCTTCGGTGAGCTTTCCCCCGAGTCTGGCGAGCTCGGCCACGTAGACCATGCCGACGCTGATGGCGGCACCGTGACGCCAACGATAACTCTCGACCCGCTCGATCGCGTGCCCGAAGGTGTGCCCGTAGTTCAAGGCCGCCCGTCCGACTCCGCCTCCTTCGCCGGTCTCCTTGAAGTCCACCGCAACGACGTCGGCCTTAACCTGAACCGCACGTCGGACAAGGTCTGCCAGGAGGTCTCCTACCGGGTCCACACAGGCCTCTCCGCGTTCCTCGATGTCCGTCAGGATGGAGGCGTCGTGGGTGAAACCGACCTTGACGATTTCGGCAAATCCAGACAGCAGATCGTTCGGGGGGAGAGATCCGAGAGCGTTCATGTCGCACAACACTCCGTGCGGGCTGTGGAACGATCCGATCAGGTTCTTGCCAGCATCGGAGTTGATACCCGTCTTGCCGCCGACGGCGGCGTCCACCATGGCGAGCACCGTTGTGGGAATCTGAATCACCTTCACGCCACGCAGCCAGGTCGCTGCAACGAATCCCGCCAAGTCCGTCGTCGCACCGCCACCCAAACCGACGATGACGTCGGATCGAGTGAAGCCGCAGGTACCAAGCGTCTCCCACACAAAGGAGGCCACCGGGGCGGTCTTGGCGTCCTCGCCATCCGGCACTTCAATCAGGAAACACTCGAAGCCGCCATCTTGAAGGTCGTCGCGGATAGCCTCCGCGGACGTTGCCAGGGCAGCAGAGTGGATGATGGCGACCCGCTGTGCTCCGGCACACAACTGCGGCAATTCACCAAGGAGCCCACGACCGATAATGACCGAGTACTCGTGCTCCGCGGTCACGGGAATCGTGCACGACGCCGTCACGACGGTGACCCGACGCGCTTGAGCTCCTCGACCACGTCATTGACGACTTCTTTCAACGGTCGTCCACTGGTGTCGACGGTGACGGTCGCGACCTCTTCATAAAGGGGTGTGCGCTCGTTGAGCATCGTCGCCATGGTCCCGCGCACGTTTCCCATCAGGAGTGGACGTGCGCTGTTCATGCCTACTCTCTTCGTGGCGCTGGCGAGGTCCACTTCGAGCCAGACAACAGTGTGGCGTGAAAAGGCCTCACGCGTTTCTGGGTCGAGGACAGCGCCGCCACCCACGGACAGGACACCGTCGGCATCCCGAAGGGACTCGGCGATCACCTCACGTTCGAGGCGCCGAAACTCGGCCTCGCCGTCCGAGAGAAAAATGTCGGACACAGGCTTACCGGCCCGCTTCTGGATCGCGGCATCGCTGTCGTGGAATGGCACGCCCAGGCGGTCGGCTACTCGCCGCCCCACGCTCGTCTTGCCTGCCCCGGGTGCTCCAATGATGATCGCTCGGGGTGCCATCAGCGGATCGCCAGGTTGTCCAGATAGGCCTGAAGGTTGCGCGCCATTTCATCGGCGCTATCCCCGCCGAACTTCTCCGCGAAGGCATCAGCCAGGGTGAGCAACACCATGGCCTCAGCGACCACGCCGGCGGCGGGCACGGCGCACACGTCGGATCGTTGGTTGATCGCCTGCGAGGCTTCTCCGGTGGATACATCGACGGTCGCCAGGGCTCGGGGAATGGTCGAGATGGGCTTCATCGCGGCGCGCACCCGCAGCACCTCCCCCGTCGTCATGCCCCCTTCGGTGCCACCAGAACGTCCTGATGTGCGGGTCAGGCCACCGTCGTTAACGATTTCGTCTTGAGCCTTGGATCCGCGAGTGGCCGCCAAGGTGAAGCCATCACCGACCTCAACACCCTTGATTGCCTGAATTCCCATCAGCGCCGCAGCCAGCCGCGCATCTATGCGACGGTCCCAGTGGACATGTGATCCCAGGCCCGGGGGCAGTCCGTGCACCACCACTTCCACGACGCCACCCAAAGTGTCGCCGTCCTTATGAGCTTGGGCGATCTCCTCTTGCATCGCAGCTGATGCCGCTTCATCGAGGCAGCGAACCGGATCGGCGTCGATGGTGTCGCCATCTGCCGGTCCCGGAACACTCGATGCTGGCGCCTCCACGGTTCCGATGCGCACAACGTGGCTGATGACCTGCACATCGGCTACCTGGCGCAGCATGGCTCGGGCCACCGCGCCGAGAGCAACTCGGGCGGCTGTTTCTCGGGCACTGGCTCGTTCTAAGACGGGGCGGGCGTCGTCGAAGCCGTACTTCTGCATTCCCACCAGGTCTGCATGCCCCGGCCGTGGTCGCGTGAGGGGTGCATTGCGCGCCAGGTCGGCGATTTCTTCCGCGGGTACCGCATCGGCCGACATGATCTTGTCCCACTTCGGCCACTCGGAGTTCCCGACCTCGATGGCGATGGGGGCACCCAGGGTCCTTGCATGCCGCACGCCGCCGAGGATTCGCACGGCGTCGGCCTCGAATTTCATGCGTGCGCCACGGCCCGCACCCAGTCGACGCCGGGCGAGGTCATGCTCGATGTCGCTACTGGACACCTCAACATGGGCCGGGATTCCCTCCACGATCCCCGTGAGGGCCTGCCCGTGTGATTCACCCGCCGTTAGCCATCGGACCATGGCCGAAGTCTGTCAGGTAACGGCATCACCCTCTCCCGCACCTCCGTCCGGCGCGAAGTCAGCCGACTGATCCGAGTGCGGCAGCACCGGCAACGATGACGCCGAGGCCCATGAAGGGTCCGAACGCGATGGGACGGTCTCGCCGCCACCCGCCCAGGAGCCACCCACCGGCCACTACGACACCCGCGATGACGAAAGCGACGACGTGCCCCCACCAGACTGCGCTCCAGCCAATTGTTCCCAGCATCCAGCCAGTCACGAGAGCGAACTTGACATCCCCCATCCCAATGCCGCCGGTCACGTGCCCGATGACGAAACACGTCGCCGCGGCAAGGCTGGCGATGGCAGGCGTCACCAGTGCGGTGAAGTCTGCGACGACGATGGCATGCATGAGGGACGCGATGACGCACCCGGCGAAACACACGGCAACCATCCGGTTGGGCAATCGATGCTCTCGAATATCGATCCGGGCGAGCTCGAAGGCCCACCCGATGAACCACAACCACAGGACAATCGTCGTGGCCTTCTCGCCGAGAGTCGCCTCCACAGTGCGACGGTAGAAACTCGACGTGTCCGAGCGCTAGGGACTACTTCCATCTGTGGATAGCGCGCGGCGCATCACCTGAGCGACCCGGGCCAGATTCGCATCGGTCACGGCACCGGTCATCAAGCGGACTTGGTCCACCGCTTGCCACAGAAGCATGTCTCGCCCGCTGGCCACGGGTGCTACGGGGGCGTGGCGAGCCCACGCCTGAGCCAGCGGGGTCGGCCACGGGTGGTAGCTGGCGTCCAAAAGCGCGGTGTGGCCGATCCGGTCGGCGTCCAGGGCCGCGGCCCACGGGGCTCCCGCGTCGGCCGGCAGGGTGCTGATGAGCAGATCGTCCTCACCCCACTGCACGTCCAAATCTGCGCCGCGGCTGGAACAACCTAGGTCGCGAGCCAGGCGGACCACCTCGTCGGCAGCCTCTGGTCGGCGGGCATGAACGACGATGCTCACCGCCCCCATCTCGGCCACCGCCGCCACGGCGCTGCGCGCAGTCGCACCTGCTCCCAGAATCCGAACCCGCTCGAGACGGTCGACACCGACATCGCCGAGCGCGGAACAGATTCCGGGGATGTCGGTGTTGGTGGCCAGCCACGATGACGAGTCGGCTGTTCGCCAAACGGTGTTTGCGGAATGCGCCTGGCGCGCTCGATCATCCACATCCTCAACGACATCAAGAACGACTTCCTTCAACGGCATCGTCAAGCTCAGCCCCCGCCATTGCTCGTCAAGGCCGGCGAAGAACGCAGCGAAGTCACGGTCGTTGCACTCGATCGCGTCGTACGTCCAATCCAGGCCCAGTTCGGCGTAGGCCGCGCGATGCATATCCGGAGAGCGAGTGTGAGATATCGGCGAGCCCAGAACGGCGGCGCGGCGCATTAACCGTTCTCCGCGAGGTACTCCTGCAACTGAGACTTGAGTTTCAGGAATCGGTCGTAGTCGCGGGCGAACTTCGTTTCCCGGGTGTCGGGGTTGACCGTGACGAAGTACAGCCACTTGCCCTTGGCCGGATCGAGCGCCGCCTCCAACGCGGCCTCACCCGGTGAGTTGATGGGAGTCGGCGGGAGACCGGTGTTTTGGTACGTGTTGTATTCCGATTCCGTTTCCAGCTGGTCAGCCGAGAGTTGGAGTTCGGTGATGCCGAGGGCATAGGAGACCGTCGAGTCGAATTGCAACGGCATATCGTCATCCAGGCGGTTGTACACGACTGCAGCGGCTTTACGCATGTCCTCTGGAAGCACCTCGGCCTGCACCAGTGAGGCGACGATGAGCACCTCATACGGGGTTCGTTCAATTTCCTCCGCGCGTGCCACGAGATCGAGCGATTGCGCCGACTCATCGAACCTCTCCACCAGACTCGACAAGATCTGTTCTGCGGTTTCGTCGCCGGCGAGGCTGTACGTGGCGGGGAACATGAAGCCTTCGGGCCGCTGCTCTGCCCACGACGGAAGGGGCAGCACCCCCGGGTTGTCCAGGACCTGATCGAACTCCGAGCGCGGCAGTCCGGACGACTCTGCAGCGACGTCGACGGTCTGGGGTAGTCGAAGACCTTCGGGAAGCACCAATCGACTGTCTGCTCGGGACGCCGGGTCGAGCATCAAAATCACCGCGCTGGATCCACTCATCTGGCGTCGCAGGGTGTACTTCCCGGGGCCAATGAATGCGGCGTCTTCGTTCGCTTCAGCTGCATCAACGAAGGCCTGGACGGACAGCACGACGCCCGCCTCCTGCAGGATTTGGCCAATCGCGGTCAAGGTGTCTCCCCGCGCGACGATGATTTCGACCTGCCCGGTGCCGTCGCCGGCGTAGTCATCCTGGGCCGTTGGCCCGCTGGTGAAGCCGGAAATGAAAGACCACGTTCCCCACGCGAGCGCGGCAACCGCGAGCAGCACGGCGATTCCGGTGATTCGCCGCGCCCAACTCGATGCGTTTCGCGATGGCGGCAGCTGGTCCGCTTCGCTGAAAAACTCGTCGACCTGCGTCATGGGAGAACCTCGCCGGGAGGTTGTCCGGTCGACTTCTCGGCATCGAGAGCATGCTGGAGAACGACGGACGCGGAGGCGCTGTCGATCATGTCTCGACTCTGTCGTATCGAGAGGCCTTGATCGTGGAAGCCACGCTGGGCTTGCACGGTCGAAAGCCGTTCATCGACTAAACGGACGGGGAAATCCACTGCTGATGCAATATCGGAAGCGAAGCTTCTTGCTGCATGGGCCGCTGCCCCCTCGTTGCCGTCGAGGCCCCGTGGCAGCCCGATCACGATCTCGATCGGCTCCACCTCAGCGATGAGTTCCCTCAGGGCCGGACCGTCGTCGGCGGAGACGGGTTCTTGCGGGCTGGCCAAGATTCCGTCGGGGTCACACACGGCGACACCGATCCGGACGGATCCCGGATCGAGGGCTATTCGGCGTCCGCGTCGCATTGGTGTGGTCGACCTCCTACCCCCGTGCGCGACCGATCGCGACGCCGACGTCGGCGAAGGCGGCCTCGATCTGGGTTGGGTCTCCTCCCCCGCCCTGTGCCATATCGTTTTTGCCGCCACCGCGGCCACCCATGCGCTCCATCACCGTGGTCATCACGTCGCCCGCGCGGAATCCCGCCGCGATCGCCGCCGGGGTGCAGGCGACCACGAGCGCCGTGGTTCCGTCGGCGACAGCCGCTCCGACGTACACGCCGGCAAGATCCGCCGGCGCCCGAGATTTCGCGTGCTGGGCCAGTTCGCGTAACTCCTTGCCTGCCACGCCGTTGGGCGCCTGGAAGGTCCACAGTCGAATCCCCGAGACGTCGACACCCTCACCCATCAGCGATTCGGCGTTGGACAGCAGGTCGGCGGACTTGAACCGCGCCAGCTCACGTTCGACATCCTTCAACGAGGCGATCGTGCGCTCCACGCGAGAGATCACCTCGTCACGTGGCGCCCTAACCAGGTCCGACAACTGCTGCACGAGCAGATGTTCAGCGGCGAGATGCTGGTAAGCGTCCACGCCGACAAGCGCCTCCACCCGTCGGATCCCGGCTCCAATGGATCCTTCGGACAGGAACGACACAACTCCCAGTTGACCCGAGCGCTGCGCGTGGGTCCCCCCGCAGAGTTCGTGAGCCCAGTCGCCGACGGAGATAACGCGGACCTCAGATCCGTACTTCTCACCGAACAACGCCATCGCGCCCATCGCCCGTGCTTGATCCTGCGTCATCAGTTGTGCCTGAACCTCGAGGTCCTCGATCAGCAACTCGTTGACACGCGCCTCGACGTCCCGCAGGACCGACCCCGAAACCGGTTCGGGACTGGGAAAGTCGAACCGCAACCTTCCGGGAGCGTTCTCCGATCCCATTTGGGTGGCGGTCTCACCCAGCTGCTCTCGGAATGCTCGGTGAATCATGTGGGTGGCGGTGTGCGCCCGCGAGATTGCTTTGCGGCGGTGCACGTCGACCTGAGCGAGGACGGCGTCACCCTGCGTGATCTGTCCCTGGCGTACTTCCCCACGGTGAACGAATAGCCCGGGAACCGGCGACTGAACGTCGTACACCTCGAAGAGCGATCCGTCGGCCGTGGTGATCAAACCGTGGTCCCCGAGTTGCCCACCGGCCTCGGCGTAGAAAGGCGTCCGGTCCACGATGACTTCCGCGTGTTGCCCTGCTGCCACGACGGGTGCGGTCTCGCCGTCGGTCACGATGCCCACGACGACCGATTCGGTTGTGACCTCGTCGTACCCGACGAACGACGTCGATCCGTCGCGTTCGAGGACGTCCCGGTACGCGGTGGTCGCGGCGAAACCGCTCTTGCGAGCGGTTGCGTCGGCTTTCGCTCGCTCCCGCTGTTGTGCCATGAGGGTGCGGAAGCCCTCTTCATCTACCTCCAGGCCTTGCTCGGAGGCCATCTCGAGGGTGAGATCGATCGGGAAGCCGTAGGTATCATGAAGGGAGAACGCCTGCTCGCCAGGCAACACTGCGGACCCGGACTGCTTGGTCTCGGCGACCACTGTTTCGAACAGTACGGTTCCGGTGCGCAACGTCGTCTCGAACGTGGATTCCTCCCCCATGGCGACGCTGCGGATCCGCTCAGCCTCGTCGTTCAACTCCGGGTACTGAGGCGCCATGGCGTGGACCGTCGCATCGATCAGTTGCGACATCGTCGGCTCTCCGGCTCCCAGGATGCGCATGTTGCGAATCACCCGTCGCATCAAACGTCGGAGCACGTACCCCCGACCCTCGTTGCCCGGCACTACGCCGTCACTGATCAGGAAAGTGCAGGTTCGAGCGTGGTCGGCGACGACCCGAAGCGCGACATCGTCGCGTTCGGATTTTCCGTACCAGGCTCCCGTCAACTCGCTCGCAGTGTCCAGGATGCTTCGCGTTGTGTCGATCTCGTAGATGTTGTTGACGCCCTGCAGCAGGGCGGCCATTCGCTCGAGCCCCATCCCGGTGTCGATGTTCTTGTTCGGAAGCTCGTTCAAAATCGGGTAGTCCTCTTTTGCCGGACCTGCACCTCGCTCGAATTGCATGAAGACCAGGTTCCACACTTCGAGGTAGCGGTTCTCGTCGGCAATAGGGCCTCCCTCGATGCCGTAGTCGGGCCCTCGGTCGTAGTAGATCTCTGAACAGGGTCCGCACGGCCCGGGCACCCCCATAGACCAGTAGTTGTCCACCTGCCCCCGTCGCTGAATGCGGTCTAACGGAAGACCCACATCCCGGTGCCAAATATCGATGGCCTCGTCGTCGTCGAGATACACCGTGACCCATAGTCGAGACTCATCGAATCCGTAGCCACCGTCGGCGACCGGCTTGGTCAGCAACTCCCACGCGAAGGGAATCGCCCCTTCCTTGAAGTAGTCACCGAAGGAGAAGTTGCCAGCCATTTGGAAGAACGATGCGTGACGCGTGGTCTTGCCCACCTCTTCGATGTCCAAGGTGCGCACCACCTTCTGCACGCTGGTCGCGCGGGGATACGGCGGAGGCGCTTCGCCGAGGAAGTACGGCTTGAAAGGCACCATGCCGGCGTTGACGAACAGCAGCGTCGGGTCGTCCAGCAGTAGCGAGGCCGAGGGCACGATCTCGTGACCGTTGTCGGCGAAGAAGTTCAGAAATCGCGTCCGGATCTCCGCGGACTCCATCAGTTCCGACCTCCGGGATGGCCGCCGTCCGCTCGTGGTGTCGGTTGTCCTGGATCTGCTTGCTGCTCGCGTCCTGTCTGTTGTCCGCGTTCAGCGACCACGGCAGAGAGTCGATGCGCGGCCTGGGTCGTATTGAGCGCCGCCTGCTGGATCGTGACCGCCACGCCTTGCTCGCGGGCCTGGTCGAGCCACTCGCTGCCCTTGCGGTACGCCCAGATTCCCCCGGCTGCACCGATGGCGGTCCATACAAGTCGTCGCACAAGTCACAGCCTATGCGTCGACTGATCCACCCTCCCGACGCTGGTGAAGGCGCCGGGCGATCTCGCCCCACTTGGCTTCGGCTCCATGGTCGGTCGGTTCGTAGTACCTAGCTCCACGCAACTCCGACGGCAGGTACTGCGCCTCGGCGACACCTCCGGGGACATCGTGGGGATAGACGTAGTCGTTGCCGTGTCCCAGCGAGGCCGCTTGCGGGTAGTGAGCGTCCCGCAGGTTCGCTGGGACCGAGCCGATATTCGCGTTCTTCACGTCGGCTATCGCCGACTCGATACCCCGGAAGACCGCGTTGGACTTGGGCGCGAGCGCCGCGTGAACGGTCGCGTGGGCGAGGACTATTCGGGCTTCGGGCATTCCGATCATCGCCACGGACTGTGCGGCGGCCGTTGTTGTCACCAGCACGGTCGGGTCGGCCAATCCGACGTCCTCGCTCGCCAGAATCATCAGCCGGCGTGCGATGAAGCGTGGATCCTCACCGGCTTCGAGCATGCGGGCGAGGTAGTGCAGGGCAGCATCGGGATCGCTACCGCGCACGCTCTTGATGAAGGCGCTGACAACGTCATAGTGCTGATCGCCGTCCTTGTCGTACCGGACGGCCGCATGTTGGACGGCGGCTTCGACTGAAAGCAGGTCGATGCTCGCGTCGGGGCCGACGGCCGCGGCACGTGCCGCATCCAGCGCGGTGAGACCGCGCCGGGCATCGCCGGCACTAATACGGACCAGGTACGCGATCGCCTCGTCGGTGACCGCCACTTCGTCGGCTAAGCCTCGTTCGTGCGAGATCGCCCGCCGAATCACCACCTCGAGACCCTCATCGGTCAACGGTTGCAAGGTCACCACGATGCTTCGGGACAGCAAGGGCGCGATGACCGAGAAACTGGGGTTCTCGGTGGTCGCGGCGATGAGCGTGACCCATCCGTTCTCCACGGCGGGCAACAAGGCGTCTTGCTGGCTCTTGCTAAATCGGTGCACCTCGTCGACGAAGAGGACCGTTCCGACGTCGTGCAGTCGCAGTCGCTCTCGAGCGTCGTCGATAACCGCCCGCACATCTTTGACACCCGCCGTTACCGCGGACAGCTCGGTGAACACCCGTCCGGACTCGCGCGAGACCAATGTCGCGAGGGTGGTCTTTCCCGTTCCCGGCGGCCCCCACAGCACGACGGACACAGCTCCGCGCACTCCCCCAGTCACCAGTGAACGCAGTGGCGACCCCTCCGCCAGTGCCGATTCCTGCCCGACCACTTCATCGACGGTGCGCGGTCGCATGCGGACGGCGAGTGGTGCGTTCGGTCGATCGGCACGATCCCGATCGTCGAACAGCGTCATGGCCCTGGCCGCCTACGCGTCACCGGCTGGTAACGCCTCTACTTCATCCCCGCCGGCGGCCTCGTTCTGTCCAGCCGTTTCATCGTTCTTGGCGGACATCAACTCGGGGTCCACATCGATACCGGCTTCGAATCGCTGTTCCGCCGTGATCGGCGTCGGTGCTCCGGTGAGCGGATCGTGCCCGCCACCGGTCTTGGGGAATGCGATGACGTCGCGGAGTGAGTCGGCATCGGCGAGCAGCATGCAAATGCGATCCCAGCCGAAGGCGATGCCGCCGTGGGGTGGCGGTCCGTAGGCAAACGCGTCGAGGAGGAAGCCGAACTTCTCTCGGGCTTCTTCATCCTCAAGGCCGAGCACGTCGAACACGCGCCGCTGCACATCGGCCTTGTGAATACGGATACTCCCGCCACCGATTTCGTTGCCGTTGCAGACCAGGTCATACGCCCAGGCGAGGGCCTCGCCTGGGCGCGAATCGAACGTCTCGATCCACTCGGCGTTCGGCGATGTGAACGGGTGGTGCACCGCCGTCCACACCCACGTTCCATCGTCTGCTTGCACCTGCTCGAACATGGGAGCGTCGACGACCCAGACGAAGGACCACTGGCTGGTATCGATCAAGGACAACCGATCTGCGATCTCAACTCGTGCAGCTCCCAGCAATGCTCGAGCCTCGCTGNCGCGCCCGGCCGCGAAGAAGATGGCATCCCCAGGCGAAGCCCCGGCAGCGGCAACGAGACCGTCTCGCTCCCCCTCACTCAAGTTTTTGGCCACCGGCCCGCCGAGGGTGCCGTCGTCGCCGACGGTGACGTAGGCCAGACCCTTAGCGCCGCGCTGCTTGGCCCATTCCTGCCAGGCGTCGAATTGACGACGGGGCTGGTCGGCCCCGCCCGGCATGACGACGCAGCCGACGTAGTCGGCCTGGAAGACACGGAACGGGGTTTGGGCGAAATACTCGGTCAATTCGACGAGTTCGAGACCGAAACGCAGATCCGGCTTGTCGGTTCCGAATCGACTCATGGCATCGGCGTACGTCATGCGGGGTATCTCCGCGATGTCGTATCCGGCCACCTCGGACCACAGGCCGCGAATGACGGCCTCCCCGACATCGATGACGTCCTGCTGTTCGACGAAACTCATCTCGATGTCGAGTTGGGTGAATTCCGGTTGGCGATCGGCGCGAAAATCTTCATCGCGGTAACANCGAGCGATCTGGAAATACCGCTCGATGCCGCCGACCATCAGCAGCTGCTTGAACAATTGGGGAGATTGCGGGAGCGCGTACCAGTGGCCGGGCTGCAGGCGCACGGGCACAAGGAAATCGCGCGCTCCCTCGGGGGTGGATCGGGTGAGGGTCGGGGTTTCGACCTCCACGAAGCCGCGATCCAGGAGCGCCGTGCGGGCTACCTGATTGACGCGCGAACGCATACGAATCGCGTCACTCGGCTTGGTCCGACGTAGATCAAGGTAGCGATGCTTCAGCCTGACTTCATCACTGATGGTGACCCGATCATCGATGGGGAACGGCAGCGGGGCGCTCGTCGACAAGACGACCAGGTCGTCAGAGATGACTTCCACCGCGCCCGTCGGCAGTTCCGGATTCTCGTTTCCCTCGGGCCGGATGGCCACCTCACCGGTCACCTGGATGCAAAACTCATCGCGAAGCGGGTGCGCGACCGCGGACTCACGCACCACGACCTGGGCCCGACCGGAGGCGTCACGCAGGTCCAAGAACGCGACCCCGCCATGGTCACGCCGGGACGCGATCCATCCGGCAAGGGTGACGATGCGACCAGCGTCGGTCTCGCGGATATCGCCGGCGTAGTCGGTTCTGATCACAACGTGCCCTTCTGTGACAAACGTGCTCCCACGTCGGCTACCAATGACTCCAAGGTGACGGTCTCTTGGGAACCGTCGGCCATGTTNTTGACCTGAGCGTTCGCCGATTGCACCTCATCGTTTCCGACGATGACAACCAGCGGCGCCCCCGACCGATCGGCGGCTTTCATCGAACCCTTGAGCCCGCGATCACCGTAGGCCATGTCGACCCGTATCCCGGCACCGCGCAATTGCGCCGCGACGCCCACGGCCACACGACGGGCAGCAGGGCCGATTGGTACAACGAATACGTCGACGAGTCCGTCGGCGGCTACATCGAGGCCCTCCGCCTCGCACGCCAGCAGTGTGCGATCGGTGCCGAGGCCGAACCCGATCCCCGACAGCGGCGCGCCACCGAGGGATTCCATCAAGCCGTCGTATCGACCGCCCCCACCGATTCCCGACTGGGCGCCGAGTATCTCGTGGGTGAACTCGAACGTCGTTCGGGTGTAGTAATCGAGTCCACGCACCAGGCGCGGAGCCTCGGACCACTCCACTGAAGCATCACGCAGAAACTCCCGGACCGTGTCGTAGTGCGTGCTGCATGCATNGCATAACGCATCCACCATCACCGGCACGTCGGCCAACTGCGCCTGGATGGACTCCCGCTTGTCGTCCAGGACCCGCAGCGGGTTGCTCGCCGCACGCTCGCGCGTCGCGGCGTCTAGATCGCACCGCTCGAGGAAGGCCATCAGTTGCTCTCGGTACGCCGGACGACACTCANCGCACCCAAGGCTCGTGAGGTCGAGGCGATACGCGCGCAGGCCAAGGCGTCGGTANCCCTCGTCCGCGACGGCGATGACTTCCGCGTCCAANGCAGGATCATCNCTCCCCACAGCCTCCAGGCCCACCTGCTGCAGTTGCCGGTAGCGCCCATGCTGGGGTCGCTCGGCGCGAAAGAACGGNCCGGCGTACCANAGTTTGACCGGNAATGCGCCCTTGTCGAGTCGGTTCTCNACGATCGACCGCATGACTCCCGCCGTCCCCTCCGGCCGCAGTGACAAGGACCGTCCTCCGCGATCGAGAAAGGTATACATCTCCTTGCTGACCACGTCGGTGCTTTCACCCACACCCCGAACGAACAGCGACGTGTCTTCAAACATCGGCAACTCGATGTATCCATAGCCGGCGCATCGAGCAGAATGCGCCAAGGCCTCCCGTACCNCGAGAAACGCCGACGAACGCGGCGGGAAATACTCCGGGACTCCTTTGGGTGCCTGAAATTCGACCACGCTCACCACCCCCGGTTCGGGGCTTGCGCGTCGCGCCCAGAACCGACGGCTTGCAGGAACGGGTTCGATGCNCGCTCGGCCCCGATCGTCGTACGGGGTCCGTGTCCGGGCAGCACGACGATCTCGTCGGCCATGGGCCAGATGACGTCGCGCAGGCTCTCGTTCATCTGGTCGGGACTCCCGCCGGGGAGATCGGTCCGACCGATCGACCCTTGAAAGAGCACGTCACCGGAGAAGAGCACATCGACGTCGTCGNCGCGCTCGGCCTGGAACACCGCCGACCCCTCGGTGTGCCCCGGGGCATGTCGGACGGCAAAACGGATGCCCACAAGTTCGATCTCGGCATCTCGCCCCGGTGGTAGCAGTTGGACATCGTCTGGTTCGGTCAGCTCCAGGGAGTTCTTCGTCATCGCCAGGAGCTGCTCACGAGCCGCCGCCATGCTGCTGCCGGCGGGGTCGGCGAGCCGATAACGATCGTCCGTGTGGATTAGCGCTGGAATCTCGAACTCACGGGCCAGCGGCGCAACACTCCAAATGTGGTCCATGTGTCCATGCGTGAGCAGGACGGCAGCGGGCGCGAGGCGGTGTTCGCCGATGATCTCGTGCACGCCGTCGATCGACTCCTGCCCAGGATCGATGACCACGCACGGCTCGCCCGCACCGGTAGCCACGACATAACAGTTGGTGGCCCACGATCCAGCAGGGAAGCCGGTGATGAACAAGGCTCCTCCTGGGCGAGATGTGCAACGTCGNGCTGGGTGCGGGTGTTCTGGGACATCCCTCCGGCTGGGGGGCCCAGACCAGCAAGGACAGCCTAGCCTCGTGGCGCCCTTTGTCTTCACCTCTACACTCGGATGCCGAAGATCGAAAGAGTACTCACCNACATCGATTTCCGGGACGGACATGACCTCCTCTAACCGACGGCAACGCCAACTCGCGCGCGCGAAGTTCGAGCGGCAGCAAGCCCGACGCGTTGATCGCGAAGACACGGCCCGGGTTCGCCAACGCCTCGTGGCGATCGTCGTTGTCGGTGCCTTGGTCATCGCCGGTGGCGGATGGGCGATCTTCACCCTCATCGATCGAGGGAGCGAACCCGAGTCCACCNCGTCCGAGATCGACGAGGTGGCCGAGGAGTTGATCGAGGAGATCGAAGCGGGGGCTGCCGTCGTCGATATCTGCGCCGAGCCAGCACCGACACGTGTCGACGACCTCACCTTCGATGCCGCGCCCGACGCCGCGACAGCAGCCAGCGGCACCCTGACCCTGGCCACCAACTGCGGAAATATCTCCATCAACCTGGCCGCTGACGACGCGCCTGCNACGGTCGCCTCGATGACCTTCCTCGCCAACGAAGGGTTCTTCGACGGGACCGCATGTCACCGGCTGACCACGGCCGGCATCTTCGTACTTCAGTGCGGGGATCCGGCGGGCAACGGCACGGGTGGGCCGGGCTATCAAATTCCCGACGAAAACCTCCCGGCAGAGGGTGACGCGAACTATCCGGCAGGCACGGTTGCCATGGCCAACGCCGGACCGGGCACCGGTGGCTCGCAGTTCTTCCTTGTCTACGAGNACACCACCCTCCCCTCGGGCTACACCATCTGGGGGCAGGTCACCGACGGCCTGGACATTGTGCGCGCTATTGCTGAGGCAGGCGTGGCCGACGGTGGTGGGGACGGCCTTCCCGCCCAACCGATTGTTATCGAATCGGCAACAGTTGGTACGGCCTAGCAGCAGTTTCCCTCTTCGGTGACAGACTGTCNGTGACGGNAGGGCCGTCGAGTGGACTAGGCGAGGGCATTGCGAGAGGGATCTAGAGGGATTCGTGGACGTGACGACTGACGACGAGGGCACGACGGGCGCGCAATCGCCGGTTCCTACCCCGGCCGCCCTGCGTCGCCCTACGGGACCGACACGGCCAACCTCCGATGCTCCGACGGCCGCAGTTGCGGATGCTCCGAGCCCGAGCATGGCCTTCGGGCGGGCCGAGGCCGACGGGACGATCTACCTACTGGCACCGGACGGCGATGTGGCCGTCGGACAGTACGCCGCTGGTACCCCCGATGAAGGGCTGGCGTTCTTCGCCCGCAAATACGACGACCTGGTCGTGGAGATCGATCTCGTCACGACGCGGCTCGCCGACGGCCGCGCTAAGCCCGATCAGGCGCGAGCGGCTATCGCTCGCGTCCGCCAAGGCCTGGAGGAACGTTCATTNGTCGGAGACGTGGCGGCCCTGTCCGCCAAGGTCGACGCGGCGGAAACCGAACTGGAGTCGGCGCTGGTGCGGCAGGCAGCGCACCGCGAGCGAGTACGCGAGGAGACCAAGGCGGCGCGCGAGGCGCTGGTGACCGAAGCCGAGGCGCTGTCGGACTCCTCCTCCTGGAAGTCGACATCCGAGCGCTACTCCGCGATGGTCGAGGAGTGGAAGGTGCTCCCCCGTTCTGATCGCTCCCTCGAACAGGAACTGTGGAAGCGCTTCAGCTCCGCTCGGGCAGGCTTCGATAAGCGGCGCCGTGCGCATTTCGCGCAACTCGACTCACAACGCAAGGAGGCCATGGCAGCGAAGCGTGAACTGATCACCAAGGCCGAGGCCCTGGCTGACTCGACAGATTGGGGGCAGACCACGCGCGCCTTCCGATCGTTGATGGATCAGTGGAAGCGAGCGCCGCGGGGATCGCGGTCTGACGAGGACAAACTATGGAAGAAGTTTAAAGCCGCACAGGATTCGTTCTATTCCGCGATGAAGGCCGCCGACGCCGCGAAGGACGCCAAACTTGCACCGAACGTTGAAGTGAAAGAAGCACTAGTTGTCAAGGCCGAAGCCCTGCTTCCGCTTGACGGATCGACAGGCCTCCCATCGATCAAGCGTCAACTTCGCTCCATCCAAGAGCAATGGGACAAAGCCGGTGACCTACCGCGCAGCGANCGTTCGCGATTGGAATCGCGACTCAAGAAAGTCGAGGATGCGGTGCGCAAGGCGGAGTCGAACGCGTGGGACCGCGATGATCCCGATAAGCGAGCCCGCGCAGAGTCCACCGCGAACGCTTTCACCGATGCGCTTGCCAAGCAGGAGGCCGATCTCGAGCAAGCTCGCGCCGCTGGCGATGAGCGAGCAGTGCGCAAGCTGGAGCAGTCCATCGAGAGCACCCGGGNGCTGCTCGACGCAGCCCAACGGATCGCCCGCTAGCAACACCGACTTAGCCCAACACGTCCTGGTCGGTTAGGTGCCAGCGACACCTTTGCCAGTGCCCGTCCTAGACGCGGTAAGCGTCGTAGACACCCTCGACGGTGCGGACCGTCTTCAGAACAGACCCCAGATGCTTGGGGTCGGCCATCTCGAAGGTGAACCTCGAGGTAGCGATCCTGTCTCGCGTTGTGGTGACCGACGCACTCAGGATGTTCACGTGCGTATCCGACAGAGCNCGCGTGATGTCAGCCAGCAAGCGCGAGCGATCGAGCGCCTCGACCTGGATGTTCACTAGGAAGACGCTAGATGGCGTGGGCGCCCACTCCACGTCCACCTCACGCTCGGGGCTTTGTCGCAGATTCGGAACGTTGACGCAGCTTTCGCGATGCACAGAAACACCCGACGCTCGCGTGACGAACCCCATGATTGCATCGCCCGGCACCGGGGTGCAGCAGCGCGCAAGCTTGACCCAGAGGTCGTCGACCCCTTTGACGATGACTCCGACATCTCGCGAGGCGCTCTCCCGACGCCCTGGAGTGGGGGTGACTGCTTCGGCGGCGTCATCGTCAGCCCCGTCGACACCGCCCGCCGCCTCGATGAGCCGCTGGACGATGGTCGAGGCCGCGATTTTGCCTTCGCCCACCGATGCGTACAGCGCGGAAACATCGGCTTGGTTGAGGTCNACGGCGATCGTCGAGAGAGCTTGATTGGTCATCAATCGTTGTAGCGGGAAGCCCTTCTTGCGCATCGCTCGCGCAAGCTGATCCTTACCGTTGTCGATCGCTTCCTCGCGGCGCTCCTTGGAGAACCAGGCCTTGATCTTGGTCTTGGCTCGCGCGGACGCCACGAAGCCCAGCCAGTCGCGACTGGGCCCGGCGCCCTCAGCCTTGGAGGTAAAAATCTCCACGACGTCGCCGCTGGATAGTTCCGACTCCAGGGGAACGAGCTTTCCGTTGACTCGCGCACCGACGCACCGGTGCCCNATCTCGGTGTGGACCGAGTAGGCAAAATCGACCGGTGTCGCCCCCGCCGGGAGCGCCGTCACATCACCCTTCGGTGTGAAGACGTACACCTCGGCTGTTCCGAGGTCGTAACGGAGTGAGTCCATGAACTCACCGGGGTCGGCGGTTTCGCGCTGCCAATCCAGCAGTTGGCGTAGCCACGCGAACTCGTCAGGTCCGGCTTTGTCCGACTCGCCCTGCTTGTACATCCAGTGCGCAGCGACACCTAGCTCGGCCGATTGGTCCATGTCATGGGTGCGGATCTGCACTTCGACGACTTTGCCTTCCGGTCCGATGACGGTCGTGTGCAGCGACTGATACATATTGAATTTCGGCATCGCGATGAAGTCCTTGAAACGTCCGGGCACCGGGCTCCACTGCGCGTGGATCGTTCCCAATACCGCGTAGCACTCGCGAATACTGTCAACGAGGATGCGAACACCCACCAGGTCGTAGATGTCGTTAAAGTCGCGACCACGCACGATCATCTTCTGATACACCGAGTAGTAGTGCTTGGGGCGGCCGGTGACCGAGGCCTTGATGCGGCTCGTTTTCAGTTGGGCTTCAATATCGCTGACTACTTCCGCAAGGTACTTGTCGCGTGAGGGAGCCCGCTCCCCAACTAAGCGCACAATTTCTTCATACATTTTCGGATATAGCGTGGCAAAGGAAAGGTCCTCAAGTTCCCACTTGATGGCGTTCATGCCGAGCCGATGCGCCAGCGGCGCGTAGATCTCGAGAGTTTCCCTAGCCTTCTTTTGCTGCTTTTCCTCGGGGAGCCACCGGAGGGTGCGCATGTTGTGGAGTCGGTCGGTGAGCTTGATGACCAGCACGCGAATATCGCGGGCCATGGCCACGACCATCTTCCGCACGGTTTCCGCGGCGGAGGCCTCTCCGTAAGTGACCTTGTCGAGCTTGGTTACGCCGTCCACCAACAGGGCAATCTCGTCCCCGAAGTCTTCCCGCAGGGCATCAAGCGAGTACCCACAGTCTTCAACGGTGTCGTGCAGAAGTGCAGCCGACAGTGTCGAGGCCGGCATTCCCAGGTCCGCCAGGATCGACGCGACCGCTACCGGGTGGGTGATGTACGGCNCCCCCGATCGGCGCTTCTGGTCACGGTGCAGGTACTCCGCCATCTCGTAGGCGCGCTCGAGAGTGCGAGTATCGGCCTTCGGGTGATATCGGCGAAGCGTCCGGATGACCGGTTCTAGTTCCGGCTTGCCGGACCTAGGGCCGGCAAGCCTGGCGAAGCGACCACGGAAACCACCGGATTCGCCTGCCTGTGACCCGCGGGCGACCTCGGGCTCGGTGGTGGCGGGAATGTTCTTCGCCATGTCCACCTCCCCTTGCCGCGGAACACCAGTGTACGCGCGGGGGAACTAGCGTCGTTTGCGTCGGCTCTTGCGCTTGGGTTGATGTCGCTCGCCGGATTGCACGCGTGCGAGTTCACGAAGTTCCTCCGGAGATGCGGGCGATGCCGTAGTGGCGGAGCCTGCCTTCTCGGACGCGGCGCCCGCTGTTGCACCGGCGCCATCTCCGGCGCCTCCTGCGGCGCTATCCCCGCCCTTGGCGCCCACTTTCGCTGCTTGCTTGCGGCGGGCCTGAACCCGTGCGGCGAGGGCTTTCATTTCCGGCTGCTGCCGCTTGAGCTGGGCGAGGACCGGTGTGGCGATGAAGATTGAGGAGTACGTTCCTGCCGCCATACCAACNGCCAGGGCGACAGCGAGGTCAAGCAACGTGCCAGCGCCGAGCAGTCCGGCGCCAACGATGATGATGGCAAGGACGGGCAGCAGGGATGTCAGCGAAGTGTTGATGGATCGAACGACGGTCTGGTTCACCGCCAGGTTCGCGGCTTCGTCGTAGGTCATGACCGACTGTCCGGCGATGCCTCGCGTGTTCTCCTTCACCTTGTCGTAAACGACGACGGTGTCGTAGAGCGAGTAGGCCAAGATGGTGAGGACACCGATGGCGGTCGCCGGTGTCACTTCTAGTCCCAAGAGCGCATAGATGCCCACCGTGATGACGAGGTCATGGACCAAGGCGACGAGTGCGCCGATGGCCATTCGCCATTCGAAGTAGATGCTCAAGAAGATCGTGACCAGCACCAAGAAGATGACCAACCCCTGGAGGGCCTTGGACGATATCTCCGCCCCCCACGTCGGTCCGACAACCTGAACGGTGATCTCCGATGCCGCGACACCGCAGACGTCGCCCAGGGACTCCGACAACTCGATGGACTCCGCGCTGGTCAACGGAATCGTCTGGACCCGCATGGTGCCCGAACTGGCGACGGTCACGATCGTTTGCCCGCCGGACTCGGCCTCGGCTACTTCTCGCGCCTCGGTCACCGAGCAGGTCGCATTGGGGATGGCGAAGTCGGCACCGCCGCGGAACTCAATCCCGAGATTCAATCCTCGGAAGGCAAGCGAAGCCACGGCGACGAGCAGGATGATCGCCGAGAGGATGTACCACCGCTTCCACCGACCGACGAAGTCGTAGGAAACCTCACCGCGATAGAGCCGTTGGCCGATGTTGGTGATGCTGCTCATGACCGCACCTCCGTTGTATCGTCGGCTGAGTCGCCAGCTGAGTCGTCGGCTGAGTCGCCAGCTGAGTCGTCAGCTGTGGTCTCATCATGTGTGGCTTCGTCTGCTGTTGCGCTCTGGTAGTCGTCACGGCGTTTGCGTCGTGACTGTCCGGCAAGCGTGTCGAGGGCACTGTGACCACCCAGGCGTTCGGGGTCCAGCCCTGACCACTTGGACCCGCCCTGCATGAACTTGCGACGTCCCATCAAAACCACCACGGGGTGGGTAAACCAGAAGGCGATGATGAGGTCGATGACCGTTGTCAGACCCAAGATGAAGGCGAATCCGCGGACGCTGCCGATGGATAGGAAGTACAACACCACGGCGGCAAGCAGCGTGACGAAGTCCGCCGCCAACAGGGTCCGGCGGGCTCGCACCCATCCGCTGTCGCACGCTTGCCGTAGGGATCGTCCGTCGCGAAGTTCGTCGCGCATGCGTTCGAAGTACACGATGAAGGAATCCGCGGTGATGCCGACGGCCACGATCGCACCGGCAATTCCGGCCAGGGTCAGGGTGAGTCCGATGGTCTTGGAGAAGATCACCACGAACAGGTAGAGGAGGCCGCCTGCCACGGCGAGGGACATGACGGCTACCAGTCCGAGCACCCGGTAGTACAAGAGCAGGTAGATGCTCACCAAGGCCAAACCGATGAGGCCTGCGATGATCCCGGCCCGCAATTGATCGCCACCCACGGTCGCGGACACCGACGTGATGTCGACAACGTCGAGCGTCACCGGCAGTGCGCCGTACTTCAGAACGTTCGCCAAGTCACGGGCTTCCTGGGCGTTGAAGTCACCTTCGATCTGCGCTTGCCCGCCGAGGATGGGTTCGTTGAATCGAGGAGCAGACACAACCACGCCGTCGAGAACGATCGCGAACGCGTTACAGGGCGTGGCTCCCGAACCGCACTCCGGAAGCGCACTGAGTTCGGTGGATGCCTCGGCGAGCGCGCCCGCTCCCTCGGAGTCGAACTCCAAGGTCACTACCCACCCGATGCCCTGTTGCGTGAGTTGGGCGTTTGCGTCGGTGACACTCACACCTTCGATGAAGGCCGGCTCCATGACGTATTTCTGTGCGCCGGATTGATCGCAGGCACCCAGCCATTCGGTCGGGTTATCGGGTGTGCCACCGGCCAGGTTGACCGGATCGATGCAATCCAGGGCGTCGACCTCGGTTTGGAACTCAGGGCTGTAATCGGGCGCTTGGACAATCTCCGCACTCTGAGCTCCGCCGTCGCTCGCTGATTCCTCAGCGGACTCGGCGGCGCCTTCCGCGGCATCGCCTTCCGCCGCGTCACCTTCCGCCGCGTCACCTTCCGCCGCGTCACCTTCCGCCGCATCGGCGTCAGCCGGGTCGATCGGGAACGGACTGAGCACGTTCCACACCGGACGGAAGTTCAACAAGGCCGTTCGCTGGACAAGCTCGACGACGCGGTCTTGACCCAGGCCCGGGACGGAGACGACGATCGCTGCTGAATTTCCCGACCCCTGAGTGGTGACCTCCGCTTCGGCGACGCCCAATCCGTCGACGCGGGCACGAATGATTTCCACCGTCTGCGCGAGCTGCTCCTCGGTGATCTCGGTACCTTCGACGACGGGCTGCGGAAGCAGGATCACCTGGGTTCCACCTTGAAGGTCGAGGCCGAGACGGACCGAGGAATCGGTGCCGGGCCAGAACGCCCAGACGACGCCACCGAGCAGCAAGACGATCAGGGCGATCAGCAATCGCCCTGGCTTCGATGTTGCAGGTGGTGCCACAGGTCTCCTCGTGTGCGGACGGGCTGTCGGCCCGTGGATTCTGGTCTATCGCGAAGCGCTATGGCGCTTCATCTGTCTCTGGTGCCGTCTCGACACTGGGCGCTGGCTCGATCACCTTGGCGACGGACGCCGGAACCATGCGCACGAAGACCCCGGGTGAGATTTCCAGACTCAGCTCGTCCTCCGCGACGACTGCGACCGTTCCCATGATCCCGGCGGTTGTCATCACCTGCGCTCCCGGCGCCAGTGCGGACACCATTTCGGACTGCTGGCGCTGGCGTTGCTTCTGCGGCCGGATGAGCAGGAAGTAAAAGGCGACGACGAGTAGAACGATAGGCGCCAAGGCAACGATGTCCACGGTGCGCTCCTGAGGGGCATTCTGCGAAACACAGGGCCGGAATCTCCAGCGGGGACGAGGGTACCCAGAGGCTCTCGTGATGTCGGCGATGGCCTAAGAATCGCCTCCATCGTCGTGGTCGTCCACGCTGTCGTCGGCGCTCCAGGGCAGCACGCCCTGGCCGGAGCCTGGTGCATCTGTCGGAGCGGAACGACCGACGTGCTGCCATCCGGCAACGGTGGCCACCCGTCCGCGGGAGGTGCGCATCAGCAAACCGAGGCGAACCAGAAACGGCTCGGCTACGGTTTCGATGGTCTCGGGTTCCTCCCCGACCGCCACGGCAAGGGTGCTCAATCCCACCGGACCGCCACCGAAGCGGTCGACGATCGCCTCGAGAACGGCACGATCGATTCGATCCAGGCCGACCACATCCACCTCGTATAACTCCAGGGCAGCTCGCGCCGCGTCCAGGTCGACGACTCCATCGCCGTGCACTTGGGCCCAATCCCGGACCCGCCGCAGCAGTCGGTTGGCAATTCTCGGGGTGCCGCGGCACCTGCCGGCGATCTCCGCGCTTCCCTCGTCCGTGACGTTGACGTCGAGCAGACCAGCGCTGCGGTGCACGATGTGCTCAAGATCAGCAACCTCATAGAAGTCGAGATGAGCGGTGAACCCGAATCGATCTCGCAGCGGCCCGGGCAACATTCCCGCCCGCGTTGTGGCTCCGACAAGGGTGAAGGGCTCGATGTCCAAAGGAATAGCCGTCGCACCCGGGCCCTTGCCGACGACGACGTCCACTCGAAAGTCCTCCATCGCCACGTACAGCATTTCTTGGGAGGCTCGCGCTGTTCGGTGAACTTCGTCGATGAACAGCACCTCCCCGGGCTGCAGGCTGGACAAGACCGCCGCGACGTCGCCAGCGTGCTGCAGTGCCGGCCCGGATGTCATCCGCATGGGGGCGTCGAGCTCCGCGGCGATGATCGCCGCAAGGGTTGTCTTGCCCAGGCCCGGTGGCCCGCTGAGCAGAACGTGGTCCGAGACCCCCGAACGACGACGCGCGGCTTCCAGGACCAATCCGAGTTGGTTCTTCACCCGGTCCTGGCCGACGAATTCGGTCAGCGTCGTGGGACGAAGAGCCCCTTCGACGATCGAATCGTCGTCATCCGGTGTCGGATCGAGGACGGTCACGATCGGTCCAGACTGCGCAGGGCTTCTTTGAGCAACGCTCCGATGTCGGGTGATTGCGTGTCGGTGACCTCATCGAGGCGGCCCGCGAGGGCGTCGACGGCCGCTTCTGCTTCCTTGGCACTCCATCCCAGGGATGTCAGACCCGCCGCCACTGCGGTGCGCCACCCCTCACCTGACGGCGCAGCCGTGCGACCAACGCTAGGCGGATCGATCTTGTCCTTGAGTTCCAGAATGATGCGCTGTGCGCCTTTCTTTCCGATACCGGGGACCTGCGTCAAGGGGGCGAGGTCTTCAGCGTCGATCGCTCGCCGAAGGTCGTCGGCACCGAGGACGCTCACCAAGCCGAGAGCGATCCGCGGTCCGATTCCACTGACCGTTTGCACCTGTTCGAACATTCGACAGTGCTCGGCGTCGGCGAATCCGAAGAGCGTCCATGAGTCCTGTCGGACAACGAGGGCGGTGTGCAGGTCGACCTCTCGCCCCAAGGATGCTTCCGCAGCGACCGGTGGTGGCGTCGTGACCCGCACAGCAACCGCTCCTAGATCGACGCTGAGGTAATCCGCGCCACGCGCGACGACCGCACCCCGAACCCGATCGATCATCGACGCGCTGCCGCCGCTCGCTGGGTGGAACCCCCTGATGAACGCTGGGATGCCATCTCGCGGCGGGCACGCTCCAGGCGCTGCGTGGCCGCTCCCCGCCAGGCATGACAAATAGCGATCGCGGCAGCATCCGCTGCATCGGCCGGCTTGGGTGGTGTGTCCAGTCGTAAGACCCGAGTAACCATGGCAGTCACCTGCGCCTTGTCGGCGCGACCGTTACCGGTGACCGCGGCTTTGACCTCTGTGGGCGTGTGCATCGCCACCGGAAGGCCTCGGCGGGCCGCAACGAGAAGGGCGACCGCAGCGGCCTGGGCAGTGGCCATTGCCGTCCGCACGTTGTGCTGACTGAACACTCGCTCCACTGCGATCACGTCGGGCTCCAATTCGTCGACGAGGCCCTCCATGTCGCGTTCGATTGAGATCAGGCGCTGCTCGATGGAATCACCGGGATCAGTGCCGAAAACGCCGATGTGCAGCAGCGAGACCTTCTGCCCTGCACTGCCTTTGATGACCGCCACTCCGCACCGCGTGAGCCCGGGATCGACCCCGAGAATTCGGGTCGCATGCGTCACGGTGGCCTCCTCGCCTGAAGCCTCACACGCTAGTCGGCGGGCGTGTCACCCTTCGGCTGACGCGCCGCGTAACGATCGGCCGGTTCGACGTGTTCTCCAGTGACCCGTTCAAATCCCCATCGCAGATCTTCGATCAGCTCGGCTGGGTCGGTTACCGACCGATCATCGGTCGAGACACCGATGCATGCTGCGCCGTCGTAGGTCACCATGGTTACGTTCACCGCAGCCCCGATGGTGGCCACGAGAGGGAAAGCAGCCAGCATCTTTGCCCCGGCGAGGTAGAGAGGAATCGGCGGCCCGGGAACGTTGCTGGTGGTGAGGTCCGACGCCCGCGCAGCCTGCGCAAGCACCGGGACCGGCACGAACCAGCTCACGTCCGCGAGCGGATCGGCCATGCGCGTTGCGGGCGCACCGCGCCATGCGTCCACGAGTTCGTGCGCTTCGGCCATCAGCTCATCAATGCTCAAACCGGCTACCGGCATCTCAAGCCGCGCGATCGACACTGCGTTCGATGCTTGCGCGCTGCGATCGCCCGCATCACCACGCAGGCTGATCGGGACGTTCACCCGCAACCGGGGCACCTCGTAGCCATGCCGATCGTGATACCGATCGAGAGCGGAGGCGACGGCAGCCATAAAAGCGTCGTTCACGCTGAGCCCTCGAGACTTCGCCGCTTGCTTCAACCCGTCGAAGGGAAACTCGAACGCTCCGAAGTGGTACGTCGTTCCTCGCTCAGACCACACCGGACTCAGCGCTGCGTCCGGCATGGCCACCGCACGGGTGATCGAGTCGACGGTCGAGCGCACCGTGTCTAGTGACCCCGTGGGGTCGCTGATTGCTTGGCGCATCATCTGTCCACCGGCGCGCAGTAAGCCCTCGGCGCTGCCCTTAATCCGCTGGAGGTTGTCTTCGAGGTTGGCCTTGGCGATATCCAAGGTGCCAACGTCTTCGCCGTCGGGCACCTCGGGTGTCGGTGGGTCCTCGGGGTTCGGGTCAAGTCCGAGTTCGAATAAAGACAGCGCCATGATCACAGTCGCCTGACCATCCGCGATCGAATGATGCAGTTTCATGATGAACGCGGCTTCGCCGTTAGGCAGCCCATCGATGAGGACCGCTTCCCACAGGGGCCGATTGCGATCGAAGTCGGTCAGCGACATTCTCCTGGCGTCCCCGAGCAATTCGTTCCAGCCGCTTCCCTCGGGCAGTGAGTACCGGTGGACGTGCACATCGACGTCGAAATCCGGATCGAGTGCCAACCGCGGTGCAGACACGCCGAAGATTCCGTACAGCGGCCGCATGCGCAGGGTGGGAACGAAGTGCGTCAGGCGCTCGAGCCGAGCCCGCAGCCTCTCCCAATCCGGCGCTCGTTCCAGCACGGCCAGTGCGAGAACCGTGCTGCGCAGCCGAGGATCACCGGACGCCGTTCGAAAAGTAGCCGCATCCCAGCCGCGCAGTTGCAACCCAAGTTTGCCCGACTCCTGTTCGGACACGCGTTAGCCCACCTTCTCCATCACGTCATCGCTGACGTCGAAGTTCGCGTACACATTTTGAACGTCATCGCTGTCTTCCAGCGCTTCGATCAAACGAAAGACCTTGGTGGCTCCGTCTTCGTCAAGCGGAACAGTCACCGACGGAAGAAACGTCGCTTCCGCGGAGTCGTAGTCAATGTCGCTGTCCTGCAGTGCGGTGCGCACGGTGACGACGTCGGTAGCCTCGCTGACGACCTCGAAGGACTCTCCCAGATCGTTCACTTCCTCTGCTCCGGCTTCGAGAACCGCGAGCAGGAGGTCGTCTTCGGTGAGCCCATCGCTTTTCGGGACGATGACGACGCCTTTGCGGTTGAACATGTAGGCGACGGATCCCGGGTCGGCCATCGAGCCTCCGTTGCGGGTCATGGCCACCCGCACCTCGCCCGCCGCGCGGTTGCGATTATCGGTCAAACACTCGATCAGGACGGCGACTCCGTTGGGGCCGTACCCCTCGTACATGATCGTTTGCCAGTCGGCTCCGCCACCTTCGGCACCCGACCCGCGCTTGACTGCACGCTCGATGTTGTCCAAGGGCACCGACGATTTGCGGGCTTTTTGAATGGCGTCGAACAGGGTCGGGTTGCCGGCGGGGTCTCCCCCGCCTTGGCGGGCGGCTACCTCGATGTTCTTGATCAGCTTGGCGAACAGTTTGCCGCGCTTGGCGTCGATGACGGCCTTCTTGTGTTTGGTCGTCGCCCATTTGGAGTGACCGCTCATGCGAAACCCTTCCCGACAACTCGCCCGCGCACCTTCTGCGAGCGCCCTTCTGGGGCTGACGCCGACCGCACCCGGCTCAACGTGACCCTTGGACGTTTTCCACGAACAGCCGATGGAATCGAACGTCGGATCCCAATTCCGGGTGGAAACTGGTGGCCAACAGACCTGCGTGCTGGACAGCCACGATGGTACCTGCCCGCTTACCCTCGGTGATCTCCGCCAGGATTTCGACCTCCGATCCGACGCTTTCCACCCAGGGGGCGCGAATGAATACGGCCGGGAACGGCTCGTCACCGACGGTAGGAACGCTCAGATCGGCCTCGAAGGAGTCGACTTGTCGGCCGAAGGCGTTGCGGCGAACCACGACGTCCAAGCCACCCACGGTTTCCTGGTCTGCGCGCGCATCAAGGACAGTGTCCGCGAGCATGATCATGCCGGCGCATGTTCCGAACATCGGCATTCCGGCGGCTCGTGCGACACGTAGCGGCTCGAACCATCCTTCGATGGCAGCCAGTCTCGACATCGTCGTGGATTCCCCGCCAGGGATTACCAACCCGTCACAGGCGGCAATGTCGTCTTGCTGACGAACGGTGCGCGCCCGCGCGCCGGCGCGTTCCAATGCCCAGACGTGCTCACGCACGTCACCTTGAAGCGCGAGCACCCCGATAGTCGGGGTGCTGGTCACCAGCCGCGGTCTTCGAGGCGGTGATGAACAGGAATATCGGCGACGTTCAATCCGACCATCGCTTCACCGAGTCCTCGGGATGCGTCCGCCACCATCTCCGGCTTGTCGAAGTTGCGCGTGGCCGAGACGGTCGCCTCAGCCCGGGACTTCGGGTCTCCGCTCTTGAAGATTCCCGAGCCAACGAACACGCCGTCTGCACCCAGTTGCATCATCATCGCGGCGTCCGCGGGCGTGGCGATACCGCCGGCGGTGAACAGCACTACGGGCAACTTGCCATCTCGAGCCACCTCGACCACGAGGTTGTATGGGGCTTGAAGTTCCTTGGAGGCGACGAAGAGCTCGTCCTCGGACATCGAGCGCAGCCGTCGGATCTCTCCGAGGATCTTGCGCATGTGGGTCACCGCGTTGGAGACGTCACCGGTGCCGGCCTCCCCTTTCGATCGGATCATTGCGGCGCCCTCGGTGATGCGGCGCAGCGCTTCCCCAAGGTTTGTAGCCCCGCATACGAAAGGCACCGTGAAGCCCGACTTGTCGATGTGGTTCGCGTAGTCGGCGGGGGTAAGTACCTCGGACTCGTCGATGTAGTCAACACCGAGGCTCTGCAGTACCTGGGCCTCACCGAAGTGGCCGATGCGCGCTTTCGCCATGACCGGGATCGATACGGCTTCCATAATGCCGGTGATCATTTCCGGATCGGACATGCGAGCCACGCCACCTTGCGCGCGAATATCAGCCGGGACGCGCTCAAGCGCCATCACGGCCACGGCCCCCGCGTCCTCGGCGATCTTCGCTTGCTCCGCGTCGACGACATCCATGATGACGCCGCCCTTGAGCATCTCCGCCATGCCGCGCTTGACGCGGTCGGTACCAACTTGCTCGTCCACTTAGACCTCACTCGTAATGTCGTAGGTGCCCATCGTAGAGCCGCAGCCGAGTACTGCATCCGGTGGCACGCATCCGGTGGCGGGTTACGAGGAGGGTGCCACGAGGGCCACCGGAACGGAGTCATCGAACTCCACCGGGTCGGGCCACGGGGTGTGGCCGGCTAGCCGGAAGGTGGTGACCAGGCGTTGGCGGCGCAATTGGGCGCAGGCACGAACCGCGTCGTTGAGGAATCGGCGGGACAGTTGCACCCGTTGGGCCGAGGCGGCTAGTTCCGCGAGCAGTTCACTGCCACCGGGCGCGCTGCGAACTTCGGCCACCTCCTCTGCATCCAAGGTGACGGACAGTGCCTGGGTAAGAGCGGTTTCTGCATCGGCGCGGTCGGTCGCCGAACTGTCTTCGTCGGCGGCCGTGCGCGCATCCCGTGCAGCCTCGGCGACGACTATCGCTCCGGCCGGGTCGAGACCGCCGCTCGTGGCGAGTTCGAGAGCGACCGAGGATCGTCGAAGCAACTGGGCATCCAGCGATAGCCGCGATGTATCGATTCGTTTATGCAGGGCGTCCAATCGTCCCGCCGTCATCGACAAGTACAGGCCGAACAGTCCGATAGCGATGACGGCCGCGACGACCCACCACCAACTCATGAGTCCTCCCCATCGCGGCGGCTACGGGCGAAGGTGGGCCGGGCAGCGAACCTTCCCAAGGCTTGTCCTCGCAGATCTTCACTCACCGTTTCGCCCTCCACCCGCACGCTCTCGTAGACGGCGAGCACGTCGTCGATGACCGTGTCCCAGTCGTATTGAGCAGCGCGCGGAAATCCGCGGGAGACCAAAGCCCGGCGCGCGGCGTCATCGGCAAGCACGGACAGGACGGCGTCGGCGAGTGCCTTCGGGTCCTTGGCCGCGAACAGACGTCCGGACTTGCCATCTTCCAGCACGTGACGGAAAGCGGGAATATCGGAAGCGACAACACACGAGCCGGCGGCCATTGCTTCCACCAGGACGATGCCGAAGGACTCGCCGCCGGTATGCGGGGCGACGTACACCTGCACTTCGCGAAGGAGTTCCTGTTTTCTTTCGTCGGTCACCGCACCCAGGAAGCGAACGGCCGGGGCGACAGCTGCCGGCAAGTCCTTGCGCACATCATCGATGTCGCCGGGGCCGGCGACGTTGACGACGAGATCGGGTACCTGCTGCAGGATCGCGGGTAGGGCGTCGATCAATACCGACAGTCCTTTTCGGGGCTCCTCGACTCGGCCCAGGAACAACAGTTCGCGACGTCGTTGCCGGTCGTGGCTTTCAGGCGTGAAATCCTTCACTCGAACGCCGTTGGGGATCAGTACTGCGTCACCACCCACATGTCCGATGAGTGTCCGTCGGGCCTCCTCGCTCACGGCGATGCTGCCGCGAAGTTTCTCCATGGCCGTCTGCGCGACGTAGTACCCGGCGGATAGGACCCGCGATCGATCGTGCGAGGAGTGCCACGTGGCAACCAGTGGCCCTCGCGCCGACCAGCAGGTGAGTACCGAAAGGCTCGGCGCGAGGGGTTCGTGTATGTGGACGATGTCGAAGTCGCCCTCTCGAATCCAGGAGCGCACGCGACGGGTGGCCTTCACTCCGAAACTGAGGCGTGCGACGGCGCCGTTATACGGAACAGCCACCGGCCGACCCCCGTCGGTCACCCAGTCGGGGAGCACCGATTCCTCCTCGACGGGCGCGAGCACGTTGACCGAGTGTCCGCGGCCGCGCAAGGTGACGGCCAGATCGGCGACGTGCGATCGCACTCCACCGGGGACATCCCATGAGTAGGGGCAGACCAGTCCGACGCGCAGACTCACGTTGCCTCCGTTCGGGGTGTCAGGTCCGAGACCCACACCTTTTGCAGCATGTGCCAATCGGCACTGTGCTCGGTTATTCCCGCTTCCCAGCCGTGGGCAAGCTGCTGCGTGATCGCCCGAACCCGCTCATCATGGTCGCCCACTGTGGGGACCTCTACTCGATCGTGCACGAAGCCCCGGTTGATGTCACCGTCGAACCACATGGTCAACGGGTGCAGGGGAACACCGGTCTCGATCGCGAGGGTGGCCGGTCCGACGGGAAACGACGCCGGCTCACCGAAGAAGTCCACGTGCACTCCGCGTCGACTGATGTCTCGATCCCCCACCAGCGCCACGAGTTTCCCTTGCCGAAGTTTGCCGGCCAGCTCGCCGAGAACGTTCGGGTGTCCGGTGGGATAGATGTCCATGCCGAGTTTGGTGCGGTAGGCCATAAACGCGTCGAACAGCCCTTCGGGCTTGACCCGTTCGGCTACCGATGTCACTGATCCGTACGTCGCCGCCGCCCACGCGCCTGCGTGATCCCAGTTGGCCATGTGTCCAGTGATTATCAGCGCCCCGCCAGATTCCAACGCGGTGTCGAGGATCTCGCGGCGGCCGAGGATAAACGTGTCGGTGATGCGCTCTTTCGACCAGGTGGGTAGCCGGAAGGCCTCGCACCAGTAACGCATGTAACTGCGCATCCCGGCGCGGCTCATGTCTCGGATATCGGCCTCGCTTGCGTCCGGATGGACGCGCCGGAGATTGCGTTCGAGTTGACCCACTCCCCCCGCTCGGCGGAGCCACACAGCATCGGCGATCTGGCGGAAAGTCGCGTTGGCCGCGGGCTCGGGCAGGGTTCGCGCGATTTTCCAGCCGATGTCGTAGATCCAAGTGGTGAGCGCATCGGAGGTGCTGTCGGGAAAAACTGCCATGGCGTCTAGGTGGCCGAGCGCAACTGCCGGCGCACTTCGATCATTCGCTGGAAGACGGTGACAACGCCGGCAATGCCGATGATCCACAACGCGATCGCAAGCACGTACGGGACACCGAAGCCGGTGAGCAGAATGGCGATGCCGGTCAGGATGAGCCGCTCTGCACGCTCGGCGATACCAACATTCGCCGTGGCGCCGACGGCTTCTGCTCGGGCCTTCGCGTAGGAGACGACCTGTCCGCTGACCAGCGCCAGCAACGCACCGCCCACGATCCAGTAGTTATCTTCATTCATTCCCCACAGCACCAGAGCAGCGAAGACCGCACCGTCGGTGATCCGATCGAGGGTTGCGTCCAGGAAGTTCCCCCACGGACCGCTCTTTCCGGTCATCCGCGCCATGGTCCCGTCGAGCAGGTCGCTCATGCCGAAGAAGACTCCAAGGACGAACGCCCAGATGAACTCTCCCTGCGGAATCAAGATCAGCATGCTCAGGGAGCCACCGATGGTGCCGGTCACGGTGACCGCGTCCGGGCTCACCTTCATCCGCACCAGGAGCTTTGCGGGCGGATCGATGATGACCGCAGCGACTTTGCGGGCGGCCGGGTTGTTGAGCATTAGGCGCTGCCCTCCGGGGCGATTCCGACCCCGTCGTCCCACGCCTGGCTCAGTAGGTTCCGCGTCTCTTCCAAGACCTGGGGGATGACTTTGGTTTGACCGATGATGGGCATGAAGTTCGTGTCGCCTCCCCATCGCGGGATCACATGCTGGTGCAGGTGGCCGGCGATCCCGGCTCCCGACAGGGCCCCCTGGTTCATCCCGAGGTTGACCCCCTGGGCGGTGGCGACCTGACGCAGGATGCGCATCGATCGTTGGCTGAAAGCCCCGAGTTCGGCTACTTCGGACGGGGTGAGGTCGGGATAGTCCGCGACGTGCCGGTAGGGGCAGATCATGACGTGACCGGAGTTGTACGGGTAGAGGTTCAAAACCCCGAAGACCTCTTGCCCTCGGGCGAACACCAGACCCTCGTCCAAAGGCAACTCCGGGGCTACGCAGAAGGGACAGTCATCGCCGGCGTCCGTGGTTTTCGGCTTCTTTCCTCCCCGCAAATACACCATTCGGTGTGGCGTGTAGATCCGCTCCCATTCGTCGGACATGTCACACCTGAACGCGGTCGTTGATGGCGGTAACAATTTCCTCGATGGCCGCATCGATCGCGACACCGTTGTTCTGCGTGCCATCCCGGTATCGGAAGGATACGGCCCCGGCGGCGACGTCATCGTCGCCGGCGATCAGCATGTAGGGCGTTTTCGCTCGTTGCGCGTTACGGATCTTCTTTTGCATCCGATCATCGGAGGTGTCGACCTCCACGCGAACGCCCCGATGGCGCAATTTGGCAGCGACGTCCTCGAGGTAGTCAACGTGATCATCGGTAATGGGGATGCCGATCACTTGAACAGGAGCGAGCCATGGGGGGAAGGCGCCCGCGTAGTGTTCGAGGAGGACGGCGAAGAACCGTTCGATGGATCCGAAGAGGGCCCGATGGATCATCACGGGGCGCTGTTTAGTGCCGTCGGAACCTTGATACTCCAGATCGAAGCGCTGGGGCAGTTGGAAGTCCACCTGGATGGTGCTCATCTGCCAGGTTCGACCGATGGCGTCCTTGGCTTGCACCGAAATCTTGGGTCCGTAGAACGCGGCGCCCCCCTCGTCGAGGATCAATTCGAGATTCTGTTTGGTGGCTGCTTCGCGGAGCGCTTGGGTTGCCTGGTTCCATTCGTCTTCACCGCCGACGGATTTTTCGGGGTTGCGGGTAGACAACTCGAGGTAGAAGTCTTCAAGTCCGTAGTCGCGCAGAAGGTTCAGCACGAAGGTAAGCAGGCTGTCGAGTTCGCCGGCCATCTGCTCGTGGGTGCAATAAATATGGGCGTCGTCTTGGGTGAAGCCGCGAGCGCGAGTGAGGCCTTGAACCACCCCGGACTTCTCGTATCGGTAGACGGTTCCGAATTCAAACATCCGAAGCGGAAGTTCACGGTAGGAACGCCCGCGCGCGCTGAAGATGAGATTGTGCATCGGGCAGTTCATGGGCTTGAGGTAGTAGTCGGCTCCCTGGCGACGCACCTGGCCTTCCGCGTCGACAACGGCGTCGAGGTGCATCGGCGGATACATGGCTTCGGCGTACCAGTCGAGATGGCCGGACTTTTCGAACAGTTGACTCTTGGTGATGTGTGGGGAGTTCACGAACTCGTAGCCGGCTTCTTCGTGCCGGGTGCGCGAGTAGTCCTCCATGACGCGACGCACCACACCACCTTTGGGGTGGAAGACGGCAAGGCCGGAGCCGATGTCCTCGGGGAAGGAGAACAGGTCGAGTTCTGTGCCAAGTCGGCGATGGTCTCGCCTTTCGGCCTCTTCTAAGAACGTCAGGTACGCCTTGAGTGCGTCCTTCGACGGCCACGCGGTGCCATACAACCGTTGCAGTGACTCGTTCGCTTGATCGCCGAGCCAGTAAGACGCGGACGACCTCATGATCTTGATCGCGTTCGGCGGGATGTACGACGTGTTGGGCACGTGTGGACCGCGACACAGGTCGCTCCAACACACCTCTCCGGTCTTTCGGTCCACGTTGTCGTACACCGTGAGCTCGACGCCACCGACTTCCATGACCTCTGCGCCGCCGTCGCTACCAATCAGTCGCAACTTGTAGGGCTCGTGTGCGAGTTCGGCAACGGCCTGGTCCTCCGTGACGACCCGGCGACGAAACTCTTGGCCGGATTTCGCAATGGCGATGGCCTCTTTCTCAATGGCCTTGAGGTCCTCAGGTGTGAACGGTTCCGGCACATCGAACTCGTAATAGAAGCCATCGGTGATGGGCGGCCCGATTCCGAGTTTGGCTTCGGGAAAGAGCCTCTGCACCGCCTGCGCGGCCACGTGCGCGGCGGAGTGCCGCAGGATGTAAAGCCCTTCTTCACTGTCGATCAATACCGGTTCGACGTCATCGGCCTCGGCGATCGGAGTAGCAAGGTCCATCAGTCGCCCATTTATCCGCGCTGCAACCATGTTCCGGTCTGCGCCTAAGGCATCGAGCGCGGTCCAGGACACCGCAACCTCCCTCGGTGCAGTTGGAGACAGAGATCCTTTTTCGGGCTAGCGGAACGCCCGCTAATGCTAGCCGCCTGGAGTACTGAATGATGAGCGACAGCCCAGGCATCTGCGGTTCGGCGGCGTTTCCCCCTGCCGACGAGTCAATGTCAGACCTGATGGTTAATTTCTTTCCCATGCAACGGCGCTCTTTTCTTCTCGACAGTCGCTGGGGGCAGCGCATGTATGTCGCTGCAGCAACGGTAATGACCGTTGTGCTGCTCCTGCTAATTCCGGAGTAGTTGCGCTGACGCGATAGGTCATGTCACCGTCCACGGATAACTTCTGCAACCCGTACCGTGTCTTCTTGTCACACTTGCACTGAACACACCGCCGACGGGGGCCAGAGCCGCATGGGGCGAAACCTTAAGATCCATACCAAGCAGTTTCGTCGCAAATTGCTGTGGGTGGCACTCTTATGCCTTGGTGCTGCCCTCGTCTTCCTGTACGACCGGGTTGTTGGGGGGCTCGTGTAATCAAGAGCCTGCCACGCGACCAGCACACGGCGATACTCGTGTGCCGCTACCAGGCGGTCTGGCGCGATCAGTGGGGCCGACGCCGCGTTGCGAATATTTAAATCGCAGCGGTGTGTCGGACAGGGTGTCCGCGAGGTCGGATGCCGCGCTAGGCGGTCGCTTTCGGAGCTATCGCATTCATCACTCGAATGACTCGGTTCTGGGTCCCGCAGTCAGGGCACTGCAACCACAGCACCTCGCGACTGTCGCTATCGGCGACAGTCCGCATGGCATTCGCGGGGGTGCGGGTCCCGCACCCAACACACGTTACGAGGTCCACTCGACTCCATTTTCTCTACGGCCGCTGGCGTCACATAACCAACAATCGGCACTCTAACCCCACAATGCCGCACACAGCGTCGCCGAGAAAGAGGCACTGGGTTCTCGTTATGAAAAGGTGACCCAGCTGCGAATTGCGCCCAGCCGTCCGTTCACTGGTGTCGCTGCAGCCCCCGCACAAGATGTCTGCATGAACCTCCGGATCGATCTAGCGACCGCAAAATGGGCGATACTGGGTTCGCAACCAGTGATCTCTCGCGTGTGAAGCGAGCGCTCTACCACTTCGAAGCCTTGGGCTGCCGCCCCTTGTGGGCGATACTCAAGGTACCTGAGCCGGGTTGAGACCCCCGAAAACGGCTATCAGCGAGTCTTATTGAACTAGTGACACCCCTAGGGGAAGACGGTCATGACCCTTCGTCTTCGTACTCCGCTGGGTTAGAGACATCGGGTCTCATGCCGTCCTCGCCGTCCTGCGTGAGGCTGGTCACGGGACGAGTCAGTTTTCCCTTCTTCTTCTCCTTTGCTGTGGCCTTCTGCTCCCTGACAGCCGTCCTCTTGACGTGCCTGTCCTCCATCTCCTGCATCTGCCTAGTGTGCCAGTCAGGGGAAGAGCAGCTTGTGAGCCTTGCTCATAGGCTGACGGAATGACCCGTGAGCGGAAGTCCCTCATCGCTGGTGTGGGTGTCCTCATCTTCACCGTCATCTTGGCTGGTGTTGCTGTCACCGCGCACACCAATAGCGAGCCTGAGCCTGAGTGGTTGATGGTGATGAACGCTGAGACGGGTGAGTTCCGGCCAGCAGGCGACACCTACACGCTCACCCTCGAAGGGGTGGATGCGGAGATGCTGGCGTTCACCGACCGGCCCGAAC
>PBTV01000003.1 GCA_002729215.1 Rubrivirga sp.
CCCTCGAGCAATTCGACGGTGACGTCACGCACAGCACGGACAGCATCGTCAGGGGCGTCCTCGAGGCATAGATCGCACGGAAACGCTCGCACGCGACGTTTCTTGGCATGCTTACCCTGTGGCCATCGACGAGATGTCTCTCGAGGAGCTGAGGCGCCGCTCCAGCGCGAAGTGGCGCACGTATCCGTCGGACGTACTGCCGGCCTGGGTTGCCGAGATGGACTTCACACTGGCCGAACCGATCGTCCATGCTTTGCGCAGCGCCGTGGACAACTCCGACACCGGATATCGCTGGGCGGACGACGTCCCCACGGCCTTGGCCGAGTTCGCCAGCGCCGAGTGGAACTGGCAGATCGACCCCGGCAATGTGACGGTGCTCGCCGACGCGATGAGTTCGGTCGGGCAATCGCTACTCCACCTCACCGATCCGGGGTCGTCCGTCGTCATCAACCCGCCGGTCTACCCGCCGTTCTTCTCGACGGTCGAAAAGGTCGCGTTCCGACATCTGCGTGATGTTCCGTTGATCGTGGACGACGGTCGTTACCGATTGGACATGGACGAGCTCGCGGATGCCTTCGCCGATCCATCGGTTCAGGCCTACGTGCTGTGCTCGCCGCACAACCCCACCGGGACGATTCATCCGGCAGAGGATCTGCGCCGTATCGCCGAGCTCGCCGCCGACCACGATGTCGTCGTTATCGCCGATGAAGTGCACGCTCCGATGACGCTCGCGGGGGCGAAGCACACACCATTTTTGAAGGCTGCCGCCGACGTCGCGGATCTGCGCGCGGTGGCGATCATGTCGGCATCGAAGACGTGGAATATCCCCGGATTGAAGTGTGCTCAAGTGGTGGCAGCTCCGACGGTGGTCGAGCGTTTGCGCGAGCGCTTACCTATCGAAGTGACGTATCTCGTGGGACATTTCGGGGTCCTGGCGAGTCTTGCGGCGTATCGGGAGGGTGCTGCCTGGCGACGCGAGATGCTCTCGGCGTTGGATAGTCGTCGTCGTCAGTTGTTCACCGCACTAGAGGACATGGCTGGAGTGTCGATGACCTGGCCGGAGGGCTCCTACCTTGCCTGGGTTCGCGTGGCAGGGCTGGGCGACGATCCTGCCGAAGTGATCCGGGAGCAAGGCAAGGTCGCGCTGACGTCCGGATCGGCATTCGGTGCCCCAGGTGTAGGGCACGTGCGCATCAGTTTCGCGACGTCCGAAGCGATCCTTGCCGAGGTTGTGTCCAGGCTGGGATCCGTGGTGGCTGCTCATGCGTCGTAGCGTGATGAGGTTCGCTCGGTCTGCGGTGGTCACGATCGCAGCGTTGGCGGTGAGTCTGCCGGCGGTGGTGGCCGCGCAGGGGGCCCACGCCGATGAGCACCGGAAATTGGATGCCATGGCTATCGGCGACTCGGTCGTGCTCGGGGCCAAATCTCAGCTGAAGTCGGCCGGTGTCAAGGAGGTCGACGCGGATGTGAGTCGACAGGCGTCTGTTGGTCCAGGGCTTGTTCGAGAACGAGGAGCCGCCCTTCCTAAGCACGTGGTCGTCCACTTGGGAACCAATGGGACCTACACCTTGAAAATGTGCCGCCGGCTCGTGCGCGCGGCCGGACCGACAAGAACCGTGTATTTGGTGACTGTCAAGGTTCCCAGGGCCTGGGAGGACGTGAATAACCTCATGATGCGCCGATGCGCCGAGAAATTCCGGAACGACCGCGTGGTCCTGGTAGATTGGAATTCCGTAGCCTNCAAGAACCCGGAGTTCCTGTACGCGGACGGCTACCACCTGCGCCCGGAAGGGGCGAAGGCCTTCGCGCGAATGGTCCGCAAGGCGATCTCGACTCCACGAGCGCCGTACTTNATCTTGCTCTAGCCGTCTGATCGTCCGTTGGATCGGTCCATTCGTTAGCCACGTCACACCGGGCCTGTGCCATTGCTCACAAGACAGCGTTTACACGCGAGTGTCGAGGTGCGAATGGCGCTGCGAAGCGGGAACCTCTCCACACCTNTCCCTCCAGGGGTCACCCAAATCGATCGGACAACGGAGTCACGATGGCACCACGGGNACTAGAAGACGCGCCTACACGCAACAAGCAGCTTCTCGAATGGGTCGAGGAAGTCGCGGAGTTAACACAGCCAGACAGCATCGAATGGTGCGACGGGTCGACGCACGAGTGGGACCGATTGACCGGGGAACTTGTCGATGCCGGAACGCTCATCAAGTTGAATCCGAAACGTCGACCGAACTCTTTCCTCGCACGCAGCGACCCAAGCGACGTTGCGCGCGTTGAACAGCGGACCTTCATCTGCTCGCAACGGGAAGTCGACGCGGGCCCGACGAACAACTGGGCNGATNCCAGTGAGATGCGAGCCACATTGAACGGTTTGTTCGCCGGGTCGATGCGTGGTCGCACCATGTACGTCATCCCGTTTTCCATGGGTCCGCTGGGGTCTCGTATCTCCCAACTGGGCGTCGAAATAACCGACTCGCCGTACGTCGTNTTGAGCATGCACATCATGACGCGCATGGGAACACCGGCACTGGAGGAGATCGGGGAGTTTGGTGAATTTGTTCCGTGTCTGCACTCAGTGGGCTTTCCGCTCATCGATGAAGCTGGAGTTGCCAGAGAAGACGTCTCGTGGCCGTGCAGCGACACGAAGTACATTGTCCACTTTCCAGAGACGCGCGAAATCNTGTCCTACGGAAGTGGCTANGGCGGCAATGCTCTGCTCGGCAAGAAGTGCTACGCACTTCGCATCGCGTCGGCGATGGCGCGTGATGAAGGCTGGCTTGCCGAACACATGCTCGTCTTGCGAGTGACGTCGCCCGACGGTGACGTCTTCCACATTTCCGCGGCGTTCCCGTCTGCCTGCGGAAAGACCAACCTGGCAATGCTCGAGCCCTCGATACCGGGGTGGACGGTCGAGACGATCGGCGACGACATCGCGTGGATGCGGTACGGCGAGGATGGCCGGCTGTACGCCATCAATCCCGAAGCCGGCTTCTTCGGCGTTGCTCCGGGAACAGGAATGGACACCAACGCGAATGCTGTTCGCACCCTGGAAGCAGGCAACAGCATCTTCACCAACGTCGCCCTGACGGACGACGGAGACGTGTGGTGGGAAGGCTTGACANNAGAGCCGCCGGCTCACGCCATCGATTGGAAGGGCCGGGATTGGACGCCGGACTCGGAGGAGCCGTCGAGCCATCCCAATGCACGCTTTGCCGTTCCCGCGGCACAGTGTCCGACGATCGCGCCGAACTGGGAAGACCCCGCAGGAGTTCCGATCGACGCGATCTTGTTTGGCGGTCGGCGGGCGACGAACGTTCCCCTGGTGGCAGAGTCGCGCGACTGGGCGCACGGGGTCTTCATGGGTGCGACGATGTCCAGCGAGAAGACGGCGGCTGCCGAGGGGAATCTCGGCNAACTTCGTCGAGACCCTTTCGCCATGTTGCCGTTCTGCGGCTACAACATGGCGGACTACTGGGGGCACTGGCTTAAGGTCGGCTCGTTCACGCAACCAGCTGACCTTCCCCGCATTTATTCGGTGAACTGGTTCCGTCGCGACGCCTACGGACGATTCATCTGGCCCGGTTTCGGTGACAACTCGCGGGTCATCGACTGGATCATTCGGCGCATTGGTGGGACGGCNGACGCCGTCGAAACCGCTGTCGGTCTCCTGCCCGTGATCGATCAGTTGAATCTCGACGGCATCGACCTCAGCGACGACGACGTGCAGGAGTTGTTCCGAGTGGATGCGGAGTCCTGGAGAGCCGAGGCGGAGCTCACCGAGGAGTACTTCGAGCAGTTCGGCGATCGCGTGCCCAGTGAGATGTGGAACCAGTTGAGCGAACTGCGGGCACGCCTCCGTTAGCCGGAGCTCGAAGCGGACAGTGAGTCCTGTCCACCCTGCATAGTTGCAACGAGCACGGCCTTGATCGTGTGCAGCCTGTTCTCCGCTTGGTCGAACACGATGCTGGCGGGGGAGTCGAACACTTCCGATGACACCTCGACTCCGTCGCTTAGGCCGAACTCCTCGGAGACAAAGCGACCGATGTCGGTGTTGGTGTCGTGGTAGGCGGGGAGGCAATGCATGAAGGCGGCGCCCGGGGCTGCTTTCGACATAAGCGTGGAATCCACGCGGTAGGGGCGCAGCAGTTCTACCCGTTCGGCCCAGACGTCCTTCGCTTCTCCCATGGAAACCCAGACATCGGTATGGACGAAATCGACACCGGTGAGGCCGTCGTCGACGTCCTCGGTAAGCGTGATTCGAGCTCCGGACTCCTCTGCGCGCTCATTCGCGATCTGCTGAACATCCTCAGCCGGCCATAGGGATTGGGGAGCGACGATGCGGACATCGCTGCCGAGGATCGCCCCGCTGACGAGCAGCGAGTTGCCCATATTGAAGCGCGCATCTCCGACGTAGGCAAAGGACGTGGTGGCTGAGCGTGCGTGCTCCCTCATCGTCATGAAGTCGGCGAGCGTTTGGGTCGGGTGCCACTTATCGGTCAGACCGTTAAAGACCGGAACGGTCGCGTGTTGGGCGAGTTCGACAATGGTCGCATGATCGGCGCCGCGATATTCGATTGCGTCGAAAACCCGCGAAAGGACTCGGGCGGTGTCCGCCGTCGACTCCTTGTGTCCGATCTGGCTCGATGTTGGATCCAGGACCGAACTGAAGCCTCCTTGCTGGGCNATGGCCGCNTCGAAGGACACGCGTGTTCGCGTCGATGTCTTTTCGAAGATCAGAGCGATGCCTCGCCCGTTCAGGCGCTGCTCCTCGTGTCCTGCGTGACGCTCGCGCTTGAGGTGCTCGGCGAGGTTCATCAAGTACGTCAGTTCCGCTGCCGAGAAGTCCTTCTCGGCGAGGAAATCGCGGCCCCGTAGGTCGATCGTCTCGCTCACCCACCGAACCTTAGCGGCGCCGCGCCGCACCTCAGCGGTTAAGCCGCGACCCTAGGAAGGGTCGCTGGCGGAGTCCTCGGCGAGCTTTTTCTTGACGTCGTCCATGTCTACGTCCCGTAGTGCTTGCACCAGGTTCTCCAAAGCCGGTTGTGGGAGCGCCCCCGCCTGGGAGTACAGGACGACGCCGTCACGGATAGCCATCAGGGTGGGAATCGAGCTGACCTGGAAGTAGCCGGCCAGTCCTTGCTCGGCCTCGGTGTCGACTTTGGCGAAGACGATGTCGGGATTCGCCTCGGCGACCTTCTCGAACACCGGGGCGAACGTCCGACATGGGCCGCACCAGGATGCCCAGAAGTCNACGAGCACGATGTCGTTGCCACCCACGACGGTGGCGAAGGTTTCTTCTGTCAGATTCTCCGTCGTCATGTGTATACCCTAGGGGGTATCGCATCTGATGATGTCACTGGGGTCGGAACGAGCTACCGAGCATTCGGCGACGACTCGCCGGGCTTTCGCGCGTGAACAACAAAGGCGGATGCGAGGAACATTCCACGCCATCCAGAGGTGTCGTCTTCCAGCGCTACATCCGCACGTCGAAATGCATCAGGATCTTCCGACTGCAGGTAGGGCATGCCTGCGTGGTAGTGGAAGTAGTGAACACGAACATCGTCGAAACCAGCACCCCCGAATAGCGCGGGAACCGTCAAGGGATTGTCGAAAGACTCGAGGATGTCATCGCCGGCGTCGGCTGATCGCGCGACGGCACCGGGAACGTCCATGCGAAGGCGGGCTGCGAGTTCGTGGTCGACCGCGTCGCGCACGGATGGAGAGACCTCGTGCAGCAGCTGATCCATGAACAGACTGTGGGTGAAGCGATTGAAGGTGGACATGGCGAAGAGCAGGTTTCTGAATTCGATGAATACTTGACCACCCGGTTGGGTGAGGTCGAAGAGATTCCGAATNCTCGATTCCTTGTCGCCAATGTGCGGCAGCACCCCCATGGCGANGATCCCGTCGAATCGTCCCTCCGTGCAGATCGAGCGATAAGACGTGGGCTCCCGCAGATCGCCGTGAGTGAATCTCTCGGCGTCGAGACCGAGGGCTAGCGCCTGGTTCTGTGTCTGAACGACACATGCATGGTCGATATCGAATCCCGACATCACGAACCCAGAGTCGGTGAACACCGACAGCGCGGCCCCCTGGCCGACGCCGATTTCGAGAAGACGCCGCCCGGGTGCCTCGAGGAGAGCGGGAAGCACGTAGCGGAAGGCAAAAGCGTTCGCCGGGTAATCCGTGGTCGGGTCAGCGACATCCTGGGGGACAGGATCGATGAAGGTGCTCATGGGGAGATCTTGGTCGTGGGTGGGCCGTATGGCGGCCGGGGGGTGAGTATCCGGGGCCAGTTCGGAGTCTGGGCACGGAATCGAACACGTACACTTGANGAGTGAGTGACACCGGACCTCTCGAACCGCTTGCCTCGCCAGGCGGAGACACGCTCCTAGAGGAGCGCACCTCCTCGGTGGACGACGGCGATCACGAACGGTTCGCCCACTACGTCGAGAAGGACAAGATCGTCGAGAGTGTGGTCACCGGTAAACCCGTCACGGCGCTGTGCGGCAAGAAGTGGACCCCGGGGCGTGATCCGTCGAAGTTCCCCGTCTGCCCTGAATGCCAAGAGATCCATGCCTCGCTGCCGCGTGGCGGAGACTGACAGGTGCGTGGTCCCCTAGGTCTTGCTCTCGGATGCGTTCTGTTGAGCGCATGCACGGTCAACGGCGCCTCCGGCGGCGCCACGGGCGNCGCGCCCCCACCCGACGATGATCAATCAGAACTTGTTCTCCTGGATCCGTGTTCCAAACCTAATTTGACGACCGTCGAGCCGGGGGCCTTGACATTCACCACATCGGCTACGCCGGCCCCGCCGTACTTTCTCTCCGATCAACCCGCGGACCGGCTAGGGCTCGAATCAGAACTCGCTTACGCCGTCGCCGAGCAGNTGGGTTTTCGACCGCAAGAAGTGACGTGGGAATTCGCGCCGGCGCAGGATGTTCTGACGGGAAGCTTCCTCGACTTCGACATAGCCGTGGACGGGTATGTGGCNCGCCCCGAGGAGTTCCCGGCAATCGCATTCTCAACTCCGTACTTGGAGACGACCACAGTGCTCGACGTCGCCGATGACGACGCCCGCCGTGTTCTTCTCGGAGTCAGCCAAGAGACGCAGCCATCGAGCCTGCGCTTCGCCGCACCTGTTCAAGGAACGGGGCGACCATGGCTTCTGGGCAAGGGATGGATCCCCGAAGGCGGGGGACTGGCGATGTGGGCACGCGCCGGAACCGAGATGCAGGAGGCACGGATCGTCACCGATGCGCAACTNATCGACGAGCCCACTCGGCATTGGCTGGAGAGCGTCGCGGACATCGACGTCTCCAATGTTGCCGGTGTCNATCCTCCGGATATCGCGCTGTCCTTCGCCATGGTGCAAGGAAATCCACTTGCAGCCTGCGTCGACCGCGCCCTTGCTGAATTGTCCGAATCCGGGGAGTTGGAGACCNTCACTGAAACCTGGCTCAACCCGGAAATGTGGCGTATCGACGACTAAACAAGGCTCTGATCGCCCGACATAGGGGTTCATCGGTCGATGACGTCCCCAAAATTCGGGCTATCGCCCCTAACATTGGGGCGGTATTTGGGGAGACACCCCGTCGCCAGCATCGGGAGGATGCGCATGTCGNACTCTGACGTAGTGATAGTAGAAGACGACGACCTGATGGGGTCGATCGGCAAGAACTGGTGGATCCTGCTCGCTTTGGGAGCCGTCACCTTGATCCTGGGGATCTGGGCCGTTCTAAACACAGCTACAGCTGCTGAAATCGTGGCGGTCATTTTCGTCATCTGGCTCATCGTGTCCGGCATCTTCAGCGTCGTTCGCGGTTTCGCTCCTGGGCTGACCGGCGGGATACGCACCCTCTACTTCATCACCGGTGCTCTGTCGATCGTCCTGGGCTTGCTTGCGACGCGCGCTGAAGTCAGCACCGGCCAGGCTGGCGAGTGGCTGCTGGGAATTTTCATCGGTGTCGCCTTCCTCTTTCAAGGGCTCGCCGCTCTCGTGGAGGGCTTTTCGAACAAGGACGGACGCGGCTGGAACATCTTCTTCGGTGTCATCCTGCTCATCGGCAGTGTCGTCTGCCTGGTGACTCCTGTTGGGTCCTTCCAGGTTGTTGTTTGGATAACAGCNATCTGGTTGATCATCATCGGTATTTTCGAGATCATCGCGGCCTTCCGCGTGAAGTCCGCAGCGAAGGTCTGAGTCGGTCATCACCAACTGACAACACAGAGTCGACGAGGGGCGGGCCATTGGCCCGCCCCTCGCTTNTNGCTCGCATGCATGGTTGGCTGACGTCATGGCCGCCGAGACGTCACAAACACTCGATCGAGGGCTGCGGGTCCTCGAGGAGGTGGCGGATTCCGCCAAGGGTTTGACCATCACCGAGATCGCCGGGCGGATGGGAATCGGACGCACGGTTGTTTATCGACTGGTCGTCACGCTGGAACAGCACGCGTTGATCCGACGAGGATCCGATGGNCGTTGTCGGCTGGGTCTCGGTGTTCTCGCCATGGGTCGCCAATTGCAGCCTGTTGTTCGAGACGCGGCGTTCCCCGCGCTTCGGATGCTGTCGGACGCCATCGGATGTACCGCGTATCTCTCTCTCGTCGATGGCGGGGAGTCTGTNGCCGCTCTCGTAGCCGAGCCAAGTCGATCGGACATGCACGTGACGTATCGAGTCGGTAGCCGCAGTGCGCTAGAGGCTGCCGCAGCCGGCCGGGCCATCTTGGCTGCCAGGACAGCCGGAACGAGGCCGCTGGACCCTCCGTGGGTCGTCGCGAGCGAAGACGGAGCACCGGGGGTGTTTGGACTCGCCTCCCCGGTCACGGGTGTTCCCGGCCTTGAGGCCAGTGTGGGGGTCGTGTCCTTCCGGGAGCTCGAGGAGTCCGAGGTTGGTCCCCGGGTTTCTCGTGCAGCGGGGGATATCGGCCGGGTCCTGCGCTAGGGCAGACACTCCCGCACCCCCCGGGTTCGACGCCCGAGGGTCGCCATGACGCACAATGCTTGGATGCGTCGTCTTCCCCCCATTGCGTTGACCCTTACCGCCCTGATCGCAGGCCTGTTGGTGGGGCAGGCCGGTGCAGCGTCTCCTGCTTATGCGAACACGCCGGACAAGGTGATCAGCGGATGGATGCCGTACTGGATGACCTCTCCGAGTCAACCCGTGGGAATCGACAGCGCCGTCGCGAACGCTGATCTCTTTGAAGATGTGTCCCCTTTCTGGTACTCGGCGATCGCCCGCAAAGGCGGCGGTGTGCAAGTGGCNCTNAATCCCAACTTCACGAACGGCAGCGCCAATGTGGCGTGGGCGATGGAACGTTTGCGGGCCGCTGGGATGGTGGTCATTCCCGCTATCGCCGACGCCTCGGGCAAGGGACGAATGGCTGCCACGCTGGCCGACCCTGCTCTGAGAGGTCAGCACGTGGCAGACCTCGTGGCCCTGGTGGTCAACAATGGCTACGACGGGCTCGACCTCGACTACGAGAACTTCGCGTTCGTCGATGGCAGCAAGACGTGGGATGCCACGTTGCCGAACTGGACGACGTTTGTTGCGGAGTTGGGCGCTGCGCTGCGTGCGCAAGGGAAACTGCTGTCGGCAACCGTCCCGGGACCGTGCGATACGCGAAATCGTTGCGGTGGTCGGTCCGGATACTGGGTCTACAACATTCCGGGGATCGCTCCGCANGTCGATCGAATTCGGATCATGGCCTACGACTACACGGTGAGGTCGATCGGCCCAATCGCTCCCATTGGTTGGGTGCGCGCGAATGTCGAGCACGCTGTCACGGTGATGGATCCAGCCAAACTGCAAATCGGAGTGCCCACCTATGGCCGGGCGAGGACCAGAACGAAGGCCGGCGGCGGCTACCGGCTGTCCGGCGTGTGTCCGAGCAAGAATGGATCGGCGTCAGAAAGGCGTGCGTACCGATCGGCGACGTCCATGGCCGCGGTCACCGCTGCCAAGATTCCTGCGCTACTCGAGCGCTACGGCCTGACCGAGGCGGATGTCCGCTGGGATCCGGTGCGTCAAGAGAGTTCGTTCCGTTACACGAAGAATGTGGACTGGACCGACTCGTCGGGAACACCNCAGACATGCCAGGCCAAGCGCCAAGTCAACTTCGTTGGGCCCGACGGTGTGCTCGCCCGCACACAACTGGTCGGTCAGTACGGATTGAATGCTGCTGCCCTCTGGACCATCGGTGGTGAGAACCCCGCTCAGTGGCCAGGCATCAGGAGNTACGCGCAGTCNCTCGCCCCGGCCGAAGCGGTCGTCGCNATCGCTGTCACCCCGGCTGTGGTCTTCGGTCAGCCGACGTCCATTGCCGGAGGGGTGACGTTCAACGGTGCTCCGGTACCCAATGTGCCCGTGACGGTGGAATTCCAACCCACCGGCAGCGAAGAGTGGCAAGCCCTGCAGATAGCGGCGAGCGGGCCGGATGGTGCCGTGGCGTTCCAAGTCCAGCTGCCATCTTCAGGACGGGTCCGGCTGACCGTGCCGGAGACNGGGGGCATAGCCGCATCGCAGAGCCCCGCCGCCGAGGTCGCCGTGGGTGCAACGGTCAGCGCCAAAGCAAAAACGAAGAAGGTTTCTTCGGGCGCCCCGATTCGGGTCCGGGCGATTGTGCGACCGGCCCAAGCGAAGCAGAAGGTGATTCTTCAAGTTCTGAAGAAGGGAACATGGCGAAAGGTCAAGGGTGCGCGCACGAATGCCAAGGGTCGGGTCACGATCAAGGCGAAGGCCCAGAAANCGAAGAAGCGCTGGACCTACCGGGTGGTGTCGCGAGCCAAGGGCGGGCTAGCGCCCGGGGTCTCGCAGGAATTCGTCATCCGGGTCAAGAAGAGATAAGTAATTGGTCGGCGGTTCGATGGCGGGCTTAGACGCGCGCTATGTCGAACCAGCGCAAGGTTTCGAAGTCATCTGAAGCACCNGGAACATGAGTGATGAGGTCTGGCTCTGCCAGCGAGCGAAGCAGCGAGCAGGCGGAGGCCAGATAGCCCTCGAGCGCTGACTCAGGCGCTCGCTCGTTGTGCACGGTGTAGGTCAGTCGGCCGTTCGCGTCGTAGGACAGATGCTTCAATCGAAGCGGAGGTTCGATCGGTCCGTTCTCGTGTTGCCACAAACCCGAAGCGGCGTCGAACCGGTAGTAGGGCAGCAGACGGTGGCCGAACTCCGATGTGAGATGCACAGCGGTGACGAGGTAGTCAAAGACCGACTCGGAGATGAAGTAGTTGAAGTTGATCCTGGTCCAGCCCGGCTTGATACCTTCGCAGCCCTGACTGATCTCGCGCTCGAATTCGTGCGACCGGTCCACGTCGATGCCGAGCAGCCGGTGACCGTAGGGACCTGCGCAGGAGCAGCCGCCGCGCGATTGGATACCGAAAAGGTCGTTCAGGACCGCAACGATGAAGTTGTGGTGAAGGTATCGACCGTTGGGCCGACGGACAACGAAACTGGTGATGGATAAGCGCTGGGCGTCGGTGTTTCCAAGGACCTCGATGGTCGGGTTTGTGCTCCAGCTGTCGATGGCGCGGCGCACGAAGTCTTCCTCGCGGGCCTGAATCACATCCACTCCCACGGCGTCCTTGAGGTCGAAGACCAAACCAGCGCGGATCGACTCGACGATGGCGGGGGTGCCTGCCTCTTCCCGATGCTCAGGGTCGGTCAGGTAGAGGTGCTGGGTGGGGTTGACATAGGCAACGGTGCCGCCACCGACGCTGTCGGGAACGGTGTTGGTCACAAGCTCACGTCGGACGAGCAGGACACCGGGCGTACCTGGCCCGCCGACGAACTTGTGCGGGGATAAGAAGACGGCGTCCTTGTAGGAGAGTGGGTGCTCGACGCAGCGCGGGTTCATGTCGATGTCGACGTACGGACCGCATGCGGCGTAGTCCCAGAAGGCGAGAGCTGAATGCTCGTGCAGGAGNGTNCTGATCGCGTGCGTGTCGGTGACGATGCCGGTCACGTTGCTGGCGGCACTGAACGAGCCGATCAGCAGCGGGCGGTTGCTGAATTCCTCGAGCCGTTGGCGAAGGATGTTCAGATCGAGGTGCCCGTCGGCGTCCTCTGGGATAGCGATCACATCGGCGATGGACTCTCTCCATGGGAGCTCATTGCTGTGGTGTTCGTAGGGGCCGATGAAGATCACGGGTCGTTCGTACACGGGCACGTGATCGCTGAGGTGGTATTTGTTGTCGAGGTCGGCCGGTATCCGCAGTCCGAGCAGACCGATGACCTTGTTGACAGCCGCAGTGGATCCGGAGCCGCAGAAGATCAGGCACGTTTCGTCACCTGCGTTGACGGCCTTCTTGATGCGCGCACGAGCATCCTCCCGAAGGCGCGTTGTCTGGAGTCCGGTCCCACTGGATTCGGTGTGTGTGTTGGCGTATCGAGGCAGCACCTCGTCACGGATGAATTCTTCGATGAATCTGAGTGCGCGTCCGGAGGCGGTGTAATCGGCGTAGGTGACACGGCGAGGACCAAAGGGACCGTGGATCACGTGATCGTCACCGATCACGGATTCACGGATCCGGTCCAGAATTGGCCAAGACGGGAGATCGTCACGAGGCGGTGGAATGGACTGACGCGTCCGCTCCAGATTTATCCCGCAGGTGCCCTCGACCATGGGAGTAGCGTACGGGGGCGTCGCCAGTGCCGCAGGGTGCTGCGAGAATAATGTCGTGGTGTACGCGTCGATTGCCGTGGAGGCCGCTCCTCAGGAACAGGTGGACGAGGTTGTCGAAACCCAGCGCCCGTGGATAACGATCGTGTGGAACGACCCGATAAATTTGATGTCCTATGTCACGTACGTCTTCATGACGTACTTCCATTTCTCCCGCGAGAAGGCCGAGAAGCTCATGAACGATGTCCATCACGAGGGTCGGGCAGTGGTTTCGTCTGGTACGAGAGAAGAAATGGAGCGGGACGTCAGTGCCATGCACTCCTACGGCCTGTGGGCCACCCTTCAACGAGACGACTGACGAGCAGCGACGATGACGTACGGATTTCAACGAACCGCGACCGGTCGCGTTGTTTTGCGCGTTGATGACGTGGAACGCGGCTTGCTGATGTCCGTGGCGCGTCAGGTCATGGATCTTGTGCAGCCGGCCGAGGCGTCCCCCGATCAGGATCCGTTGGCGGCGCAAGTGGGCTGGGTCGATGGGGACGTGGGAATTTCCGACGACCCCGCAGTGGCCCGACTCCTGCCCGACGCGTACGACGATCCTGACGACGCACGCGATTTTCGTCGATTCACCGAGAACGATCTGCGTCAGTCGAAGATGCAGCATGCGATGACCGTGCTGGAGGAGATCGAGCGATCAGGAGAAAAGGTCTCCGTGACGTCGACCGATAGTTGGCTAGGGCTGCTCAACGATGCGCGCATCGCTATCGGCACACGCATTCAGATTTCTGAAGACAACCACGGGGAGCTCGCAGAGCTGCCTGACGACGATCCCCGATCGGGCTTGTTTCATTTCTACGACTGGCTGACGTTCCTTCAGGAATCGCTCGTGCGCTGCATGACCCCGGCTCTCTACGGATTTTCCGATGACAACGTCCCTGTCGCGGAGGACGAGGAGTAGCCGGGACGACCGGAAGCCTCACAGCCAAAAGACAGCGGATCGGATGCTGCTGAGCATCCGATCCGCTGTCGTCGTTCGGGTGGAACCCGAGCGGGCGATCCCTACCTGCTGGAGGGTGCCTCTTCGAGCTCTGCCTCGTTGAACTCCGCTGAGTCCACCGAGCTCTTCTCGCGAGCGATCTTGTAGATCAGCAGGCCGAAGAGACACTTGGCGAGCACGTCCGCGAGGGAGTACCCGACCTGGCGCCAGACGAAGGCGTCTGCACCTTCAATTCCCATCATTGGAATCAGGTAGGAGATGGGGTAGACGCCCCACGTTGCGAGGAGCAACCATCGAAGACCGTTGATGTCCTTGGCCACCTGGCCAGGCTGCGTTTTCGTCGCCTTCGTGAGTTCCACGAACAGGATGTACAAGATGTACAAGAACGGGATTGTGGACAGCGCGCCCCAGATGGCCTTCGGGGCGGTGTCGACTGCAATCTCGCCCGGGTAGCCCAGGATGATCATCAATGCAGACGCAGGGATGAGCTTCAAGAGCAGGGATTTCCGTATTGCACGCGGGAGCGCCAGGACTGCAATCGTCTCGAAGAGCAGTAGCGGTACGGTGAGCAACCAGTCAACGTAGCGGTAGCCCTCGTTGAAGCCTTCGCCATTGACGAAGACGTATTCCATCGCATTCTGCGTTGCGGCCATCTCGCCAGCGTCGACGGCGACGAACGACCCCTTGAAGGAGTCGAAGATCCGCCAGTAGTGGTAGGCAGCTATCAGACAGACCATCGCCGAGACGACGAGGGCCATGCGGTAACGGGCAAGAACACGCCCCTGCACCGCGAGTAGGAACACGAACGTCGCCAGCATGGACGCCAGCGCGAACGAGAGAATGTTGTAAACAGTTTGGTATTGCGAGTAGTCGAGATTAACGACGTCCACTCAGGCCTCCATGCATGAGAGATGGCCGCCGGGAGGCGGCCACCGGTGGTTTTCAGTTCCTCCGCGCTGTTCCCCGAAGAGCACAGCGTCCCTAGCGTGGTGGCCGTCAAAGCCGAGGTCAAGTGGAACAAGACACGAGGAGCAAACTGCGACACAAAGTGGTCCTATTTGTCCGTTTAATCACTAGTTGTTACAGATCATGTCCCTCATCATGGTCCTTTCTGGAGCGCTTCTGACTATGTCCGCCTACCCTCTTGACCTGGTCTTCGGAGAGGGCTCGAGATGTCCGTCGGTGTTCGTATCCCAATGATTCTTCGCGCCCATACCGGTGGGAGAAGCGTGGTCTTTGTCCAAGGTGCATCGCTGCAGGACGTCATCACCAACCTCGACACCAACTACTCCGGTATCGGCCAGCGGCTCCTCGACGACGGAGGACTTCGGCGCTTCATGCATGTGTATCTGAACGGCGAAGACGTGCGATTCCTTGACGGCCTGGACACCGACGTTGCTGTCGGAGATTCCGTGACGATCCTGCCGGCTGCGGCCGATGGGTTGCTCGCCTAACCGGAAACGGGCAGTTCTACGCCGCCTCTCTGGGCCGCCGTAACGTCGGACGGGCGCGTGCTCACATGCGAAAGGGCACTCGGTGCCCTTTCGGGGAATCCGAGTGCCCTTTCGAGATGAAATGGCAGCCTGTGGGGCTAGGCCGTTTGGCTAAACCACAGTTTCGCCTTATGTGTATTGACGATCAGGACGACGATCAAGTTGAGGATGATCTGCGCCGCGCCACCCGAGTCGAAGTGGAAGAACCCGAAAACGATGTTGATGACGGCGAAGACCGAGATGAGTACCTGCGCCGTCTGGCTTCCTGCGAATGTCAACTGTGTCAGCCAGAAGTAGATCAGGCCCATCACTACGGCGAGGAAGCCGTTGAACAGGAGCCAGAACACGGTTTGGGCCTCGAAGAGCGTCCCGAGCTTGATTCCCAGCCAATACATCAACATCCACACACCGAAAACGATGTTGATGACGCCGAGAATGGCCGTCAAGATGCCCACGATCGTGACGCCTGCGGGGCGCTTGATTGCGGTGTCCGACATGTTCCCTCCTCAGGGGAAGTCGCGCAGTCTCCTTGACTTCGCGACTTTGAGGGTAGAGACCAGGACCCCTTCGGCGGCTGCGGCGCGCCGTACGCTTAGCGGGCCATGACGAACAACGCGCCGATCGGGGTATTCGATTCGGGTTTCGGAGGCCTCACGGTCGCTCGGGCGATTATTGATCAACTCCCTGCTGAGTCGATTCGTTACGTCGGGGATACCTCTCGAGGCCCGTACGGTCCACTACCAATCGCTCGGGTTCGCGAGTATTCACTCGAAATTATGGATCGTTTGGTCAACGACGGAGTCAAGGCCTTGGTCATCGCCTGCAACTCGGCCAGCGCTGCCACCCTGCGGGACGCTCGCGAAAGGTACGAGGTTCCCGTCATCGAAGTTGTGCATCCAGCCGTTCGTCGTGCCGTCTCGGCGACGCGTGGTGGCCGCGTCGGTGTTGTCGGAACCGAAGCGACCATCGCATCCGGGGCATACATCGATGCATTCGCGGCGGCACCTCAAGTCACCGTTCACTCGCAGGCGTGTCCACGCTTCGTCGAACTCGTGGAAGCGGGAGTGACGAGCGGCGACGAAGCCATCGCGGTGGCACGTGAGTACCTGGCTCCACTCCAGGAGTCCGAGGTCGACACCCTCGTGCTCGGGTGCACGCACTATCCATTGCTGACCGGTGTGCTTGCGTACGTCATGGGGGACGACGTCACCCTGGTGTCGAGCGCGGAAGAAACAGCGAAAGATGTCTACCGGGTACTAGTAGCCGGGGACCTTCTTCGCAGCGAAGGTGAAGGGTCACCTACGCATGCGTTCCTTGTTACCGGCGACCCGGATGATTTCGAGGGCCACGGTCGCCGGTTTCTCGGTCCGGAAATAGGGCGCGTTAGTTCGCTGTAGTGCGATCGACGTCGCGAATAGCGGAGAGCGACAGCGTCACCATGAGCGTGACAACGAGCGCCGCCGCGAGAACGGGATAGACCGCTCGGACTCCCCACTGCTCGGACGCAGCCCCGGTTGCCAGCATTGCCAGTGGTGGAAAGACGTAGAAGGCCGTCAATTGAATGCTGAACACGCGGCCTTGTTCATGGGCGGGAATGCGTTCTTGCACCAGTGTGTTCAGCAGGGGCTCCATGGGCCCCCAACTGAGACCAAGAACAAGGCCGAAGACCACCAGCAGGGGGAGTGGGGGCAGGAACGACATCGGAATCACGCTTATTGCCGTCCCGATCAGGGCGGCGCGAATGATCTGGAAATGCGTCCATCTCTTGCTCAGCCACCCAAAGGACACGGCGCCGACAACGCTTCCTCCAGCCAAGCCCGCAATAACGAATCCCAGGCCTTCGGGCTGTCCGAGGCTTTCGAAGTACACCGGAAGGATCACACTCTCCGTTGGCAGATAAACCCCGGCGAGCACCATGATCGCAATAGTCAGCGTGCGCAGGGCCTTGTCGCTCCACAGCGCAACGAGTCCGCGGGTAAGGCCCACCGCACCGGTGTCCGAGTCATTGAGGATGCGTGACTCCTGGCCCAGGTCACCCACGCGCATCGCCCAGATGCATGCCGCGGCGACGACGAATAGGCCTCCGGGAATCCACATAGCTTGTTCGGCTCCCATCGTGGCGATGAGGCCGGCACCAATCAGGGGCCCTACCGTCCAGCCAACCGCGAAGAGCGCCTCGTGAACTCCGTTCAGCGTTGCCAACCGGACGCCACCGGCCCGAGCAGCATCAACGATGAGCGATTTACGGGCGGTGTAGCCCGCAGGATCGAGGCTCGATCCGACTATCGCGAGGACCAGGATCCACGTGAGATCGAGACCGACAAGCCAGCCGACCACGGGAAAGGCGAACACGGACACGGCCGATGCGATGTCTGAAACTACGCTGACCGACTTTCGGCCGACGCGATCGATGGCTATACCGACAGCCGGGACGACGAGGACGGCTGGAATGGTGGAGACGGCGGCGACTAGCCCGGCTGCTGCAGCCGATTCTGTTCGCTCGAGCACCAGCCACGGGACGATGATCATCACTGCGCCGTTTCCCACTCCAGACGCAAGGTTGGCCATCTGAAGGAGAACCACGGGCGTCCGGCTGTTATGCACGCTGGATAGTGTCACGCCCATGACGAGATCCGATGGACGCACCTCAGACCAACTTCGACCCGTCTCCTTTGAGCGGCATTGGTCAGAGCATGCCGAGGGATCGACCCTGGTGTCTTTCGGTAAGACGAAGGTGCTGTGCACCGCGTCCTTCACCCCCGGCGTCCCACGTTGGCTGAAAGACTCGGGAACGGGGTGGGTCACCGCCGAATACGCGATGTTGCCGCGGGCGACCACCACGCGCAATCAGCGTGAATCGGTCAAGGGCAAACTGGGAGGACGAACTCAGGAAATCTCCCGGCTGATCGGTCGCAGTTTGCGTGCGGTTGTAGACATGTCGGTCCTCGGTGAAAACTCCATCGTTATCGACTGCGATGTTCTGCAGGCCGACGGTGGAACGAGAACAGCGGCCATCACGGGCTCCTACGTCGCGCTCGCCGACGCCTTGTCGTGGGCAAGAAGCGAGGGGCATATTTCCACCGACCCTCTGATCGACTCGGTAGCCGCCGTGAGCGTGGGGATCATCGACGGCGAACCCAGACTGGACCTGCACTATGACGACGATGTTCGCGCCGAGACTGACATGAACGTGGTGATGACCGGTGAAGGGAATTTTGTCGAGGTGCAGGGGACTGCCGAGGGTGAGCCTTTCGACCGCGGATTGTTGGACGAGCTGTTGAATCTTGCCGCCGCTGGCATCGCCGACCTGACGATTCAGCAGAAGGCGTCGCTGTCGGCATGAGCCACCGCGTCGTGCTAGCGACTCGCAACCAGCACAAGGTCACCGAGCTCCGGCGAATCCTGGCGTCGTCCAGTCTCGACGTCGACCTGGTGGGAACCGAGAGTTTCCCCGATTTACCCGATGTGGCCGAGACAGGTAGCACGTTCGCCGCAAACGCTCTCCTGAAGGCGAGAGATGTGGCTCAGCGCACCGGGCTGGTCGCCATTGCCGACGACTCGGGATTGTGCGTCGACGCCCTGAACGGGATGCCGGGAATCCTCTCGGCCCGTTGGGCTGGATCACACGGTGACGATGCGGCGAACCTGGAGCTTCTCCTTGCCCAACTCGCCGACGTTCCAAGCAAGAGGCGGGGAGCGGCCTTTTATTGCGCGGCGGCCGTGGCCACACCCGACGGTGACGAGCGGGTGGTCGAAGGCGTGCTCGAAGGAAGCTTGATTACCGAGCCCCGGGGCAGCAACGGCTTCGGATACGACCCGATCTTCACTCCCCTCGGCTACGCACTCACTACCGCCGAGTTGATCCCGGAGGAGAAAGACGCCATCAGCCATCGAGGACACGCCTTCCGAGCGCTTGTGCCGGTCCTGGGTGAACTACGCTCCGATGTGACGACTTCGTAATGCCGAAGTTTCTCGTCACCGACGTTTCGCGACACCGAAGGATNTAGCAATGGCCCAGGTCAGCGACCACTACAACGGCTCTGCTCCGTCCTACCACGAGCAGTACGACCCGGAGAAGATCTGGACCAACGCCGAATATCCCGCCAATTACTTCCGGCTCAACAAGGTGATGCGGATCCTGAAGAGTCGCAATGTTGCGAATGTGTACGAACTCGGCGCCGCAGAGGGAAGCCCGATCGTCCGCATCGCCCAGGAACTCGGTGTGGATGTCCGCGCCAGCGATCTGTCCAGCGAAATGGTCCGCCTAGGCAAGGAGAACTTTGAGCGCAACGGCCTCGACCCTGATCTGCACACCCAAGTGGACATTAACGATCGGGATGCGGTCCGCGCCGAGGTCGATCGGGTTGGTCAATTCGATGCTGTCATCGCGCTCGGGGTCATCCCGCACGTGGAAGACGATGCATGGCTCGTCGAGGCGATGTCGTTGTTCCTCAAGCCCGGCGGAACACTCATTCTTCAGTTTCGCAACGCAATGTTCTCCATGTTCACGTTCAACCGCCTCACCAAGGAGTTCATCCTCGACGACCTCATGGCGCCGATCGGACAGCAGTTCAAAGACCAGGTGGCCACCGACCTTGATCAGCGCCTTGCCGTGGACAAGCCCCCGAAGCGAGAGTGGGACAAGGACGCTCCGGCCTACGACGAGATTCTGGCCCGCTTCCACAACCCGTTCGAGATCTCCGATGTTGTGGCGCAACGAGGCTTCGTCGACTTGTCCTTCACCTGGTACAACTTCCATCCGACGTACCCGATGATCTCGGGTGGTATCGATCCCACCGAGTATCGGCGGCAGCAGATCGAGCTGGAAGATGACGAATCGTGGCGCGGCATGTTCTTGTGCTCGGCTGGAATGATCGTCGCCACGAAAGCGGCCTAAGGGGCGCGTGCCTGGTGCGGAAGGCGGGAGTTGAACCCGCACGCCCGAGGGCACTGGTACCTAAAACCAGCGTGTCTGCCGTTCCACCACTTCCGCGTGGGATCGAAAGCCTAGGGCACCCTACGTGCGGCGAGAATCGACGGANGGACCCTTAATGCAAGTCTTTTGCAAGAACGTGGAGTTCGCCATAAACTTCCGGCATGCGTCCGTTTCCCTTTGTCATTGCCAGCGTTTCCGCCGCCACCCTCGTGCTGTCCGGTTGTGGAGGGTCCGACGACTCCGCGCCGGAGTCTGACGGCGACTCGATTCTCGTCGCCACTACCGTTTCCCCGATCACCTCGATCGTGTCTCGAGTGGGCGGCGACTGTGTCAGTGTGCGGGGCATCGTGCCGGAGGGGACCAACTCGCACACCTTCGAACCCGCGCCGTCCGTGGCGGCTCTCTTGAGCGACGCGGATGTCGTGTTCATCAACGGCCTGAAGCTGGAAGATCCGACATTGGCCATGGCGGAGGCAAATATGGCCGACGGCGCAGAGTTGGTGGAGCTGGGAACCGTCGCCCTCTCCGAGGAGGACTACATCTTCGACTTCTCCTTCCCCGAAGAGGACGGCAAGCCGAACCCGCATCTGTGGACCGATCCGACGTACGCCATCGTCTACGCGGACATCGTTCGTGAGGTCCTCAGTGAGCGCGACCCCGAGTGCGCAGACCAGATGCAGGANAACTTCGGGGCCTTCGCTGCGCAGGCTGAAGAACTGGCCGAGGCCGTCCGCCTGGACCAGCAAACAGTCCCCGCCGGGGGCCTGAAACTCGTGACCTACCACGACGCCTATGCCTACTTCGCGGAGAACTTCGGTTGGCAGGTGGTCGGTGCTGTCCAGCCCAGCGACTTCGCCGACCCGACCCCGTCCGAAGTCGTCACCTTGATCGAGCAAATCCGCGCCGAAGGAGTTCCGACGATCTTCGGATCCGAGGTGTTCCCCTCAAACGTGCTCGAAGAAGTCGGCAACGAAACCGGCGTCCGCTACGAGCAGTCNCTGCGCGATGACGANCTGCCGGGTGCTCCGGGCGAGGAGAATCANTCATGGCTCGGATTGATGCAGTACAACTTCGCCACCATGATCGAGGGCCTCGGCGGTGATGCATCGAACGTTCGGGCGGTCGACATCACGAGCCCGGTTTCGGATACCGCGGACTATCCACAGTGACCGGCACCGGTGTCGGCCCCGAACTCATCAGGCTGATCGAAGTCGATGCTGGCTACAACCACCAGACGGTCCTGCATGACGTGAATATTCACGTACATGAAGATCAATTCACCGGGATCGTTGGGCCGTCCGGGTCGGGAAAGACCACCCTTCTGCGTCTACTGCTCGGCATCATCCGGCCCATGTCCGGCTCGATCGATCAGATCGAGGATCTCCGGACGGCGTACGTGCCCCAACTCGAGACAGTCAACTGGGATTTTCCGATCACCGTTCTTGAATGCGTTCTCATGGCGGGACAACCGGCCCACGGGCGGCGCTTCACCTTGCCGTGGGGCAACGCTCGAGAGAAGGCGAGTGCCATGGAGGTGCTCGAGCGGTTGAACATCGCACATTTGGCCGACCGGCAGATTCGACAACTGTCGGGTGGACAACAGCAGCGCATGTTCCTCGCGCGCGCCCTCTATCGCCAACCGCAACTGCTCTTACTCGACGAGCCCACCAGTGGCGTGGATGTTTCCACCCGGCATGACGTTCTTCATCTGCTCGCAGACCTGCACGAGGACGGTGTGGCGATCGTCTTGACGACACATGACTTGAACGGCATGGCGGCTCNCCTGCCGCACCTCATCTGCGTCAACCATCACGTGATCGCCGACGGAACACCAGAGGACGTGATTCGCCCTGAGGTTCTGGAAAAGACCTACGGAGCGCGCATGGAAGTTCTCGAGCATCTGGGTATGCGCGTGGTTGTCGATGACGGAGGCGAGCGAGGAGATCGAGTCGAGCAAGTAGATCGAGCGTCGCAGGTGGAGGCTTGATGGAGGCGATACTCGAGCCGCTGGGATACACCTTCTTCCTGAAGGGCCTCCTCGTCGCGGGGCTCTCCGGGGCGCTGCTCGGCTTTATCGGCGTGTACATCGTGCTGCGCGGCATGAGCTACATCGGTCACGGGCTTTCCCATTCGATCTTCGGGGGCTTTGCCGCTGTGCAACTCTTCGCCACGCAGTTCTACATCCTCGGCGCGGGGTTGTGGGGAATCGCATCCGCTCTGGCAATCAACGCCGTATCCAAGCGAAGCCGGCTCGGTGCCGACGCCGCGATCGGAGTGATCACGACCGCGTCGTTCGCCTTGGGTGTCGCCCTGTTCGCGCGGTTCGGGTCCAGTGGCCCGTCCTTCGAGAATGCACTTTTCGGATCCATCCTGGGGATTTCCGTCGAGCAGATCGTGGGGCTCGTCGCCGTCTCACTGCTGGCAGTGATCTTCGTGTTCGTGCGCTATCGGGCGCTGTTATTCACGACGTTTGATCCCGACGTTGCCAATGTGTCGGGGGTGCGCGTCGGCCGGGTGGAAGCCCAGTTGATGATCATCCTGTCGTTGTCGATCTTGGCCACCTTGACGGTTATCGGTGTCACGCTCGTCGCTGCGATGCTCGTCATCCCAGCGGTCGTGGCTCGTATGGTCACCGATTCGTTCTCTCGCATGTTGGCCTGGAGCACCGCCGTGGGAACGGTCAGCGGCCTGGTTGGCATGTATGTCAGTTACTACGCCGAGGTTCCGTCGGGAACCATGATCGTGCTGGTGGGCACCGCGATATTCCTCGTGGTCTTTGGATTCGCGGGAAGTGCACGACGACGAAAGTCGGCGGGGTTGGACGCGCACGTAGAGCCTGTTCCCTCATCGACTGCCGCGCGGTAGTCATCTGGAACTTCCACCGACCTTCGTGGGTCCCGGCGGTCGTCGTAGGCTTACGGCGTTAAACGCCCGCTAGAGGAGACCCGTATGGCCGACAGCACGCCCACTCCACCGTCGCTGCTCGTCGATGAGCGAACGCACGTCGCCGCTGCGCGAGAAGAACTGTTGGCGTCGTTAACCAACCTGAAGGCGGAGGCGGCGCCGGGAGCGCTGGCGCAGCGTGCACTCGGCGCAGCCAAGGGATGGTTCACCGATGAGTACGGCGGTGTTCGCCCCGAACGAATCGCCATCGTTGGTGCGGTCGTCGTGGGATTCGTCACCATCAAGATCTTGGGGCGGCGCGGCCGTTGACCTCGACTCGGGAAGAGACGAGCGTCGCCTCGTCGGTGCCGGACACGCGGCCACGATTGGACGGCTCGGTACCCATCAAGTTGCTGCATGACCGCGTCCTGGTGCGGGAAGGCGGAGAGGACGGGGAGCGCCGCTCGAGCGGCGGCATCGTGATCCCGGCTACCGCGCAGGTGGGTCGCCGCCTGTCGTGGGCGACAGTCGTCGCGGTTGGCCCCAATGTCCGGAGCGTCGAAGTCCAAGATTCGGTGCTCTTCGAGCCAGAGGATCGAGGAACCGTGGAGCTTCAAGGGATCGACTATGTCCTCCTTCGTGAACGCGACCTGCATGCGGTTGCCTCGAGTCGTCACGCAACTTCCGGCACGGGCCTGTACTTGTAGGTATGAGTAACGCGGAGCGGCCGATCCTCGTCGGTGGTACCGGGCGCAGTGGCTCCACCATCGTTGGACACCTCCTCGACCACCACCCGGACGTGACCCTGACGCGTCCGATGGAAGTCCGATTCATTACCGGAAACGACGGAATAGCGGATGCGCTCGGCGTAGCGATGCGCAAGCCCGGTAGCGCGAAGGCCGAAGCTGCAGTGCGCTTGGCGGCCACCCGGATCATGGAGCGGTGGTTCAGGCGGGCCGCCGATGTCGGCCTGCACACGTCGGTGGAGCGCGAGGAGCTTCGAGGCTGGTGTGAGCGCTACCTGGAGCAGTCGGAGACCGATCCGCTGGGCGCGGCCCAGACGATCACCCGCACCATCATGACAAGCGTCGCCCGTTCGATTGGCGCCGATCGTTGGGTGGACACAACCCCGGCGAACGCTCGAAAGGCGGACCGCGTCGAACCGATTTATCCGGACTCCACCGTGATCGTGGTGAACCGTGACGGCCGGGACGTGGCCGCCTCCTTCGTTCACCAAACATTCGGTCCCGACGATGTTTTCCAAGCACTGGCCCAGTGGGAGCAGCGCATGGGGCGCATACACGCCGCGACACAACGCTCACGCCCCGATCGCATATTGAGCATCGATCTTGTCGATCTCGTGCGGACCGCCCGCTCAGAAACGATCGAGCAGATCTGTTCATTCGTTGGAGTGACGGTCGATCAGGACATGTGCGCCTGGTTCGACGCGAACGTGACACACGAGAGCTCCCATGCGGGACGATGGCGCCGGGATTTCGATGCTGATACGTGCGCGCAGATCGACGAGGCCTATCTTGCGTCCTGCGAACGTCTGGTGAGTGCAGGAGTGCAGTTGCCGTCCGGTGAGTAGTGCAGGCCGATCTCCGGCATGATCATCACGTGATCGATTGCATCGTGGTGGGAGCCGGCCACAACGGATTGGTGACGGCCGCGTATCTCGCACGATCGGGGTACTCGGTGCTGGTTGTGGAGGCCAACTCGTCGGTGGGCGGCGCGGCTGTTTCCGCCGAGGTATTCCCCGGGATGGGGGCCCGGGTNAGCAAGTACTCGTACCTGGTNTCGCTGCTGCCGCCGGCCATCGCNCGAGATCTATCCATTGACGTGCCGCTGGCCAGGCGCCGCGTNGCCTCGTACACGCCTGATCCGGCCGACCCGGGCCGCGGCTTGGTCATCCCTTCCAATGATGAGCAGTCCCTCGTGGCCAACATCGAAGGCTTCACCGGGAGCGCAAAGGACGCGGACGCGTGGCAACGGTTCTACGCCCGAACCACGGCGATGGCCGAGGTGATGTTTCCGTCACTGACGAGACCACTCGTGTCGCGTGAGGACATGAGAGCGCGAATCGACGCGGCCGACTGGTCGGATTTTGTCGAGCGCCCCCTCGGTGAAGTTCTGGAGAACACCTTCGACGACGATGTGATTCGCGGTCTCGTTTTCACTGACGGGTTGATCGGTACGTTCGCAGACGCCCACGAGGACTCCCTGCATCAGAACATCTGCTTTCTATACCACGTGATCGGTCAGGGAACGGGGCAGTGGGATGTCCCGGTGGGTGGTATTGGAGCGATCACCTCTCAACTCGCCGACCGCGTGCGCTCGGCCGGGGGGGAGGTGCGCACTGGGGCCGAGGTGATCGCAATCGAAGACGACGGTGAGCACGTCTCGGTGACGACTCGCGAGAGAGACGAGGAAGTGACCTACACCGCACGAACGCTCGCAGCGAATTGCGCTCCGGCCGTTCTCGCGAAATTGCGTGGGCACGAAGCAGNGACGATCAGCGATCGAGACGGCGGTGCGCAGGTGAAGGTGAACATGCTGCTGTCGCGCCTTCCCCGGTTGAGAGACGATTCAGTCAATCAAGTGGATGCCTTCAGTGGCACCTTCCATGTGAACGAGAGCTATCGGCAACTCGAGTCGGCCCACCGAGCGGCGGCCGGCGGACAGTTGCCTACTCCCTTGCCTGCGGAGATTTACTGCCACAGCCTCAGCGACCCGAGCATTCTGTCCGAGGACCTTCGGGCCGCAGGGGTGCACACACTGACGTTGTTTGGCCTGCATACGCCGCACTCGCTCTTCGCGTCCAACGGGACTCCCGAGACCCGCGCTGCCGGACATGCCCTTGATGCTGACGATGCCCTCGCTGCCGTGCACGCCACCCTCGATTCGGTGCTGGCTGAGCCCGTCGCGGACTGCCTGATGACNGATGCCCAAGGAAACCCGTGCATTGAGGTGAATACGACGGCTGATGTGGAGCGCGACCTGCGTATTCCGACGGGAAACATCTTCCATACGCCGTTGGCGTGGCCATGGGCCGAGGATGACCAGCAGGTCGGAACATGGGGAGTGGAGACGGATTCACCGCGGATCGTCGTGTGTGGCAGTGGAGCTGCTCGCGGGGGAGGCGTCTCCGGCGTACCCGGTCACAACGCTGCTCGGCACCTGACTAGCGTTCTCGGAGAGTTGCAGCCCCAACGTTGATTCGAGGTTCCTCATGACCGCACTCACCTCCGACGCACTCGCCGGGAAAGTCGTCCTCGTCGTCGGCGGCACCCAGGGGGTGGGAGCAGCCNTTGCCCGTCGAGCGGCTCAGTCGGGGGCGGACGCCGTCGTGGTCAGTGGTCGAAGCGAAGACAAAGGGCGCGCCGTGGCCGATGAGCTCTCATCGCTTGGCACCAAAGGGGCTTTCGTTCGAGCGGACGTCAGCGACGCTCAGGCCGCGCTCAGCCTCGTCGAGCAAGTGGTCGCNACCTTCGGACGGGTGGACTGTGTGGCGAACGTGGCCGCGACGACGAGCCGCGGCAGCCTGGTGGACACCACTCCGGAGTTGTTCGACACCCACATCAACGTGAACTTGAAGGGCCCCTTCTTCGTGATGCAGGGAGCTGTCAAGGACATGCAACGGCGCTCGGCTCCGGGAACCATCGTGAACATCTTGAGCATCGCAGCGCACGGAGGCCAGCCGTACCTCGCCCCGTACGTGGCCAGCAAGTCGGGCCTGGGAGGGCTTACGAAGAACGCTGCTCACGCTCACCGTTTCGACCGGATTCGCATCAACGGAGTCAACATCGGCTGGACCATCACCGAGGGTGAAGAAGTGGTGCAGCGAACCGCCCACGGTGCCACGGATGGGTGGCTCGAGGAGGCTAGTGCGAGTCAACCGATGGGCAAGCTGGGCCAGCCGGACGAGATCGCGGATTTCATCGTGTACCTGCTGTCGAATCGCTCGGGGGTCGTGACCGGTTCCATTATCGACTGGGATCAGATCGTCATCGGCGGACACGACTAGTCGGTCACGCAATAGACCGACGCGCAATCGTCCGGCATGCAAAAGACCGGCGCGCGACTGCGCACTTTTGCGACTACGCGAGTTCTGCGTCCAGGAACCTTCCGACTCGCGTGATCGAGTTGCTCCAGGGCCCGTAGAAGTAGTGCCCGGCCCCGTCGTATTCCACGAGTTTGCTCTCGACATCGGCTCGGTCCAATGCCCGCTTGGTTGCCCGCGCCCAGGAGATTTCGCAGGTATCGTCAGCGGTCCCGTGAAAGGCAAGAATGGGCTCGGTGATCCGAAAGAAGTAGTTGCGTGAGGACATCCGCTTCCATGTTTCGGGATTGTCGTCGGGCTCCCCGTACTTCTTCAGTATGCGATCACCGATCTCGGAGCGTTTTCGCTGCCACTGGTTGAAGTTGTCTTCGGCGTTGGTGCTGACGGATGCGTACGTGATCGCCGCGTCGAAGACCCCCGGGGCGATGGTGAGCGCCTGGTAGGCGACACCGCCACCCATCGATCGGCCTAGCAGGGCGATTCGTTCTCCATCGATCCATTCGATGTCGGAGTCGCGGATCGCCAGAGCCGCGTTGATGACGTCCTCGGCGTACCCGAGTCTCATATTGACGTCGCTACGCGGATCCTTATCCGAGCACGCGTGGTTGCGGTAGTCCACGTGGAGAACGCCGTATCCGTTGCGGGGCAACCAGTCCTGTTCGCGCCGGAACCCTTGACCGGACACATATACCTTCGGGTCGATGTATCCATGGGCCAGAACAACCATCGGGAACGGTCCGGTGCCCTTGGGTTCGATCAAAATGCCGCAGATCTTCAGATCACCGCTGGTGTAGGTCGCCTTGTATCGGGTGTACGCGGAGTTCTTGCTGAGTTTCTTGCGGACCTTGAGGTTGCGGCCGTTGTAGTCCTTGGTCATGGCAAGGGGAATTGAGGAAGCATGGACGTCTGACGATCGATCCGAACTGGAATGTGCCATGGAAGTTGTCGGCACGATCGTGACGACCAGGGCGGCAGTGGCAAGAATCGCAAGAGCTCGGTGCACGCAAATAGGTTATGTCAGACGTACGTTGCGGGCCGTCCCAGATGCGCAAATCTCGAGCGTCGCCGTTCGCCCAGAGCAGCCCTCGAAATTTCACCGAAAGGAGATCGTGCCTGTGAGTCTTCGATTCTGGAACGAGAAGCGAGTTTGTCCCCAGGTGAGGGTTCGGGCTTTTCTTCCCTATTGATGTTTAGAGGACTCTAACTCGGGGAATAACGCCTTCGAGGGCGCAGGAAACGGGTGGTAGATCACTACCTGAGATGCGGCGCCTTGGAGGTAGTGATGAGTCGCGCAACGCGATTAGGGACAGGAGTTGCTGCCAGTGCAGTTGCCCTTGTCGGCACAGGAATTCTTACGAGTGCCCCGGCCAGTGCCCACGGGTACGTAGATGGACCAATGAGCCGTTCGGCAGCATGCGCAGCCGGCTTGAACACTAATTGCGGTTCCATCGTGTACGAGCCGCAAAGTCTGGAGGCGCCGAAAGGGTTCCCCGAAACAGGTCCGGCCGATGGGCAAATCGCATCAGCTGGTGGCCTCTTTGGAGGTGTTCTCGATGAGCAGAGCGAAGGCCGCTGGTTCAAAAACGAGGTGGCGACAGGGCCGCTTCTGATGTCTTGGAAATACACAGCCCCCCACTCAACAGCCAAGTGGCACTACTACATGACCAAGCCGGGGTGGGACCCCAACGATCCGCTGGATCGCAATGATCTCGAATTGATATCGGAATTCCAGCATGATGGTTCCAAAGCAAACAGCAACCCAGATCACACCCTCACAATTCCGGGTAATCGATCGGGATACCACGTTATTCTCGCTGTATGGGACATCGCCGATACGGTGAATGCGTTCTACAACGTCATTGACGTTGACGTTGTTGGGGAAGGAATATCTGACACGACTCCGCCGACAAATACGGTGAATTTGCAGACGACCTCGGTCAGCGCGACTAGCGTCAATTTCACGTGGACCGGGTCAACTGACGATAGCGGTGTCGTGCGCTATGACGTGTATCGCGACGGAAGGTTGGTTGGTAGCAGCTCGATTGCTGAATTCTCGAACACCGGCCTGTCCCCGTCCATGGACTACCAATTCACTGTCGTTGCTGTCGATGCTTCGGGCAACCGCTCGATTCCGAGCGACGTTTTGACAGTAACTACGGATGTCGCTTCGGAAGTGGATGATCAAGCACCGATCGCCCCCGGATACCTGCACTCAATGGGTGAGACAACACAGTCAGTGTCTCTGATGTGGAACGCAAGTGATGACAACAGTGGCGATGTGATGTACCAGGTATTTCGTGACGGAGTTCAATTTGCCAATACGGAAATGACCATGCTGATGGATACCAACCGTGAGCCGGGCACGACTTACCAGTATCTGGTTGTGGCGGTGGACGAGACTGGAAACCGATCCGCTGCCAGCAACCAGCTCGCTGTCACCACTGACGCGGCAGAGACCACGGAAACTGCCCCAGAGCCCGAACCTGCCCTGGAGTCGCAACCAGTGGAGAGTGGAACGTGGGATCGATTTGCGAGCTACACGGTTGGAGATACCGTCACTCACGCCGATTCAATCTACGAGGCAGTGCAATCCCATACTGGCAATGGTGATCCGAACTGGATCTACGCGCCATCACTGTGGGTTGCTGTGACGAAGGATTCGACCCCGCACGTGGACCAAGGCTCGGCACCTAAGGCCGAGATTCAATCCTGGAACGCCACCGGCACGCACGCGGCAGGCGATCGCGTTTCGAATTCAGGATTGATCTACGAGGCGGTGCAATCCCACACCGGCAATGGCGATCCGAACTGGATTTATGCGCCTTCGCTGTGGAAGCTCATCTAGGTGATCGCGAGCAAATCGGGAGGGAGCAAACAGCTCCCTCCCGATTCATTGGTCAGAATCGAGACTGCAGCGACTTGCAGGCGGCATTCATCGGCGATGTTTCGAAGCGATCCATAGAGGGGTCGGGGTTGTCCTGACAGAACAATCCCTGCGGGTTCGGGAACTTCGCGAGGTAGGCGTCGACGACTGCGCTTGTCGCAGCGACGCTGGGCGCCGGCGTGACGGCATCGAATTGACCGAACTCTCCGACGAGGTAGCGCGTGACCCCTGAAGCCTGAGCCCAGGCCCACGCGGTCTCGCTTTGCGCGAAGAGCCGGTCGCTGAATTGGCCGGTCTGCTCGTAATTCTGGGCCTCGCGAAGAATGTCGCCGTCGTGCAGGCTGACGAGGTCGTAGCCGGACATGTCGGGAGCGATCCCCGCCTCCTGGTACGTGGTGACGAGGGGCTGTGTGACGAGAAGACCCTTGAAGGACTCGGCGCGCTTGGGCGCTGCCTTCACGATGCGAGCAGCATTTGCCGCAGTGAAGCCTTTATCGGCCTCGTTGGCTGGATCGAACCAGTCGACCTTGTATCGCTCGGCGAACTTCGCGATCTGTGGGACCGCTGCGAGGTACTCCTTGCTGAGGCGGCTTTCGATGCCGTCCGGGTGGTCGAAGTTCGGTGACCCGCCACCGCTTTGTGAGGCCATGACGCTGGAGTAGTTCAGTAGTTCGACGAAGAGAGCGACAGCAAGACCGGCACGCTTGGCCTTGCGGATCTCATCGCTGTGGGAGCACAGCCACTTGTTCACCTTCAAACTCAGGATGCCGTCCCCTTTGCCGTGCAGAAGGCGCCCGGTGGAGCCGTCGTAGTACATCTGCATGGTGTAGCGAACGGCCCTGTAGCCGTCCTGGGCGAGGGTCGTGGGTGAGTAGTAGAAGGCTCCGGGGTTGTACGGGTACTGCCCGATGTTCACACCAAGCCGGTTCGGTGATCCGGTCGATTTCACGTACCGCTTGAGGCCCTTGGTGGACGCACACTTGCTCTTGGGAACTCTTTGCTCGGATCCCGACGAGGGCCCTCCGCTCTGGCCGCCCCCGCCGTTTCCTCCGGCGTTGCCGGTGGACTGGAAGCACTGCCGGATGACCGCCTCCTGCTCGACGTTCGCCCGCTGCGTCTGGATTTGTTGGGCTGCCGCTGGGCCCAACTCTCGAGCCACGCACTCACTAACTGAGTCGGGCAAGTTGGGCTGCGCGTGCGCGGGGCTGCTGACGAGTGACGCCGCCAGTGCCATTGTCGCGGCGATGGCAAGAGTGGAACGGTTCATGCCTAGATGTTACGTAGACCGACCAAAGGGATGACGAGGACTAGCACATTTGTTACCGTCGAACCGTGAATCAACGCATGCGAATTCTTGCTATTTCCGTAGCTGTCGGTGTGGGCGTGTCCGCCCTGTCAGCACCTGCCAGCGCGGCACCGCGGCCGGTCGGCTACCTGGGAACTCCCACCGCGCTCGGCTTGAGCGGAGCGAGCCCCCACGCCGACCTCATGGCGGACGGAACGGTTCGGCTGTACTTCCCAAGCCCCCAAACGGGTGGAACCGCGGTGGCCACGTGCACGCTCGCTGGGAACTGCTCGATCGTTGGTTCTATCGAGAGGGCTGCGGACCTGACCGATGTCGTCTTGACCGATGGATCTCGTCGGGCGTACCTCGTCGACTTCGACCCCAACACCAAGTTCAAGGGGATCTACACCGCCCCGCTGTCCACTGACGGGTTGACCCTCGGCGACCGGGTGTCTTTGGGTATTTCCAGTGAGGGAGCGATGGCCTGGGGTGTGCCAGACGCCGTGTTGCTGCCCGACGGCCGCGTTCGCATTTATTGGGTGGAGCCGAGCCCGCAGGGCGGCATGGCGACGGAGAACATCGTCAGCGCCACGTCGACCGACGTCACCGGCACCGTGTTCGTTCGCGATGGGGGAACCCGCACCACCGGAGGGCTGGTCGACTTCGAGGTGCTTCGCGCGGAGCCCGGGAACTGGCTCGCGATCATGTCGACATCTCCCGAGGACATGGAAAATCCGCAACAGCTCCTGGTGGGAACCTCGGATGATGGACTCACGTGGCGGATCAATCCGAAGTCGTTGACGTCACGCGAGATGAGTTACCTGGACCCGACGGGCATTCCGACAGGTGACGACAGGTTCCTCGTCTACTACGCCACGGCATCGAACGTTCTGGGAGATCGGGACTACACCCTGGAGCAGGCGACTCTCATCGCGGATTTACCAGCATCCATCGACGGTCTCGCGATTCAGTTCTCAAACTTACTGGACACCATTCAAGGGTTCCTAGGTGCCTCCGAATCCACCGCCACCACGCGACCACCAGCAGCTCGCAAAGCCGCTGAGGATGCTACAGACCTAGAACACGCTCAGGTCATTCCAACTCTTTCCACGTTCACTCTATTTATCCTGAGTGGACTGATGGCTCTGTTTGGAGCACGGAGGCTCAGGACTGTCTCAATGTAGGAGGTCGCACCGGGACACGTGTCAT
>PBTV01000013.1 GCA_002729215.1 Rubrivirga sp.
CGGAAGAGCCCTGCAGACGAAGATCTGGACGATTTGGTGTTGTCCCGGTGTTGTCCCGGCGGTACTGCAACGGTTTTAGAAGGCCCGATTCCCCTTGGATTCGGGGAGTTGGGGGACGAGTCGGCCTGTAAGCCGGATTCTGTTCCTCGCCACCTCGCGGTGACGATTCGGTGATCATCCATCTGCGAGTGCTGTTGCCAGCACCCTGATGCGGTCTACCAGTGGATTGCGAGCGGGTCACTCATCCACCAAGGCCGGCGGACCGGCCCACTTGACCTTGCTCCCGGTGGGGTTTGCCGAGCCACGGCAGTCACCTGCCGCGCTGGTGGTCTCTTACACCGCCCTTTCACCCTTACCTCGATCGCTCGAGGCGGTCTGCTCTCTGTGGCACTGTCCCGCGGGTCACCCCGGGTGGGCGTTACCCACCACCGTGCCCTGTGGAGTCCGGACTTTCCTCGACGCTTGCGCGCCGCGATCACCCGGCCAACTCGTCCGCCCACCAGGGTACGCCGCTCCGCCGATTGGCCCTGTGTCGGTGTTACCTTCGTCCAGATGTCAGGAGGCGCGTGATGGGAACCACTTCGGTTGTAGTGAGAATGACGATTGCCTGTGCAGTCGCACTATCGGTTATCGGGATTGCGGCCCCCGCCGGGGCTGCTGAGTCCCCCAAGCCTCGAAAATCTGCATGCACCGCCGACCCAGCCGACTACGCATGCCTGCGAACGGATTCGCGAAAGGAAGTAGCCGGGGAGGCCGTAACGTTCCGCGGCTCGCTGAGCAAGCAGGCCCAGAAGAATCTGGCCCAGTGGACCGATGACGAGAACACCATTTGCCTCACCCGATACAAGACCACGCCGGAAGAGGACGGCTCATGGCCGTGGCAAACACTCGATGAGGCGTGCACGACGTTGAACACCGACGGCACTTTCGGGCTGGTCGCCTATCTCGGTCGCCAGGGGAAGTTCTTCTACGGAGTTGAGATGGGTCCCTGTAAAGGCGACGCAGGCTTGTGCGGAAACGCAGACGGAGGCTTGCTCAGCGCCCTGGGAAACAAGAAGAACCGCGCGGTGGCCGTCAAGACCATCGCCCCGTGAGGCTCGCAGAACAATAAGCGCGTGCTCGTTCTGCTACCGCCCAGCGAGGGCAAAACCGGACCCGAGTCCGGATCACGGTTGAAGGCATCGACGCTGTCCTTTCCCGGACTCGCGGCACCCCGGTCACGAGTCTTCGACGCCCTCGTTGCACTGTGCGCGGGCAACAAGAAGCAAGCAGCCACGGTCCTGGGCCTCGGCCCCAAGCAGTTGGACCTCATCGATGTCAATGCTCGACTGACTACGGCACCCACCGCGCGGGCTATCGAGATCTACACCGGTGTCTTGTACGACGCGCTGGAATTCCAGACTCTCCCGGCGACCGCGAAGAAGCGGGCGTCCACCCGCGTGGCCATCTCCTCGGCTCTGTTCGGGCTCCTGCGACCCGGCGATCTGATTCCTCAGTACCGACTCAGCGCAGACACCGCGATCCCAGGACTGGGGCCTCTGGCGGGCGTGTGGAGGGACAGCGTCCAAGCCGAGCTGCGGTCGACGAAAGGACCGATCCTGGATTTGCGCTCTGGCGCCTACGTCAAACTCGGTCCGCTGCCAGGGGAAACGGCCGACCGAGGATTCGTGGGAAGGATTCTGCTGGAGAAGGCCGGGAAGCGAAGCGTGGTGAGCCACCACAACAAGGCGACCAAGGGTCTCCTCGTCCGGGAGATCCTGGGGGCGTCAAAGGCCCCACGGTCGGCAGATGACCTGCCGGGCTTCGTGGAGGATCTGGGCTTCCAGGTGGAGGTGCACCAGCCGAAGAAGCCAACCGACCCTCGCGGCCTTGACATCATCGTTTACGCAACCTGAACATGTCCCATAAGGTCGTCGCATACGTCTCACGGATGCTGGTACCCCACAGCACAGTGTCTCGAAGACGAAAGGAATCGATATGAAGAAGACCCGCGTAATCGTTGCCGGAGCATCCGCGATCGCCGTCGCCACCGCCCTGGTTGGCGTGGGAACCGTCGCATCAGCGGACGACGCTTCGGGCGCGTCCAAGGGTAAGGGCGGCGTCCTGTCTCAGTTGAAAGACGACGGCACATTGACCTCCGAGGAATTGACGGCCGTTAAGGATGCGCTCCGCGAGCAACGCACCGAGAACCGCGCCGAGAAGCAAACCGAGCGCGAGGCCGCTCGAGCCTCTACCTTGGCCGGGCTGGTGTCCGACGGAACGTTGACCCAATCCCAGGCCGACGCGATTGTCGCCGCCGGCAAGCGCGGTCTGCGCGACCTTGTCCGCGACGGGACTGTCGACCGCGACGACGTGCAGGCGCTGAGGGCTGCCATGCAAGACTTCCGCGCAGAGAACCGGGGCGAGAAGAAGGCCGAGCGGGAAGCCGCACGTGACGCCGTTCTCGCCGGGCTGGTGTCCGACGGAACGTTGACGCAATCGCAGGCCGACACGATCGCCACCGCGATCGATGCCCGCATCGCCGAGAAGGGCGACGAACGGGGCAAAAAGGGCAAGCGCGGAAAGCGCGGCGAGCGGGGTGGGTTCGGCGGCGCACCGAACGCCGATGTCACGACCTTCGGAGCCCGCGCCTAGCGCCCACGGCTACGTCCCGTCGGGCCCACGCAGTTCCTTGAGGTGGGCGACGTCGGCGAAGCTGAACATGGAGGAATTCCCGTCCGGGAACCACGCCACCCTGCTGATCGAGCAGGGTGGCAGTTCCATTCGGTAGACGCTGTCCACCGGGGCGCCGACAGCATCGGTGATCATCAACTTGATCGGTGACACGTGGGACACGACGACGACCGTTCGCCCCGGGTAACGCTCAACCAGCCGCTCGCGCGCCTTTCGCACCCGCACCTGACAGTCGTCGAAGGATTCACCCTCCGGTGGCGCCACGGACGTCGATGCCAGCCATTCGGCGAGTTCGTGTGGCCAGGTCGCACGGACGTCGGCGAACGTGCGTCCGTCCCATACGCCGAAGGAGCATTCCGCGAGTCCTTCATCGATCGTGACGTCGAACCCGGTGGCCTCGGCGATGAACGCCGCCGTCTCCTGGGCACGTCGCATGGGAGATGACACGATCGCGGCCGGAAACTCTCTATCAGCGAGTGCCGCTGCGACGGACCGCCCCTGCTCGATACCCAAGTCGATCAGCGGTGGATCGTCACCGCCGGAGCCACTGAATTTCTTTTCTAACGAATGCTTCGTCGCCCCGTGGCGGACCAGGAGAATCTCCGTTGGCTTCCCGACATCGGCCCAGCCGATCATCGTCCGGGGTGGCTGCGCGGCCTTTGTTGACTCTTCGAGTTCGGCGCGGGCCTGATCTTCGGGCGCATCGCCCACCATGTCCCCGTCGAGGCGCTCGCTGGTTCGGCGAATGCTCCGATCACCGCCACCCAGCGCCGAGTCGAGCATCTCGTTCACGAGGGCATCTGCAGTGGCGTTCTCCGCCCGCGGGATCCACGTGTAGTTGACAAGGGTCGGGTCGTGCGCATCGCGAGCACGCAGGGCAAGGGAGCGAATGTCGTCACTCTTGATCTTCCATCGCCCGGACATCTGCTCGACGACGAGTTTGGAATCCAGGCGTACGTCAATGCTGGCATCGGGGTCGATGGCGTGCACATACTCCAGCCCGGCGATAGCGCCGCGATACTCGGCGAAGTTATTCGTCTCATGATCGAAGAACTCGGCGATCTCCACGATCACGTTGCCCGCGGAGTCGATGACCAGAGTCCCGTAGGCGGCCGGACCCGGGTTGCCGCGGGATCCGCCGTCCGCAGACACCAGAAAGTGCGCCGACACGATCGATTACAGCCCCGACTCGGACGTGCGCACCAGCACACGGCGGCATTCTTCGCACCGAAGAAGCTCGTCCTCGGCCGCCGCCTTCAACGCCGCGACCTCCGTCGGCGGCAACTCCAGCCGGCACCCTTCGCACCGGCCTCGATACAAACGCGCCGCACCCACACCTGCGTGATCGGCGCGGACCTTGTCATACAGCGCCACCAGTTCCGCCGACACCGTAGCGGCCGCCTGTTCCCGCTCGGCAGCGATGCTTGCCTTCTGAGCGTCGATGTCCGATTCGATGCCGGCGACTTCCGCCGCGAGCTCCTTCTCGCGTGACTCGGCCGCCGTGACGTCGGAGGTCAACTGCTCGACGGCGGCCTTCGCGCCTTCCACCCGCTCCATAACTTCCAGTTCGACGTCTTCGAGTGCGGTCTGGCGCGCTGCCAGGGACTGGATCTCCGATTCCAGGCTCTGCAACTGCTTCGGGTCCGTGATCGACCCGGAATCGAGGAGTTCGCGGTCTTTGCGGCTGCGCTCACGCACGATATCTACGTCTGCGTCTGCCTTCAGTTGTTCACGCTCGAGGTCCGACACGATCGTCTCGGCGGCAATGACTTCTTTGCGCAGCCGCGCGAGGCGCTCGCGCAGATCCGCCAATTCTTGGGTCTGTGGCAGGGAGTTCAGGCGGTGCTGCAGCTGTGCCAACTTCGTGTCGTGCTCTTGGACGTCCAGCAGCGCGAGCTGCTCAGCGTGCGGAGCCTTCACGACGTCCTCCCGATGTGTGCCGACCACGGAGAGGTGTCGATGGTCGATACCGATGTAGTCAGGGTACCGGCGCCCATGTCCTCGTCCAGGCTCGCGGCCGCTTGCGGCAACCACAACCACTCGGCAGCCCAGTGTGGGACATCGATCAACGCCTTCCCCGTCGCCAGGAGGTAATCCTGCGCCCGGTGATGTCGAAGGTCTCCGGTGACATACACATCGACGGCCGGATCGAGGGACTCCAGCAGCGAATCACCCGCTCCCCCACACACCGCCACCCGGCGCACCGGCGAATCCACATCACCCGCGATGCGGATGCCGTGCTCGGTCGCCGGAAGAACCGACGCCAAACGATCACCAAGTTCTCCAACAGTGGTTGCCTCCAGGAGGTCACCTACGCGACCGGTGCCGACCTGCTCACCGGCGGGATCGATCGCCGTGGTGGCGCTGAGGCCGCAGGCCTCCGCGAGGGCATCAGAGACACCGGGGCGCGCGTGATCGGCGTTCGTGTGTGCGCAATACAGCGCGATCCCGTGGCTGATGAGTGTGTGCACGACGCGCCCTTTCGGGGTGGTGGGCGCCACCGAATGAACGCCGTGCAGGAACAGCGGGTGATGGGCCACGATCATGTCGGCCCCCACGGCCAGCGCCTCGTCCACCACCGACAGCACCGGATCCACCGCGAACAGCACATGCTGGACAGTCGCCGCGGGATCCCCACACACCAATCCGACGGCGTCCCAGTCAGACGCCAACTCGGATGGATAACGCTGCTCGAGAGCAGAGACGGCCTGCTCCACCGTGGTGGTCATCGCCGCAGGCTACCCAGCGGTCTGACCTGTCATCACCATCGGTAACCTCCGCGAGGGCCCATAGCTCAGTTGGCTAGAGCGCTTCCCTTACAAGGAAGATGTCATCGGTTCGAGTCCGGTTGGGCCCACCACGAGGCCTGCGGGCCGGGGTTGCGGAATGGGAGCAACCCCAAGAGCACGACAAGGAGCCCAGACTGTCTCTTGTTCGGCTCATCACTTCCCCGCATAGAACTCCACCACTAGCTGGACATCACATTCAATCGGCACCTCAGATCGCTCTGGTAGACGTACGAGTTTCGANCTCAGGGNGTCGAGATTGACNTCCAGGTAGGCAGGAACATCTGGCAACACTNGCGCGTGACCGCCTGCTGCCGCCACCACAAANAGGTCCAGGTTTCTCGATGTCCTAAGGACGTGAATGTTGTCACCCTCTGAAACNCGGAAGGACGGCTTGTCAACCCGCTCACCGTTAACTCCAATGTGTCTGTGCACCACCAACTGCCTTGCTTGGGCTATCGTCCTAGCAAATCCTGATCGCAAAACCAACGCGTCTAGCCGGATTTCTAAAAGTTGGATCAATAGATCACCGGTCTTGCCACTTTTTTTCTGGGCCGTCTCTATTGCTATCTTCAGTTGCGCCTCACGAATTCCGTACTGCGCACGGAGCCTCTGCTTTTCTCGCAAACGGATCGCGTACTCCGTTTCCTTCCTTCGATTGCGCCCATGATCACCAGGCGGGTAGGGACGTTTTTCAAAATATTTCGCCGCTTTCGGGGTCAGAACAATCCCCAGGGATCTTGACAGTTTGACTTTTGACCTACCACGGGATGATTTGGACATTCTGACCTTTCTTTTTTCAGGCGCTGGGCTGACATCGACGGGCCGCTTAGGTTAGCCTAACCTAAGTAGCCGACGCCAATCGGGCTCCCCGGGCGACTCCGGAACAGAGACCTCCGTGACGCCACCGGGATTAGGGAAGAAATGAATTGGATAGGAGAATGACGGCTGTGCTCGATTTAGATGCCCTCCTCAACCTGTCGAGAGCGACCGTTGTTCTGGAACTGAATTGGGTTGATGGTGCAGACGATGATTTTCGTCAGGCACTCAGGGCTGCCAGCAGCGCCTATCTCGTACCAAGCGCCCAAACCGAGGCGGTTGACCTCGTTATCGTCTGGTGGAGGAGGCACGACGGTGACCTGAGTGATTCTCTTCTCGACGCCCTGCGACTTTTGACCGATGGGGGTGCGATATGCCTAGCCACCCCCAAGCCGGGCAGCCCTGAATACGTTGACGCGATTGACATATCTGACATTGCAAAGGAGTTGAATTTACGCCAAACAGGCACTTTCGTCATCGGTCCTGATTGGCGAGCAACCAAACTGCAAACGTGAGTAACAAACCCCTCAGTCCTGAAGACCCCGTTGCTCCGCTCCCTCGAAACCAACGGGGGCCGGTGCAAGTGACGTCGCCGTCGAGTCCGTGGCAGACGCGTGGCACACGGTCCTGCCACAAGATCCTCGTCGCTCCCTCGAGATGCGCCTACTTCCTCACGAATCTTGATCTACTTCGTCTCCGAGGAGTGTGAGGTTTCCTAAACCGTGCGTCGCAGGTTCCAATCCTGCCGCGGCCATCCTTACCTTGTCTGACTAACGATGTCGTCTATTCGCGACAACAACGGGTCCAAGTTGTGCCGGCCGCGATCCCGCTTTCGGGCTTCGATGTCAAGGGCGAACTCCACGATCGCTTGATTGGCCGGTGCTGGGCGATCGTGGCGAGCCATCCTCGTGACGACTTCGCCGTTGATATCCACCACCTCTGCTCTCCGTCCTTTCATCCAGTCCTGAAGGATCGTCGACTTGGAGTAGGACAAGATGTAGTTCTCGCATAGTTCGTCCAGGATCGTCACCATGAAGGTTTCGGGATTGGAAGCCGCGTCTCCATGCATTCCGAAAATGGGACGGATCGTGATTCCGTCGAGTCGCGCCACCTCGACAGCCTCGTTTCCGGCCATCAGCATGACTTGGCGGATTTTTGGGTCTCGTGCGCCGTCAGCGATCGACATGTCAACAATCGCCGAGGGCACGAGTTCACCGGCGTTGAGGATGAGTTTCATCCACTTGGGGGACGTGATGTCGTCGACTTCTTCAACGATTCCGGCACAGCGAAGAATTTGGGCGACTACGGGAACATGATGTTGGGCTTGCGGGTCAGGGGCGCCGACCGCGAACCAGGAACGGTCATAGCCGGAGTGGCGCTCAACGAGTCCAGCTTCATACATCGCAGCTGTTATCTCGATGACCGCCGCAACTGCCCGATCAGGACCCATAACGTCCACGATCACATCCCCCGTCATTCCGTTCTGGACTCCCGCGACGACACCTTCGGGAGCCACGATGGGCTTGATGAGTTCACATGCCCAGCGCGTGTCGTACGCCTTCACCAGGAGCAGGACGACATCGAAGGGCTCTGTGATCGTGGCCACCTCGCACAGGTGCATCACGGAAACAGGTGCCGAACGCATGGCTCCTGCGAGGTCTACGCGAACACCGTGCTCGCGCATCGCGGTGACATTCTCTGGCCATTGATCGATCAGGGTGACGTTCAGGCCCTTGTCGACGAGGTCGGCGGCGATTCCTGCTCCGTTGGCCCCCGTTCCAAGAACACCGATCCGAACATTGGTGAGGTCTAGCTCAGATTCCATGCGTGGAGTTTATGGACCGGCTCGGCGAGACTGTCGTGCAATGCTCAGACGGAGGGTACGAAATCCGAATGGGTCGTCGCAGCTTCGAATCCTGCCGTGGCCATGCCGCGCGCTGGACTCAGCCGATCGACTGGGGCTATTGCACGCGGCAAACCCGTCCACCACTCAAGGCCGCACCACACGAGCCTTGTGTGGATGAACGCCGAAGGCCGATCCTGGGTTGTGCAAACTCGGCAAACAGGGCTCAGGTGCTGATTNCGCTTGGAGCGACTNTGTCGGGCGGATACGGCATGCCGACCCGTCAGTTCCNGTAATGAGGGCTGCGACTACTCCACCAAGAAGGTGATCCTTTGAGAGTCCAGGTCAACTCCTGCGTCTGTTCGCATCTTCGCTATTGCGGGGTTGCTCAACCCTTCCTGCATTCTCTCCATAGACTCAATTTCGATCACCTGGTACACGCTGGAATCGTCGTCTTTGTCGTGGCCGTAAGCCAAAACGGTCAAGCCGTATTCCTCGCGCACGGCGTCCGCGGAATGGAAGAGCTCGACCCACTTCTCGTATCCTTGCGTGATTCGCACGTTAATGATGATCTTCATCCCAAGCCTTTCGTCGACGTTTGCTTCGCAAATTACAGGCCTCAGAGGATCCTGTCGCATCAGTTGTGTTACAGGTGCGTGAACAATCAAGAGGTTTTCGAGAACGCTCGGCCATGAGGGTCACGCAGAGCTATTTTCTGTTCTGCCAGCAGCGCGCCTGGCTAAACTGTTGTTTCCAAAAACCAGGGCACACGACAACAGCACCTTGGTTTGTTGGATAGAAAATTTGCCTTGTACGGGCGGTGTCATCGCTTCGAGTCCGGTTGGGCGCACTCACGCCCTTGATCGAGGTAGTTACACCCGCAAACACCTCTCGTGTCGCAATGGGAGATCCGCGAATGGTTTTGCGGCGTTCCTGACCCTGGTCTTCCTTGCTACGCACGCTATGCGGGACTGGAGGTGCCGCGCTACCGTCAGAACATGAATTTGCTACTCGGTGGAGTCGCTATCGGCATAATTATCTTTCAGTCGGCAGTCATCGCACCCGTGATTGCAAAAACCCTCGAACCGCCATTCAATGGGCAAGTCTTGCGGTCCTTGTGGCCAAAATTCTTTCTCATACTGGTTGGGATCGGTGCTGTCTTCACACTCACAAATTTTTTGAGCGAACCCAAACAATTTTTTCTAAACGTTCTTTCTGGTATTTTTGTCGTTGGTTGTCCGCTCCTCGCCTACTTGATTATTCCCGCAACGAATCGAGCCCGAGATGCGGGTGACGACCGATCATTTAATTGGCTTCACCGAATGAGCGTCATCCTGACGGTGCTGCTACTTCTGTCCTATATTGCAGCCGGCGTCTTGACGTTGTCTTAGCCATTCATCGAGTCTCGAACCTGAAGCCTCCTCTCAACGGCTCATCCCTAACCCTTCCCACAAAATTCCAATCAAAAATCACGACGCACAAAAGGCCGTTGTGGACGAGGGAGCGATCTTCTACTAAGCCATGCGTACGATGTCGCGTATGAGACGGCTCACCCTAGCCATGTCTTTGACCATGATTATCGCGCTGCTGTTCGCCTGCGGATCGGATGAGAAGACCACTAGCGATCAAAGTGAGCAACGAACTGCGTCCAATGCGTCCCCGGATGAGGTGGCTACTACGCAGGAA
>PBTV01000014.1 GCA_002729215.1 Rubrivirga sp.
TGCTCCAGTGCAACGGCAATCAGAGCATCCACCGCGCCCTCCAACCGTCCACCCACGTCACCGCGCCGCCAATCCGACGGGTTCAGCCCGAGAACATCCAGCATGGCCACCACAGATTGGGCCCTGGATCTGACCTTCTCAACATCTCCACGTGCGATGGCTGCGTTTCCCTCTCGCACCACACCATGGATGACGGCGATGGCCTGCGGGGTATTGATGTCGTCATCCATCGCGTCGTCGAAATCAGGATGCCTGTTATCCGCATCGACATCGAAGCCGTCGCCGATTACTTCCGCAGCTCTCACCAGGAAGCCCTCGATTCGCTGGAAGCCTTGACCCGCGTCTGTGACCATCGAATCGGAGAACTCCAACATCGAGCGATAGTGCGCACCCGCCAGGTAATAGCGAAGCTCGATGGGACGCACCCGTTGAACGACCTCTGAGACCAAAAGCGAGTTACCGAGTGACTTGCTCATCTTCTCCCCGGCGGTCGTCACCCACGCGTTATGCAGCCAGTAGTTGGCAAACCCGTCTCCCGCGCATCGAGACTGCGCGATCTCGTTCTCATGGTGCGGAAAGACGAGGTCCAGTCCGCCGCCGTGAATATCGAAGGTAGAGCCCAGGTATTTGCGCGCCATCGCCGAGCATTCGATGTGCCANCCGGGACGCCCCGGACCCCACGGCGTTTCCCACGANGGTTCACCCTCTTTGGCNCNTTTCCACATGGCGAAATCGCGTGGATCTCTCTTGGACCGAGCCTCGGCGTCATCCGCNGCGAGCATGTCGTCGACCTTNTGGCCACTCAACGAGCCGTAGTCCGCATANGCACGGACNTCGAAATACACGTCGCCGTTCGCTGCGTACCCGACACCTGCGTCCATAAGTCGCTGCATCAAGTCGACCATCTCNGGNATGTGCCCGGTTGCTCGCGGCTCGTACGTCGGAGGTAGGCAACCAAGAACGTCATACGCCTCGGAGAATGCCCGCTCGTTGCGCATCGCCACTACCCAATAAGGAACATCCTCATGGCCGGCGTTGTGCAGAATCTTGTCGTCGATATCGGTGACGTTGCGGACGTACGTAACGTCGTAGCCGCGGGCGGCCAACCAGCGCCTGACGATGTCGAAAGCCACTCCGCTGCGAATGTGCCCCACGTGCGGCGGCCCCTGGACGGTGGCGCCGCATACGTACATGCCCACTCGACCGGGTTCCATCGAGGCGAACTCACGGACCGTTCGAGTGGACGTGTCGTGCAGGCGAAATACCACGGTGAGACAGTAGCGGTGCGGCCTACCGAATGAGNGTGACGACCTTCTCCGGCTGAATACGCAGGATGATTCGCACATTGTCCGTGCCATCATCGGCGATGTACCGATCGTTACCGGTGTACTCCCGACACAGGCGATCGATCAACTCCCGGGCACCCTTGTCTTGGACTTCGGCCGTGCCTCGAACTTCAACGTAGGAGTACGGGTTGTCTTTCGGGTACACGATGACGCTGCATCGAGGGTCCCCTTCCACATTCAGGTGCTTGNGNCGACCCCTGACGGTCGAAACCAGCAGATCGTTACCGTCTCGGGTGACCCAGACGACTGCTTGGTGCGGGCGTCCGCTCGGCAAGATGGTCGCGATAACGGCGAATTCAGGGGCATCGAACCACGGCAAGACTTCTTCGGGAATAGCAACCATNGAGTGAGTGTGTCACCCCTAATGACGTTCCTCGACGAGAGCGACAGCAATTGCGGCGACTCCTTCGCCCCGGCCGGTCAACCCCAACCCATCGGTAGTTGTTCCCGAGACACTCACCCGAGCACCCAAAGCGGCCGACAGAACATCCTGGGCTTCCCGACGCCGCTCGCCTANGCGAGGCCGGTTGCCGATGACCTGCACGGAGGCNTTGACGATCGCGAAGCCCGCGCCACGAACAGCGGCCGCTGCATGCGCCACCAGGCTGACGCCCGAGGCGTCTGACCACTCAGGNTCATTCGTTCCGACAAGCGAACCGAGATCTCCCAGGCCNNCCGCCGACAAGACGGCGTCGCAGATCGCGTGCGAGGCGACGTCCGCATCGGAATGCCCTTCGAGGCCNTCCTGGTCCTCCCACACCAATCCGGCGAGCCACATGGGACGGCCCTCGGCGAACGCGTGCACGTCCGTCCCGATCCCGACCCGCAGTTGCGATGTCACCGCGTCCTCCGATGCTCGANCAGGGCCTCAGCCAGGACAACGTCCAACGGGCGCGTCACCTTGAAGGCGTCTTCGTGGCCATCAACCGCATGGACGGCAATGCCGAGCCGCTCCACCATTCCGGCGTCATCGGTGACCGGAGCGTCGACTTCCGCGTGTGCACGCTGAAGAACGTCGCGGGTGAAGCCTTGCGGTGTCTGCACGGCCCGCAAAGAATCTCGCGACACCGCCGCCCCCAACGAGGCATCGCCAGTCACCGTTCTGATCGTGTCGACAAGCGGTACGACGGGAACGACGGCTGCGTGGCCGTTCCTGACGGCGGCCACCACATTGGTGATTACCTCAGGTGGGACCAGCGGACGCGCGGCGTCATGAACGAGAACCACGTCGACGTCGTCCGGCAGTGCGATCAGGGCCCGGGCGACAGATTCCGATCGAGATTCTCCCCCCGCCACAACGAAAACCTCGGCGGAGAACTCTTGGGGTTGAAGCAACGAACCCACGTCTTCTCGATAATCCGATGGAGCAGCGACCACCACAACGTCGACGACGGGAGTCGCAGCGAGTGCNTTCACCGCATAGACCAGCATCGGAGTGCCGGCGATTTCTCGAATGGCTTTCGGGGCCCCCGGCCCGAGGCGTTCACCCCTGCCAGCGGCGGGAACTAGTGCGGCGACGCGCCCGTAGCCAACGTCGTCGCTCACGACGAGCTGATCAGGAAGCCAGGACCTCGTCGAGGATGGCCTCGGCCTTGTCCTCGTCGGTCTTCTCTGCGAGCGCCAACTCGCTGACCAGGATCTGGCGAGCCTTGGCGAGCATGCGCTTCTCTCCCGCCGACAAGCCACGCTCCTGCTCTCGGCGGAACAGGTCCCGAACCACTTCGGCGACCTTGATGACGTCCCCGGACGCCAGCTTCTCCAAATTGGCCTTGTATCGACGTGACCAGTTGGTGGGCTCCTCGGTGTAAGGCTGACGCAGGACCGTGAACACCTTGTCCAAGCCTTCTGCGTTCACAACGTCACGAACCCCGACCAAGTCGACGTTGTCCGCGGGCACTCGAACCGTCAAGTCCCCTTGCGCAACGCGAAGAACGAGGTACTCCCGGTCCTCTCCCTTGATCTTGCGCATCTCCACCGATTCGATGAGTGCTGCGCCATGGTGCGGGTAGACAACGGTGTCACCGACGTTAAAAGCCATTGAGAGGATCCCCTTTCCGGAACACTGATTCTACCACCGCACAATCGACCGATACTCTGCGGTCGTGAACAGGCGTTACTCCACAGCACTCGTCGTGTCCAGCGCTCTTGCCGCTCTCACGTTGACATTGACCGGTTGTTACAACGGCCCGAACGCCTCCACCAACATGCAATCGGTGCAATTGACGGGGAACGGCGTCCAGGTTCAGGCCGGCGACATTCGCGCTGAGAACCTGACGCTTGTCGCGGGGCCCGACGGCTCGGCCAGCGCAACCTTGATCATGCGGGTGACCAATCAAGATCTGGNAGCAGACAATCTCTTGGCTGCTCTGATTGACGGTGTCCCCGCCTTCATCACCGGCGNTGTGGTGGAACTACTCCCCAACCAATCCGTGGGCTTCGGGTATGAATCCGACCNGTGGATCAACTCGTATGAGTTCGACGCCTCTCCCAGTACGTACGTCCCCGTCGCTCTTCAATTCGAGCGCTCCGGGATTGTTGAGGCGAACGTGCTCGTCGTTCCCCCGACCGGCTACTACGAGGGAATCGAGCCGGTTCCACCGGCGATGTAGCCACGAAACGACCTCACGCGTCGTACTTGTAGCCGAGCCCACGCACGGTGACTAGGTGAAGGGGGTGTGCAGGATCGGCTTCTACTTTGGCCCGCAGGCGTTTGATGTGCACATCCAGCGTCTTGGTGTCCCCGACGTAGTCCGACCCCCACACCCGGTCGATGAGTTGNGCGCGAGTGAGCACTCGTCCGGAGTTGCGCACCAGGATTTCTAGTAGGTCGAACTCCTTTAATGGCATGGGCATTTGCNNTCCACGAACCGTGACCACGTGCCTATCGATATCTATCCGCACCGGCCCCACTTCGATGGCTGCCGGCAGCAACTCCTCCAATTCTCCGTTGCGTCGCAGCACCGCTCGAATTCGCGCGAGTAACTCTCGCGACGAGAAGGGCTTAGTGACGTAATCGTCGGCACCCAATTCGAGTCCGACCACTTTGTCGACCTCGCCATCCTTCGCGGTGAGCATGATGATCGGCACCTGTGAGCGTGTTCGTATCTGTCGACACACTTCGGTGCCAGGCAGACCGGGCAACATCAAATCGAGCAAGAGGATGTCGGCACCCGACTTTTCAAATTCCTCTATTGCCGCATTGCCGTCTGCCGCGACCGCCACCTCATAGCCCTCACGTTCCAGCATGAAGGTCAAGGCATCGGAGAACGACTCCTCGTCTTCCACAACCAGCACCCGTGTCACGAAGATCCTCCCTGTTCCGGGGTCGTCACAAGATCGATATCTAACTCATGGGCCTGCCGCTGCATATCCGTGTGAGGGTCGTAGACCGGGAGTCGCAGAGTAAACGTCGATCCAGTTCCCACCTCCGACCAGACGGTGCATTCGCCTCCGTGGTTTTGACACACGTGCTTGACGATGGACAGACCCAATCCCGTTCCCCCCGTACTGCGCGATCGGGCTTGATCGACTCGGTAGAAGCGCTCGAAGATCCGATCGAGATCGTGGCCAGGAATCCCGATCCCTTGATCCTTGATGACGATCTCTGCAATGCCCTCACTGGCGCGAACCGATACTGCGACTCTGGTTGCAGGGGGCGAGTAGTGGACAGCATTCGACAACAGATTTCGCACGGCGGTAAGCAACTGACCACGGTCTCCATAGATCTCGACGGATGCGTCTTCACTCCGCACGAGCTCAATTCCTCGACTCACCGCCAAGGTGCGGACTTCATCCGACGCACGGGTGACAAGTTCGTCCACATCCACAATTTCCGCTCTGGTCATCGGATCATCACTTTGCAGACGAGAAAGGTCGATGACGTCCTGGATGAGCGACGCCAGTCGGGCCGCTTCTGTTTGCATCCGTTCGGCGAAATGACGCACTTGCTCCGGATCATCTGCGGCCGAGACGACTGTTTCCGCCAACAGCGATAGGGCACCGACGGGTGTNTTGAGTTCGTGGCTGACGTTGGCAACAAAATCTCGACGCACGGCATCGACCCGTCGCTCTTCCGCCAAATCGTCGACGAGGATCAGCAGCACACCCGTTCCCAGTGGTGCCACGCGCACCCGCAATTCGAGAAGTTCTCGACCAAGCGGTGGACGACGAACCCGCATTTCCTGTTCACGTGCGTGACCATCCTCGGCCACCTTGTCAACTAAACGAACAATGTCTGCCACCGTCAAGGAGCTTCTGTTCACGAGCCCGAGCGACAAGGCCCGCGCACTTGCCCGAAGAACCGCTCCATCCGGCGCCGTGACAATCGAGGCGGACGGCAAAACGGACAGCACCCGAATGACTTCGTCCGGAACAGCAGGCGGAAGCGCCGAGGCGTCGATTANGTCCTCACCACCACGCCGTCGAATGGCCACGACAGCACAATAGAGCCGCCTGACAGGACAGAACTCCCCGCGAGAGCCCCACAGCCCATGATTGGCCAACCGTTCACCTGAGAAACCGACAGTTCATCTTCAGTCAATGACAGGTTCACGTTGTGGACGAGCGATCACCGGTCGCGGGCGTACCCTTAGNTTTGATTCACCGCTCCGTTCTCCGACGACGATTCAGGACCCCTATGCGCGCCGCCTATTACGAGCAACTTGACCAGATCAACGATGACCTCGTCGAGATGACCCGGCTCGTGGGTTCAGCGATGAACCGAGCGACCCAAGCGCTCCTCGATGCGGATCTTTCTCTCGCTGAAGCGGTCATCGATTTCGACGCCAAGGTGGACATGCTGGCCAGTGACGTCGAAGAGCGCTGCTTTGAGCTGGTCGCGCTGCAGCAGCCGGTAGCGACCGACCTGCGTGTTGTCATCGGAGCGCTTCGCATCGCCAGCTCTCTGGAGCGGATGGGTGACCTCGCCGAGCACGTGGCCAAGCAGGCCCGCATGCGCTTTCCCAAGGTGGCTGTGCCNCAAGAACTCCGCGCGACTTTCGCGGAAATGGGCTCTCTGGCAGAGGTCATCGTCGCCAAGACGGGTTCGGTTATCGCAACGAAGGATGTCGCCCTCTGCGCCGACATCGCTGTGCACGACGAGCGAATGGACCGTCTGCACCGGGAACTGTTCACCATCGTTCTCTCGCAGACGTGGAAAAACGGCGTAGAGGAAGCGATCGACGTCACCTTGCTCTCCCGCTACTACGAACGTTACGCGGATCACGCCGTATCGGTAACCAAGCGGGTCGTCACGATTGTCACAGGTGAGCCTTACGTGGCGGTCTCCCTGGAGGATCAGGCCGAGGCGTAGGGCCACANATAGCCTTCCGCGCACGGGTGCGGGAGACTTCGCTCATGGCTTCCGTCCACCCGCTGCGGTCATCCGACCGCGCGGTGACAAGCGGGCACGGCGATACACCCAACCCACGACGCGTGGCGATGCTCTCCGCGCACACCTCCCCACTCGACCAGCCCGGCACCGGTGATGCCGGTGGCATGAACGTCTACGTCGTNGAGACNGCNCGGCGNCTCGCCGAGGCAGGTACGGAAGTNGAGATCTTCACCCGAGGAACGTCGTCGGCTCTTCCGTCAACTGTCGAGCTGGCCCCCGGGGTTCTGGTCCGACACATCACGGCAGGTCCCTTCGAGGGATTGGCCAAGCAAGACCTCCCGGGCCAGCTGTGTGCCATGACTTCCGGCGTTATGCGGGTCGAGGCGAGCCGACCCGAAGGCTGGTACGACCTCATCCACTCGCACTACTGGCTCAGTGGTCAGGTGGGATGGCTCGCGTCCGAGCGCTGGCGCATCCCTCTCGTGCACTCCATGCACACGATGGCCAAGGTAAAGAACCTCGAACTCGCCGAGGGAGACACACCCGAACCGAACATCCGGACTATCGGAGAGCAGCAGGTCGTGGACGCCGCGAGTCGGCTGACCGCGAACACCGATGACGAGGCCCGCCAGCTCATCGAGCTCTACGGGGCCGATCCGGCACGGGTCGACGTCGTCCATCCGGGAGTGGACCTCGACGTCTTCTCACCGCACCCCACAGCACGTGACCGTGGTTCGGTCCGGGTCGAGGCGGGGATCGGCCACGAGGAGTTCGTGCTGCTCTTCGTCGGCCGTATCCAACCCCTGAAGGCTCCGGATCTGCTGATTCGCGCATTGGGGTCATTGCGGACCGACCGTCCAGACCTACCCGTACGCGCCGTCGTGTGCGGAGGTCCGTCCGGCTCGGGCCTGGACCGGCCGACGGCGCTGGAGGACCTAGCACGAGATCTCGGAGTTCTCGACAAAGTCACTTTCCTCACGCCGACGTCTCGGGAGCACCTAGCGGATCTCTTCCGTGCCGCCGACCTCACGGTTGTGCCCTCGTACTCGGAATCTTTCGGGCTCGTTGCGGTGGAATCCCAGGCATGTGGAACTCCCGTCGTGGCTGCCAACGTCGGTGGGTTGCGCACCGCGGTCGCCGACCAGGTCAGTGGCGTTCTGGTGGAGGGTCACAACCCAGACGACTACGCCCGGGTAATCGCCCAGCTGGCAGACAATCGAATTCGGTTGCGCGAGCTTTCGCATGGCGCGGTGGCCCACGCCAGCACGTTCGGATGGCAACACACCACCGCAGGTCTTCTCGACACTTACCGGGCGGCGCGCGAGCACTTCNCGGGGATTGATCTCGCCGCGACCCACCGATCCCATGACTGATCGTCACTCCGGTCGCGCGCATCTCGAGAAGTTTCTGCATGCCCACGCACTCGACTTCGAAGAGGTCAACGAGACCACCATCGCGGTCGTCGTTCCTGGGGAGAAGAAACTCACCACGACGGCGTCTTTCGCCTTCGGTGACACGACTGTCACCGTCAATGCCTTTGTTATCCGACACCCCGACGAGAACGATCTCGCGGTCTACCGATGGCTCTTGGAGCGCAATCGCCGAATGTACGGCTTGGCCTACAGCATTGATCACCACGGCGATATCTATTTGACCGGACGATTCCCCCTGGACGCCATCACCGACGCCGAGCTGGACCGCATCTTCGGAGCCATCAGCGAGTACGCCGACGGAGCCTTCAACTCACTGCTGGAGCTCGGTTTCGTAACGGCCATACGCCGGGAGTGGCAGTGGAGAACCAAGGCCGGCCTCCCAACGGACAACCTCGCAGCCTTCGCCCACCTGGCCGACCCGGACCAGTCAGACCAGTCGGAGAGGCCAGACCAGGGCCAATAGCGCGCCTAGCCGGACGAGGTGGAGCAGGCGTTCCCGGACCATCGGGCAGAATTGCGCCATGACGACGAACACTTCCACGCTGATCTTGCTGCGTCACGGCGAAAGCGAATGGAACGCCAAGAACCTGTTCACCGGCTGGGTGGATGTCGATCTGACCGATACCGGAAGGCAGGAAGCAACCCGGGGCGGTGAACTCTTGGCAAGTTCAGGTCTGCTCCCCGACGTCGTCCACACATCGCTGCTCACCCGTGCTATTCGCACCAGTCAGTTGGCGCTCGAAGCTGCGAACCGACAGTGGATTCCCGTCCGACGCACGTGGCGATTGAACGAGCGCCATTACGGGGCACTTCAAGGCAAAGACAAGAAGGAAACACTCGCTGAATACGGCGAGGAACAATTCATGCTCTGGCGGCGTAGCTACGACGTTCCCCCTCCGCCTATCGAGCCGGACGATCCCTTCGCACAAACCAACGATCCCCGGTACGCCGCGCTACCCCCTGAGGCCCGCCCCGCGACCGAATGTCTCGCGGATGTCGTCCGCCGCCTTATCCCGTATTGGGAGGACGTGCTTGTCGCCGATGACCTGCGTGCAGGGCGCACCGTCCTCGTCGCCGCCCACGGAAACTCCCTGCGCGCGATGGTCAAGCACCTGGACGACATCTCCGATACGGACATCGCGGGCGTCAACATCCCCACCGGCATACCGCTGGTGTATCGCCTCGACGGGAATCTTCGACCCGTTGTACCCGGCGGTGAATACCTCGATCCCGACGCAGCAGCCACCGCCGCTGCAGCCGTTGCCGCCCAGGGCAAAGCGTGAACCAACCCGCGCATCAGCACACCGAGCGACTCGATCTCCTCGATTCGACTCTTCGCGAGTGGCAGGCCACGGTTCTCGACGTCGACGACAACGGCATCGTTCTGGACAGGTCCGCCTTCTATCCCGGCGGCGGTGGGCAACCTCCTGATCACGGAGTTCTGCTGTGGTCAGGAGTGCAGACCACCATCGTTGGTNCTCGACGCGGGGACGACATTCGCTTGATTNCCGCCGACGGCGATCCGATTCCTCAGTCGGGCACACCCGTTCGTGGAGCGTTGGAGGACGAGCGACGCACCGCCCTTATGCGCACCCACTCCGGGCTGCACCTGTTGTCGGGAGTTGTGTTTCGAGACTTCGGCGCTCTTGTGACCGGTTCCAACATGGACCCTCTCACCGGTCGCTTGGATTTCAACCTCGAGNAGNTTCCACCTGGCTTCAAAGAGGCAGTCGAAGATGCCTGCAACGTCGAGGTGACCGCCGACCGTGCAATCGAGGCCTACGAGCTCTCACGCGCCGAGGCCTTCGAGATTCCGGACGTCATCCGCACGGCCACCAATCTGTTGCCAGCCGAGATCGAGATCGTGCGAATCGTCGACATCAAGGGCCTCGACGTTCAGGCCGACGGTGGTACCCACGTCGCGTCAACTCAACAGATTGGGGCGATTCGCGTCCTCAAGGTGGAGAACAAGGGCAAGGGCTTTCGTCGCATTCGCGTTGCTCTCGAGGATGCGACGGGNTCATCCCCCGTCTAGGGCTTGTCGAAAGGCGTCGAAGGCGTCGTCGTTGAACAACACAAACGTCACAGCGCGCACGCACGGTGCTTGTAGCAGAGATTCNCGGACGGCCCGCATCGCGATCGGTGCAGCATTGACTGGATCCCAGCCATACACCCCGCAGGAAATGGCGGGAAAAGCAATGTCTCTCGCTCCGACTGCGTGAGCCGCAGCCATCGACGCCGCATGGGANCGGGCAAGCACGTGCACGCCCCCATCGGGGTACTCCCAGAACTTCGGGCCGACCGTGTGGATGACAAATCGTGCGGGTAGGTCCCCCGCCCCGGTCACCACGGCCTCACCCGGTGGCAAGCCGTCGGGGNGATCCCGCCGCCTCACCTCGTGACATTCAGNCAGAAGGCTCNGGCCCGCGGCCGCATGGACCGCCCCATCGACACCACCCCCACCCANAAGCGAGGACTGGGCCGCGTTGACGATCGCATCCGCGGACATTTCTGTGATGTCACCACAGACGACGTCGATCACGTCAATGGGTAACTCACGGGCCGTTGATGGATTTGATGCGCGGCCGGATATCGAAGAGATAGATGAGTGCGATGACGGCTCCAGCAATACCGAACAAACTGAGTGTCAGATTCGGGACGAGACCGGTCAGCAAAGCCAAACCGGTGAGAACCAGCCACAAAATCTTGGTCTGTCGCCCGATGGAGGGAAAGACCGCGCCCGGGGCTCTTAGGCAATCGACGAACGCGAAGCCTTTGAGCGCGAGGAGCACAACCCAGAGGGCGAGGACAACAACGTTTTGGACGGCACCGAACATGCGGCCACGGTACCTGCTCGATCAGAACACACAACATGGGCGCCATCGACGATGGTGACGCCCACGCTGACAGTCGCGTGAAGTGCGAATGATGCACTTGTCGAACTTAGACTCCAACAGCCTCGCGGACGAGTACGACGGTCTCCTTGACGTTCTTGCTCAAGGACTCGGCTTGCTGGGAGGCGGCCTTCATCGAATCTTCGACGAATGCACGGCTGCGTTCGGATGCTGCAGTAACACTCGACGGCACCTCGAGCGATCCGAAATCGATAGACGGCAGCGACGGCATGGACGGCAGCGTGAACGTCNGGAGCTTGGGCAGCTCGACCTTCGGGATCTCGACCTTCGGCACGTCGAACGGCAACGCCGACACGGTGGACGAAGCAGCATTCGCTGCGGAGGAGGCAACCTTCGATGCCGTGGACTTTGCGCTGGCGGCCATCGTGGNCGGGGCGGACGTCGTCTTCGACGCGGTAGCCGTCGTCTTCTGGCTGGCCTTGCTCGTGCTGGCCTTGNTCGTTGTCTTCTTAGCGACCTTCTTCTTCGGGGTCGTGGTGCTGGTGGTTGCCTTCTTCGGTGTGGTGTTTTCGGTCATGATGCGTCCTTGTTCTCGGGAACGGCCGGTTCTTCAGCCTGTTCGTTGTTGTGTGATTTCCCAGCGGAGGAGTTCTCCGCTTGGAATGCGGCGTAGATCTGCAGCAACGTGGTGCGCTGCCGCTCCGTGAGGGTGGGGTCCGCCGCGATAGCGGTGGTGACCGCCTCGTCCCCTTCTCTCTCGTCGAGAATGCCGGCTTGCACGTACAGGCTCTCTGCTGAGATCCGCAAGCCTTGGGCGATCCGCCCGAGGATCTCCGCACTCGGCTTCCGAAGGCCGCGCTCCACCTGACTCAGATAGGGGTTCGACACCTCAGCCGCCTTGGCCAACTGGCGCAGTGACATCTGGGCTTGGTCCCGTTGCTCGCGGATGAATCCCCCGAGTCCGGATACCTCGATTTTGGCCATNATCTNAGTATGAAACAGATTGCTTGCAAATGCAAGCGCGNGTGCTTGCAGCAGCGAGCGTGACCTTCGTCACGCCCACACCAGCAGCCCCGCTACGAGTCCCACGCACCCGACAAGACCGAGCACCGCGGCTACCCGACCGGCCCGGGAAGCCGATCCCCCNTCTCCGGCAAGACGCAGCGCGGATACGTGCGCGATTGAGTAGTAGGTCAAGATCATCGCTGCGNATACCACGAGTGCCAGCGTCAAACCTCCGGCAATCACCAGCACGGTGGTGGCGAGTGCTGCTGCCACTTCAGCTCGAATCGGAATCCGGCTGCGCCGGCCGGCGGCGGCAAAGAATCGCGGCGCGTCACCGCGGGACGCCATGGCGAAAACGGTCCTGCCCACACCCGCGATAAGACTCCACAAAACNGCACCGGCGCCCAGCACCGAACCCACCACCACCATCGTGACCACCCACGATGGAGCGAGCGCACGGGCAATGTCGTCGAGGGCTGCCGGNCCGATCGTCACTCCGGCGCGATCGGCGGATAGGACAACAAAGGCCACAAGGACGTAGGCAAACAAGACCATCGCGAAGGACACGGCAATCGCCCGTGGAATCGTGCGCCGCGGATTCTTCACCTCTTCGCCGAGCACCGTGATGCGCGCATACCCCGCGAAGGCCACAAAGACCAAACCCGCTGCCGCGAGGACGCCCATTGGCTCGGCCCCAGGTATGGATGGACTGGACTCCACCGAACGTGTCGCCAGCGTCAGTCCCGAACTGATGACGAAAGCGCCNAGTGCAATGCCCACGAAAATCACCATGACCGCCGCTACCCGCGTCGAACGAACAAGTCCTCGAATATTCATGANNAGGGCGATCACGATGGCGCCGAGTGCNACCTGTGTTGTGCGCTGCGGCCAGACGTACAGACCAATGGTCAAGGCCGCCGCCGAGGCCGATGCTGTCTTGCCGACGATGAAGACCAGACCCGCCACAACACCCACGGGACGTCCGAGGTAGATGCGTCCGTACGCGTACACGCCACCGGCTTCCGGATGCCGGGCAGCCAATCGAGCCGTCGACGTCGCGTTCAGTGCGGCCACAACGGCCGCCAGCACGACAGCGGCCACGAGCCAACGGCCGGAACGCTCGAGTGCGCCCTGCCAGACCGCAAACACACCGGTGCCGACCATGGCGCTGACACCCACCACGACGGCCGATCCGAGTCCGAGCGATCGCTGCAGGCGGCTCGGCGGATCCGACGGGTTCTGCTCGAAGGGAGATTGGCCCACGGTCAGAAACTAGGCCGCACCAATGAGGGCAGGCCTGCGTGGCACGCTGTATCTATGCGGGCAATTCTCCAACGCGCCGCGGACGCACGCGTTACCGTCGGCGGAGAGGTCGTGGGNTCTTTCGATGGACCGGGCATTGTTCTTCTCGTCGGCGTCACCCACGGCGATGACGATGCCACAGTTGCAAGACTCGCAGACAAGGTTTACGGATTAAGGATCTTCGAGCATCGACACGCCTCCGATGCCACCTGCCTGGCACCGTCGGCTCCGCGTGAAGTTTCCGCCCGAGACCTCGAACTGCCCGTACTCATCGTCAGCCAGTTCACGTTATACGCGGAAACAAGCAAGGGCCGACGGCCGACGTGGGACCAAGCGGCACCTGGATCTGTCGCGGAACCGATTATCGATGCGGTGGCGGCAGCGTTCACCAGCCTCGGCGCCCCGGTCTCGACCGGTCGCTTCGGAGCAGACATGCAGGTCACCTTCACCAACGACGGGCCGGTCACCATCAGCCTGGAGATTTAGAGCTCCATCCCCGGGCTAGTTGCGGCGCCGGGCCGACAGATGCGACTACGCCGAAACAACGGGCGTTTGGCTACCCAGCACAGACACGGGTGACTCGTCATCGGGGTTGGCTGATAGCGCGATGTGCAGGATGGCGTCGGTGGGTGTCGACCGCTTCACGACGACGGTCGCGATGGGACCCTCCTCGAAATGATGNGCGCTCGATGCGACCCANCCGATCTCACGTCCATCGGCTGTGACGCTGGCGCCGTGCGCCGGCAANTCGTCAACGGATCCATCGAGGTGCACCAGCGCAAGACGCCGGGGAGGGTGNCCCAGGTTATGCACACGCGCGACCGCNTCCTGACCCCGGTAACAACCCTTGGACAGGTGGACGGCCGATCCGATCCAGCCGACTTCATGCGGCAACGTCCGATGATCCGTCTCGAAACCAACACGCGGAACGGCTGCCGCTACNCGGAGTGCATTCCACGCCCACGTGCCCGCCCGAGAGGGCCACTCGTCTAGTCGAGCGTCACGTTCGCCTCGGGGGACGATGACCTCACGCCCGATCAGAGTGGCCGGTCGTTGCGAAACGTACTTGGAGGCGTCACCACCCTTATCGAATCCCGCATCGCTCGATCCGGACCCGGCAAAATCAATGGGCACCACCCACGTTGGATACGAAGGGTCGACGTCGTACACCGGCTCCCAGATGACTGAGTACTCCTCACTCACATCCTCGACGTCCACGCGAGTCATGAATTTCATCGACTCCAAGTACCCAGCAAGATCAGGTGATGATCCCGGGCTGCAGATGATCCACGTTGAGGGATCCTCGTCGATGAGTGCGAGTTCGAATTCGACGTGACCATGTGGACTCAAGATGAGGGCAAGGCTCGAACGTCCTGGCTGAAGCCCTTCGAGATGTTGAGACGTCAAACTGTGCAGCCACGTCAATCGATCCGGCCCGCTCACCCGCACAACACCCAAATGCGACAGATCCACAGCCGCCCGCCCGGCGGCGAGTTCCCGCTGCTCCACCATCGGGTCTCCGTAGTGCCACGGAACACCCTCGTCCAGATCCCCCTCGGGGGCCGCAACCGCCACCATGAATTAATCCTCCACGTCAGAAACTGTCGGTGGCGTACCCGCGCACGCCGAGCAACGTCCATGGATGGACACGTGCGAAATGTCCGTCTCGAATCGATACGTGTCCCGCAAATCTGAACAGAAGGCGTCTGCGACAGCAGCCGGGACCGACTCGACACTCTTGCACTGATCACACACCAGGTGAATATGCACGTGCTCGTCTAACGCGTGATACGTGGGAGCGCCGTGACCTATGTGGGCGTGCGTCACCAGACCCACGGATTCAAGGACTTCCAACGTTCGGTAGATCGTCGAGAGGTTCACCCCGGACGCGGTGTGCTGGACCTCCGCGAGAATCTCTTCGGGGGTTCCATGTCGCAGATCCTCGACCGCCTGGAGGACCAGCTGGCGCTGAGGCGTGATTCGAAAACCGTTATCTCGAAGCCGCTGCTCCCAGTTCTCGGTCGTCTTGTCAGTCATCGTGTCCGCCCGCTCGCCCGTCATTCCCGACATCGCTACTGACCGTCGACCGACACATCGGGGGTCAGTGACGCTGCGAGGTGATTTTGCATGGGTTGCCCCATCGCGGACATGTCGAACGTCCACAGCAGCTTGCCGTCCACTAATCCATACATCCGTTCGCCAGCCGTGTATTCCTTGGCGCTCGGAGTCCGCATGACGGCATCCGTCTTCAGCGATGTGCGGGCGCCGGTGATGACGGCGTTCTCAATACCCGTCACCTCGACGGTCCCGAACCACAACTCGGCGAAACCAGTGGGGTGGTCGAGCGTCACCTCAACGCCATTGTCGGGACGAGCTCGCCAGAAACCCGCCTCGGTTGCCAGGGGGCGAACTCGGTTTCCCGACTCGTCCAGCAACCAACTGCGTGACCAGTACGTCAAGAACGGACGACCATCGGTGGAGAAGGACACCTCTTGTCCGAAACGGAAGTCTTCGATCGTCGGGTAGTGCCCCGTCCCGACTCCAACCCACCGGCCAACTAGCCAGGCGAGATGGGCGAGTTCGTTCGGGAGGCCGGCGATTATCGGCGTCTCCTCCGCTGCCGTCGTCTCCTCCGCCATGGCTGTCTTCAGCCCTGACCTTTGAACAGCTTGTAGACGACGTAGAAGGAGAACCATCCCGCCGCGGCGATCGCTAGCACCAGCAACCCTGTATAGACGATCTCGAGCATGGGACGAATCTAGCGCCGCCGAGCGCTCTTGTGCCCGGCGGATCGCCACCCACGGGCTATCTCGTCACCCGATTGCGCGACCGAGGCTCGCGATCACGTCTACCCGCCGCGGCTGCCCAGAGCCTCGCTGCACCTCGCACCCGTCGGAATCGAGAAAGACCAGCGTCGGCGTCGCAGTGATGTTCCAGGCTCGCGCAACATTTAGATTCTCGTCGGCATCGACATCAATGATGGCCACGCCCGTGGTGGCCATGTCGTCGACGACCGCGCGCACGGTCCGCCGAGTAGCCCGACACGGTTGACAAAAGGCGCTGGAGAATTGCACGACCGTCGCGGACGATCCAAGAACGGTTCCCTCCGGCAATGCCGGGGTACTACGAGATGCGGGCATGTTCTAGAGCCCACTTCCCTACGCAATCCATCGTGGCGGGGTCCACTGTCGACTCAGCGTGCGCGAAACCAGGTACGACGATGACCGTCGCTTGGGAATTTCCTACGCTCTCAGCGGCGGCTTCCAGGACGCGAACATGCTCCACCGGAAAGTAGTGATCGATGTCGCCGTGCACCACGAGCAATGGAAAGTCACCCATCTTTCGCACACTGTCCGCCGGCGACCACGGCGGTGGTTCGGGCCACGGTTTCGAGGTCAACCGCACACCGCGCCTCTTCAGTAGCGCTCGCCCCAGCGGGTTCTCGATCAATCGGTGGACGAACCGCATCACTTTGGTCCCTCGGTAGAACCAGAATCCCGGAGCACTCACGCTTACGACAGCATCCGGACGGTGCTCGGGGGTATGAACACTCCCGGGGGCCAGCGCCGCATGCCGCAACGTAACTGAGCCTCCCATGGAAAAGCCGACGGTGACTACAGCTCCGCCACGACTTGTTCTGCGCACGTGCCCGACCGCTGCGTCGACATCGAGCACCTCGTCCATGCCGACCGTGCACAGTCCCGTGGAACGACCGTGTCCTCGCTGATCGATCGCCAGAACGTTTCCGAATCTGGCCAGGTGCGCCATGACCGCCTGAACTCGAGGCTCACGCCAACTGCCAGTGAACCCGTGCGCGAGAACAAACGTCGCCCTGGACTCCTCCACCGAACGGCTCGGCACCCATCCTGCGCTGATCCAGACCCCATCGACGGTGCGGAGCTCGATCTCCTGTGGGAGGAAATCCCCCGGCGGCGAATCCAGCGCGAAGTCGCTGCTGCGATGGGTCAGAGCCATGCGCCCATTCTGCGCCATGGCCGGACTGCGTATCCTTACTCCCCATCACACCAACGGGCGGCACCCGGAAGGCCCATAGCCTCTTCCCGCAACGCCCCGAGAACAAGGAGGCGGGAATCTATGCGCCTGATCCTCCTGACCCGCGCCATGGAGTCATCCGCGGAGGTGCTCCCCTCGTTGGGTCTGCTCGGCCATCACGTACGGGTGCTCTCCGCCGAGCCAACCGCTCTGCTCTCCGCCCCGGATGCCGACGCTCTCCTCATTGACGGTCGCCGCGACCTTCCCGCTGTGCGCGGCCTGACCCGCCTGATGCGGCAGACCGGTGTGGACATACCGATTGTGCTGGTGACGACCGAAGGCGGCCTACCGGCGATCCAATGGGACTGGGGCATGGACGAGATTCTCGTCGACACCACCTCGCCCGCAGAGGTCGAGGCTCGTCTGCGCTTGGCCGTCTCGCGCACCGCGCCAGAAGCTGCCGGTCCGGCCAGCGACCCAGAAGAGATCCACGCAGGGGACCTCCACATCGACGAGGCCAGTTACGCGGCGAAGCTGCGCGGGCGCACCCTGGACCTAACGTTCAAGGAATTCGAGCTCTTGAAATTTCTCGCCCAACATCCAGGACGCGTCTTCACGCGGGCTGTTCTCCTGCAAGAGGTCTGGGGGTACGACTACTTCGGTGGAACCCGGACGGTCGATGTGCATGTTCGACGACTGCGGGCCAAGTTGGGGCCGGAATACGAGGCTCTGATCGGCACGGTCCGAAATGTGGGCTACCGCTTCGTTCCCGAGCGTGCTGATCCACAGACGATGGCTACGCTAGACGAGATTCCCGTCGACGAGATACGCACCCCCATCGACGATCGCTCTTAACGAGATGAGCGACTCTTCGCTCGGTGCGTTCAGCCTGGACCACACGAACGATCTTTCGCAGCAGGAAGTTTCTGAACTTCAGAGCCTGCTCGCAGCCGCCACGGACAACGATGGTGTTCGACCGTTGAGCGAACACGTCTGGCTGCACCTCATGCGCGGCGGGGACGATCACGCCGAGCACCTTCTGGTCCGCAACGCCGATCAATCAATCATCGGCTACGCACACCTCGATAGAACGGACATGGTCGATGGACCGAGTGCCGAAATCGTTGTGCATCCTGAGTTTCGCCAACAGGGCATCGGTCATGCAGTTGTCCGAGAACTTGTGGAGGTCTCCCACAGCACCCTTCGACTATGGGCACACGGCGAGAACTCCGCGGCTAACGGACTTGCACAGTCGATGGGACTACAGCGCCACCGCGTGCTCTGGCAGATGCGTCGCTCGCTCCATTCATCCATTCCCGACCCCGTCTTTCCGGACGGGATACGACTGGAGTCCTTCGCCGTCGGTCACGACGAGCAAGCCATGCTCGACGTCAACTCGCGTTCCTTCACTGATCTTCCCGATCAGGGGACATGGACGATGGACGATCTCCAGCGACGACAAGGCGAAAACTGGTTCGATCCCAGTGGCCTCCTGATGGCGTGGCTCGACGAGCCATCCCGTCCCTCGAACGGTGCGCGGGAGCTCGCCGGATTCCATTGGACGAAGGTTCACGGATCTACCGATCTACATGATTCAGTGGACGACGCACGGTCGACGACGCGTCGCCCTGACTCAGGCCAGCATGGGCACCGCGCGATCGGAGAGGTCTACGTCTTGGCCGTGGCTCCCCCGTGGCGCGGTTCCGGTCTGGGTCGAGCACTCACCCTCGCCGGTCTTCACCACCTTCGGCGACGGGGGCTCGACCAGGTCATGCTGTATGTGGACGCTTCCAACCGTCCGGCGATTCGCCTGTATGAGGGGTTGGGATTCGTTCGGTGGGACACCGACATCATGTACCGAACGCCTCACAGCTGACCGCAAATAGTCATCGGCCGTTTACCTGCCTATGGCACCATCGGAGCGTGACCACCCACGATGTCTCCGATACCAGCGCGCTCGCGCCGATATCTGAGGATCGACCCTTGCCCCAAAGCCCCGAGTCCGATCTTCCCGATGACCGCTTCCTCGATCGAGAACTGTCCTGGCTCGCCTTCAACCAACGGGTTCTCGAACTCAGCCAAGACCCAGAACTCCCTTTGCTGGAACGCACCAAATTCCTGGCGATCTTCGCGAGCAACCTGGACGAGTTCTTCATGGTTCGGGTGGCCGGACTCAAACGGCGGATCGCAACCGGCATCGCCGTACGAGCCACCAGTGGTTTCACGCCACGAGAAGTCCTGGAAGCTATCTGGGCTCGCGCGTACGAACTTCAGCTCCGCCAGGCGGACATCTTTCGGGTCGACGTTCGACCCGACCTCGAGGCGGCGGGAATCAATCTCTTGCGCTGGGAGGAACTCACGCCAGCCGAAAAGACGGAGATGGATCGGTTCTTCGACAACAAGGTCTTCCCCATCCTGACTCCCCTCGCTGTCGATCCGTCACACCCTTTCCCCTACATCAGTGGCTTGTCGCTGAATCTCGCCGTCGTGGTGCGAAATCCCGCGACGGGCACCGAACTCTTCGCACGAGTCAAAGTTCCACCACTTCTTCCGCGCTTCGTCAAAGTCGGCGATCAACGCTACGTGCCTCTAGAAGACATCATCGCCGCCCACCTCGACGAGCTCTTCCCTGGAATGGAGATCTGCGAACATCACGCGTTCCGCGTCACCCGTAACGAGGACTTCGAAGTCGAAGAAGATGACGCCGAGAATCTTCTGAAGGCCCTGGAGCGCGAATTGGTGCGCCGCCGGTTCGGGCCGCCGGTTCGTCTCGAAGTCGAAGAAACCATCGATGCGCGCGTCTTAGATCTGCTGGTGAGCGAACTCGACGTCAGTGAGGCGGAGGTCTTCCGCCTTCCCGGCCCTCTCGATATGACGGGACTCTGGACAATCGTCAGCCTAGACCGCGACGATCTGAAACAGCAGAAGTTCGTCCCGAAGACATCGCGTCAACTAAGCGAAGTGGAAAGCGCTCAAGCCCCCGATGTGCTCTCCGTTGTCCGCGAAAGAGACGTGCTCCTACACCACCCGTACGACTCGTTCTCTACGAGCGTTCAACTCTTTCTCGAGCAAGCGGCGATAGATCCACACGTTCTCGCGATCAAGCAGACTCTCTACCGCACGTCCGGTGATTCACCCATCGTGGATGCCCTCATCCGTGCTGCCGAAGAGGGCAAGCAGGTCTTGGCGATCGTTGAGATCAAAGCCCGCTTCGACGAGCAGAACAACATCGAGTGGGCGCGAAAGCTCGAGCAGGCTGGAGTGCACGTCGTGTACGGCCTCGTTGGGTTGAAGACCCACAGCAAATTGTCGATGGTCGTTCGTGACGAAGGTGGTCAGCTCCGTCGCTACTGTCACATTGGCACCGGGAACTACCACCCCAAGACGGCTCGCTTGTACGAAGACTTCGGCTTGTTGACGTCCAAGCCGGACATTGGCGAAGATATTTCGAACCTGTTCAACGTTCTCTCCGGATATTCCCGCAATACCGAGTACCAACGTTTGATCATCGCCCCGCATTCCGTGCGGTCCGGGCTTATCGAACGCATCAATCGCGAGATCGACCACCACGTCGCAGGGCGGCCATCCGGCATCCGCATCAAGAGCAACGCAGTGGTAGACGAGGAGACCATCGATGCGCTATACCGAGCGTCGGCGGTCGGGGTGCCGATCGATATTTGGGTGCGGGGGACGTGCGCCCTTCGCCCCGGGATGCCCGGTGTGAGTGAGACCATCCGCGTGCGCAGCATCCTCGGACGTTTCCTCGAGCATTCGCGGGCCTACTGCTTCACGAACGGTGGCAACCACTCGGCGTGGATCGGGTCGGCTGATCTGATGCATCGAAACTTGGATCGAAGGGTCGAAGCGCTCGTAAGCCTCGCAGACCCCGAGCACGTCGCGGAGGTCTACGACCTCTTCGACCTCGCCTTCGCTCCCAATACCGCCGCATGGGATCTCGATGTTCACGGTTCATGGAATCGCCGACTCGCCGACGAGTCGGGGTCTGCACTCCAGGACTTCCAGGAGTACCTCATTCGCGAGAAGACCAAACGCACCACCGCACTGGGGAGCGCGTGAGAAGCACCACCGAACATCGAGAGATCGAGATTAAGTTCCGGATCCCTGCGGATCTGATCATCAACATCGGCGACATTCTGGCGTCGACACATCACGTCGGTGAGCCCCTGGACCACCGGTCGATGGACGCGACCTACTACGACACCGCATCGCTTTCGCTTATTCGATGGGGGGTGACCCTTCGTCGCCGTTCGGGTGGAGGGGACGACGGCTGGCACATGAAATTGCCGCTTCGTTATTCCGATGCGGGCGCACCTGCACACGGAATGGACGAGATCCACGTCGACGGCACCGCCTCGTTGATACCGTCCCCCCTCGTGTCTATCGCTTCGCCCCTGATTCGACGCCAGGAACTGGTGCCGGTAGCCCGCGTGGTGACCGAACGATCTCCCTACCTCGTCCGTGATGACCAGGGCGAGATCCTGGTCGAGGTGGTCGACGATTGGGTAGCCCTGGAGGGTTTCGACATTGACCGACCGCCGGCGACCCGCTTTCACGAGGTCGAAGTGGAGTTGGTCGCGGACTCGAAACAGGCCCAGCGGGTAGCGCGAAGTATTGCGTCAGCCCTTCGTGATGCGGGTGCACAGCCGAGCACGGTGAGCAAAGCCGCGTCCGCCGTGGGTAGACGGGCAGGGGACCCGCCAGACGTACCGATCATCTCGCCTCCTGCGGCCGACAAGCCGGCGGTCGATGCCCTTCAATACATCTTTGCTCGGCACGTCAACAGCCTGCTCGAAGCAGACGTTGCTGTTCGGCGAGGACTCCCCGATTCGGCACATCGATTGCACGTCGAATGTCGACGGCTGTTCAGCATTGTCCAGACTTTCGCGCCAATCCTTGATCCAGACACCGTGGCTTTTCTGTGTGAAGAACTTTCCTGGGTGTCGGCAGAACTCGGTGAAGTTCGCAACGCCGAGTTTCAGTCGGCCCGATTATCGGCAATGACGGAAGATCCCGCTGTCAGAGAATTCATCGCACAAGCTCTGGACGCTCGCGTGCAGGCGACGAGATCCGGGGCGCTCGCTGCCTTGCGAAGCGACCGGCACGGATTTCTTCTGGAGGATTTGATCATCATGGTCGCCGAACCGCCGGTGACTGTCGATGGATTCGCACCCGCGAAGAAGACCCTTCGACGATGCATTGGATGCTCCTGGCGAAAGTTGTCGTCCGCCGTCGGCGCCGCACACGCACGTGGCGATGATGCCCTGTGGCACAAGATTCGACGGCGAGCCGAGCGGACTGCCTTCGCCATGGACTCGGTGGCCCCGATTCTCGGTCCCGAGTACTCCGAGCTGGCAGCCAGCCTTCGCGCGGCGTCCGATTCATTACGTGACGAGCAGGATTCAGCGATCTCAGTGGAATGGCTGCGCGACATGTCGGCATCCGCGCCGGGCGCTATCGGGTTCTGCCTGGGTGCGCTGGCATCGGAGATCTCTCGGGGTGATGCGGCACCCCGGAGTGCCTTCACCGAGGAATGGCCGTCTATGGATCGTCATGCTCGCTCGCTGAAACTGGTGCGGCGATGACCGGAACCGGGCAGGAAGCCTCCATCCGCGCCGCCGGAGTTGTGGTCTTCGATTCTCCGGCGGAGGCGACGGAGCGTCGCTTCCTCGCTGTCCATCGACCGCACCGTCACGACTGGTCACTTCCGAAGGGCAAGGTTGATCCAGGGGAAACAACCCCGTGCACCGCCGTTCGAGAGTGCGACGAGGAAACGGGGTATCGCGTCGTTCTCGGTGCCCCTCTTCCCTCCACGCACTACGTCTCCGGCGATGCACACAAGTCCGTGGACTACTGGGTCGGCCACGTGCGAGAAGACGAAGGGTTTGCCCCGGACGAAGAGGTCGACGAAGTCCGTTGGGTGCCGGTTTCTGAAGCATCGGCGTTCTTGACTTACTCCGACGATGCGGCAATCGTGCGCCTCGCCGCTGGAGCGCCCTCCACCACTCCCCTCATCATCCTGCGTCACGCAAAAGCCATCAAACGCGGCGATTTCGACGGGGGCGACGACACGGATCGTCCGCTTTCCGGTCGTGGTCGGGGGGAAGCGAAGACGCTCGTGGACATTCTGGATGCTTATGGAATCGAGCGCGTTCATTCGTCGCCGTTCAAGCGGTGCATCTCGACTGTTTCACGATTCGCGAAGACGATCGATACGAAGATTCACCTCGAACCCGCGCTCAGTGAATCCGGTCATGAGTCCGATCCCGAGGCGACGGCGGCGCGCGCGTGTGAACTGCTTGATTCCCCGGCGCCCACCGTGCTCTGCACGCACCGACCCGTGCTACCCACCGTGATTTCTTCCCTGGGACGTTCTCTCGGACTCACGGAAACCGCGATTCACGATGATCTGAGTTGGGACTCCCGGCTCGCGCCCGGCGCCATGATCGTTGTCCATCGAGAGCGGACGGACGCAGGCCCCCGGGCGGTCGCGGTGGAGCAGCATCAACTAGCCCGGTAATCAGCCCACCGCTACGTAAGCAACCGACTTCTTCTTCGAACCCGACGGTCGGACAACGGTCACCCGGACAGCACATAGGCCGGATGTGCGACCCCGAACAAATCGTGGCTCCTTCTTCGATCCCCTCCGCAGGCACACCTCCGTCGACGCGGGGCGCACCTCCAGCCACACATCGTCCTTCGCGGCCACCTTCAGGCCAGCCCACTGCGCGAGACGTTTGGGCCTGAGTCGCGTGCCGACCGACGTCACTCCATCGACGCTGACCACGGCGAGAGGGTTGGCGGAGGCTTCGCTACCCGATGAGTAGATCGCTGCTACGACAACCTCGTACAAACGGCCTGCGTCGACATCCTCGATGACACACAGCCGCGCGGACCCATCGACAACACAGGAACGACTTCCCGGAGTCGTCACCACGCGATAGCCCACCGGCAGCGGTGCCGCCACCGGGGCTTTCCAGTCAACGAGAAGACGTTCGCCCGCGATCGCTGCGACTTGAACCTGCTGCGGGGCGTCGACGGGCCCACTGAGCGAAGGCACGTAACCGCCCATCCACGAGACGAACGTCGTCAATCGGGTGAATATCCCCGGGTAGTCCACCCGACCGCATTCGAATCCAACGCTCGTGACACCCGCGAGCACAGGCGTTCCCTCCACGTCGACGACGAGTGGGCTTCCGCTATCACCCTGGCACGCGTCGATTCCCCCGGTCGGTACCCCTGCGCAGATCTCCACAACGCGGTCGAAGCTCGATCCGTAACTGCCGCAGTCACCCCGGTCCGGGCTCCCGAGAATTTGAATCTGGGCTGCCCGCAATTGATTGGAAGGGTCGCCTTCGAACTCGGTCGAGCCCCAGCCAGAGATTGTCGCCGCCGTTCCCACCGGCGGCCACGCGTTCGGGTCCTGGCTCACCGGGACTCGGATGGGCGCAACACTCGAACCGAACGCCAAAGGCTCGACGAGTCGCAGGAGTGCTACGTCGTTGCGGTAGGCAGATGCGTCCCAATCCGGATGGACGACAACCTCCACCACCATCGCTCGATTTCCCGCAGATCGACCGCGCAACGTGCTGGTTCCGACGTGCACATCCACGCCGTCTGGACTCGCCCCTACAACACAGTGAGCAGCCGTCACGATCCACTGACTGTCAATAATCGATCCACCGCACAACCGGCTATCGGGCGCAACAATGACGAGTGCCTGCCAGGGGTGCGCCTCAATAGTGGTCGGGGATCCGCCCACGACGGCAGAGGCATCTCGTGCAGGACTGACGATCGATGCGAGGAACACGGCAATGAGCACCGCGAGGACGTGAGTCGCGCGTCCATATTTGCGCAAGCCGTTCATGTGGCGTTAACTCACCTTTCGTTCTCCGGTTCCACACTCGTTCTAATATCGAAATGAGTGTCGCCACACACCCGCACAACACCTACGAAGGGACCGGAAAGCCTGTGCACCAAGATCAGGATCAACCGGTACCCCGCGAGACCATGATGCATCATGAGGTTCAGGTGCGACGTGTGCAGAGGCACTTCCTCCAATCCGTCTGCTCGTGCGGCTGGCTCGGCGCCGCCCGTCGATCCTCCTCCCTAGCGGCAGAAGAAGGTCAAGATCACGCAATCCTCTTCGACGGGGCATTCACGGGTATTCCTTCCGAGGGAGCCGAGTAGTTCGCCGCTCTGGGGTAATCCGTCACAGGTGCCGGCTGTCGTGTCAGTCGATGACTGATCCCTAGGCTTCGGTGCCATGCAAAGGGCCCATCCGACCTGCGACGACGCCGCCATCTCGTGCGGTTGCCGCCTGGCATGAGCGATCTCGTCGAACCACTCCCCGGAGTTCCATTGGCAGCTCGCCGTTCTTTGTGGGTGGGCTACACCCTCTACCTTCTCGGAGCGTTGACATTCGCCATCAACGGCTCCGTATCGAAAGCCATCCTGCTCAGCGGCATCGACGCTGCTCGCCTTTCCCAACTGCGCGTGACCGGGGCTTTCGTGATTCTTCTCGCCTTCATCGTCATCTCTCGCCCACGGCGCCTGGTGATCCATCGCTCAGAGTGGCCGTTCCTGATCGCCTACGGGATTCTCGGCGTCGCAATGACGCAGTACCTGTTCTTCGTTGCACTGCGTTACTTGCCCGTCGGCGTCGCGCTGTTGATCGAATTCACTGCACCTGTCTTCGTCGCGCTGTGGTTCCGCTTCGCTCTTCGAGAGCCAACGCGACGGACCGTGTGGCTGGCTTTGACCGTCGCGCTTGTAGGACTCGCACTCGTGGCGGAGGTGTGGCGCGGCTTCTCTTTCGAGGTGATCGGCCTGTTGGCCGCTCTCGGAGCGGCACTCGCGCTCAGCGCCCACTACTTGATTACCGATCGACAGATGCGACTACCGGAACCGCGCGACCCCGTGTCATTGACCATGTGGGGTTTCGGCTTCGCATCGTTGTTCTGGGTCGTCGTTCAACCGTGGTGGAGCTTTCCCTGGTCCGACTTGTCCGGCACCAGTTTGGGAGATCTCGGAGCACCTCTCGGCGATCAGCCGCTGTGGGGCCTGGCCTTGTGGATGATCGTGATGGGAACGGTGGTTCCGTTCTGGCTGGTCGTGGCATCGATGCGCCATCTCCGCGCTTCCCAAGCGTCCGTCGTCGGATTGACCGAACCGCTGCTAGCGATTCTTATCGCGTGGCTCGTTCTCTCGGAGTCCTTGGGCATCGTTCAACTCATCGGTGGTGCACTCATCCTGACCGGGGTGGTCTTAGCGGAACGTTCTCGGCAGCAGCGCTGAGTATCCTGACCTCGTGCCGAATCCACGTTCCCCTGATGCAGAGGGAGTGTGTTTTCCCCTCGGGGGGGACGGCCGACGCAGCACATCCGCCACCGGTCGAGCGGTTTTCGCCGACTCCATCCGCGCCGTCGATCCGGCAATCGCGGCTCGCATCGAACACACCCGCGACTGGCGCAAGGGGTACATCGCTCCCTTGCGAGACATAGTTCTCGCCGCTGCACAGTCGCCGGATAACGCGGTCTCCATTTCCCGGCATGGCCTGGAATCGGCACAGCAGCGCTTCACCTTTCGGCGCGACAAGGAAGAAATGTCCCTACCCGAGGCAATGGAGAGATTCAGCGAACGAGGCTTGGCTTCGGTCACGGTGCGCGGGCGAGCAACCCCCGAGGAAGAGATTTCTGTCCCCTACAAGGGCGGCCGGCTTTTTGGAAGTGAACTCCGCCGACAGGTCGACTCATGGATCGCCAACGGAATAGCCGAACCATCGTTTGCCGATGCGATACACCTCGTTCTGGACAACCCAGACTGGATGGACTTACGAGACGTCGACATCGCCCTGCTCGGCGCCGGTGCGGAGATGGCACCGACTCGCTCCTTGTTGCGCTGGGGCGCCCGGGTTCACGCCATCGATCTTCCCCGTCCTGGGATCTGGGAACGACTGACAGCCATTACACGGAGCACAGCCGGCAGCCTCCGCGTACCCATCCCGCTCGACGCCCAGGGCCAGCCACCTTTCGTCGTCGAGGGTGACGTGCACCCAGACGACGATGCGACGATCTGCAGCGCAGCAGGCGTCGATCTCGTCACCGCTGTGCCAGAGGTGCGGACATGGCTGGCAGAGATTAATCAGCCGTTCGTGCTTGGCACCTACGCCTACGCGGACGGCGCCCAACACGTACAGATCTCCGGGGCGAGCGATGCAATCGTCACCACCCTGCTGCAACACCGAGACGACATCACGCTGGCCTATTTGGCGACCCCCACTGATGTGTTCGTCGTTCCTGCCGAGTGCGTTGAAGAGAGCCGTCGACGCTGGCAAGGCCGGGGGCTCGGCGGTCTCCTCCAGGCGCCTCTTCGCATTGCGAGGCAGTTCGAGCCGAACTACCCGCAGATCTATTCGACACCGAGCGGTGAACAGGTCGGCCTGAACGATTCGATCATCCCCCAGCAAGGCCCTAACTACATACTCGCGAAGCGGATTCAACGGTGGCGAGCTCTCGCCGCTCGCGCCGACGGCGTCCCAGTCTCCTTGAATCTCGCGCCCGCGACCCGAACCCGCTCCGTTGTTCGCAACCGAGCGCTCGCGGCGGCGTACGCCGGGGCCGATCGCTTCGGGGTCGAGGTATTCGATCCGTCCACGTCGACGACGCTGATGGCCGCAATGTTGGTGCATGACCTTCGCAACCCGACGTCGACCGCCCATCCCGCAACCCCGTTGTCCAACCCGATGAATCTCTTCACCGAGGGAGCGAACCACGGCGGACTGTGGCGGGCCGCCTACGCACCTCGATCGGTGCTGGGCGTCGCCGCTCTGCTGGGAATGTTCGAGTCCCGCGCCTGACCCACACAACAGACGGAACCCGCGCGGCTGGGGGGGGGTTGACGCGCGGGTTCCTGGGGTATGCCGTGCATACCGATCGCCGCCGGGGGAGGCGGCAGGATCATTCTGCTGAACTTTCAACCGTCGAGGATGCCATTTCACCCAAATTCCCAACCTGGGCCCTGGTTGCAGGCGCTTCGAAACCAAGCGCTTCAACGACATGACGCGTGCCGGCCTGGCGCCCGCATCACGCGTAGAGGGCCTCCCGCGCCTGCCGATACTGCTCCCGCACCTGGGCGGCCGGTTGTGGATCGCGAGAGACCGTCTCGCCGGGCCGTACGTCACTCCATGCGGGTTGTTCCCCGCCGCGCAGAATCCATGCCGCCTGCCGGGCCGCGCCGTCGGCAACGTACTCACCAGCAGGAGGTATCTGCACCGGGACGCCCACGAGCGTGGCTGCGATATCTGCCACCGCCGGATTCGACGCAGCACCTCCGACTACGAGTACCCGGCTCGGCTGAACACCCACATCGACGAGCGCGTCGACCGCGTCGGCAAGTCCGCCGAGCATTCCCTCGACGGCCGCCCGCGCGAGATTCTGCGGTGTCAGATTCTCCCGACTGATGCCGTGAAGAGATCCGCGAGCACCGGGCAGATTGGGGGTTCGTTCCCCATCGAAGTACGGGAGCATGACGAGTCCGCTGGCACCGGGTTCAGCGGCGAGCGCCAACGCCGCGAAGGAATCCTTGTCGACGCCGAGGAGTTCAGCGGTGCTGGTGAGGATGCGCGCGGCGTTCAGTGTGCACACCAGAGGTAGGAAGACACCGGAGGCATCAGCAAAGCCCGCGACCAGCCCGGTGGGGTCTTTGGTCGGTTGACTCGATCCCGCGAACGCGGTACCTGATGTTCCTAGGGACACCACGACGTCGCCGGGAGCGATTTCCAGAGCGAACGCTGCGCCCATGTTGTCGCCCGTTCCTGGACCGATGGCGATCGGTGACGATCCGTTGATTCCGAGGAAAGACCGGGCGCGACCGCCCACCTCCCCAACGGTCTCATCCGGCCCGGCAACGCGCGGGAGTTGCACGTCTTTTCCGAGAGCCAGCCGCATCAGATCGCGCCGGTACTCGCCCTCGATTGGGGACCAGTAACCCGTGCCACTGGCATCACCCCGGTCGGTGGTTGCCGCATGGGGCTGATCGGCGAGCATCCATGTCAGGTAGTCGTGCGGGAGCATGATGGTCGACGTTCGTTCGGCGTTGTCCGGCTCGTTTCGAGCCATCCATCGCACTTTGCTCACCGTGAAGGCCGCAACAGGGACGCTGCCTACCGCGTCGGCCCACATGGCCGGGCCACCCAGTTCGGTCACCAGGTCGCTCGCGTCGGGAGCCGACCGAGTGTCGTTCCACAACAAGGCGGGCCGAACAACATCACCACTCTCGTCCAAGGCGACCATTCCGTGCTGCTGCCCGGCGATCGAGATGGCCGAAACACCGTCGAGCAGTCCACCCGAACAGGCCGCACCGAAAGCCGTCCACCATTCCTCAGGGGCGACTTCGGTGCCGTCCGGATGCGATGCACGCCCCTCGCGAACCCACGCTCCAGTTTCGGCCTCCCGGACCACCACCTTCACCGATTGGGTTGAGGTGTCTACACCGGCTACGAGGGATTGATCAGTCACGGGGGAACCGTGCCACAGATCGCTCGTCACCGGGCACGGTCCTGAGGAGTTCTAGGGGAAAACTTGTAGGACGACTTATGACTTTGTAGCCTTGCGCTATGGCTTTCTCCGCGTCCCCAACAGCCGAACAGATCGCCCAAGGGATCCGCCAGCGGGTCCTCGCACACGTACTCGCCAACAACGGCGGCTATCTCAGCCAGGCGTGCTCGTCGGCGGAACTACTCGCCTCGCTCTACGGGAACGTCCTGAACTTGGCTTCCACCGACGGGCCCTTGCACCCGGCGGACTTCGACGCCGTACCAGGACCCGAGGCGCCGCGGATCTCCGGCGGCATCTTTCACGGGGAGCCCGGTCCCGACCTCGACCGACTCATCATCTCCCCTGCGCACTACGCCCTGGTGGTCTACGCAGCACTCATCGAGGCCCGTCGCCTAGACGAGGCCGCTCTCGATCAATTCAACAAGGACGGATCGACCGTCGAAATGATCGGCGCCGAGCACTCGCCCGGTTTCGAAACAACGACCGGTTCCCTCGCGCAAGCACTGTCCACCGCGGGGGGGATCGCCCTCGGCAGGAGGTTGAAGGGTGAGACGGGGCGCACCTTTGTTTTCATGAGCGACGGTGAGTTCCAAGAAGGCCAGACGTGGGAGGCGATCCAGGCACTCGCGTTCTACGGGTTGGATTCGGTTCGCGTCGTCGTCGACGTCAACAGAGCCCAGTGCGACGGCCCCATGGACTCGGTCATGAACATCGAACCTTTGGCCACGAAGATCAAGGCGTTCGGCGCGAGCGCCGATTCGGTCGACGGACACAACATCGCCGCCCTCACCCACGCCTTGGAACGGCCCACCGGGCGCCCGCACTTTGTTCTGGCCTACACCGACCCCGTTCGCGGCGTGCCGCTGATGAACGAGCGCCGACCGGTGCTGCACTACCTGCGTTTCACCGGTCACGACGAGCGTGCGAAGTATGAGGAGTTCTACGAAGCTCTCGTCTCCACCGAATCCGTCTCGTCGTCGGGGGGTCAGGCATGAGCACACGTTCGAACATCGAGATCGTGACCCGTCCCCACGTGGACAACTTCATCAACTGGTCCGCCGATAAAGCCGAGGTTCTCGTTCTCAGCGCAGACTTGACCAACTCCTGCGAGGTGGGCAAGTGGCGAGACACCTACCCCGACCGATTCTTCTCAATGGGAATGGCGGAGCAGAACATGCTCAGTTTCGCCGCGGGTCTGGCGCGGGAAGGCTTCGAGCCCTGGCTTCACACGTTCGCGGTCTTCCTCTATCGCCGCCCCCTGGATCAACTGCAGATGTCCGTGGCCTACCCCAACCTCAAGGTTCGACTTGTGGGCTTCCTTCCCGGCATCACCACTCCCGGGGGCGTCACCCATCAAGCCATCGACGATGTGGCGGTCATGCGCACGATTCCCAACATGACGATCGTGGAAACCGGCGATGCGACCGAAGTCGAATCCGTCGTGGACGTCGCCCACGCCGTGGACGGGCCCGTCTACGTTCGCATGCTCCGCGGTGAGGTTCCGCGATTGTTCCCGGCAGACGAACCGATGCAGTTCAACCGGGCGCGGGTCCTCAGTCTCGGCGGAGACGCTCTCGACGCGCCGGCCGAACTCGTCGTACTCACCTCCGGAATCCTGACCGAGGAAGCCCTGCGCGCCATTCCCGCGCTCCGCTCAGCAGGCGTGTCGGTGTCCCATCTTCATGTGTCCACCCTGAAGCCCTTCACCGATCCGACCATCGTCACTGCGCTGCGCTCGGCGACTGCAGGGGTCATCACCATGGAGAACCACTTGACCACCGGCGGCCTCGGGTCGGCCGTGGCGGAGGTCATGGCGGAGAACTCGATCGCCACGCCTTTGCACCGAATGGGCCTGCGAGATACGTACGCGCATGGAGCGTCTCAGCCGTATCTGCTCGCCGAGTACCACCTCGATGCCCTGTCGCTGGTGCGAGTAGCCGAGAACGTGCTCGATCGACCTCTCGGGGTCTCTGCTTCCGATCTCACCAAGGTGCGCGTCGCCGCAACGCACAGCAACGCGAAGGTCGAAGCGCTATGACCGCAGCCGCATCCGGCGACCTCATCGAAATCGACTACCGGATCACCGCCGAGGACCCCCGCGCAATCGCCGATGCTATCCGCGTCGAGCAGACCATCGAGTTCCCCTTCGAGCTCGCACCGGAGTGGATTCAACAGGGCGTGGTCGGTCACGTACTCAGCGATGACGGTAGAGACATAACCATCGGATACGACCCCGGCGTGGCCGGCGGTGGCCTAGTGCAAGTGCTCAACTTGTTGTGGGGCAACGTCTCGCTGTTCCCCGGGGTCCGGGTCCGCGGCCTGCGCTTACCCGACTCGATCCTCAATGATTTCCGTGGACCCCGTTTCGGGATTCCGGGACTTCGATCTCTCTTCGGCGCTTCCGATCGCCCCCTGGTCTGTACCGCGGTGAAGCCGATGGGGTCCAGCCCGCAGATGCTGGCGACCATGGCTCGGACCATCGCAACTGCCGGATTCGACATCATCAAGGACGATCACGGACTTGCCGATCAACCCTGGGCCACGTGGCGCGATCGCGTCACGGCCATCGCCCAGGCGGTGAACGAGGCAGCGTCGGAGACCGGCCACCCGTCTGCATACATGCCGAGCCTGAATGTTCCAGCAGACTCTCTGCGGGACGCGGCCTTTTTTGCGAAGGAAGCAGGGGCCGGAGCCTTGCTGGTACTGCCCGGTATCTGCGGTTTCGACGCGATGCGCTCTCTTGCCGATGCCGACGACCTCGCTCTCCCCATCATGGCTCACCCCTCGTTCCTGGGATCCAATGTGGTGAATCCAGACCAGGGAATCGACCACGGGATCATGTTCGGGACACTGATGCGATTGGCGGGGGCCGACATCTCCATCTTCCCAAACCACGGGGGGCGTTTCAGTTTCTCGCCGGAGGAATTGTCGGCGATTCAGGCGGCGTGCCTGGCTCCACTTGGCTCGCTTGCGTCTGCCTGGCTGAGTCCCGGTGGCGGCATGACCCTCGATCGGATCGACGAACTCACCGACTTCTACGGCATCGACGTCGCACTCCTTGTCGGTGGAGCGCTTCACAGAGGCGACCTGGCCGAGAATGCTCGCCGACTCGTACAGTCGGTTCAGAAGGTTTAGCCGGTCTAGCCAAACTAGTCGGCCTCGTTTATCTAGCGCGGGAACGCTCCGGCCACTCCACCGTCGACGGTCATCACCGATCCTGTTGTTCGAGATGAACGGTCCGAGAGAAGAAACTCCACCGATGCCGCGACATCGGCGGTCGTCACCCGACGTTTCAGAATGTTCCTCGACGCGTAGAAATCTTCCAGTTGGTCCGGGGCGATCCCATGGGCAGCCGCACGCTCTTCTCGCAGACCGCTATCCCACAAGCGTGAATTGTCGAAGACCGCATCTGGATTTACCGCGTTCGACCGGATGCCCGACTTCCCCCCTTCCAGCGCAGCGATACGCATCAACTGGACCATTCCCGCTTTGCTCACCGAGTAGGCACCGAAGTTTGCTCCCGGACTGAAGGAGTTCTTGCTTGCCACGAACACCAAGGAACCACCGATTCCTTGCACCTGGAGCGCGCGCATGGACTCGCGGGTCAACGCGAAGGCGCTGGTCAGGTTGATGTCGAGGGCCGCACGCCACTTCTCGTCCGTGAGTTCAGCCAGCGAGCCGGTCACACCGATCCCGGCGTTCATGACCACGCCGTCGAGTCCACCGAAGTGTCGGATAGCCGTTGCGACAGTAGAGCGCACCACGCTGGAATCTGACTGGTCTCCGGTGAGGGTGACAGGTTCGGGTCCTCCGGCGTCGATGATCGTCGAGGCGACCTCGTCGAGCCCCGAGGCATCGAGGTCAGCCAGGACCAGCGAGCAGCCCGACCGCGCGAGAGACAGCGCAATACCCCGACCTATTCCCGCGGCTGCTCCGGTAACGATCGCGACGCGTCCCGCGAACTCGGCCGGTGCAGGTTTCAGGCTCAGTTTGTAGAGCTCCATCGGCCAGTAGTCGAAGCGGAACGTCTCGACGTCACTCAACGGCTCCGGCTCACCGAAGGAGTCGAGAACCGTTCNCGCGACACCGTGGGTGTGGACCGCGATGTCGGCCGCAACTTTCGCATCGGAGGCGTTCTGACCGGTAGTGATGGCGCCGACTCCGGGGACGAGAGCAACCCGAGGCATCGGGTCATGTCCCGAATACCCCTCGGGCATCGAATCGGCGTTGCGCTGCACGTACGACTCGTACGCGCTCGTGTATTCCTCGACGGCCCGCGATACTTCCTCAGGGCCCGTATCGGACAGGGCAACAGACAGCGGCTTGATGCGCAACATGTGGTCTGCGCTTGAGACGCCGCCGGCGACGATGGTGTCGAGTTGCGGATGGTCGGCAACTTCTCGCAGTCGATCATCGACACGCAGCACTCGGTGACCGCTGTGAGAGAGAACTCCGCGCAGGTGCAGCAGGAGAGTTTCCAATTCCTCAACCGGCATATCGTCGTGCCGAGGTGGCGGCCCAGGGTTGATGGAGTGCTCCGCAACGAAAGCACGTGCGGCCTCGACCACATCGATAGTCCGCTGATAGCACTCGTTCGAGTCCTCGGCCCACGTCACCAGGCCATGGTGGGCGAGCACGACCCCCTCGTAGTGAGCCAAATCGCCGACGATCTTGCTCAGCTCGAAGCCCGGACGAATCCAATCCACGTAGGCGAACCCGTCTCCCAGAGCTTCGCGTGTGACGCGCGCCCCTTCAGCGTGGTTCGTCAGCGCGCAGATGGCATCCGCGTGCACGTGATCGATGTGGGTGAACGGCAGGAAAGCGTGCAAGAGGGTCTCAATAGAGGGGCGCCGCGCGCCGGGATCCATCAGAGCCCGGGTCACAAGATCGGTCATCTCTTCGTCGGTCATCTCGCCGCGATCCCGCAGCGCTGTCAGTTCCGCAAGACGTAGGGCCGGATAGTCCGTTTCGATCGACCCGCGCATGTCGGCACCGGAGCCCTTGACCCACATCACCTGCTGGTCTCGCCCTAGGTGATCCACGACCCTTCCCTTGGCCGACGTGTTGCCCCCNCCGTACACGACGAGTGACGCGTCATCACCGATGCGATTCGAGCGGTCGACGAGCTGTCGAAGCGGGGTCAGATGATCATTCACTGTGCCTCCCGATGCACCAGAGCGTCGACCGCCGATTCAGCACTCGGCTGCACGACAGCATGTTCGGTAACGATGGCGGAGATGAATCGCGCGGGGGTGACGTCGAAGGCGGGGTTGAATCCTTGAGCACCGGCAGGTGCGACCTGGACACCCCCGATGGACGTGACTTCCGATCCATCACGAAGTTCGATTTCGATCTCGTCACCGGAAGCAGTTGATAGGTCGACGGTCGACGACGGAGCAGCGACAACGAAGGGGATGCCGGCCGCGTGGCAGGCAAGGGCGACGGAGACCGATCCGATCTTGTTCGCCGTGTCTCCGTTCCGCGCGATGCGATCCGCTCCGATGATCGCCACGTCCACCAGTGACCGCAAAATCGTCGAGGCGGCGGCGCCGTCAGATTGGATGACGTGCGGGATCTGATCCTGAGTCAACTCCCACGACGTCAGCCGCGAACCCTGCAGCAGGGGACGAGTTTCATCGGCGTAGACCTGCTCGACGTCGCCTCGGAGGTGCAACTCTCGAATAATCCCCAAGGCTGTCCCCCATGCGGTCGTCGCCAAAGAACCCGTATTGCAGTGCGTGAGGATGCGCAGCGGTCGAGTCGTGGTGTTGGCCAGAATCCAATCCGCTCCACGTCGCGACAGCTCTCGATTGGCCGCTTCGTCTTCTTCGGCGATCCGATCCGCTTCGGCCAGGACTTCCTCGACGCCACCAGCGACCATGGGCCGCACACGGTCCACACCCCAGGCGAGGTTGACCGCTGTCGGTCGTGCATCGCGGATCCGAATGATGTCCGATTCGAGACGGGCGGCATCCCAGTTCTCGCGTTCACCCTGCAACATCGCGACGGCCACTCCGTACCCACCCACGGCACCCAACGCCGGGGCGCCACGCACGACGAGCCGGANGATGGCGTCGACCACATCGTCCACTCGGCTGCACGTGACGTACGTTTCCGTCGTCGGAAGCTCGGTCTGGTCGATCAGGACCAAGGCTTGGTTCGACCACTGGACCGCGCGAATTTGANCCACAAGATCTCCAACTGAGCAGTTGTCCTACAAGTGGCGGTTAGGCTAGCGCACCGAGGGGGTAACTGTGAGTGGAACCGACGTGACAGGAACGGATACAACGCGAGGAACCTCGCGAATACCTCTCGGTCGAGGAATCGCCGAAGACCTACGCCGGAGAATTGTCGGGGGTGAGTTCCCTCCCGGNGCGNGGCTTCCCAGCGAGACCGATCTAGCCGCCTCCTACCGNGTTTCCCGCGTGACCATTCGTACCGCCGCCAAGGCCCTCGAATCCCAAGGCCTCGTCGACATTCGTCACGGATCAGGCATGTTTGTCGTCGACTTTGGCGGCCAGATCCGGTCCGGGGTTCAGGAACTTCGATCGATCACCGAAACGATTGCCGAGATGGGCCTCGAGCCAGGTGTGGAGTACCACTCGATCTCACGCCGCCCCGGATCACGCCACGAATCAACCCGACTTCACCTCGACAGTGGTNCAGACGTTCTCGAACTCCAGCGCGCCATCACCGCCGACAGTGAAGTCGTGGCGTACTCGTACGACGTTCTGCCCGCGGGTGACATGACGACCGAAGTCGAGAACAGTTTCGGTGACGGCTCTATGTTCGCGTCCATGGATCGGATCGGCTTGGTCTCGGTCAGGGCTCTCGCGGAGTTGCACGCCGTCCACTCGGCCGACATCGGCTGGGGCGACGACCGACCCGACAACGGTCTCTACCTCCTCCTTGACCAAGTGCACTTCGACCGCGACGGAACCCCCGTCGCCTACAGCCAGACATACTTCGTTGAAGGACGCTTTCAGTTCGTGCTACTGCGCACGCGGTGACGCTCGGGCAATGAACCGTCAGCCGCTATCCTGAGGGCTGTGCGCATTCCCCGATGGTCGGAAATCCGAGAACTCGCGCAGTTCGAAACCCCTAAGCTGCACTCGCGAGAACGGGCACTCGCGAGAGCGGCGAGCCTGAGCGACATCCGTGCTATCGCGAAGAGGTTCACTCCACGGGCGGTGTTCGACTACACCGACGGCTCCGCCGGCGAAGAACTCGCTCTGTTGCGTCAGCGCCAACTTTTCCGTTCCGTCGAATTCCGCCCCAATGCTCTGGTCGACGTTTCGAACGTCGACCCTTCGACGACGTTCCTGGGTACACCGGTGGATCTCCCGATCGGTTTCGGNCCCACAGGATTCACGCGCATGATGCACCACGCTGGGGAGGAAGCCACCGCGTCCGTCGCACGCGATAACAACCTCGCGTTTATTCTCTCCACACTCGGCACCACCAGCCCGGAAGACCTGCAAAGGGTTGCTGCCGGGGGGAACAATTGGTTTCAGTTGTACATATCCAAAGACCGTTCCATCACCCACGACTTGCTCGACAGGGTCGAGTCGGCCGGCTACAGCACGATCGAACTCACGATCGACACTCCCGTCGGTGGTATTCGTCGCCGAGACATTCGCAACGGTTTGACCGTTCCTCCGAAACTCACCGTGTCNACAGCCCTCGACATGGCGCTGCATCCCTCGTGGGTGTGGAACGCCTTAACGCATGAGCCGTTGGAATTCGCGTCCTTGAAGAATTCAAAGGGCACCGTCGGGGAACTGCTCAGTCGCGTTTTCGATGCAACGTTGACCATTGATGACGTCTCATGGCTTCGAGACCGGTGGCCTGGGAAACTCGTCGTCAAGGGGGTCCAGTCCGTCACCACATCGAAGGAATTGTCAGCCGTCGGCGTCAACGCGATCGTCTTGTCCAACCACGGCGGACGCCAACTTGATCGTGCGCCGGTTCCGATGGAGTTGCTCCCGGATGTGGTCGCAGCAGTTCCCGAGGACTGCGAGGTGTACCTCGACGGTGGTATTTCCGACGGCGCGGACGCGCTCGCGGCTGTAGCACTGGGAGCGCGCGGTGTTTTCGTCGGTCGCGCGCACCTCTACGGCCTGATGGCCGGAGGACGATCGGGCGTGCGCAAGGTCGTGGAGCTGTTCCGTGAGCAAGTCACGACTCAGATGGCACTACTGGGCGTTCGAACGCTTGCAGATCTTTCACCCGAACATATTCGCTTCAGGTAGAGGACTACTCCGAGTCGAGCGGAAGCGTGATCGTTTCGCTCTTCGCGACCACATGTGAGTCCGCGTNGTACACCGTGACTGTCTCATCTTCCACGATGAGATTGCCCTCGGCATCTCGCACGTCGATCGTCTCGTCGACGAGTGAGCCTTCGGGGGCGGAGGCGACGACGAGATCGTCGGTAACGGTGCCGATCACGTTGTCGTTCTCGTCGAGGACAACCTCTACCTCGATGTCTTCACCGATCTCAATGTCGTCGTCCGGCATGTCTTCTCCATCTCCCTCATCGTCGGTTTTGGTCACGCTACTGGCTAGAAGATAACGCCCTTGTGCAGAATGAAACAGCCGTAAGGCTGGTCCTCCAACGTATGCACCACCGCGCAGGCGGCAGCTGCCCGCTGATAGAAGTCCAAGCGCGGAATGACGCCGTACTCCAAGCTGCGCCCCTCGCTCTCACTGGCAAGGGCCAGAAGGTCGTTCTGCAAGGACGTCGTCTTCACAGGATCGTCCTCGACCTCCATGCGCTCCAACGGGTGGTCGATGAACGAGTCGAGTGGCAACACACTCAAGATCGCTCGAGCCGCACGCAGGACCCCGACCTCTCCCAAGCGGATGACCGGCTTCCCGCTCGCTGCGGCTGGGTAATTGCGGTCCACGAGCAGAAGTTGGTCGCCGTGACCCATATCGTCCAAGATCTTCAACAGGTCGCCGCTGAGCAANGGGTCGATTCCTTTGAGCATGCCTGAACGCTAGCCGACANCGATCCGGCCCGCGCAAACCTCCCACACGAGGTCCGCTTCGCTCATTGCCCAGCCACGATCGTGCGTAACCAAAACTACTGTCCGACCTGCCCGCACACATTCCTGCACGGCACCGCGCAACATAGACCGACCGGTTTCATCAAGACTCGAATCGGGTTCATCCAACAACGTGATCCGTGCTCCCTGTAGCCAGATGCGAGCAAGGTGGACTCGCTGCCTTTGGCCACCGGACAGCCGATACAACCGTGCCGTCATCAGATCCTGCACCTCGAACACCCCTAACACCTCGTCAAGTGCGCTCTGTGCATCACTGGTTTCTCCGGCTGCGAAGCTCCTCCCCCAGTTGAGAACTTCTGCCACGGTGAAATTGTCGGCGCCCGGCGTTGATTGACCCAGCCACGCACGCTGGATAGCAAGTTCTCGCAGCCCCATATTCGACACCAGTCGACCGTCCAGCAGAACGGATCCGCGCGTGGGCGTGAACAGGCCAGCCATCAAACCCAGCAGAGATGACTTACCTGAACCATTGGGACCGACGATCGCTACAAGCTGACCCGCGTCGACCGATGCACTTACCGACGCGACTCGCTCAACATCACTTGTGAGCAGTGACACCCCTTTCAGTTCCAACAACGCCATCAGGTGCTCATAACCCCGCGACGCACCATCTGGCGCAAAAGCACCAAGAAGACAGGTGCTCCAACTAGTGCTGTGACTGCACCCACGGGTATTTCTGCAGGGGCAAGCATGTTGCGGGAAATGAAATCCGCACTCGCCACCAACAGCGCACCGAAGACGGCTGAAGCTGGTA